>CAIRCU010000034.1 GCA_903877165.1 Methanobacteriota archaeon | reverse complement strand
GCGAAGAATTTCAGCCAGTAACGGGCGTGCTCCGCGCGCTGTCTGAGGTGGGCGTCATCGGCTTGCGAGAGATTCGCCGGGATCTGGTGGGTGCGCAGCAGGATGCCTCGGATCTCTTCCCAGGTGGGTTTGATCTGGGCGAGGGTGACGAGGTGGCGAATCGGCAGGTGGAACGGCAGCGTAGCCGGGACTTGATACGGCTGGGAGAGCTCATAGGTCGTTTTCAGGTCCTTCATCCCACGGGTCTCCTCGCCTTTACCGAAGTACACCTCCTCTTCTGTATCATAATCATCGATGAGCGCAAGGAGCCCAAGACCGGAGTCGAAGACGAGGTGTTTGCCGGGCTGGTTGCGCATGATGAGGAACCGCAGGACTTCCGGCGGGGTCATCCGCAGCATTTCTTCGGCGCTAATCGCGGTGCCTTTGGAGCTGTGCATCGCGCCCTGGCCTTTCAGCAGTATGAATTCGTAGACGAGGAGCGCGGGGTGGGGGTAGCCGTAAATGTCTTCGACGATCTTCGCACCGGTTTCGCGTGCGCCGCCGACGGTCGCGAGGTCTTTGCCGCAGGGCTCAAACGTGACACCGAGCATCTTCCACCGTGCCGGCCAGTCGACTCTCCAGGGGAGCTTGCCGACGCCGCCCATGCGGATGTCGACTTCGCCGTGGTGGCCGCAGGATTCGCAGACGTACTCGATAGTCGGGTACTCGTAGAGCTGGGGTTTGGTGGTGGAGAGCCTCCCGCAGTTCTGGCATTTGACGTTGAACGGCAGCCAGTCATCCGGGATCTGCCGATGGGAAATCGACTCGAGGATGTGCTTGATCTTCACGGTGTTCTCTAGTGCGGTGGTGATGGCGTCGGTGTAGTCGCCGCGGGCGTACATCTCGCTGGCGCGGTACACTTTAGGGTGCACGCCGACGTCTTTGAGCGCGTTGAGAAAAGAGGTGAGGAAATGGTCCGCGTAGCTTGCATGCTGACCGCAGGGACAGGGGATCTCGCAGATGGGTTTGCCGACGTACTGAGCGTAGGTCTCCGGGAGGTACGGATAGACGCGACGCAACGGGTCGTAGTCGTCTGCGATATAGATGAGTTCAACGTCTGCGCCCTTCCCCTTCAAGGAACGGAATACGGCATCTGTGGTGAGGATCTCCCGCATGTTGCCGATGTGGATTGGACCTGAAGGCGTGATGCCGGTAGCGAGGACGTGCCGTGGCTGTTTCTGTAAAAGTTGGTCTGCGATAACCTCCGACCAATGCATCGTGCTACCCCATGTCTCCGTCTGGTCTTAGAGCGGACGGGCTCGTAGGAGCGATCGGAGCGGGACGCCGCCGACCTCGTTGGTGGATCGTTTGTTAATGATGCAGACGCAGAGTGCCGGGGTGCCTTTCTCCGCCTTGATGGTCTTGATGGCGCTGCGGAAGGTCTCGCCGCTGCCGACGACGTCGTCGACGATGACGACGGTCTTGCCTTCGACGGTGGCGTAGTTTGAGGAGAACGCGCCGGCTTTCTCGAAACGCGGCCGGTAGATGGCTAAGTCGAGGCCGAGTTCCTCCGCGACATAGGTCGCGAACGGAATCCCGTTGATGGCGATGCCGACGACCGCGGTGAATTCCAGGTCCCGTTTACGGGCTTCCTCTAGAATAATGTCGGATAGTGCGGTGGAAATGGATGCCATGCGCATGGGGGACACGCCGATGGAGCGCCAACCGATTTTCAAGTCGCCTTCCGGCTTCTTCTCCTTGCCTTTGTTCAGAAGCCACGTGGCGGTGTCCTTGGAGACATTGAGCTCTTCCGCAATCTCGTATTCGGTGAGTCCGCTGTCTTTATATTTCAAGGCTTTGGCAATAAGAGCATCGATTTCCTTCATAAGTTGTCCACTCTCAAGGTAGAATCCTAGTACGCTATTTAGATGTTTCCTCCTCCTGGGAAACAGCGAAAAAACCAGCAGCGCAAACCTCAAATACTGCGACGCAATCATCTATTATTGGACGTGACATTATGGCACAGGGAAAAAAGCAAGAGGGATTCCACTCTGGCGCTGGTCTCATTCGGTACTTTGATGCCGAAGAGAAGACCGCCTTTAAGATTCCACCATGGTTTGTGGTCGCCGCCTGCATTGTGACCGCGATCGCGGTGACCGCCATCCACCTGGCGATTCCACTAGCATCATAAAAAAAAAAAAGCTTTTTTATTCTTCTTTTTTCTGTAGTTTTTCAATGGTGAGTCGTTGGGCCAGGCTAAGTGCTTCTTGGAGCCGCTGCCGATGCGGCCCCCCGGCTTGGGTGAGATGCGGCTTGCCGCCGCCACTGCCGCCTAGGAGTTTACCGATCTCCGGGGCGACCGTCCGCAAATCGAACGTGACGTCCTCCGAGGATGCCGAGGTGATCTTCGTGCCGTCTGAGAGATGGAGAATCATCCCTGGTTCCTTGGTGATCACAGCTGCAATCGCTAACACATCGCCTGTACACATGCCTGTGCTCATGCGATAGGATGTGCCCGGGATGGCCACCGCGGATTGTTTCATCTGATCGATCTCGTCAGATGAGGCTGTCCGTTTCTGTTTTTGCGCTGCCTTCCATTGAGTGAACAGGTGTTCCGCGGCCTCAGGGAGCGTTCGCATCGATATTACAGTGGTGCTTGGAGTCTCCGTTGAAAACCTCTGCAGGGTTTTTTCCAGGGTTTCCGATGGGATGGAGAAAATGCGGGCCGTGTCTTTGAGCTGCTGCGGGATATTGGCATGATCAGTAATAGTATACCGCGAGGCGAGTTGGTGTTCGAGCTTGTGGAATAAGGCTTCCTCTGCCTGTTGATGGTGGTCTGCGACCTCGCCTGCCGCAAAGATGAGACGGTCGACGCCATCTTGGATGCGTTCGACCTTGAGAATCCGGATATGGTCGATTTCTTTGATGTTGCCGAGGTGCGTACCTCCGCAGGCCTCGACATCGACACCGGGGATGTTTAGCACGCGGATGTGGTCGCCTGGCGGAACGCCCCCCTGATAGAGGCGGAAGCCGAAGCGACGTTCGGCCTCGTTGCGTTCCAGGACGAACCGCTGAGTGGCGATGGCCTGTTCGATGTATTGGTTGGCCTTGCGTTCGACGGCACATATGGTCTCGTCGTCGAGTGCCTTATAGTGCGAGAAGTCGAAGCGGGCATCTGCAAGCCCGAGTTGGGAGCCGGCCTGCCAGATGTGATTGCCGAGGAGTGATCGAAGCGCAGCGTTGACGACATGGGTGCCTGTGTGGTGTTTCATGAGGGTGTAACGGCGGGTCCAGTCGATGCGACCATGAACATGCTGGCCGACGGGAATCATGGAGCTGACTTGATGGATCACGGCGTCGCCTTGTTTGACGACCTCGGTGACCGTTATGCCTTTGCCTTGGACACTCAGAGTCCCGAGGTCCCCGGGTTGTCCACCGCCGTCCGGATAGAACGCTGTCTTGTCGAGGATCACTTGGGCTCCGGTTGGGGTGGGCTGGGCCCATAGCACGGTGGCCTCGAACTCTTTGATATAGGGGTCTTGGTAGTAGAGCGGGGTCGTGCCCGGGAGGTCGAGGTGGTGCTCTTCAGCGGCCTCCTCGGGTTTTTCGTGGGAGTGGAGGTCCGCGATCATGGAGTCGAAGTTCGCAGGAATCTCAAGGGTGATGCCTTCGGTCCGGGCGATGGTTTGGACGATGTCCGGTGGCATGCCGTGGGTGTCGTAGAGTAAGACGAGGTCCGAGGTGTCGATCGTCTTTTTTTCATTGACGATGCGTCGGACCAGGCTTTCTCCTTTGGAGAGGGTGTCGGTGAACCGCTCGGTCTCGATGTCGAGGATCTCGTCGATTTGGCGTTGGTTGAGGATCAGCGAGGGGAAGTCCTTTTGCAGTAGCGTCAGTTGCAGGTCGACGATTTCGCGTAGGGGAATGGTGATGCGGAGTTTTTCGAGGAATCGCAGGGACCGTCGGATGATGAGCCTGGCGAGGTACCCGGCCTTGACGTTGCTGGGAACGATGCCGTCGCCGAGCATGAATGCAAGACATTTGGAGTGGTCGGCCAGGGAGTAGATGCTGGGGAGGTCCTGGACGGTGGTGTAGTCTTGGATGTAGTCGAGAACGGTGGGGATCGCTGTCTCGTAAACGGTGGGCGTGCCGGTGGTAAACCAAGCGATGCGCTCTAGGCCGTAGCCGGTGTCCACGATGTTGAGCGGGTTGGGGGAGTAGGATTTGCCCTCGAGGATGGTGGCGCCTTTGGGGTCTTCCTTCATGTTCATGAAGACGAGGGTGGCGATCTCGAGGCCTTGGGCGAGGACTTCGACGCAGGGGCCGGCGTTGCCTCCGCCGATCCAGAGCTGCTCCTTGTAGGTGATGGCCTCGCCCGGGATGCCTATCTTGGTGCGGAAGAACTCGTCGCAATACGCGACTGTGGCCTCCTTCCAGTACACTTCGTCGGTGTGTTTGTTGAAGGCGTGGTGGCCCATCATCTCGAAGAGCGTGAGGTGCCTGCCGCTGCGGCCGACCTCGTCGAGGTCATTGAGCCGTATGCAGGGCTGGGAGATAACTAAAGGATTCGCAGGCGGGGGGACGACGCCGGAGGTCACATGCGGCTGGAAGTCCGCAATCGATGCGATCGTCAGGTAGATGTCGGAGCGCCAGCGGGCGATGACAGGGCAGCGGGGTCCGGTGACCGGGTAGTTGAGACGCGAGTGCCCATGAGCTTCGAAGAAAGAAAGGAACGCGTTGCGGACTTCGGTGAGGGTGAGGGGTCGTTTGGCGCTGGGGTTGCCGATGAAGCTGAATTTCACGCAGGGCTGGTCGCCGCAGAGCTGCTGGTCCGGGTTGAGGGTCCAGAAGAAGTTGCCGCAGGAAGGGCATTTCTTGCGGATGTAGCCGTGAGAGTGGAAGAAAGCGAGGTCGTACTCCTTGGCCATTGAGTTCTGCATCATAGGGCTGGAGATGGGGAATAGCTGTGAGGTTTAAAGGTTTTCTTCACCGTAGCTGCTTTTTGCCTCTGGTGGGAGAAAATCTTTTTATGGTACTGTTGATTCTTTTTAATAGGGAAAAGAAAACGAATGGACTCTTGCTATGAACACTAAGGCATTGATTGCGGAGAAGATCGCTGGGGAAATCACGCTGAGTGCGAACCCGGGGGCGACGATTCGGAAGTGGCGGATGACGTTCAACGTCGGTCAATCCGAGCTCGCTAAGCACCTGGGGGTCGCGCAGAGCGTAGTCTCCGATTACGAATCTGGGCGGCGGAAATCCCCGGGGATCCATTCCGTTAAGAAAATCGTGGAGGCGCTCATCAGCATCGATGAGAAGCAGCACGGCGGGCAGATCCTACTGCAGTTCCAGTCCCTCATCAAGCCGCAGGAGGGCATCATCGACATCCTGGAGTACCCCGTCCCGATTCCAGCAGAACGGATCGTCAAAGAAATCAAGGGCACGGTGGTCACCAAGGAGAAGGCGAGCCTGGACCGGCTCATCAAGGGCTACACGCTCATCGACGGCATCGAGACGATCAAGACCTTGACGTCTGCCAGCTACCCGGCACTGTACGGCTGGAGCACGGAGCGGGCGTTGATTTTCACGCGGATCCAGTTCGGCCGCAGCCCGATGATCGCGATCCGAATCCACCCGGTGAAACCCTCCATGGTGGTGTACCATAACCCGGGAGGGGTCGACCCGCTGGCGGTGCAGCTCGCAGATCGGGAGAACATCCCTCTCGTGGTCACAACCATGCCACTAGAGGAGCTGCGGCGAAAGCTGCAGCACCTTGGGACGTGAGGAGAATACTATGGCTGATATCGTTGGGTTGTGTAATATCTGTGGGAGGCCGGGGGCGATGCACACCTGCCACCTGTGCGGTCGGATTGTTTGTAACAGCTGCTACAACCTCCATCACGGGGTCTGCATTGAATGCGGGTTCCAACGGCGCCGGTCGAACACGCCGATCAACCCGATGGACTAGAAAAAAGGGAGAAAGCCGGTTATTTTTCTTTGAAAATGCGTTCGACGCACGCTTTGAGTCGCTGGACATCGAAGGGTTTGACGATGTACTCCTCGCTGGCCAGGCCGCCCATGCCAACGCTCATGTCGTCGCCTTTTGCGGTGAGGAACACGATCGGGATGTTGTTCCAGTCGTCGTTTTCTTTAATGCGGGCGGCGACGTCCCAGCCGCTCATCCCCGGCATCATGATGTCGAGAATCACGAGGTCGGGCCGCTCCCGTTCGAGTTTCTCCAGGCAGTCCATGCCGGTCTCCGCTGTGATAACCTCGTAGCCGCTGACCTCGAGGATCTGTCCAACCGTGAGCCTGATGTCCTCCTCGTCATCAACCACCATCACTTTCTTGCGCATACCGAGGGTTGATATGACTTTTCCTCCTCAAATAGTTATGCTGTTTTTTCAGTGGGATGAACAAGACATTTAAACCAATTCATAGTTACGGTTATTCGAGGGGCCGGAGTAATGGGAGCCGCGGTAACAACCGCAGACGTCGTCCAGCAGACCATCCATACGATGATCGAGACGATCGGACGGAAGACATCGGAAGGGTACGCCGTCATCGCCGTGCGCGGGATCGTTAAGAAACTGCAACCTATTCACCCCTGTCTTCAGTACCTTGAAATCCGGAACATCCGCTACATGGAGTTCGGAAGCAGCGTCGTCATCGACCCACATCTCAATGAAATAGATGCAGGTGAAGTCGGGCAGGCGCTCCGAGAAATCCTTATTAAAGTGACATCATCAATGCGGAAAAGCGCAGGATTCTTCCTGCTCAAAGAGCTCAGGGATCGCCTGGGAGCGGATTATCTCGAGGTTTTACTCGCCATAGGCGTCGACCTGAACCTCCTACAGTTCTCCCAGGAGATGCATAACAAAGAGCCGGACATGCTCGCGGTCCTGCCCGTCGATATCGTACGCCGGGTGCTTAAGACAACTCTAGGCATCCTTGAGCATCGGGTCTCCCGAGCATTCGCATTTCGCGCCGTCTCTTCGCAGCTGCTCAAGGCACGAGACCAATTTCCGTTCTTGGAGGCGGTCACCGTCAGTGACATCCGTATCACCTTAGGGACCGATGAGGTCAAGGTAGACGAGATCATCAACACGATTGATCCACTCCTGCTGGGAAGCGCACTGGACCTTGTTGTACGCGGTATCAACTCGATGGCCCAAGACCATAGCGGAGGATCCATCTATGATGCATTGAAGGCACAGTTGACTTCGGATTATCTCAGCAAGCTGCAGGAGTTCGGCGTATCCATCGATGAGCAGGCGACCGACGTGACAGCGATATTACGTGAGGTCGTCCGGGCCCTCATCGAAGTTCTCAGCCGGGCGAGCACTGAAGAATATGCTGTCCTCGCTGTCAACACATTCCTTCACGCACCGCAGGACCGCATGGCCTTGCTGCATTCGATCTCAATCAAGGTCAACCAAGCAGACGCTGGAGTGCCCGGTATCAATATCATGATGGATTCACAGGAAATCAGCGAGAATGATGCCCGGCGTGCTATTCAAGGCCTGCTAGAAGCCGTGATCCGAGCTCTTGGGGAGAAACTCGGCGGCTCCTTCGTCGCGGAGTTCCGAAAATCCCTTGAAAAAACCACCCTGATCCGTATCGAACAAATGGGAGTGAACTTGCACATCATCGAGTTGCATGAGGAGATGCGCGAGCTCCACGCTTCGGGAGCGCGGCGATGAAGCGCATGCACATATGGACAAGACATGAAAACCACGGTTCAGGGTTCAATGAAGACCGGAGGAAGAGAACCTGGTGAAAGAATCGCGATTCAACCGTATCGGCATCAAACTGCCCCTGATTTTCCTCCTCGTTGGGATCGTGGCACCGACCATTGGAATAGGCTATTTCTATTTCCTCTCAAACTCGTTAATAGCGGAGAATCCACTACTGTTCACCCAGCAACAAATCCTCCTGTCCGGCGCGGCCGTGGTTATTATCACCCTGATTGCGGTCAATGCCGGCGTCCTTGGGATGTTCGTCTCGCGTTCATTCACCAAGCCTCTGCGCGAGTTCTATCAAGCGACGAAGGAGCTAGAACAAGGGAATTTCAACGTCAGGGTCCCTGCCAGCGAAAGCCTTGAGCTTGCGACGCTTTCTGAGTCCTTCAATCGCAGTACCCAGGCGCTCGCAGACATGGACGAGGAGCGCCGTCATCTCGATCAAGCGAAATCCGAGTTCCTCAGCATCACCTCCCATGAACTGCGCACGCCCATCACGCCGCTCAAAGCCCAGCTGCAAATGCTGCGACAGGAGGCTTTCGGGCCACTCAACGACAAGCAGAAGGAAAGCATGGACGTCGTCCTTCGCAACGCAGATCGCCTTGATCGCATCATCGAGGATTTCCTCGAGGTTTCCCGGATCGAAGCAGCGCGACTGAAGTTCGCCTTCCAGCCGACCAACCTTTCGGAGATCATCGCTGAGACCGGCAGCCTCATGCAAGGGTTCGCCGAGGAGAAACACATCCGCATCACCATGGAAGCGACCGGCCTACCGATTATTGAGCTAGACCCCGATCGGGTCAGCCAGGTCCTGCGTAACCTCCTCCATAACGCGGTGAAATTCTCACCAGAGCAGAGTACCATCGAGGTCAAGGCTGAGGTCATCAACAAGTACGTCCAGTTCAGCGTCCGTGATCATGGCGTGGGACTCACCACTGAGGATAAGATCCGGGTGTTCGAGCCGTTCTACCAAGTGGAGAAGACCGCGAACCGGAAGCACGGCGGCACCGGCCTGGGCTTGACGATCTGCCGCGGCATCGTCGAATCACAAAAAGGGAAGATCTGGGTCGACAGCAAGGTCGGCGTAGGCAGCACATTCTATTTCACATTTCCGCTCACCCCGGTTCATGACATCGAGCCGATCAAGGTGCTCTTCTCTCCGAAAGCCGAGATCGAAAAGAAAGTCCTGGAAGAGTTCATGACCGTTCTTGGGCCGATGGGCAGCGTTGAGTTCGCGGAGCTGAAACAGAAGAACGCCCTGAGGAAAGAGGACCTCCTGACGTACATCGCGTCCCTGGAGGACTCGTTCATCCTACGGCATGACCATGCGGAGGGATTCCGCACTAATATTCGAGATATCTTTGGCGAGGATGCTCGCCTGGAAAACACGCGCCGGCAGGTTCCGGCGGAAATATAGAGGTGTACTATGAAGCTTCGAGCCTTGCTTGTCATTATGAGTCTTGCGATTAGCCTGATTCCGGTCGCGATGATTTCCGGTCTACAGAATATCCAGATTGCGACCGCGTTCCTTTTCCTCATTATGGTCGTGACGTTCGTGGCGTCGTATGTGATCTCGTATTTCATCATCCGGCCGCTGGGGAAGCTGACGCGCAACATCGATCAGATCAGCAAGGGGAACCTCGACGTCCAGCTGGAGCGCAGCGAGATTGAGGAGATCAATCAGCTGACCGAGTCCTTAGATCGGGTCATGGCCAGTCTGAAGCTCGCGATTCATAAGGTCGGGGTGAAGAAGGAGGAGATTTTTGAACAAGCGGAAAGAGCCAGGGCGGAGGCGGAGTGCAAATACCGGCATCTGCTCCAGACCCTGGATGGATGGGTGTGGGAGGTCTCCCCGGATGGCCGGTGCTTCGCATGCACGGAGAAGGTCGCTGCGGCCCTCGGGCAGCCCGCTGACGCCGTCGTTGGGAAGGACATGGCCATGTTCTTCGATGCGGCACGCTGTGAGGCTGTTCGTCGGCAGCTGCACGAAATGGCTACCTCCAACCGCGACATGCCTCTGACGTGTGAGCAGGTCATGCGCCATGCGGACGGCCATCTGGTGTCTGTGCGCACCCAGATCATCCCGATGAAGGACGTCCAGGGGAAAATCACTGCCTTCTATTGTTATAGTCAGGATGTCTCGGACTCCCAGAACGCACTGGCCCAGATCGAGCAGTTAACTGACAAACTCAAGGCGTTGAACACGGACGTGCATTCGCTATTCCACGTGACGGCACCGCCGGCTTCAGCCTCAGACTCACAGGTTCCGAGCAGCGCAGACTTCATGGTGCTGTTCACTGATGATCTCCGGATCCTGGACTGTTCGCAGGGGCTCTCCGACCATCTGGGGTGCCCGCGGGACGATGTCCTGCGTCAAGGTCTTGCCGAGCTCTTTACCTTCCCGGAATACAGATCCGTGAAGGAGGCGCTGGAGGCCGTGAAACAAAAGGGCGTCCTGCTGGTCACTCTTGCACATCGGCGAAAGGACGGCAGCGTCGTTCAGACGGCCGGCATCCTGGAGTATATAAAAGACAAGAACCTGTTCCAATACCGCCCGGACTTCTAGGAAAACACAGTATCACGGCAGAGACTTGGGGAGAAACGCCCGGTTTTCCAGGGGACCAGCAGCTTTTTATCTTTCATCCTCATGCTGGGTCTCGTGAGAGCATGATGACAAAACAGGTGAGTGCTTCCAAGCGATCCCAAGGAGTCTCCTACGCCATCCGCGAAGTCCTGAAGCCCGCAAAAGAGCTTGAAAAGAAGGGAATCAAGGTCCTCCATCTCAACATCGGCGATCCGAACGCCTATGACTTCGACACCCCGCAGCACATCAAGGACGCGCTCTATAAGGCCGCCAACAGCGGCTTTAACGGCTATTCGCCCTCTGAAGGCTACCCTGAGCTGCGCCAAGCCATCATCGATCGCGAGAAACAGCGCAACTCCGTCACCTATTCCATGGACGACATCTGTGTGACGACCGGGGTCACCGAAGGGCTACAGATCCTGCTGAACGCCTCCTTGGACCCTGGCGATGAGCTCCTCATCCCCGGGCCGACGTACCCTCAATATACATTACTCACGAAGTTTGACGATGCGGTGCCGGTTTCGTACCACTGCATCGAAGAGGAGAACTGGCAGCCCGACGTCGACGACATCCGCGCGAAGATCTCGGAGCGCACCAAGGCGATCGTCCTCATCAACCCCAACAACCCGACCGGCGCCTTGTACTCCCCTAAAATCCTTCGGGAGATCGTCGATATCGCGGCGGAGCACGGCATTTTCCTGATTTCCGATGAGATTTACGATGACCTGACGTTTGACGGCCGGCAGTACGCCACCGCGTCCCTCTCCAAGGAGGTCCCTGTGGTGACGTTCAACGGGTTCTCTAAAGTCTACCTGATGCCCGGCTGGCGCGTCGGCCACGTCATGTTCCATCACCAAGGGGAGCTTGAGGCGATCCAAGACGCGTTCATGCGCATCGCGCGCTCACGGCTCTGCGCAAGCTCGGTCTGCCAGCAGGCTTGCATCACCGCGCTGCGCGGCCCGCAGGACCACATAAAAGTGGTGAACGACAAACTGCGAAAGCGCCGCGACTTCTCCTACAAGCGCCTCAACGAGATCCGTGGGATCTCCACAGCTAGACCCGATGGGGCGTTCTACATCTTCCCGAAGATCGCGCTTGAGAAGGGACCGTGGAAGACGGACAAGGACTACGTCCTGGATCTATTGCAGCAGGCGCATGTGCTCGTGGTGAACGGCTCCGGGTTCTGTGCGACCTACGGCAAAGGCCATTTCCGTGCCGTCATCCTGCCGCCCATGGAGACCCTGGAGAACGCCTTTAACGAGATGGAGTCCTTCATGAAAAAACGACTCCATTAATTCCTTCTTTTCTTGAAAAAAACTGATATAAATGCGATACGTCATTCTCACTACGAGGAAGTGGAGCCATGGAGAACGACAAGGCGAACGTGTTAGACAGCCCGAAGATGCTAGAGTATAAAGCGATGGAGACCCGTCTGTACGGAGAGTTAATCAAATCGTGCCGCAGGTACCACAAGCAACTGAGCATCATTTCCATCGTTGGAATACTCGACCTCGTCAAGCAGGAAATCATGGATCTGGATAAAACGGACTTCAAAGTCCACGAGGAAGACGTCCTTCGGGACCGCGACTCGCTCGGCAGGCTCCTCTAAGAAAAGATATATAAAAATATATATTATTTTGGGAACGTTCATGAAGCCGGCACCAATTCACCAAGCAGTATGATCATCGCACAGCTCAGCATCGTCCCCCTCGGCCAATCCACCAGCGTCAGCCACTACGTCAACCTCGTACTTGAGACCCTACGAACAGAAAAAACCATCACCATCTACCCCAACGCCATGGCCACGGTCATCGAATCCCCAGACCTCCCCACCTTATTTTCCGCAGTCCAAAAAGCGCATAACGCGGTCCTCGCCGCTGGCGCATCACGAGTCATCACACAACTGAAGATCGACGACCGCCGCGACAAAAACGCGACCGTCGAAACCAAACTCAAATCCCTCACCAAGTGACCCGCGGTTTTCTTCAGTCAAAACAGTTATATGGGGTAGCTGTATTTCGAGTTCCGGGAAGGTATCGATTGTGGCCTCAAAGACCCTTATAGAAATCGTTTTCCACGGACGAGGCGGACAAGGCGCAGTCACCGCAGCGAATCTCCTAGCCACCGCCGCTCACCAAGACGGTAACAAAGGCGTCCAAGCATTCCCCTCCTTCGGTGCAGAACGACGCGGCGCCCCTGTCCGAGCCTTCGCCCGCATCTCCGGCGACGAAATCCACCTCCGCAGCGAAATCTACACCCCGGACATCGTCATCGTCCTCGACGAAAGCATCCTGGACATCGTTGACGTCCTCAAAGGACTCAAACCACAGGGAAACATCCTCATCAACACCCGGAAAAAACCTACAGACTTCCCGTTCTCCAACCAATTCCACGTCGCGACCGTCGACGCCACCGGCATCGCCATCACCCATGACATCCGCGTCGGCGGCATCCCCGTCGTCAACACCCCGATCCTCGGCTCAATCCCCCGCATCCTCGACCGCGTCACCCTCGCATCCATCCAAGACGCCATCCGCAGCAAATGGGAAGGCAAAGCGGAACTGCGAGAACGCAACGTCCAAGCAACCCAGGACGCCTACGCCAAGACCGAGGTGAACTTTTGAAGAAATACGCCGTCGTCACGTCCATCTCATACCCGAAGAAAGGAGCGATGGGCAAGACCGGCAGCTGGCGGGTCTTCCGACCGACACTCGACAAGGCCAAATGCGTCAAATGCCTGCGCTGCTGGATTTATTGCCCGGAAGGCAGCATCCGACGCGAACCCGACGGATCAATCAGCATCGACTACGAGTACTGCAAAGGCTGCGGCATCTGCGCCAAGGAATGCGCAGTGAAAGCCATCACCATGAAACGGGAGGATGAACACGAATGAGCATTGTCATCGACACCGGGAACCGCATCGCGGCGAAAGCCGCGATCATGGCCAAACCCGACGTGGTCGCCGCTTACCCCATCACCCCGCAGACGACGCTGGTGGAGGCGATCGCGGAATACTACGCTAAGAAAGAATTCACCGGAGAATACATCTGCGTGGAAAGCGAGCATTCCGCCATGAGTGCCTGTATCGGCGCCAGCGCAGCAGGTTCGCGGACGTTCACCGCGACCTCGTCCCATGGGTTACTCCTCATGCATGAGATGCTCCACTGGGCGGCGTTAGCCAGGCTGCCCGTGGTCATGTGCAACATCAACCGCGTCATCGGTCCAGGCTGGAACATCTGGGTCGATGAAAACGACTCGATCTCCCAGCGAGACACCGGCTGGATCCAGTTCTACTGCAGCAGCAACCAAGAGATTTATGATACCGTCATTCAAGCCTTCAAGATCGCGGAGCACGCGAACATCCTGCTGCCTGTCATGGTCAACCTCAATGCCTTCATCCTGTCCCACACATCCATGCCGGCTGAGATTCCGGAGCAACGCACCGTCGACGATTTCCTCGGCCCGTACATACCCGGCTGGAAACTCGATATCGAAAACCCTGTGACCTTCGGCAACATCATTGGCCCGGACTCGTACATCAAGGTCCGTTACGCGATGCAGCAGGCGCAGATGCAGGCCAAGCAGCTCATCCCGCAGGTCGCAAAGGAATGGAAGAAGCACTCAGGGTTTTTCCACGGCGACCTCATCGAATACTTCGAGTGTGAGGACGCGGAGTACATCTTACTTGCGATGGGTGCGATCGGCGCGGAAAGCAAGATTGCGATTAAGGAGCTTCGGAGTAAAGGCCATAAAGTCGGCTTGGCGAGAGTCCGCGTCTTCCGCCCATTCCCAACAGAGGACATCATCGCTCTCGGGAAGCAGGCGCAGCTTATCGTCATCGACCGGAACATCTCCGTCGGCAACGAAGGCGCGCTCTTCACGGAGACCAAAGCTGCAGTCTCCGGCATCCCAGAGACATCCGTGCAGGGTTATATCGCCGGTCTGGGAGGCAAAGACGTCACCTACCAGGACATCGAAACCATGGTGGAAAAAGCTATGACGGGAAAAGCAGCGCATCAACTCTGGTACGGCGTGGAGGAGGATCGGTAACATGGCGATCAAGGACATCCCAGTAGAAGAATGCATGCTCCAGGGGAACGCTGCGTGCCCGGGCTGCCCAGCGACCATGGGGTTGCGGCTCGTGTTAAAAGCCTTGGGGAAGAAGACGGTGATGGTCATCCCCGCATGCTGCACCGCGGTCATCGAAAGCCTCTATCCTCATACGTCGTTTGATGTGCCGGTGATGAACATCGCGTTTGAGGCTGCAGCAGCAGGCGCCTCCGGTGTTGAGGCCGCGCTACGCAAGCAAGGCCGCGAGGACATCACTGTCGTCGCCTGGGCGGGTGACGGCGGGACGTACGACATCGGGCTACAGGCGCTGTCCGGTGCGTTTGAGCGGGGGACGAACTTCATCTACATCTGCTACAACAATCAGATTTATTCGAACACCGGGATCCAGAGGAGCGGCGCGACGCCGTACGCGGCGTGGACGACGACTACGGTCGGCGGGAAGGCCGAGTTCCGCAAGGAGATGGGGGAGATTGTTCTTGCGCATCACATCCCGTACGCGGCGCAGACCTGTATCAGCTACCCGGAGGACGTGTACGCGAAGGTCATGAAAGCAAAGACCATCAAGGGGCCGAAGTACATCGAGATCCTCGCCCCGTGCCCACCCGGCTGGCGGTTCAGCATGGATAGCACCGTGGAGATGGGCAGGCTTGCAGTGGACTGCGGCGCCTGGGCAATGTGGGAGTGCGAGAACGACGTGATGACGTTCTCGGGGAAAAGCAAGCTTCTCCTGGAGAAGAAGGTGCCGCGTAAACCCGTCGAGGACTGGATTAAACATCAGGGGCGGTTCAGCCATCTGTTCAAGCCGCAGCGGGACGAGGAGAAGCTCAAGGTCATCGAGAATCATATAGACCGCACATGGGAGCGGTACCGCGCCTTGTATCTTCAAAAATAACGAGACTTCTTTCTTTGTCTGCTGCTCATTTTTCGATGAGTCGCGCTCCGGCTGAGTCGATTTCGCAAACCCAGACGTTGCCGAACACTTCCAGGGTTTTCTTCAGCATCGGGGTGTTGCCGATGGCGAACACGGCGTTGCCCAACATGCACATGGAAGCAAGCCCAAATGGGGATGCGGCGTCGATTGCCTCCTGGACCTGTTCGCTGGCAAGCCCGGTGTCTTTAGTGAAGCGCTGCCCGAGGCGGACCAGGTTCTCAACCGAAGGATGTTCCAGCAGCTGCTGGGTGCACCGTTTCCCGACCGACGCGATCTTCTTGAGTTTTACCGGGTCCGAGAGGACATCCTTGGTCTTGATCTTCTCCCCGACTACGCAGAGGACAACCTCGTAATTCCCGGGGATATGTTCCAGCATGCCCCAGGGGGGAAGCCCTGG
The DNA here is from genome assembly GCA_903877165.1 of Methanobacteriota archaeon. Taxonomy (GTDB): domain Archaea; phylum Thermoplasmatota; class E2; order DHVEG-1; family DHVEG-1; genus CAIRCU01. The sequence goes on along the minus strand of CAIRCU010000034.1, from coordinate 56,406 downwards.
TTCCCGGCGGATCTCGATGCCGCCTATATAGCTTGCGACGACGTCCCCAAGGCCGGTGCGCAGCTGGACTTCCGCGTAATGCGCAGCCCGCAGCGCCTCATGCTGTGGTTGAGCGAGGAGACGGGCGAGCGCAAGTGCAGCGCTAAAAGAGCCGGCCGCACTCATCCCGAACCCCTGACTGACAGGGAGGGCATAGTCCGTTTTAATGGATACAGTATAGAGTGAGTCTCCGATGAGATATTTGCAGGCAAGCTTCGTGACCGGTGCCGCCGAGATTTTCCCGTTCAAGATCACATCGAGGTACTGCACGCTCGACGGTTTGCATGTCACGGTGCTTCTCGCCCCGAGGGTGAGGGAGAGTCCGGCTCCACGTGATCCTGTTCGATCGAGGTGCTGTGCAGAAAAAACAGGCTCGAAAAATGCCGAGATGTGACCCGGGACGAAGGCCGCGGCTTCCATGCTCTCAACGAACGAAGAATCGTTCAAAGGTTTTTAGGATTTCTTGAGCGAGGATGGGTTTTGTGCCTTTTTTCCAGACCGCTTTTCCCTTCCGGGGAAGCATCAAAATCTCGGTTTCCTGCGCACCGAATGCTGCTAACGTGTTGCCAACGGCTCCCTGCAGCTGGTAGCGCGTGACGAGCTGCTGGGCCTTGCGCCGAAGCTGCGCCTTTTGTACTTCGGCCTTAAAGGCAATCAGAGGGACCGATGGTGCACGCTTCCGGAGGACATCAAGGACTTTTGGTGCGGGATGACACGTCAGGACCAGCTCTGGTTTCCCGGAGGGGATCTTTCCCTTTGTTCGGTCAGGGATGTAATTAGCGATGGCGGCGCAGAGGATGATGCCATTGTATGCGCCCACCGATTTTTGTCTGGCGAGCGTGAGGAGATCCTGGGTGCTTGTGAACGGCGTGAGGTTGATGAAGAGTGGGACCGGCTCTGTCGCGTTGCCGTACCACAGGTCGACGACCGCCCCGTTCTCATAGGCTGCGACCGCGAGCGCCACCGCCATTTTCCCAGAGCTGCGATTGGTCAGAAGCCGGATGTCGTCGACTGCCTCGGCGGTCGCGCCGCCGATAATCAGCAGCCGCTTCCCTGCGAGGGCCATCGGTGAGAGCAATCGGATGACCGTAGAGATAATCGTGGAGAAATCCGGGAGTTTCGCTTTGGTCCGATCCAGCCGTGGCTCCAGGATAACGATGCCCGCTTCCTGGCAGGTTTTGATGCTGCGCTGCACGAACTGGTTTGAGTACATCGATCCATGCATGGCTGGGATGATGAGGATTGGGATGTGTGAGCCGAGCGCGGTCGTCACGCAGGTGGTGACCGGGGTGTCGTCGATGCCGTGCGCTATCTTAGAAATAGTGTTCGCTGTACAGCCTGGGAGGACGATGAGGTGGACGGGGTCCGGGACCATGCCGCACCATTGCACGTGCTCCACTTGGCCGGAGAGCTGGGTCACTGTTTTATGGCCGGTGGCGAACTCTAGGGCGTCGGGATGGATGATGCGGGTTGCCGCAGGCGTCATGATTGGGTAGACTTCTGCCCCATGGCGGATAAGTTCTCTGGCGAGGCGGACGGACTCGACAGCTGCGATGCTGCCGGTCACGCCGAAAAGGATGCGCTTGCCTTGAAGCGTGATGCTGGACGTCCCTTTGAGGTCTTCGGCTGGATGCATACCTTTCCACATGGTTAGCGGACGACGAGTACGCTACGGCTGGCGTGTCGGACGACCTTGTCCGTGACGCTGCCGAGCAGGAACCGGCCTTCTTTGCCGTAACCTTTGAACCCGATGAGTACGATGTCCGCGTCGTACTTCTTGGCAATCAGCAGGATTTCGTCCGCGGGGTCGCCGGCCTCGACGACAACGTCGACTTTGCTGACCTTGCTTTCGATTTGTTTGGCGACCTTGGAGAGGTTCTCCATGGCTTTTTCTTTGAACGTCCCGGGTTGGATGACTTGGCTGAGATCAATAGTGGGCAGCAGCATGTTGGTGAAGGTGGATTCCACGAGAGCGGCGGGGATGACGGTGAGGAGGACAATCTCATCTTGGGGTTGGGAGCAGTTCACGGCGGTGTCCAGTGCTTTTTGTGAGGCGTCGGACCCATCGTAGGCAATCAGGAGTCGTTTCATGCGGGGTCATATACAGGAACCGTGCTAAAAAGATTTGGTTTTGGTTGTTTCAGCGGCAGAGGTACGAGACGAACTCGGAGCAGGGGAGGCCGTCCTCCCAGCGCATCACGTAGTTGCCCTGCTTGCTTTTCGCTAGTTTAGGCAGGTGCCGGTTAAGGATCTGCGCGCGGCCTTCCAGGATGGGGAGGTCGAAGGTGAACAGCCGCCACATGTCGCCGCGGAAGCCTTTGTAGCGGAAGGCGTAGACCGGCAGCGTCTTGGTCTTCTCGCAGCCATGGCGCATGTTCTCTGCCTGTCGCTGGAGTTTTCCTTCGACGCTGCTGAAGTGCAGGGTCGGCTCGAGGCTGGATTTGACTTCGATGAGGAACGAGATGTCGCCGCGGAGTGCGACGAGGTCGACGCCGAGCGAACCTGCTGCACGGACGACGATGAAGGGCTTGGTGAGGATCCGGTGGTAGTTCTCCTTTTCCGTCACGGAACAGGAATGCGTCACCTTGGAGAGGACCTGCTCGTCGCCCTCGAGAATGCCTTTCAGTTCCCGTTCGTAGGCGCTGCTCATAGGATAAAGGTAAAATACCGGTGAATCTTTTAATGATTTGGGATAAACTAGGGTTTTGAGAGTAGGGATGTTTGGGACCATGCCAGATGACTCATTAACAGCGCCTCGAATCGTTGTATATTCCGTATGACCTCTATGGAGGGCTCCTGTATGAAAATAGAACAGATCATGACCACCAAGGTTATCACCGTAGGGAAGAACGATAGCCTGACGTACGTCCTGGAACTGATGAAGAAACATGCCATCACCAAGCTTCCGGTGATTGATGAGAAGAGTTTCCTTGGGATCGTGTCCGATAACACCATCGCCCATAAACTGGGGTCGATTCGGAAGCGAGCAATCACCGCGTCACGGCTCCACGCCTCGTCGGTCATTGAGAAAGACATTCCGTACATTGCTCCTGATGATGACGTGCAGGATATCCTGCGGACGGTCGGCGAGCCCGGGCCGACGATGCTGCCGGTGCTGAACGGCGGCAAGCTCGTCGGTGTCATCACAAAAGCCAACCTCCTGCCTCTAGTAAAGAGCAGGGTGCCGGTCTCCTCCATGATGAAGTCGCATATCATCACCGCGACCCCGGAGGACCGCGTCATCCACGCCCGACGGCTGCTGATCGACAAGAACATCGCCAGGCTGCCGGTACTGAGCGATCAGAAGACTCTGGTCGGGATGATCTCGGATTTTGAAATCGCATTGGCGTTCGCAAAAGTCAAGGATGTGCCGCTGGGTCATCAGAACCGGTACCTGGATGAAATGCTGGTGCGAGACGTGATGCGCGCCCCGGTAGTCTGGGCGATCCCGCAACTGTCAGCCGCTGCTGCCGCGCAGACTATGTTGCAGCACAACATCGGGTCGCTTCCTATCCTGGAGCATGACCGGCTGATCGGCATGGTGACGCGCACGGATCTGCTGCGGACTATTCAGCTGTAAAACGTTATAAGTGGTCAGGGTGATTCCCAGCTTCATGGAGTATCACGTCCCTAGGGACGAGCAGATCCTGGCCGCTCTTCGGAAGGTGATGCAGAAGTACCCCACCGTGACTTCCCAGCATCGCCTGAAGGGACTGGTCGAAAAGGAGCTTCACTCCAAGAAGAAACGGTACCTGGTCAGTGAGCCACGCCTGCGGCTTCTTGCCCTGCAGTCCGGGGTTGCACGCATCGAGATTCACAGCCGTGAGGGCGACCCCGAGAAGCTCATGCATCGCTGCCCGGTCTGTTGCGCGCCGTTGGATCGGGTGAAGAATCTGACGCTGTATGGAGGCGAGGTCACGCTGGAGTTCAAATGTCCCTCCTGCGGGTACTGGACCGGGAAAAAGAAGAAGATCCCGACCCTCTACGTGTTCCACCGCAAGTGAGCCGTACTTCCCCTCTGTTTTTCGAACAGGGCTATATAATAAATAATATATAATATTAAAACCTATATTCGCTGTGTGCCGCGACGAACTCTTCTCGTGATGTTACTCCTTGGACTCTTCCTCCTGCCGGGATTCACCACTCTTCTTCACTCCACTTCGACCCCCGTAGCAGAGACCGGGGGCGCCGAGCAGTATCAGGGCGCATGCCGGTACAACGCCCAGGGGTGGGTCTACGTCTCCATCCATGGGAACGCGACCGAGCGTGGCTACCAATACGGGTACCTGCTCGCTCCGGAGATCGTTGACATCCTGCAGCGGTGGGCGAACGTCATCCACAACCACCCGCACCTCGACAGAATCAGTACACACCTCTCCGAGTCCCGGTACCAGCGGATGTCAGAGACCTGGTGGCGGTTCTGCACCCGGGAGATTACGCGGTTATACTGGGAGAAGTATCCGGTTGAGTACCAACAGGAGATCGCGGCGATCGCGGCTGGCGTCAGCGGCCACGGCGGACAGCTCTTCGGCCGCCCGGTCACCACACAAGACATCCTAACATTGAACGAGATGTACGAGTACCTCTCGAAGATGGAGATCGTTAAAAAGAAAATCCATCCGTTCCGCACCCTCTTTCATCAGCTCCGGGATGTCGTCCCGGAGATGGCATCCCTGAGCGATTCCGTCCTGCTAGATGCCTTCTTGAATGAAGAGCCGGCGCACCACTGCAACGGGTTCATCGCGACCGGGAACGCGACCTCCCATGGGCAGATTGTGATCGGCCATGGAACCATCTGCGGCGGAGCGATGTGGTGGTGGAACTACTCTATTTCGCTGCGCTGGAACATCATTGTCGATGTGAGTCCGTCGGAAGGCCATCGGTTCCTCATGCCCACCTCCCCGGGGTACATCTGGAGCGACGAGGATTATTATCAAAGCGAGTCCGGCATCGTGCTTCTGGAGACGACGGTCCCACAAGGGACCTATGACGACGTTGGTCTGCCGCTCAGCATCCGGGTGCGGACCGCAATCCAGTACGGGAACTCCATTGACGATGTGATTCACAGTCTGTGTCATAGGAACGACGGCTGCATGAATGCGGTCTGGCTGGTGGGGGATACGAAGACCGGGGAGATCGCGCGGCTTGACCTCGGCTATCAGCATGCCGCAATCTGGCGGACCTTCAATGGGTACTATTGGAGCGCGAACAACCCGATGAATCTCGAGGTCCGTGCCGAGAAATTCCAGATGAAAAAACTGGTGAAGAACTTCGTTTTGACCTTTTTCGGATATCACAGTCTTGGGTACGCGACGTTGCGGTACCGACCGGTTGACCGAGACATTGCCTTCGACACCTTAGGGAAGGCCCATTACGGGCATATCGACTGCGGGATCGTGAAGAGCATTATGCTGACGCTACCGATCAGCGAGTGGATCACGGACAGTAAGGCCTCGGACTCTGACTTGATTCGAAACAATGGGCTCTGGGCATATTATGGCAATCCGCAGCACGCGCTGGTCATGACGGGGTTTGATCATCCGCAGCCTTCCTCGGAGGTCGTCCCTGCTACAGGCTGGCTGTTGCTCTATGCGCGGCCGCATGCGACCACGACGACCTATACGCCAACGGTCGTCACCCCGCAGAACACGACGAACGTAATATGGTCTACCGTGCTTTCGAATGAGACGAATCGAACCAGGGGGGCATCGGCGGACGGCATCCTGTACTGGACGTTGTCGAAGGGTGCGGTCATCGCGATGAATGCCTCCACGGGCGTCGTGCTTTGGCAACACAATGTCGGCCTGAACCCCACGACTCCGCTTCTGACTTCCGATGCCGTGTACGTGGGCCACGAGGGTGGTCTGAGTTGTTTCTCTAAAGCAGGCATGCTGTTGTGGATGAGTCCGACGCCTGGTTTGGTGACCTCGACTCCGGTTCAGCAAGGTACCCTGGTTGTTGTGGGTGATGACACGGGGAATATCACCGCGGTGGATGCACAGACGGGTGTGCCGCAAGGACGGGCTCGGCTCCCTGCATCTGCGCTGGTCGGTCCTGGGACGGGGACCCTCGTGTACGCATGTGCGGGATCGTCGTGTTATTCATTGAATTTCTCAGCCCATCAACCGGTCTGGATGTTTACGACAGGAGGGCCGATTACCGTGCCTCCGGTTGAGAGCCAGGGGACGGTGTATGTCGCGTCTTGGGATTCACAACTATATGCGCTCAACGCCACCTCAGGTAGCCTCCTATGGTCTTTTACTTCAGGCTGGGGGTTTAACGCGCCGCTTATCGTCGATGGAGACCGGATTTACGTTGGGGGCATGGACAACAGCCTCTACGTCCTCACCAAGGAGGGGACGGTTGTTTGGAATGCGACGGTGACAGCGAGTATTCAGTCAGCGCCCCGGGTGTCTGGGACGGTGGTGTTGGTTGCCGCTGATGATGGTCATCTCTATGCCTTTGATCGTGACAGTGGGGCTTCTGCCTGGTGGTTCACGCCGTCGTACGCTATCCAAGGGGTGAAGAATTTCATCACCACGCCTCTGCACACCGATATTCTGGTTGAAGACGAATGCGTATGTATCGGGGTGAATGGGACCGTGTACGCGGTAGAGATGCCGACGACCGTTCTCCGTAGATAAAAAAAATAGTTGATGGGTTAGTCTTCTGGGGTTGTGTGGTGTGAGAGTTGTTGTTCCAAGTGGGTGACTTCGGTTTCGAGCTGCATGAGCCCGAGGTCGACGCCCATTTCGTGCATGGTAGTGAGGTAGTCGTCGCTGAGGGTGTTGCGCAGTTCCTTGATGAAGAAATGTCCTGCTCGGTCGCCGAGGGAGCGGTTGAGCTGGAAGATGATGGCGTGGAGTGCTCTGCCGAGGTCTGTGGCGGTGACGTCCTGGAAGTTGCTGCGCAGGCTGACGATGGTGACCGCGTCTTCGGTGTAGAGGTCTTCGTTGATCTGGACGTTTTTGAGAAAGGAATATTGGGGCTGGAGGTCCTTGATGAGCGACTCCATGGTCATGACGGCGTAGACCTTGTCGGTCTTGCGGCCGGAGATCGAGATGAGTCGTTCAAGGATGTTGCGGACGACCTCGTCCTTTTCCACATGGGGCATTCCCACACCTCCAGTCCCTAAGAATGTTAGGGGGCGAGTTAAACGTATCGGTCCGGCCTTGAGGGAAATCTATTTATTGCGGTCTGGCGATATCGGTCCTTGGATTTAGGAGGGATTGCATGGAGAAGCCGGTTGTTATTCTCTTCAGTATAGTAGTGCTCTGCTGTTTGGTGCTGAGCGGGTGCCAAAACCAGGGGACTGTCGTGTCCGATATGTCCTCGAAGATCATATTGGATTCGCACGGGCTAGTGAAGTTCATCAACTCAAGCATGGAGCGGATCTCGGACAAGACGAAAGGCGTGGAGTCGGTGAAGGCCGGCTGGATGTTTGAGAACATCGCAGGTCGTATGATCAGCATCAACATCAACGTACAGTTCTTCGATTCAGCCAACAAGCTGTTATATAATCAAACCAAACAGCTTGAGAATATGGGGCCGGGATACAGGGAGCAATATTATTCGCCGGCGAACTGGGTCCTGTTCTCAGGTCCTGATGCCGCAAAGGTTGACCATGTCGTCATTTCGACGACGGAGATCACCTGATCTTTTTCCGGTACACGAGTGCCGTGATGCCTAGGGCAAGGATGACGAATGCGCATTCAAATCCTGGCGTCGATTTCTTCGTTGTAGCCCCCCCAATCGTGAAGGACTTGACGCCGGAGTTGTATTGGTCTTGAGGAACCTGGGGTGAGGTCGGTGCCCAGCTGATGTTGAGGAGGAACGCGCCCTGGATTGCGATGGGGTAGTCAGTAGTACTGAACTGCTTTGATTCCCCGGGCTGCAGCATGCAGTTACCTAAGCTGAAATTGCTGTGGAGCTCAGGGTCGATAAGGAAGAAGGTGATGTTGTCCGAAGGGGCGCTGCCGTTGTTGCTGACGGTGACGACGAAGGTGTAGTGCCGGATGAGCCGTGTGCCGACCTGTTGGGTCTGGGTGACGAGGGCTTGAGGCTCATGGACGGTAATCGACGGGTGTTGGGCGGCGCAGACCGGAAGCATCCCGAGTACGAGAAGAAAGCTGCCTATGAGGTAGAAGCATGTGCGTGCGTGCATCCTAGTTCTCACCAGCGTCCAAGAATCCGATGTGTCCTTATAAAATATCTTCCGGAGCCGGGAAGGGAATTTGTAATAAACTACGGACTTGATACAGATAGTAGGTGGATGGATGCTTGAGGACCGCGGGATCCGCAAGGGCATCGAGGTGCTGGTGCATGATGCCGATGAGCCGAGTCGGCCTCCGCGGAAGGCGACCGTGATCCGGACGTACCCTGCGCCGAGCCACTGGTTCGTGGTGCGGTACGAGACCGGGGACATGGAGCAGGTGGAGGAAAGCCAGGTGACCACGATGTTCGAGTGGTACCGAAAGGGCGGCGAGGTCGACTAAGAAAGCAAGGCAGATTGTTTTATAATACCAGATTGAAAAATCGTATGGAAAAAGATGGGGTCAGCCTAATGCATCGCGTTCAACAGGAGAGAATTTTGCTGATTGTATGGAAAAGTAATTATATATACATTAATTAATTATATTACATAATGAAAGGGCTACTGCATCCAGGACATAGCATTTGTTTTGTAAAAAATAAAACAAGGCTACTTGTTGTCATGATCCTGCTTGTTCTTATCTTGGTAAATTACCTTTCACCGTTAACGCAATCTACAAAAGGTATCGGAAGTAGAAATCAATCACTCTTAACCCCTGAAGAAGAGGGGGATCATTTCCCATGCAGCTGCGAATGGTGGGCTGTTCATACTGTCTTAACATTAGGTAATGGTGCTCATTGGGACGTATTCATGGGATTCCAATACGAGACACAATCAATGAACAGAACTAATCTCAGTGTTTTCATTCTTTTCTTATATTGTTTTAATAGAGATAGCGGAAAAACCCTTGACTTTACCATTTCGCAAAATAAAAAGGGGAATCAATCAATCCCTTTCTTCTTTAAAAGGAACGTCATAGATCTCCAATATTATAATTGTACGATGAAGGGACTCTACCCGAATTATACGGTGTACGTTGAAAACGAGAATAAAAGCTTTACCCTCAATATTAGTCTTAACGCGGCCTCAGACTTTCACTGGGTTGCTCAGAATGAATCCAACGGGTATTTTCCCTGGGGATTAGGATGGTGTCGATACGGGTTTATCCCTCGATTAGACGTCGTAGGTAATATCACCATCGATGGGACAACATCGACGTCGAGAGGAATTGGATATCTCGAGCATGCATGGGGAAATTTCTCCTATGGGATAGAGAAAAAATCATTTGCAAGTCTCTTTGAATTCCTAAAGAATCTGCACAAGGTCCTGCCTTTTGTTACCTGGATTCTTTCTGAACAGTCAAAAGACCTCAATCCGTTGAAGCTTAGTACAGCCAACCACCATGGCTATGATTGGGGATGGGGCGCATTTACGAATGGATGGGGATTGCACTTCGGGTTTTTCCATTCACTTGGTGGAGAACTCTCTCTTACACCAGACGGAAAAACCTTTTGGGACTTTTCCAATATCAGCGTCACATACAGCAGGCTTCTCTACATTCCAGAAACAGATACGTACTTACCCCTTGATCTCAATATCACAGCTCATAAAGATGAGAAAACATTTCATCTCAGGTTGACAACGACAGCTGATCCTGATCTTAACTTGCTCAATATTTACCCACGTTCACGCTTTTCCACCGGCTCAAGCGGCATTCAAACGGTGGGGGTTATTGAAGGATATTATAAGGATACAGAACAGAATATCTCGCTTCATGGCAATTGTACATTTGGTATATACAGACAATTTCAGGCCGTGCGTTATGGCTCAGTAGAGATAACCCGTATACGTCCTCCACAAGGCGTTGGATTCAGTGTCGAAATCATCTCCCATCTGTTCCATGCCGCACTCTCAGTGGAACGACTCCGGCTTCCGCAACGCAAACTACAGATATCTCTCAATATAACTCGAAGTCAGCCGCCAGTAAAACCACCTGAACAGCCCTATAACGGTTCCACGCTCTTTGTCGGTGGGAGTGGCCCGGGGAATTATACCAGGATACAAGACGCTGTCAATGATGCAAATAATGGTGACACCGTTTTTGTCTACGGCGGGGAATATCGAGAGAACATCGTCATCGATAAGGCCATCCGACTTGTTGGAGAGAACAAAAGCAAGGTGCTTCTTCATGCCGGAACAAAGGATGGCATCAAGGTATGTGCCAATAGAGTTGAAATCACTGGCTTCACCATTGAAGCAGAACAGGCGAACAGTTACGATGATGCAGCCATCTATCTTTCTTCCTCTGGCAATGATATTCATGATAACCGTATCGTCAAATCAGAATGGTACGGCATCATCATCTTTAATTCCTCATATAATGTAATTGAGAACAACAGCATCATCGACGATGATATCGGCATTTGGCTCTGTAGAGCACGAGACAATACCATACGATACAACAATATCTCGTTATGCAATTACCTTGGGATTTGGCTCTGGCCGTACTCTGTGCACAATACCATTTGCTACAACAACTTTATTGGAAACAAGGTCAGCAACGCTAGAAACAACGATGCAACCACTCGAAACATCTGGTCTCATAACTATTGGGACGATTATATAGGGCTCAAGTGGAAACGATTCGTTGATCCGAACAACGACAGTGTCGGAATCATCCCTTACAAGATTTCGAGTTTCAATCGCGATTTCAGTCCAATGTTAAAACCATATATTTAATTGTTGGTGATAAACTTAACATTCGAACACATTTTCTCTTGAAGATCGATATGGGCTCAGCCGGATTCGAACCGGCGGCCTTCGCCGTGTGAAGGCGATGTCATAACCAGCTAGACCATGAGCCCAAAGCCGTGTTAGCACTCCTGAATTTCAGGGCGGGATATATGTCTTTCGTTCACACAAAACCTTATCAACGAACAGGAAGTACCACTCCCCGACATCATCCAACGGAGGGAGTCCTCTGCCGAAATGGAAGATCCTGAAACGAAAAGAACAGCCTCATGACGCGACTGCACCAGCCCTCGAAGAACAGCCTGCAGCGCCGCCAGCTCAGCCCGAGCCGATCCTTGAGTACACCGAGACGCTAATCGCCGAGGACCACCGCAGCACGCCGCCGAGAACAGAGGCCTCGAAAACGTGGAAGCGGACGAGCTGGGAGCCGCCGGAGGACATCGAAACCCACGTCGACCGCATCGCCATCAAGAATAAGGCCGCCACACCCAAGCAGACCAGGGCACGGCCCAATACTACTGACCTTCAAGTGGATCACCTCATCGAAAAGAAGAAGAAACCACGAGCATAACCACATGTTCTCAGGTGAATAACCCGTGATCGCCGTCCTTCGCCATGGGCATCGATTGGAACGAGACAAGCGGATCACCACGCATGTCGCGCTGGTCGCACGCGCCTTTGGCGCTGATAAAATCTTCATTACTACCAGAGACGACCATCTCGCCAAGACCATCCGCTCGGTCGTCAGCCGCTTCGGTGGCGACTTCACCATCGAAACCGGAGTCGACTGCAAGACCGTTCTACGGAACTGGCCTGGGACCATTGTCCATTTGACGATGTACGGAGAATCCCTCGAGACGGGACTCGCGAAGATCGACCAATCCAAAGACTTGCTCCTTATCGTAGGTGCGGAGAAAGTCCCCCGCTCCTTTTACGAGGCCGCTGATGTGAACATCGCTGTGGGGAACCAGCCGCACTCCGAGGTCGCGGCCGTCGCCCTCTTCCTCGACCGATATACTCATGGGACATGGCAGGCCAAACTCTTCAACGGCCAGCTGACCATCAAGCCGAACCCGCGGGGGAAGACTGTTGAGACTAAAAGAGAGTAACTCGATGGAAAACCTTCCCTCGTACGAGCGGTGCCTGCAGATCCTGCGGTCCGCGGGATGTTCGTCTGAGGTCATCGCTCATTGCCAAGCCGTCAGCTACCTTGCGGTCATCATCGCACGCAAAGCCCAGGCCGATGTACGGCTCGTCGAGGTTGGTGCGCTGCTGCATGATATCGGTCGGTCCCGGACGCAAGGGATGCTGCATGCGGTCGAAGGCGCCCGGATCGCGCAGGACCTCGGGCTGCCACGGGAGGTCGCCATGATCATCGAGCGGCATATGGGTGCCGGCATCCCTTTGGCTGAGGCTGTTCGGCTGGGACTGCCGGAGAAGGAGTATATGCCGCTGACGCTTGAGGAGAAGATCGTAGCGCATGCGGATAATCTCATCGACAACGACCATCGGCAGCCGATTGCCCATGAGATTGAGAAGGCGGTGCTGAAAGGGCAACCGCAGCTCGCCGTGCGGCTTCGCGCCTTGCATGCCGAGCTCAGTGAGCGCTGCGGCCAGGACCTCGACACTCTTTAGGATGTTTCCCCAAAAGGTATATTCTCCAGGAGAAAACCTGCTATTTTGGGAAGAAACTTAATATCAAAGGGTAGGAATCCCTTCAACCTACCCATTCTTTAACTTTAAAAAGGGCTGAAAGGTAGCATTCTTTGTGGAAAATGGGTTATATACTCGAGGAATAAATTTAATAGACTCTTTATCGATTGTAATTCAAGGGAGAAGGAAATGAAAAAAATACTCGTTGTTGGAATAGTTCTGCTGTTTCTTGGTTCTGGCATCCCCGTCTTAGCCCATATTGAAACTGGAGAAAGTAAAACTACTACCTCGACTGAAGGATTAAAGGTAGTTGACATTCGTTGGCACTTTGATTTAATGCAATATTTGGCTTGGGTAACAATCAAAATTCAAAATAATGGGATAAAAACCATTCACTCCTTACATTTCAACGGAACCTGGAATTTTGTTTTTAGAGACCCTGATAATTTTCATCGTGATAATTTTTGGAAGAATGAAACCTGGGAACCCCAACAAGTTCACGAGTTTACAATATTCAATGACGATGCCTACTTTGTCCGTATGCGGTATAATGCCTCCCCCCATAGTTTTTTTCATATGAAACTTCAGTTCATCTCTGATATATCTGATTATGCCCCCCTCATAGTTGAAGATAAATATTATGTTGATTTTCCATATGACCGTTTCATTCCAATGTCTGGTTTCTGGCTTTGGTTGTCTGAAAAACTTGAGAGATTTTTGCTCTTCTGGTGAATGGTTTTCAAAGGATATTAGGAAGATGACAAATTGAAGAAGTTAGTCGTGGTAGGATTCAGTTCTCTTGGTCACCAATTCATAAAAGTACATTGTATAAGGGATACTCACTAAGAACATTAGGTGCAAGTCTTTGCACAAAAGGTATCAGGAGGAATTATCCTTTGGTGCAATATTTCTTGACGAAAAGGTATATTAGCCATATCATAATTAAGGGAGGACCACCTACAAGGAGACTTCCTTGGAAGGGTTCTCCGCCGTGCAGGGGTAGCCAAGCATGGTCAACGGCGCAAGATCGAGGGTCTTGTCCTGTAGAGGTCCGCGAGTTCAAATCTCGTCCCCTGCACTTTTTTCTTTGACAATAGGCTTGAGGAAAATCTACAGTAGGACTGAGAAAAAGAATGCGGGGAGGTTAGAAACGTTCAAATCGACCGTGTCATTTCCATCCAACGGAATCCCGTAAGGCGTAGCGAGACAATGAACAGAAAAAGTGCGAATGTCGTTATCCGGAAAATGATGCTAAAGGATTATGACTCGGTGATCTCCCTATGGAAACAAGGAGACATCCCTTATAGACCGCAGGGTCGCGATAGTAAAGAAGATATCCGACGGCAATTGCGGCAAGCAACCAGTTTATATTACGTCGCGGAGAACGACGGAGTGATTATCGGGGTAATCCTAGGGACTCACGATGGCCGGAAAGGATGGATTAATCGACTCGCTGTCACCCCGGCGTACCATCGGAAAGGGATCGCAAGACGATTGGTCGAAGAAGTCGAACATCATCTCGCAGCGAGAGGAATCGACATCGTGGCATGCCTCATCGAAAATTGGAACGCCACATCCATGCAAGTTTTTGATCGGTTCGGATACACGAAACATGATGAAATCCTCTACTACTCGAAAAGAAAAAACAAAAGGATATGAGATGCCGAGTACTATTCCATCGGCATCCTAGTGTTGAAATTCGCCCCCCTTACACTTTTTTCCTTTTAGCCAAGGAGAAATTTTGAAAAAAATTTCGATGATTCGTCCATATACTCGTTCGTACAACGATTTTTTAGCCATGCGTTTTTTTCTTATAGAGACCATGGTAATTAACATTTTCTTGGCATCCCTCTCTTTCAGGAACTGCATTCATGGGAACCCTTATAAGGGGAAAAAGCGGCGAACTCCCTGAAAACAACGTCGGACTTAAGGAACAAAAATAACGATATTTCGTTGTCTTGGAAGGTAAGATGGGGTGTTACTAGGGAAACGGGTGCGGAAAGACAACCTTTCAAGATAAAATAACATTAAAAATTTTTATTCAAAACCTTTAAATTTGGTGAGCGCATTCGGAATGGTGGAGGTCTTATAAATGCGGGTATCGCTCATCGCAGCCATTGGCATAGCGTTCTTTGCGTTAATGCCGTTAACCATTTCAGTACCAGTCACTCCGGACAAGAACCCAACGGCCATCGGTTCAACCGTCGTCCAAGGCATCTTCTTGCATCTCCGCAATACCAACTGGGGAAAACAGATCACGTTCCGAGCTGTATGGGTGCATTATCGCACACATTGGCTAGGGACCTGGTCGAAAGGAGTGCTCCATGGACTTCAGCTCGTGACATTGGACCGCAAATTCGTCGGCGTCCTGAGGAATCACATCGTGTGGGCACGATTCGACGGACCAATGACCATCGAGTAAGAACGGGGTGTTCCCACCTCTCTTCTCTTTTTCCACTCGATTCCCTATGGTATATTCATGGTTACCCTAGGTCGAGAATCCAGATTGCTTCATACGAAAATATATCGCCAGGAGGTTCTCCAGCCCCGCGTGATTCAGCGTCCGAGACGTCCTAAGGCGTCAGACGCGTCCGGTCCCGTGGGAATAGGATCGTCTCACGGATGTTCGGCAGATCCAACAATTCCATAAGGAACCGCTCGATACCGAAGCCGAACCCCCCATGCGGCGGCATGCCGTAACGGAACGCGGCGAGGTACGCCGAGAAATCCTTAGGGTCAAGGCCACAGGCTCGCATCCGATCCTGCAGCAACACCACATCATGGATCCGCTGGCTGCCCGAAGAGATCTCAATGCCCTTGCACTCCAGATCGAACCCACGGGAATACTCCTTCCCCTCAGGCATCGTATAGAACGGCTTCACCTTCAACGGATACCTCGTAAGAAAATAGAAGTCGACGCCCTTCTCCTTCATCAGGTCGCCAAGCAGCCGCTCGTCCTCGGTGCTGAGATCCTGCCCCCATACAATCGGGGACTTGCGCGCCTGCAGATCCCGCACTACATCATCGTAGCGCAACCGAAGGAACGGCACGGACGGCACCGTCACAGTCTTCTTCAGCACATCGAGTTCTTTCGTACACTCGCCCGCCCGCTTCCACATCGCCTGCACGAGCCGCTCCAGGATAGACATGACGTCCTCTTCGCTGTCGATGAACGCCATCTCGATGTCCACTGCGGTCGATTCGTTCAGATGACGCCGGGTGTTGTGTTCCTCCGCACGGAAGTACCACGCGATCTCGAAGACCCGGTCAAGCCCGGTCGCCATCAGGCTCTGCTTGTACAGCTGCGGAGACTGCGCCAGGAACGCCGGGCGGTCAAAATATTGCAGCGTGAACATCTCGGTCCCGCCCTCGGAGGAACTCGCGATGATCTTCGGTGTATGAACCTCCAGGAAATGCTCGGACCGCAGGAACCCGTCCGCCTCGTCCAGGACCGCGTCACGGATCGTGAACAGCGCCTGCTGCTCAGGCTTGCGCAGATCCAGCACCCGGTTGTCCAGCCGCGTGTCAAAATCCGCCTCCACCTTATCCACGATGCCCAGCGGCAGCGGCGTCTCCGCCACGGACAAGACCGTAACAGACTCCGGGAGTACTTCGTAGCCATTGCGGACCTTGTCATTGGGTTTACACAGACCAACAACAGAGACAACAGATTCCCGGGGGAGACCAGTGAGCTGGTCAAAAAGCTCCGGGATTTTCTTCTTCAGCAGCGTCAACTGCAGCGTCCCTTTCCTATCACGAAGAATCACGAACGCGATCGACCCCAGATTACGCGTCTCCTCCATCCATCCAGCGACCGTCACCTGGGTGTTGAAATCAGAGGCAGTGATATCCTTGGAATAGCGCGAACGCAGCATGAGCCACCCTATACATACAAGGCATTTAGTCTTTTTGACAGGAAGGCCATGACCTTCGCCAGGTTCTTTTGATTCTCCCAGCCACCAACGGATTTCTCAAGCGCCGAGCGAGGGAGACGCCGAAGCTTCGGTATCGACTGCGTCATCGCCGGCAGCGCCCGGACCACATTGTCCACAATGGTGATTGACGCGGTTTTGGCGGTGCGCGACAGCGGATTCAAGTCAATGGCAATCACGGTCTTCCCCATCCGTCGAAGCGCCTCGCAACGGTCGCCATCCTCAAGGGGGACGAGGACGACGTCCGCAGAAAAAATACCGTTCTGCTCGCACAGCCCCCGATCCGACGCCAACCCAGGAATATGGGCGGTCGGATGCACACCGAATACCCCGAATGCACCATGAGACTTGAGTACCTGTGCGATCTTCTCGGCCCGCTGCTCAGTCCGATGGAAGAGGTTGACCTCAAGCGACGCCGGCAGCGCCTTCGCCAGCGCCACACACGAGTCTGCGGCGAGCGCAGCCACGTTCCCGTTCACGGACAATACCGGATTCTCAGCCAGGAGCAGGGCTGCGACCGCGACCTCCTCCGCAGCCCGCGCCTCCGGAATCGAGGTTTCCCCCAGCAGATAGTCGAAGGCCTCGCCGCGCCCATGGGCGATCAGCCCGGTCTCATGGGCGATACCGTCACGGACCGCGGCAGCGATCCGCTCGCGGAGCACGAGCGACTCATACCGCGGATGACTCTTAGGAATATCCTGCATGGAAACAAGGAATACGCCCTAGGGTTCTTAAAAAATTCGAAAGAAGAAAAAAGAGGAAAACGGGGGGGATTACCCGTACATGTTCGGCTGCGGGATCTGCCCTGCCCCAGAGACGATCGGCTTGGCCTGCTTATGGAACTTCTGCAGCTGCCGCTCGATGCGCTCCGCCTCATCGTACAAAGGTCCGACGTTAATTTCGACTCCGATCACCGTGCCGATCACATTGATGGCCGAGGCAGCGGCGCGGGCATCAGGATAGTTCGGGTGCGCCTCCGCAAGAATCGAGATCACATCGAACTTCTCATGTTTCCCCTTGTTGAGCAGCACGCCGGAGACGCCGGCGATGATGCCGTTCTTGAACTGGGGGATGTTCTTGGCCTGGAGCGTGTTGCGGGCGTCCTCCGTGGAGCCGATCGCGTACGCGTCGACCATGACGTCATCGCCTTCTGTTTTACCTTCGACGACCATCCCCTCGGGGGAGATGAGAAGTTTGCAGCGTTTCTTCTTGGACCAGGCCATGATTGAATCTGATAGCGAGTTGATGAGGTTAGGCTTGGGTTTGAACTCGGAGACGAAGACCGCGATCTTCTGCCCGTTGTTCAGCGATCCCCCGTAGATGCGAACGGGAGATAACGGCTCGCCGGTGTGGACGACGGACAGGGTCGGGAAGTACGGCGACTCCATCGCCCCGATCTGCCGCAGCCCCAGGGCGTCAATCAGGTAATTCGCAACAATAGTACTCACAAGCCCAATGGAGGGAAACCCAGCGATGACTGTTCCACCGGCAAGATCGATTTCTTCAAAATCCACTATCTGAACATCTTCCATGACTGGCACCACCAGGCCTTATGACTGAATATTGCCAAAGGATTTAAACCTACTTAAAGAACCAGGTTAGCCTTTTACCACACCCAGCGGCAGCAGCCGTGCGACCTTCAACGACAGCCGTGCCCCATCGGTGACGTTCACGACTTCGCTGACTTCCTTGTATGCATCAGGAGCTTCCTCGGCCATGACCTTCCAGCTCGCCGGATGCGCATAGATGCCCTTTTGCTTCAACGCGTTGAAAACGTCTTCGCCGCGCCAGCGTTTGGTCGCCTCGTTGCGGCTCATGATGCGCCCGGCGCCATGACAGGTCGACCCGAACGTTGTCTCGGACTCCGATGTGCCTCGCAGCAGGTAGCTCTCCGTGCCCATATCGCCTGGGATGAGCACAGGCTGGCCAACATCCCGGTACTTCAAGGGGACTTCGGGTCTCCCTGGGCCGAACGACCGCGTCGCTCCCTTCCGATGCACATACACCTTGCGCTTCTGGCCGTCAACGACATGCTCCTCAAGCTTCGCGATGTTATGGCACACGTCGTACACGATGTGCATCTGAAGGTCCTCGGCTTTCTGCCGCAGGATTCGTTCGAAGGATTCACGGACCCAGTGCACGATCATCTGTCGATTGCACCAGGCGAAGTTCGCGGCGCAGGCCATCGCCTTGAGGTACGCCTCTCCCTCCTTCGAATGGACGGGGGCGCAGGCGAGCTGCGGGTCAGGAAGCCAGATGTTGTACTTCTTCACCGCCTGCTCCAGAACCCGGAGGTGGTCCGTGCAGACCTGATGGCCGAATCCCCGGGACCCGGTGTGGATCATGACCATGATCTGGCCGACGCCCGTAATCCCATAGGTCTTCGCTGCCACGGGATCGTAAATGTCCGCGACTTGTTGGATCTCAAGGAAATGGTTCCCGGCGCCAAGGGAGCCGAGTTGTGGTGCGCCGCGCTGTTTAGCGGACTCCGAGACCGTTGAGGTGTCGGCGTGCGGCAGGCAGCCGTTCTCCTCGAGGTATTCGACGTCTTCTTTCCATCCGTAACCGTTTTCGACGGCCCAGCGTGCGCCCATGGTCAGCATCTGTTCGAGCTGCCCGTGGGAAAGTCTGACCTTCGCATGGGACCCAAGGCCCGAGGGGACGTTTTTGAACATCTCATCGATAAGGGCTTGGATTTGGGAAGCGGAGAGGTCGTTGCGGTGGAGGTTCGTGCGGATGAGGCGGACGCCGCAGTTGATGTCGAACCCGACGCCGCCTGGTGATATGACGCCGATGTCGGCGTCGGTGGCGGCGACGCCGCCGATAGGGAACCCGTAGCCCCAGTGGATGTCCGGCATGGCGAGGGATTCACCGACGATCCCTGGTAGCATGGCGACGTTCGCCGCTTGCTCCGGGGCATTGTCCGCGCGGATGCAAGGGATCATGGTGTCGCTAGCGTAGATCACGGCCGACGTCTTCATCTGGAGGTTCTGGTGCTCACCGCGATAGTCAGCGGGGATGCGATAGCGGTAGTTCGCGATTTTCTGCAGTGGGCCGTCCCATTTCGCGCTCATGACGGGTGTGTACGACTCGAGGCTATAAAAAGACAGCGCATCCGTTTATTTCTTCTTTTTAAGGTAGGGGATGCCCGTGCGTTTGTTGACGTCAATCACAAAGCCGTCGGGGAGCGATACCGGAGTGCCTTCTTTCGGGTGTGTTTTACTGAAGACGTGCACCGTGGTTTTTTTCCTGCCGACCTTGGTCTCCCGCTGGTATAACGTGTATCCTTCATAGGTGCAGAAGGAAGGAAGGTCCGACTCCCTGGGAGCCACGTAGGATTCCCATTCCGTGCCTTCATCCTCTTCTTTGGGTGTTTTTCGCTTCGGTTGCCGCTTCGACACTGGTGCGGGATGAGTGGTGGATCGCGTCTTGGGGATGATGAAGGATGCGTCAACATCCTTTTTGATCTGCTTGGCGTGTTTGCGTTTGATGCCCTTGATTTTCACGAGGGCACTTATAGGGGTCGAATGGAGCTGCTCGACGGTGCAGTACCCGCTGCGGAAGAGCAGATCCGCGGTCCGGTCGTCGATGCTGGGAATCGCGCGGAACGCCTCCGTGGCTTCTGCTGGAGGCATGGATGGTTTGGGAGCATGGGTGGCCGCTGGCTGCTGCAATGGTTCCTCGACGGGCGCGGCTGACTCGGGTTGCGGGGCGGGTTTCGTGCGGCTGAGTTCCTCCCTGCGTTTCGCCTCGCGGGCCTGGATGCGCGCGGTTTTTTTTGCGGCACGACGCTGTCGCCAGGTCTGCCGCGGTTCTGGAGGCGGCAAGAGTTGCGGGGCTGCCAAAGGGGCCTTGGGGGTGACGTCTGTGAATTCTTGTAGGGGAATGACGGGTGGCTGTTCAGTGGGGGTCTGAGTGGTGACAATCTCCCAGTTCGGCAGCGGTTGCGTCTGGCGTAGTGGCGTCTGGGGTACTGGTTCAACGTAGGTGACTGGTTCGGTCTGGGCATGAGCCTGCGACGCTGCGGTCTCGTCTACGAGGACGAACTGCGGGATCGACGACTCAGGGAATTCGATTTCGAAAAGGTCTTGGTCAGAGAAATCCATCGGCGCCTTGGGGACTCGTGTCATTTGCATGGGCGCAACCGGGGTGGATTCAACCGGGGTCCAGAGAGGCAGCTCTTCTACGGCTGCAGAGGTGGCTGTGGCCGCTGTGGTGAACTGCTGCTGTCGTATCGTGACATGGGGCTGCAGGCTGGCCGGAGTGCGGACACGGGCAGATGCGGTCTGCGTGCGTGACAGACGGCGGCGGACCGAGTCAAGGCTTGCATCCTCCGCGTGTAGCGTATGGGCGAGACCGGGGTCGTTCGGGTTGTCAAGAATCTTGCGGAGTTTATCCATATCCTGCCGTTTTTTTTGGTTCTCCACTGACATACAATCCAAGACCGTTTCTGTATAGCCTGTGTCGTATATTAATAGGTTTGCCCAGGAGAAAACCCGGTGGTTTCGCCTCGTATCGCGAGTCCAAAACATTCTTAAGTTAGGAGCTATTCTCGTTCTTTTTGATACCTATGGATTTTCTGGGACGAGATGTCATTTCCATTAAAGAACTCTCCAAAGACGAGATCACCTCGATTTTGTCGTTTGCCAAGAAGATGGTGCCGTACGCCAAGGGCGAGCAGCAGACCACCATCCTGCAGGACAAGGTCCTCTCCGTGTTGTTCTTTGAGCCCAGCACGCGCACCCGTCTGAGTTTTGAGAGTGCGATGAACCGGCTTGGCGGCCGCGTCATCGGCTTCGCGGACCCCTCCGGGACCTCTCAGAAGAAAGGGGAGAGCCTCGCGGACACCATCCGCATGGCGGACTCCTACAGCGACGCGATCGTCCTGCGGCACCCGCAGGAGGGCGCGGCGCGTCTGTCCGCCGAGTTTGCCACGCATCCGGTCATCAACGCAGGGGACGGCGCCGGCCAGCATCCCACCCAGACGCTCCTCGACCTCTTCACCATTAAGACTGAGAAAAAGAAGATCGAAGGCCAGAACGTCGTGCTGCTCGGTGACCTGAAGTACGGCCGCACCGCTCACAGCCTCGCTTACGCGCTCGCGTTCTTCGGCGCGAACCTCACGTTCGTCTCCCCGGAGTCGCTGCGCATGCCCAAGGAGGTCGTCAGCGAATGCAAGGAGTTCGGTGTGGAACCCGTGAACACTTCGCATCTGGATAAGGCCATCAAGGAGGCGGACGTCCTCTACGTCACCCGAATCCAAAAGGAGCGCTTCCCTGACCCTGAGGAGTACAACAAGGTCATGGGCAGCTACCGCGTCACCTGCGAGCTTCTCAAGAACGGCAAAGAGGACCTCATCGTCATGCACCCGCTCCCCCGCGTCACGGAGATCGATCCGGAGGTAGATGCGACGCCGCACGCGCTGTACTTCAAACAGGCGTTCAACGGCGTCCCGGTCCGCATGGCGCTGCTTGCGCTCATCTTCGGGAGGAAGACGCTATGAAGGAGCTGAAGATCACCCCTATTAAGGAGGGTACGGTTATCGACCATATCACCGCAGGCAACGCCGTCAAAGTCCTCCACATCCTCAAGATCCCGGAGACCACGACGTCTGTGGTCAGCGTCGTCATCAACGTGGCCAGCAGGATCGGCAAGAAAGACATCGTCAAGATCGAGAACCGGGAGCTCGACCCAAAGGAACTCAACAAGATCGCGCTCATCGCCCCAAAAGCGACGATAAACATCATCCGGGACTTCGAAGTCGTGAAGAAGTCGAAAGTGCAGCTTCCCCGTGAGGTCTTCGGTATCCTCAAATGCCCCAACCCCACCTGCATTAGCAACGCCCGGGAGCCGATCGAAAGCCGCTTCTACGTCATCAGCGACGACCCACCCCGGATTCGCTGCTATTATTGCGAACGCGAACCTGAAGACGTCGTCGATCGGATCATCTAACGCCGACGTATCTCCTCTAACAGGATCTTCGCCCGGTCAAGCTTGATTTTTCCTTCTGCGACAAGCTTGTCCGCCAGCAGGTCGATCTCAGCGCCCTGCGCACCGGCCATGACTGCAATGTTCTTCGCATGCAGCGACATATGTCCCTTCTGAATCCCGACCGTAGAGAGTGCAAGCAACGCGGCGAAGTTCTGCGCGAGGCCGACGCTTCCAGCGACCGCGCCAAGCTCCGCGGCAGACGATATCCCAAGGATCCGGCGGCAGAGCCGGGCCTTCGGATGCATGTTCGCGGCGCCGCCCACGATGCCGACCGCCATGGGCAGCTCAATCGTCCCGACAAGGTTCCCCTCCTCATCCTGTTCATAGGAGGTGAGGGAGGTGTAGCAGCCGGTGCGGGCCGCATAGGCATGGGCTCCAGCCTCAATGGCACGGAAGTCGTTGCCCGTAGCGATGATCACGGCGTCAATCCCGTTCATGATGCCTTTGTTATGGGTCGCAGCCCGGTAAGGGTCGATGGCAGCCAGCATATACGACTCAAGAAACGCATCGACAACGGCGTCGCCGCCGATGGTCTTCGTATCGAAGGTCGCGGTCGCGGTGACGATCCTGCGGTCCGCCAGGTTCGTCAAGATGCGCAGCCTGGCCTTACCATCCGCTAGCTCCGCGAGCACCGGGGCGACCGCCTCGCACATGGTGTTGACGGCGTTGGCACCCATTGCGTCCCGGACGTCGACGAGTAGGTGTACGACCAGCATCGTCCCCAGGGGACTATCTAGGATTCGGACTTCGAGGTCCTTGGCGCCTCCGCCAAGGTCCGTGAGGATTTTATCCTGCTCATTTGCTAGTCTTAGGATATCTTGTTTTCTGGAGATGATCTCCTGGGCGGCTCCGGCGGCATCACGCAGTTGCAGCAGCTGGATCTGCCCGGTCATCAACGGTGGGGTGGAACTGGTGGAAAAACCGCCGTGGACGCGCGCCATTTTCGCGCCGTTGCTTGCTGCGGCGACGACGCTGGACTCCTCCGTCGCCATCGGGATGAGATAGTCCTTATTGTTGATGCGGAAGTTGACGGCCAGACCGAGTGGCAGTTCGAACGTACCAATCACGTTTTCGATCATGCGGTCAGCGGTCGGTAGATCCAAGGCGGATGTGAACAACGCGGATTCCTCACCGGAGAGAGCGGCGAAGTGTTTCACGAACGCGCGGCGGTCGTCAATGGAAAGCTTGTAGAACCCTGACACTAGGGATGATTTCTCGTCAGCCATACCTACGATGCCTCCTCGTCTTTTCGGCCTGACAACGCATCACATGTTTTAAAGCCTAGCTCTGTCGAAGAGCACCTCTCCGTCGTACATGATCTTCAGGATCCGGTGGAAGGGGATGGAGGCGGATGTCGTCTCAAGAAACGAGCGGCCGATGCTGACGATCTCGGAGCCAGCGAGCACCATGGTGTCGTTCGGGGCGCCGCGGTGGCGGTACCAGATTTTGACTCTGGAGAAATCCTTGGTCCATTTGATCTCGTTGAGGAGTGTGCGGAGGTCCGGCAACGAGCCCTCACCCGTACTGCATGTTCGCCAGCGCCTGGCGGATGTGGTCGGCTGCATCGTGGGTCACGGCCGGGCCATGGCCGCTGTAGAGCGCCTTGACGTCTAAGGCTGCCAGCCGTTGCACAGAGGCGAGGAGGTAGGTGTAGCTGCCGCCGGGGAAGTCGTACCGACCGTAGCCACCGTTCGCGAACACGGTGTCGCCGCTGAACAGTACCTTCGCATCCGAGCTGTAGAGGCAGAGGCTGCCAGGGCTGTGTCCTGGGGTGGACAGGACGGTGAAGGCGTCATCCCCGATGGTCACCGTAGTCCCTTCGTGGAGCGGGAGGGTGACGTCCAGGGAGGGCATGTGGCCGCCGAGCATCTCGGCGAACGAGCTGGTACCCGCCTTCAATTTGGAGACGACGTCCTGGTGGGCGCCGACCCGTGTCTTCTCCCGGGATGCCTGGAGGAAATCCGGGGTGCCGCCGATATGGTCGTAGTGCTCATGGGTCAGCAGGATCTGCTGGATCAGTGCGGGGTTGGCGACCTTTTCAACGGCTTGGAGGACCTCGCGGCTGTGAAACCCGGTCCCTGTATCAATCACGGTAGGGACCCTGCCGGGGATAATGTAGATGTTTGAGTCGTAATCTCTGCCGAAAATAGGATGAATCTCCATATTCTGGACTCGTATGGACTCTAGTAAGATAAGGCTATCGCCATTACCGTGTTTTTCAGGGTAAAACAGGAACTATTATATTGCGGCAGCCATTACCCCTGCTTGGGGAGAAAATGAGCTCTGGCAATATTGTCCACGTGGTAGGCACAGGAACCATCGGCGAGCCGCTCATCGGCCTGCTTTGTGACGCAAGAGACGACCTCGGCATCGATGAAGTGACCTTCTACAAACACAGCCCCACCCTGGAGGATCGCCCGAAGATTAAGGGCCTGTTGAACCGCGGGGCGAACGTGGCGGTGAACCAGGAGAAACTCAAGGAGTTCCAGACCCTGGGCATCGAGCCGATGTTCGACGCAGAGGAGGCGATCAAGCGCGCCAGCGTCGTCATCGACTGCACCCCGAAAGGCACCGGTCTGCAGAACAAGGAGAAATATTATCTGAAGTACGCGAACAAGATCAAGGGGTTTATCGCGCAGGGCTCGGAGTTCGGGTTCGGCAAGATGTTCGCGGTCGGCATCAACGACGATGCGATCACGCCCAAAGACCAGTTCATCCACGTGGTGAGCTGCAACACCCATAACATCGCGGTTATCATCAACACCCTGGGCATCGAGAAGAAGAAGAACCATATGAAGGAGGGCCGGTTCCTCTGTATCCGCCGCGCCAACGACATCAGCCAGGTGAAAAGTTTCATCCCCTCGCCTGAGGTCGACGTGCATAAGGATGCGGCCATGGGCACGCACCATGCGGTGGACGTTTACCATCTGTTTAAGACCCTCGGCATCGATTTGAATGTGTTCTCCAGTTCGATGAAGACCAACACGCAGTACATGCACTGCATCTGGTACGATGTGAAGCTGGACCATAAGATCACGAAGGAGGAGGTGGCACAGCGGTTCACGGACAACCCGCGAGTCGCGGTTACGTATAAGAAATCCTCCAATCTCGTGTTCTCGTTTGGCCGTGATCATGGGCACTACGGACGCATCTTGGACCAGACGGTGGTGGTCATCCCCACGATCCACGTCGTCAACGACACGGAGGCCATCGGGTTCTGTTTCACCCCGCAGGACGGTAACGCCTTACTCAGCAGCATCGCGGCGACCGAGCGATTCCTCTTCCCGGATTCCTACGAGGAGAGCCTGCAGTGCCTCGGCCCCTTCCTGATGCAAGAAGTCTAACACATTTCCTTTTTTCCATTTTTAACATTTTTTCTAGTAAGCGAGTGAAGACAAGAAAGAGAAAAAGAAGAAAATAGGTGGGGTTTAGTACCCACCGATTAACAGACTTGGGTCGCCGAAGAACTGCCAGTCCGTGATGACGTATGCGTCATCCTTCCCGATTGAGTTCTCGTTGATGTACTTGCGGACGGCCCCACCAATCGCCTGGCCCAGGGTTGTCGCATTGTTATGTCCGATTACGTAGAAGAAGTTGTTCTCGAGGGCCGCACTCAGTGTGTTGGGGTCGTTTTCACCACCGAGGCCGTACCCGGTGCAGCCGGTTGAGCCGATCGCACCGCCATTTGATTTGGAGATGAGGCCCCAGCTGAAGCAGCAGGGGATGGGGATGCCGTACGTGTAGTACGATGCACCGCTGGTGTCCTTGAGGGTCGGGATGAGGGAGACGTTGAACATGCCGTTGTGGCAGCCGCCGACGATGACCATAGGTAGTTTGTCGCCATTCTTAATCTGCCAGAACTGGTAGAGGTGGATGCCGCCGGTCCAGTTATGGGGATAGTTGCCGTCGAACCAAACGCAGTTCCAGCTCATCGGGTTGCCGTGGCCTTCGAAGTCCACGAAGCTGGCGCCTAGAGACATCTCCTTGATGATATCTTTCGGTGTTGGGGTCAGCCCGCCGGTGTCCCTGTTCGTGGAGTAGCAGCGGATGGGGTTGATGTTCGGCATGACGAGGCTGAGGTTCTCGATCGCCTGGTCGGTGAGCCATTCTCCATCAGGCTTCCCCTGGTAGTAGGTGAAGGTTTTCCCAGCGACACCAATCACGTTGTTGAACCAAGATTGAGACTTGGGAGACGAGGTCTCGTACTTGATGATTTTGTTGACAACGTTTTTCATCTCCATCTTGGTCGTAGCTGCGAGCCTGCCATAGAAGACTTCAGGGTAGAGGTCGAAGTGGTCGATCGGGTAGCCAGACAGACCCCAGGCCGCATAGACCCCGTCATGGTTGGAGTCCCAGCTGTCAAAGGCTCCTGTCGCGTTGTAGAGGCATCCGTAGTATAGGTCGCAGATGCAGCCGCCTTCGCCAGATTCCTCCGGAATGGAGACGTAGCGGACCGGGACCCACCAGGCCTTGGACCCATAGCTGATAGCGTCCTTGTCTTTGTCGTTGATATAGGATTTCAGCCCGCCCGCCAGCAAGACGTAGCTGATGTTGTAGGTGTCGTACGCGTCCTTGATGAAGAGCTTCAGTTGCTCGGGGGGGTCGGTGCCGTTGTACTGGCTTTCGATCGACTCGACGCTCTTGAAGAAGGTCTTCACGCCCATGCTGTTCTTATGGGTGACGAGCGGCCGCAGGGTTGCGTTGAATTTCTCAGGACCGATGATGACCATGTTGTAGGTGTCTGCGGTCTTTTTCGGCGTGCTCTGCGGAGGCTCGTAGGTGATCGTGATGTCAAAGCCGGTGGCATAGTCGAGATGGTGTGCCGCGGGTGCGTAGCGCACCGGGTAGCAGGCGACGGAGACGAACACGACTTCGATCATGTGTTCGTTGCGTCCCGCGCCAAGGTTCGTGGAGTACCATGCCGAGGGATAGAGGCTGCTGCTGCCGTAGACCTCGGGGTCCTTGACCGGCGTGGAGGGCGTCTGGTCGACGCGGACGATCTGGGTCGGAGCGATGTCCTTGTCGAGGGACATGCTGCGGACCTCGGTCGGGGTGCAGGTGACCTGGATGTTGCGCGATCCATAGGGAATCTGCACGGTGCTCATGGCGAGTGGCAGCTCGGGTTTGTTGCGGTCGGAGAGCATCGAGGTGGCGCCCGCGATCGCTACGAGATAATCCCCACTATCTTTTTCAATGAGAATAGGGTCGGTGAATCGCAGGGTGGCGGTGGTGGTCACAGGTTGTTTCAGAGCTGCTGCCAGGTTGTTACCCCCGGCAGGTAAGCCGCTTGCTCCAAGTCCACTGAGGACGACGACACTTATAACAACTATAGGTAGGAGTTTCTTCATAAAGGTCCCCTTAGGAATTTCTATGGGTGTTTCAGTATTTAAAGCTACCGCGGGGAATCGAGGGTGGCGGCCAGTCGAGGTGCCCCCGAGTATTTATGAAATATTTTTTATCGTCGTGCATGAATTGTGGTCGTCGGAACCTTTAAGAATGATGTCGTGAATAGGAGGCGCGGAGGAAGGTTCTATGAAAACGATATCGTTGTTAGTTGTAAGTATGCTCGTAGTCGGACTCTGTAGCGTCCCGCTGCAAGCTCACGCCGTTTTATCCTCGACCACGCCCAAGGCGACTGTCTCACCAGTATATACGGATCAGCTGGACCAGAAACAAGAAGTCATGACCCCGAACAGTTTTATCCCTATCGGGCATTTGCCGATTGTGGAGCTGCCCTATAACATCCAGGTCGCCCAATCCTTCATACCGACCAAGGCACTGTTGACCCGCGTGCAGCTGGAGCTGGCGAAAAACGCATCAACGACACTCCCGCTGACCGTCGCAATCCGGCAGGTGCTCAGTGGCAGCAACCTCGCCCAGATTGTTGTTCCTGCTGCGCAGATCCCGACCAGCAACTTCTCGTGGGT
This sequence comes from Methanobacteriota archaeon, assembly GCA_903877165.1. Classification (GTDB taxonomy): domain Archaea; phylum Thermoplasmatota; class E2; order DHVEG-1; family DHVEG-1; genus CAIRCU01. Next base: position 28,021 of record CAIRCU010000034.1, on the reverse strand, counting down.
CGAGTTCAATCTGCCGGACTCCTGGGTCGTCCCAGGCACAACCTATTATATCGTCTGCACGACTGAGAACGTCACCAACAACTGGTACGGCTGGTGCGCAAACAACGACTCTGACTCGTACCCGAACGGATGCGCCTGGTACTCCCTCGATGGGATAAACTGGAACTCGACCCCCGAGTCCGAACCAAACCTGCAGGGAGTATCGCCACAGACCCAGCCGCGACCCATAGGAGACGGGACCTGGGATACATGCTTCCGCACCTATGGGCTGCCTGAGGCGAGCCTGACATGCACTGTCAACATGCACGGGCTGACCATCACCAACGCTGGGAACGTCACCGCACAGGACCTCTGGTGGAATATCACGATTGTCGGCGGCATCTTTGGACTGATCAACGTTCATACCAACGGGACCATGGCCGACCTCGCCCCTGGGAACTCCACCGCCATCAAGCTAGGTTCAGTCTTCGGGTTAGGCGCGGTCACGATCACCATACAGGTCGGCGGGGCCAACGTGAAGACCATCGAGATATCGAAGATCGCGACGGTGATCTTCTTCTTCATCGTGGGATTGAAATAACCGATCATCCCCCCCCCTCTTTTCTTTTTTTCTTACATTCAGTCTAGACTATAAAAAAATGGAAGACACAATATCGTCTATGGAAAACCCAAGAGAGGCGCCGTCCACCGCAGATCCTTGCAGAGTTCAGGTCAGACTTTCGTGTAGACGTTGTCCAGGTTGAGTTTGAAGAGCACGGCCTGTAGTTCCTCTAAATCGGTGACGTACCCCAGTTCGTTGAGCACCTGATGGGTTTTGTAGAGGATTGACCACTCCTCAGGCACGCCATGCAACGTCTTATGGATCGCGCACTGGAAGATATGCTTACAGAGGGCGATACCATCCTCGAACGTTAACTCCTCGCTGTCGATAGAAATTCCCCCACTATTTCACATAAAAGAATCCGGTATTTATTTATTAAATTTTTTATATATTCAAGGATTTTTTTCATACCCTGGTACGACCCTTGTCGACGGAGTTTTTATAGAACCAGACGATATCAGATATGGAATACAGGAGCGTCATGCCACGAGACAAACGGCAGACCACCACCGCCCGGCCCCTGGATAAAACCAGGAGGGTCATTTCCTGCTATACCTACACGCTGCTGGAGATTCTCGCCACACGGTCCTCCTACTTCGAACGCCTCCTGATGACCTGGCGTAGGCCTGTCTTCTCAAAGGAAATCGCCGCCCTGCATCCTATCCCGGGAGAAAAGATCCTGCATCTCGGCTGCGGGTCGCTGCCGACCGCATCTCTCCTCATCGCCCAGACCGCTCCGGTCCACGTCGTCGGCATCGACAACAACAAAATCGCGGTACGAATCGCGCAAGGCTTCATCAAACACAAGAACCTGACGGAAACCATCACCATCCAGTACGGGGATGGAGGGTACTTCCCTGTCAATGATTTCGATGCGATCTTCATCGCCATCAACGTCTGGCCGCTCGATAGAGTGCTACGGCACCTCGCGACGACTATGAAACTCTCCGCCCGTATCCTGTGCAGAAGCAACCATGACGATGTCGAAGCCATGTTGAAAACGGACGAGTTCTCCTCCGTCTTCGCCATCGACTCAATCCTTAAATATCCGAATGCAAAATCCGCAATACTCTTCAGGAGGAAGGAGACATGAAGGAAGACATTCGTTCCGATGCGGTCGCGCGCCGTCTAGCGATGCTGCCGCGTGAAGTTCAGGTGAAAAGCGAGACGATCAAGCAGCGGCTCTTCATGCTGCCAGGATTCACCAGAGCGCAGACCATCCTGTTCTATGTGTCGTACGACAACGAGGTCAACACACATGAGATGATCAAGGAAAGCCTCATGATGCGTAAACGGGTCGTCGTCCCCTGCGCGAACACTGTCGAAAAAACCCTGTCGCTCTCGTACCTCCGCCGCTGGGATGACCTCATCCCCGGGGCGTACACAATCCCTGAGCCACGAATGGAATACCGTATGCCAGCGAGGTTTGAGGACTGCGACCTCTGCATTATCCCCGGGGTCGCGTTCGACGAGGCCGGGCATCGCATCGGGCACGGGATGGGTTTCTACGACCGCCTCCTGCATTATCCGCATCAGGCGTTGAAGGTTGGGCTTGCGTTTGAGCTGCAGGTCGTCAAGGCGATCGCGGTGGAACCCCACGATGTGAGCCTGGATATGATCGTGACGGAGCAGCGGACGATTATCCCTGAGAAATGAGACGACATCAGGTGACGATCTCTTTGAGTCGGCCGGTGTTCACCGCTTTTTTCAGTTCCATGGCGATGCGTTCCCCGTAGCTAATCGAGGTGCCGTAGAGGTAGCTGGTGTGCGGGGTGAACGGGGTGAGAGGGCTTCCTGGGATGCGCATGGAGACATCGAAGACGACCATCTCTTCTTTGCCGCTGTCCGCGGCCATGGCGCCCTGTAAGGCGAACGGGCCGATGATACCCGGGGGATATTCCTTTTGGGTGGTGGCGACGAATCGTTCTCCGAGCTCGAAGATTTTTTCGATGATGGATTCTTTGGTGGTGGCCGCGATGTGCCCGGTTTCGATGATCTTGGGTTGGAGGTAGTGGAGGACTTCGAGTTGTTCGTTGGCGGGCAGTCTGATGAGGCCGTCGAGGTTGGTCTGCCTGCGGGTGTCCGTGCCCATGATTTCGAGTTCGTGGTCGAGGGCTGAGTAGAAGTAGTTGAAGTTGATCTGGGCGCCGATGATGTACTCCTCAATGACCGCTTTCTTGAGGGCGTCCGGTGTGATGGTTTTTTTCTTGAGGAGTTCGTCTGACTTGCGTTGATAATCCTGTGGTGTGGAGGCGTAGAAGAAGGCGCGTTCGTAGCCGCGGGCTGCTTCGTTGACTTTGACGAGGACGAGGCGGTCGATGTCCTTGGGTGTCTGGAAGATCTTGGGGTGGCGGATGCCGGCTTTTTCGAGGAGGTAGTACTGGTTCTTGGGGACGTCGCGTTCCTCAAGTTTGAGCATGCCACGGGTGCCGAAGATTGGGACACGAAAGGTGTTTTCGATGTCCTTGAAGTCGAAGTAGACCCAGAAGTAGCGGTTGTGGATGAAAACGGTGTTCTGACTGCGCAGCTTTTCCTGGATTGCTGGCTTGGTGATGTCCGCGAATTTGTCGAGAACGATGGTAGTATCGACGCAGCCGCGGCCGTCCGGCCTGGTCCGGTAGTATTTCGCATACGTCTGTTCTCTGCCTTTCTGGCAGACGGCGAGGGTGTGGAACCCGTATTTCTTGGCTCCGCGGCAGACGTCGAGGGCGGAATGACCACCTAACACGCCGATGGTGATTTGTGATGGGTCGTAGGATTCAGCAAGTCTTTGGATGTCTCCTCTCGTTAGCATTGGTGGACGCTCCCCGGTATGTGGTAATTGGTTGGTGGTTTTTGAGGGTTGTTGTTCTATCCGGTGAACTTCGGGCGTTTAGAGAGGTACAGGGGGAGGGGAAGCTTCTTCTGTGGGTAGATCCTGGTCCGGGCGATGACGTGCTCGTGGAACTGGGCGATGGTGTACTCGCCGCCCCCTAGCTCTGGGAGCCGGCAGCGCGGGGTGACGGTTCCGCTGCTGCGTTCCCTGTCTCCGATGACGATGATGTAGGGAATCCACTCCTTCTCTGCTTCCCGGATCTTCTTGCTGACGCTTTCCTCTCTGTCGTCGATGTCGCTGCGGATGACATAGTAGGGGGAGAGCATGGTAAGTTCGCTGTTGAATCGCTCGCAGTCAGGGAGGAACTCGTCGGTGACCGGGATGAACCGGACCTGGGTGGGCGACAGCCACAGCGGAAGCATCGGTTTCTGTCCCTTGCTGATCTTGATGGCCTCTTTCTCCAGGAGGGCGTAGATGACGCGTTCGATGGCGCCTGAGGGGCTGCAGTGGAGGATGTAGGGGTGTTTGCGTACGCCGTCTTTGTCGGTGAACGTGATGTCGTAGCGTTCGCCGTTTTCGATGTCGATCTGGTCCGTGCTGAGGGCGGATGCCTTGTCGGATGTGTCCACGAAGTTGAATTCGTACTTCAGGATGAAGTAGAAGATGCGCTCATCCCACATCTCCAGGAGGACGGGCTTGCCGAACTTCTTGGCGAGACCCACCATGAAGGCCTTGTTCTTCTCATAGAAGTCCTTGGTGGTCCGCAGCGCCATCTCGATGTCATCGGTGGTGATGCCGATGTTGTCAAGGACGCTGAGGCAGAGGTTGTAGCGGATGACGAACTCATCCATCGCCATGTCCATGTCGGAGACCATCGCGTGGACATCGGGCATGGTGAAGGCCCGCAGCCTGCGCAACCCGGTGAGTTCCCCGGACTGCTCGCGGCGGAAGGAGTAGCGCGTGAGCTCGTAGAGTTTGAGAGGGAGGTCCTTGTAGCTGATCGTCGCGTCGTGCGCCATGAGGAACTGGCCGAAGCAGGCGGCGAACCGCAGGAAGAACTTGCGTTTGTCGCTCTCGATCTGGTACTGTCGGGCTGGGAACCGCGCCAGGTACTTCGACAGCGTCGGATGGTCCATGTCGTACATGATCGGGGTTTCGACTTCCATGCCGCCGTAGTCGATGACCCGTTCGGTGACGTACTCCTCCAGGAGGCTTTTCATGAGGCGGCCTTTGGGGTAGAACCGCATGTTGCCCGCGTCGGAGGCCGGCTCGTAGTCCGCGATCTCCAAGGATTTCATGAGCTTGACATGGGGTGGTTCTTGTTTGACGGCACGTGATTTCTCTTTTTCGTAGAACGCGAACTTCTTGAGGTTCTCATGGCCCTGGAAGTTGAATGCATCGATCTCTTGCAGCGTCCCATTCTCGGAGAGGATGTACCAGTAGGAGCTGAGTTTGCGCTCCTGCTTTAAGGACTCGGTTTCTTCCCCACTGCTTTTTGCTTCGCCTGTTGGGACGATCTCCCGTGAAAGCTCGGAGAGCGGGTGGCCTTTGCATTTGATGGTGAAGGCCTTGTACCAGCCGAAGGGGGACCGTTTGATGGTGTAGGCGCCCCGGGTTTTCAGCTCGGCTTCGAGGTTGACAAGGACTTCTTTGCCGACCTTGGCGCTTGCGAGGCTGCTGGAGAGGTGGGCATACGGGTAGAGCATGATGTTGCAGACCTTGAGCTGCTCCGCCATCTTCACGATAGCGTCAGCAGCTTCCTTGACGGCCTGTACTGGTGCCTTCTCATCGACTTTTTCGACGGCGACGAACACTGTTAAGGCTTCTTCGAGCCGTCCGGACTTGACCGTAATCTCTTCAGGCTGAGGAATGGCTTTTTCCTTGACCTCGTATTCGATGAAATCGCTGTGGATAAGGAGGAGTTTCATGGTGAATCGAGGCCTAAAACAATACCTGGTTTTTAAAAGTACTGGTACACAAAGAAGACGTTAAAAAAAATTAAAAAAGACATTAAAAGGAGGTTTTTGGGGGAGGCGGCGGAGGTGTATACTCCGATTTCCCAAAAAAACGTACTTGTGTTACACTTGCAATCCCATCTCTCCGCCTGACACTAGTAAGCAAATTGTGCTATTTGAATTTTTCGAAAAAATCTAGGACCTCCTGTTGCCGCACCGAAGTCTTCAGGAGTGAATACATTTTATTGGAGGAAGCCCAATGCCTCATCAATACGGCCCATTTCGATGCCCGTGGTGAACTTGCCGATGAGCACACCGTGGTCGTTGGCGACGAGCCCGCTGCCGATCATGGGGAACCCGTGGTTCACGGTACCGATCATGGCTTTGACTTTGAAGAGGCTTTCGAGCTGCTTCTGTTCCGCGTGGTCAATCTTGGGATGGCATAGGCAGCCTTTGTTGGTGACGACCGCGGCCATGCCCACGGTGCCTTGGCCTGCGATGCTACCGCGTTCGACCGGGACGCCGAGCGTATCCTGGATCTTCTTGATCGTCGGGGATTTCATATCGGGGTGGACGAGGGCGCCATGGTCGTTGACGAGGATATCGTTGCCCGCGGCGTTGATCACGTCCTTGAGCAGGAGGATATGCAGTCCCTGGTCCTTGAGTTTCTTATGGGAGACGCTATCGATGGATTCGGTGACGATGATGCCTGTGGAGTTCAAGGCGAGCAGGGAGCCGATGATGGTCGCATCGCAGATGCTGACGTCGACGACCTTGACGGCTAGCGTGGTGGCGACGAGCTGCTTGGTCTTCTTGGTCAGTCCGCGTTGTACAAAGGCAACTGTATTGTTAGCCCGGCAGTAGATGCCGACGTTGGGGTTTTCGTTGAAATCGATTAAGGAAAGCTGGGGTGTCTCTAGGGTCAAAGTATCGGGAGGGTAGTTTATAGAACAGTATATAAATTTAACCTAACAAAGCGAAAAAATAGAAAAAAGAAAGAAGAAATCGGTTTATTTTTCTTCTTTTTTCTGGGTTGCTTTCTTCGGAGCAGCCTTCTTTTTCTTTTCCGAGGCGTCTTTCTTGGGCTTCTCCTCAGATTCCTCTTTCTTGGGTGCCTTAGGCTTCTCCGCCGGGGCTTCTTCCTTGGATGCCTCGGATTTCTCCTCTGCGGCGGGCTTCTCCGGCGTGGCCTCTTCTTTCTCGGCCTCTTCGCCTTCCTTGGGCGCCTTCTTCTTCTTAATCTTCACATCGCCATCGGCACCGGGCGTGATCGTGTAATCCTCAGCCCCGGCGACGCCTTCCTCAGCGGGCGCCTCCTCTTTCTTGAGGATCGGGGTCTTCTTCTCTTTTTCTTCTTTGAGCAGCTCACGTCGGGACGTCTTCTCCGCAAGCTCCGGAAGCGTCGCTTCGACGACGCCGTCGTCGAACTTCACGGCGCGGACGCGGATCTTACTTGGGATCCAGTATTTCCCATGGGCCCAGAGTTCCTTGTTCACGCTGTCGTCGATCCAGACGTTCTTCTTCTCGACCTTCATGTGTTTGATGAGGAATTTGCGGACTTCGTTGACCGCGCGAGGCGCGGCGACCGAGGTGCGGCCTTTCTTAATCGTGGAAAGTGGGACAACGTAGATGCGTTCGAGTTCTTGCTCAGCGGGTTTATCGGCCATGGCGTACTCAGCTCCGTTTCAGGTTGTTGCGACGCCAGTTGCGCGTATGGGGATGGCGGGTGAACCGGCGGTTCGTCCGAATCATGACCCAGGCGGGTACACGGCGGTTGCTCTTGACTGCTTTGGTAAGTCGGAGTTTTTTTCCTAAGGATTTATGGTCGGACATAGGTCTAGATCCCTCGTTTGCGGATACTGATGTCGCGTTTCTTCGGGAGAAGCTTTTCGAGAATCTCCCGTAACTGTTGGTCGTTTATTTTACTTTTGAGCCGGCCGGACTGCGCCAGCATGATCAACTGCTGCTCCAGATTCTCGGCCAGTTCCGGTCTGGCGACCCGGATCCGTCCGAGCCGTTCCCTGGCGTCGTCGGTAAGGATTGCTCGCATCGCGTTCTTCTTCTGCTCTTCGTACTCCGCGGTGCGTTCTTCCTGGAACTGCTCTTGGTCCTCGGCTTGCTGTTGCAGTTCCCTCAGCCGTTTTTTTCGGAGCGCTTCTAACTCATCCATGACGCTACTGAACCTCGCCGGTATCAGATATATTGAAACGGTCTATTCTTTAATATTTTTTTAAGGCAGGCATGGCTTCGAGAAGCGACTGCTTGACTTCAAACGATGTGTGATCGAGGAATGAGACGCCCTTGGGGGTGAGCATCCGGCCTTTGCCCTTGATTTTGGTGACGAAGCCGGCTGCTTCGAGCTGCTGGACGGCTTTCCTGGCGATGGCGCCGCTGCCGGCCATGGCCTTGTTGGGCTTGGAGCCGCGGTCCCGCGGGCCGCCATACAAGGCTCGGAGGCGTTCGACGCCGATGTTCTTCTGCAGATACAGCTTGCGTAGGATTGAGGCGCAGCGAATGTACCACCAGTCCTTGGGCTCCGGGGTGTTCTCTCTGGTGACGCCGGTGCGGACGAGGACGCTCCATTGCGGGGGTGTCATGGCCTGCTCGGCTTGAAGTTTCTTGGCCAGTGCGGTAATAAGTTCCTTGGCAGGAACATCATAGGCAGATGTCATAGTCGATACCGTTTCCTTCCGAAAGTGGGTATCGGTAATAAATGCATTGTTATTTAAGCGTATTGGCCCGCGAAAGAGCCTTTCTTTAAGGAGGAAAGTCGGGGAATTAAGGCGAGAAAAAGTCGCCAGTTTGGTTCGTTTTGCAGGGGGAGTCGTTGCTCAGAGCTATTCGGTAGGGAAGTATAACGGGGTGGAAATCGATGAGGACGTAGGGGAGGCTTACGGAGATCCCGGGCCACTCCGGGTACCCGAATTTAAAGGTGAAAGGGGTACGCAGCACTTTTGGCAAGAGCCGGGGCCGTCCCCAGTAGTTCTGCGACAGCGAGTCGGTGTTGATCAGAGCGGCGGTGTGGATCAATGTCGATCGGTCGCCCCATGCGCTGAAGTAGATACCAACGTGGTCTCTTGATTCTCTTCGGAAGTTGTTGTCTTGTATGGTCGAGTAAAAACAGTTGTCCATACTCAGCGTGGCATATCCATAGTCGCTTCTGATATCGTTGTGGAGTATCGAGGCGCGCGTAATGCCGCTGACATAGAGTTGTTCGTGCGTGTTGTGTTGGATCTCGTTTCCCTGAATGAGGAGGTCGTTTGAAGAGAAGACGCTGATGCCTCCCCCGTTATTGTCTGAATGGAAGTAATCACGGTTATTCCCCATGACGAGGTTCTTGGTGATCGAGGCGTTATGGCTGTCTTCTTTGATGAGAATGCCTTTGTAGACATTGTTGAGGATAGTGTTGCCAGAGATGTTGACGTGGGTGCAGTAGTATTGCAGGTTTATGCCGTTTCCTGAGTTGTTGGAGATCAGATTTCCCGTGATCGTGGATGTATGGACGCTGGAGGAAAAAAGGATCCCTTCGCAGTTGTTGGAGATGTTGTTGTCGGCGAGGCGGAGATTCGAACAATCATACACGCACAGTCCATGCGAGGGATTGTCCACGATGTCGTTGGCACAGATATCGATATCCGAACACTCATCAAGTTCAATCCCATACAGTCCATTCGTCATAATATAATTATGAGAGATATTGACGTGGTTATCGTTGACGAGCCGCATCCCTTCCATTTTATTGTGATAGATTTTACAGTCGGTGACGGTTAGATTGTTGATGCTTCCTGCACTTAGTCCATTCGCGAAGGAGATTCCTGCGTACATGTTCTTGATGGTGAATCCGGAGATCCGCACATCATCCTTCGTGACGGAGACGACGTCGATGTCTGCCTGGCCATCGATTTTGGTGATGTTTCTGTCTTCCCCGAGCAGGTCGATGGATTTGTTGATGGTGAGATGTTCGACGTAGGGTGTGTTTTTACTGAATACAAAGACCGTATCCCCATCGTTCGCAGAATTGATTGCGTCCTGGATTTTTGTGAAATTCCCAGGCCCTGTTCCTCCCACATAGATGATGTGACCTAAACATGCAAGAGGTTTTCCCTGCGGCGGTGCTATGGCAGCGGATCCCACCACCGCAAACGATGTTGTGGGAATGAGTACAATGATCGAAAGCAGGATTGCCGACTGTTTCCTGTGGGCTCCTTTTCCCTTCATACTTTTCCATCAATGTTAACTTGTAGCATGTATACATGTATCATTTATTAATCTTACGCCAGCACACTTCGAAATATTATTGTTTTGTGATGAATCATCGAAGAGGCAACCTTCATATAAGGGATTCTGGATAAAAAAAATATCCAAAAAACAAAAAGGAAAAACACCATGAGACGACATCAGATAGTATTCCTCTTAGGGGTCGTGCTGCTCGCAGGCACATGCCTGAGCGGGTGCACACAGCAACAGAACACTGAGCTGAGCCCATTCATCGGCACCTGGATCGGCACGTATGCTTGGGCGGGTAACTTCACTCACACGGTCCCTGCCAACATCACGTTCCGCACGGACGGCACCTACCACGCCTCCATCCCATTGATCAGGGACGACGGCACATGGACCGTCGATGGCGTGATACTGACGAAGACCATGAATGGCAGCACCCCGGTCGAGTACACGTTTTTATTCTCGCAGAACGACACCAATCTGCTCTTGACGTCCTCGTCGTTGCTTGAACAGTGGAACCTGGCGAAGCTGGCGTCTGGGCCTTATTGATCCTTGAGCGGCTGCACCGTCTGTGGCCTGATGGTTTTCTGATGCAGCGGGTAGCGGCTGTACGCATGACACTGGGTGCAGTAGACGATGATGCGGCCACGGTGGATTCTCGTCCGACTTGAAACCCCGGGCAGCAGGTACGCACCGCACTGACGGCAGACGCGGCGTTTCACCGACGACGGCACCGAGACGACCAGGCGCGTCGCGATGTTGCGCGCAAGCTGTATGTACCGCTGCGCGAGCGCGAAGTCACCGGAAAGTGCTTTGGCTTCGGCGAGACGCTCCAGGGTTTCGATGCGCTGCACCGCAATCTGTTGTTGCTGTCGTTTGCGGGCCTGGTGCTTACGATACATACGAACCGCCTCAAAGCAGACGAGACGAGAAAAGCCGGGTCATAAAAAGAGGAGACAAAAAAAGAGAAAAAAGAGGGCTGCTTACTTTTTGCGCAGGTACGGCAGTCCAGTTCTCTTGTTGACGCCAACGGCATAGCCGGTGGGTAAGTCGCAGGGTGTCCCGCTCTTTGGTGAGCGTTTGCTGAAGAAGTAAATGGTTTGCTTCCTTCCTCCTTTCAAGTTTACGTTGCGTGTGTATAAAGTCCATCCTTGGTGTAGGTAAGGCATAACTCATACCTCCAGCAGGGAGATGCTATGATGGGAATTTAAATCTTTCTTAATTTTCTCCTGGCACAATCTTTATATCCAGGAGGCTTTTTGCGGGAAAAAAATCCAGTGCGCACGTATAATAGGTGAAAAAAGGAAAGCCGGTAGTTGTCGCCCCGTGAGTAGTATAGGTAATTACTTTTAAATGTTTTCGAAATATTTCACTTACACACGATTTCGTCTGCGAGACGTTCCCATGACACAAACCATTGGTTCACTCACGTTCATCGGCCTGGGCCTCTACGGCACCCACGACCTCTCACTGCGCGGCCTGCACGAACTGCATGAATCCGAGGCAGTCTACGCTGAATTCTACACCTCAAGGCTCGGCAGCTTCGACCACCATGCCTTCGAACAGCAGATCGGCAAACCCATCACGATCCTCTCCCGCGCACAGACCGAAGGCGCGGACGAAATCCTCGCCGCAGCACGGACCAAACACATAGCACTGCTCGTCTGCGGCGACCCGATGACCGCCACCACGCACGTGGACCTGCGCCTGCGCGCCGCCAAAGCAGGTATCCCCACCCGCATCATCCACGCCAGCAGCATCCTCACCGCCGCACCAGGGATCCTCGGGCTGCAGACCTACAAGTTCGGCCGTAGTACGACCCTGGCGTTTCCACAGAAGAACTTCTTCCCCACCAGTCCCTACGACGTCATCGCCGCGAACCTTAAAAGCGGGCTGCACACCCTCGTGTTCCTCGACATCCAAGCGGAAAACAACCGTTACATGACCGCGACCGAAGGCCTGCGCCTCATCCTGGAGATGGGACAACACCTCAACGATACGGCGATTACCGACGACACGCTCGCCTGCGTCGTCGCCCGCGCAGGATCGGAAAACCCAATCGTGGCCGCAGACCGCATCAAAGCCCTAGTGAACCGGGACTTCGGACCCGCGCTGCACATCCTCGTCATCCCCGGCACCCTGCACTTCATCGAAGTCGACGCGCTCACCGCCTTCGCCGGGCTGCCGCCCGACCTCGGCAGACTCTTACATAAACTATAAGAACCTCGTAATTTATTTCGCCCACCTAGTAGGGGTTTGGATGCCACAGCAACAAAAAATCGACGCCATCGGTCTCATTTATGGAGACGTCGGCTCGACCAAGTTCAACTTCACGGTCAACGGCCACAACCTGCGGAAGTTCGACTACGTCGCCGCGCCACACGAGGAAGGCTACGTCCTCGCCCAGGTCATGGACATCAAAGGCTACTCAGACCTGAAGTTCGAGGACGCAATCACGATTAAAACCAACGGCACCCTGCCGCCCATTAAAAGCGACGTGAGCGCCTATGCCGAGGTCATCGGCTTCCGCGACAAGGAAGGCCATCTCCAGGCACCGCGCAGCCCGTTCGAAGCCGGCGCGCAGATTACGCTCGCGAACGAGGACCTCATCCGCCATGTGCTCGGACTGCAGGCGGAGAAACAGAACGGCGCGTACCTCGGACTCCTCAAAGGCCATGACCTGCCCGTCTACCTCAACATCGACTCACTCGTGCAGAAACACATCTGCATCCTCGCCAAGACCGGTGGAGGCAAGAGCTACGCCTGCGGCGTCCTCATCGAAGAACTCCTCAAGAAGAAAATCCCTTTAGTCATCATCGACACGCACGGCGAGTACACCTCGCTAGGCAAGCCGAACAAGGACAAGAAAGACGAAAAAAACATGGAGAAGTTCGGCGTCAAAGCCAACGACTACGCCAGCCAGATCACCGCCTATTCTCCTCTGAATTCTGAGGACGGTACTCAGCATCTCACGCTCAACGGCCTCTGCCTTGAAGGCCGCGACATCCTCGAACTTTTACAGGCGAAGCTCTCCGGACCACAGATAGCGGTTCTGTACCAGACCATTAAGGAACTCAAGGAGTTCAAGGAGAACTACACCATCCGGGACATCATCGAAGCCGTGGAGCACACCAAGAGCAACGCCCGCTGGAACGTCATCGCCAGCCTCGAATCCCTAGACTCCATAGGCGTGTTCAGCGACAAAGGCACCGAGGCAGGCGAACTCGTGCAGAAAGGGAAATGCTCGATTATCAACATGCGCGGCGTGCCCCCGGACATCCAGGACGTGGTCGTTGCCCGCCTCACCGAAGAACTCTTCAAGGACCGCAAGGCTGGTAAGATCCCGCCGTTCCTCTTCGTCGTCGAAGAGGCGCACAACTACTGCCCGGAGCACGGCATCGGCCATGCCGTCAGCAGTCAGATGCTGCGCACGGTCGCCAGCGAAGGCCGCAAGTTCGGCATGGGACTGTGCGTCGTAAGCCAGCGTCCCGCCAAGATCGATAAGAATATTATATCACAGTGCAACACGAACATCATCCTGAAGGTCACGAACCCTAACGACCTCAAGGCCATCATCCAGTCCGTCGAAGGCCTCACCAGCCAGACGTATGACGAGATCCAGCGGCTGCCCATCGGCGTCGCCCTCATCTCTGGCGCGTCGATTCAGGTCCCGATCCTCGTCGAGATCCGCACCAGGGAGACGGACCACGGCGGTAAATCCGTCACCGTCTTCAAGGACATCGACCCCTCAGACTACAAACCCAAGCTACCAAAAGCTCCCCCATTGCCGTCGCAGCAGCAGAAAGAAGCGCAGAAACACTCCACAGAAAAAGCTATGCTCGTCCATCGCGTCGCCACCCGCCTCGGCTGGGTCAAGACCAAGACACCGGATCAGACAATCCAGTTCCTCAGCGCAGAAGCCGAGGAGATGCAGGAGAACGTCTTCAAGTACCTCGACAGCCTCGCGCAGCTCGGCAAGACCGTCTGCCATGAGGCCTCACCCTCCTGCGCCCACTGCCCCATGAACTCCGGATGTCAGCACTGGCTCGCGCAGCAGCCTCACGCACCGGCACCCGGGCCACTGCACAAACATGGGTTACTACGGAGATCCGCGTAAGATGCGCCCTCATTCGATCCTGACCGTATGCATCGTCCTGACCCTCATCATAGGTTTGTCAGGATGCACGTCGTTTCTACCTGGTGGGCAGACGACCACGTACGTCACCCATCCCATCCAAGTCCAGTACACGCTCCGCTACGGCTACTACGTTAATATCACTGGGAACGGCCACTACGAGGTGAGGTACACCAGCGATCTTCCTGAAGTCCTCATCGGCACTAGCCATTACACAATCCTCAACACCACGGGGGGGACGCAACGGGAGCGGGCGAACAACACGGTCGTCACCTGGAATCTCAGCGGCAAAGACCCGCAACAGTACACCCTCGGGGTGCAAACCGAGGTGAACGCCCAGACGTACCTCTCTCCTGATCTCATGGGCAAGGGCGCGCTGTCTCTTTCGCAGCTGCGTGCAAACGCAGAGGACTACGTCAACCGCTACACGCGCGTCCAGAGCAACGAGAGCATCCGGTACATCGACCCAGCGGACCCGCAGATCAAAGCCATCGCGGATAGCGTGTTGAACACCTCGTCGACGAACGCACTGCTCCTCGCGAAAGCCCTGTTCAAATGGCTGAAGGAGAACGTGCATTATCAGACGCATGCAACTGAGGGCGTGCAGCCCGCAGCGATGACGCTTGCGCTGAAGACCGGGGACTGCGACGACCTGTCGTTCCTCTATGTCTCGTTGTGCCGCTCGGTCGGCATCCCCGCTAGGTTCATCCGCGGTTATCTGATTAGTGATACACAGCCGATGCAGGCCGTCGCCCATGCGTGGGTGGAGGTCTTCGTCGGCACCGGCATCGGCATCGGCGGCTGGATCCCCGTGGAATGCTCGTGTATTTGTAATTCCGTGCAGACCGACATTGAGCAGAACTTCGGCGTCGAGGATTGCTTCCATGTCCGCGTCTTCCAGGACATGGGGAACAACGATTCGCTCGCCGCGTCGCTCACCGGCATCGTATTCACCGAGAACGTGGAGCCGCCCGCCTCGTTTGCGATCGTGCAGGACTACCAGGTCGTCTCCTCGAAGCAACTGGTCATCAACACGAACGGGACGCGGTCCTTGCAGTCATAGTAACTCTTATGCCGTCCCCTGCGGTTTCCGATGATGACCCTATGAGTGTTTCAAGTGATGTGAACGCAGAGACCGCCGAGCAATTTAACACATACATGAAGCGGTACCCTGAGTTGTATCAGTCGTTGGCCTCCTGTGTCCAAGAACATCTTTCTTCTCAGACGCCGGTCATTCTGGATCTCGGAGCCGGGACGGGACTGCTTACATTGGAGTTGCAGCTGCGTTATCCAACGGCCACCCTCCTTGGACTGGATCCCTTGAGAACCATGCTACGGCTTGCTAAGGATAATACAAGGGAAACTTCGTCCAGCGCGGTTCATTGGCTGCAAGGTGTCTCTGAAGCACTTCCCCTTAAATCAGGGATGGTGGAGGGAGTCGTCACCCGCTTCAGCCTCCCGTACTGGAACCAACCAGAAAAAAGCTTCCAGGAGATCAACCGCGTTCTGAAACCAGGTGGAGTCGTCATCCTGCAGGGATTGAATAAGGACTATCCTCGCTGGAAGCTGGCCCTGCTCCGTCTCCTGATGCGGCTGCGGACCGCCCCGAAAAACGTCATTACCTATCATCTCGACGCCTACAAGATCGCACACACGCGAGCATGGGTCGAGGACCTGTTCACCAGCACGGGATTCCGTCTCCTGCTTTCATCAGGAAAACCCTGGGACTGGCAGTTCCTCATCATCGCCCAGAAGACCCAAGGATAGAAAAATACCCCCCTACGCTCTTCTTAAAGAACAATCATATTTTACATTTTTATAACAATAAATATTTAAAGATGAATTTTATTAATTCAATAGGGAGAAGATTAGTTGAGCGGAAAATCAATAAAAGATATTCATCCGGTCTCAGTATCCTTTCATTTAAAACAAATAAAGTGATACTCTATGGCAACGTATCATGCTTCTGTGAAAAGAAAGCCGTTCACCCAACTCGTGGTTTTCGTTTTATGTCTCATCATGTGCACGACATCCGCTACAGTTTTTGCAAAAAAAGATGACAATCAAACACCAAATACACTCACGTATACATTTGACTTCCCGGAACCGACGCTCGAAGTCCAACGACTCGGGAACCAAGAATATACCCGCATTTCTATGCCTGGTGGCATCTCCTTAAGCGCTGACATTGGCGGACCCACCACTCCGGTATCTTTCATAATACTTGCAGTACCGCCCCATACGACCGTTGATCATGTTACAGTCACCGGACAAACCGTACCGCTTCATACAACCTATGACCTTTTTTCGACACCGATTATCCCTTACCAACAGGAAGTTCCTATAGGTGATGTTGCACCCACCGGGCTTGACGTTAATGAGACGCTCTACCTCAGCAGCAATCCATATCCACAAAGTACTTTCGATGGTCATTTTTCGATAGATTATTGCCGCGGCTACACGATTGTCTCCTTTGCCCTGACGCCAGTCCGGTACATTCCAAGCCAAGGCAGGCTGCAGTATTCCCCACAACTTACTGTATCGCTTTCCTTACGCTCTGCTGAGATGAATCCCTTCTTCCGCAACTCGGCCGCCGATGAAAACTATGTGTCGAAACTTGTGAGTAACCCCGATGTTGTCGCAAGCTATCGCACAGTAGCCTTTACGCCAATTGACTATCCTGGCGGGCTCTGTGACCCGAGCCAATCTCATGCATATGTTATCATTACGACGACCCAAAACGGCCTTGACTATTGGGACACCAACGACTCCACGCCCTACAATTGGGAAAGTCTTATGAATGCTCACAACCAGCTCTATCCTGCGAAGGTGACCGTGGAAGCCATTAATGCCTGCTCCGGCTACTACAACTCGGACCCTCTCTTCAACGATACTCAAGCCCACATTCGTGAATTTTGTAAGGATGCCTATCAAGATTGGGGTACCCAGTATGTGCTGATTGGTGGGGACGGAGAGTGGATCCCAGCACGAGACATGGCGTACAGCGGTGAATATGACGTCGACGCCGACATCTACTGGAGCAACCTCGATAAAACCTTCAACGCTGACCATGACAGTCTTTGGGGTGAAGCAGACGATAACGGTTTTGATCTGTACTCTGAATTGTTTATCGGACGTCTCACGTGCGATACACCCCAGGATGTCTCCAACTGGATGACCAAGAGCTTCAAATATGCTAACGAAACTGATCCCTTGGTTCTGGATAACGCTGCGTTCTACGCTGGTGCCCTCGGCTATGCTAGGGGTGATGATTCCGTTGACTATAGCGCGATTAAGGGGACAGACGACTGGCTTGGCCCCCGCCCCGGCAGCCATGGGCAATACCCGGCCTGGCTCGGCTTCCAATATGGGTTTGAGACGTGGAACCAGACCAATCAGCATATACCCTTCAACCTCTCAGTGAGATGGACTGCTGAGGTAGGCCCAAACCCCGGATGGAAAGGAGGAACAATCCATGCCTCTGTGTATGGGCTCCGTGATGCAATCAACAATGATCAGGTAACATTACTGAGCGGAGTCGCCCACGCCGACTGTCACATGTCCCTGGATGTGTATGACTACGATTGGGAGAGTCTCTATCACAACACCCATCCCTTTTTCATCACCGATTACGGCTGTCATTGTGGCGATTTCGATGCCTCAGATGACGGAGTCTTAGACTCCATGTTGTTCCGATCTAACACCTCTCTCGCCTTCGGCTGTGTCTACAACACTTGCTACGGCATGGGATCCATTGATGACACCAATTGTTCTAGTGCTCTCCAGCAGAAATGCTTCTGGGACTATTTCTTTGATATGACGAATAACTCGGGAGGCCCTGAGAACTGGCAACTAGGGAGGGCCCATGCGTTCTCCAAAGACGAGATGGCTCCGACGATCAATTGGACATGGGCAAGTGCAGCACAAGGCTGGAGGGCCGTCATTGAAGGGTGCACGCTCTTTGCAGACCCGGCCCAAGTGATAAAAGCCCCCCGCGAGACCGTCCCTCCTGTCACCACCTGCACGCTGAACGGCACCATGGAAGGAGATGTATACACGAGTAATGTGAAAGTCACCTTGAATGCAACCGATGATTATTCCGGGATCAACTACACGATGTATCAAGTGGACAATGGCTCATTCAAGACATATTCGTCTCCGTTCATCATTTCTCTCGATGGTGACCATACCATCGTCTATTACTCTGTGGACCGTGCTGGCAATATAGAGCATTGGAAAAACGTGACCTTCACCATTCACAAGATCATCCAGGTCGATATCAAAGGCGGTTTCGGCATCACGGCCACTATTACAAACACAGGAACAACCGACTTGACGGGCGTGAGTTGGGACATCAAACCGTCTTCTATGTTCATCCTTGGCCACACATCCGGTACCGTTGATATTCCCATGGGCGGCGAAGTGAAAATACGGGCCATACCGTTCTCTTTTGGGAGGACCACGATAACCGTTCGGGTCGGGGATATCTCAAATTCAATGAACAGCTTCGTACTACTGTTCTTCGTTTTGGGAGTGACTTCAAGATAGGGGCGTACACTCCTATTCTTCCCATTTAAATCAAATTTATAATAACTCTTATATAGTTCCCACGTCTACTTTTCACCTATGGGTCTGGGATCATCACGACCAGGGTATCCCCTAGTCATTCTCACGGCACTACTGCTTCTCCTCGGTGGCTTGGTCAGTGCTGCTACACCGGCACCCCATGCCCAAACCCCGCAGCCGACAGACGCCTCGACCACCGTGTACCTCCTGCGCAACGAAAACTACCTCGTCCTTCATGCAAGCGACGACATCGGCATCTGCCACGTCTCCTACGTCTTCCCCCCGGACTACCAGTACCAGGTCCCGGTCATGCTGGAGATCCTCCCGGACACCACCGCCACCATCCTCTCCTATACCATCGTCAACGACACCCAGGAGCCTAACAAGCTGGTCACCTTCACCCTCGCAGACCTCCATGCGAACCAGACCGTCCTCATCCACTTCAACAGCTGGGTGCTGCTCAACAACCACGTCTTCTCCGACCTCCCCAGCTACGTCCGTTTCCCCGCCCTCTGGGACCTGCCGACCGAGACTTGGCAGTGGCTCTCCCCAAGCCATGTCGTCCAATCCCACAGCCTCCCCATCCTACTCAAAGCCTTTGAACTGCGCCGCGGCAGCACGAACCTGCTGCGCTACGCCCAGCGCGTCATGTTCTTCGTCGCCCACCACCGCCAGCTCTTCTACATCCTGCAGTACGACCTCGGCACCCTTAAAAGCCAGGACGCAAAGACCGTGCTGCGCCGCAGCGGCGACTGCCCGGGTCGCGCCCACCTCGCAAGCGCCCTCTTCCGCGCCGAAGGCGTCCCCGCCCGCTCCATCATGGTCAGCCAGCACAACACCTACTGGGTCCAGATGCACTACATGCTGGAGTACTACTGCCCCTGCTACGGCTGGATCCTCTGCCAGACCCACAGCGGTAAAACACCCTTCGAACAGAAAAACGACGTCATCCTGCGCATCTGCAGCCCCAGCGACGAGGCATATACCGTCCATGACTACATCTTCCCCCAGATGACCGGCGAGGAACCCTGGATCTGGATCGACAGCAGCCACCTCACCCCCGTCTACACCGACGCTATGGACGCCAGCCGCCAGAACATGTTCCCCGAAGGCAACCACACCATGGACCCGGCGACCGCAGCCTATGCCCATAGCCTCACCCAGCTCGTCTTCCGCATGTACCAAACGTTGCTTGGCGAGAACCTCACCGGCACCAACCTAGAGCATTACACCAACGCCACCACCGCGCAACACGAAGCACTCGTCGCCTTCAATGGACCGGACGGCCTCACAGCCTACCTGACCGCCATGAACCAGGCGTACCAGGAGTACCTCCTCATCCACTAATCCCAAAGTCCCCATAGGTTTAATAGGTTCCAGCGAGTTTCCCACACACAAGATGCCAGGAACCAGCACCACCAAAGATCCCTTTTCCATCAACAAGCTGCTCCTCCCGCTCATCCTGCTCCTTATTTTCTACGTCGGCCTCCTGCCGCCCCTGCTCCTCGGCGTCCTCGCCTGGCACTACCTCAACCTCACCATCTGGTGGCACATCCTGCTCCTCCCAGCCGTCGTCTACATCGGCATCATCATCACGATCCAAGGCATCACCCTCATCCCCGCCTGCATCGTCCGCATCTTCCACATCACCTACGCCCCCGGCCTGCACGTCTACAACTACCACGACAAAGACGCCTTCAAATGGATCATCGTCTGCAGCCTCTACACCCCAGGCCGCAAGATCTTTGAAATCCTCCCCCTCGCTAGGACCAGGACAGCGTACTACCGGCTCCTCGGCATGAAGATCGGTGCCAACACCCTCGTCGGCGGCGTCATCAAGGACCCCTGCATCACCACCTTCGGCAGCAACGTCACCATGGGGGAATACGCAATCATCTACGGCCACATCCACAACATGCAGCACGAGACCATCGAGATGGCCACCGTCACAGTCGGCGACAACTGCGTCATCGGCGCCGGCGCCATCATCATGCCAGGCGTGGTCCTCGAAGACGACGTCACGGTCGCAGCCGGCGCACTCGTCACCAAACACCAGATTCTACAGAAAGGCAAAATCTACGGCGGCGTCCCCGCCCGCGAACTCCCACAGAAACCACCAAGCCAATAACGACGACAATCCTTTTCTTTTCCCCAGTTGGGATAACCTATAAAAACAGCCTGCTCAGTTACCATACCCAAAGAAGACGCGGCCTATGAATCCATCGCGGTACCACCGACAAACCCTGGTCAAAACCTTCGGAGCGGAAGGACAACGATGCCTGCACAAAGCCCATGCCGTCGTCATCGGCTGCGGCGGACTCGGCAGCCACAGCGCAAGCACCCTCGTCCGCATGGGCATCGGCACGATTGACCTCATCGACCACGACACCGTGGACCTCACCAACCTGCACCGCACCGCGGTCTTCTCAGAAGCCGACATCGGCAAACCGAAAAGCGAAGTCCTCGCCGCACACCTCCGCACGGTGAACCATGACGTCGCCGTCTACGACCACAACATCACGGTCACCAAAGAGAACATCATCACGCTCCTGGACAAAGCCTCCATCGTCCTGGACGGCACGGACTCACTGCCTCTGCGCCAGCTCATCAACCAGACGGCCGTCGACCTCAAGATCCCCTGGGTGTACGCCGGGGTGTACGAGACCTGCGGGATGGTCCTCGGAATCATCCCAGGCAAGACCCCCTGCTTCCACTGCCTCGCCCATACGTTGCCGGAACCCAAGACCGATGCCTTCCCTATCCATGGATACCTGCCGCAGATCACCGCATCGTTCCAGGTCGTCGAAGCCATCCGCATCCTCCAAGGAAAATCACCATCGGGCCTGATCATCTACGATGCGGAGCAGCAGCGCTGCGAGACTCTTAACGTGAAACGCAACCCCAAATGCACCTGCTGCGGGAGGAATATACACCGATGACCCTCCACTTCACCATACGACTCTATGGACGCTACCGGGACGCAGCCCGCAGCGAAACCATCACTCTGCAGCTTGAGGAAGAGAAATCCATTCAGGATGTTCTTGACGCATTTGTGAAGCTGTTCCCCGTGTTTGCTAAAGACGCCCGGCACATGATGGTCTCGAAGAATGGTGTCCTGTCCGCCCATGACGCCCCGCTTCAGCACAGCGACCAGGTGGCGATCGCCCCGCCCGTCGTCTCCGGAGGATAAGATTAAAAAGGATGGAGAGGCCAGCATGTTGAGACGACGAATCCGCTGGATGATCCTGGGCATCTGCCTCATCACCGTTTTATCGATGCTTATCATCCCTCTACAGGTTGAGGCGAAAAACGCCATCACCCTGGATTTCTACTACACCTCGACCTGCTCGCATTGCCAGCAGAAAATCCCGGTGATCCAGGCCATCGAAACAAACTACAGCACTACGGTCGTGGTCCTCTGGCGGGAGCTCACGAACAGCACCAATATGCAGGACTGGCAGGCGCACGGGTCTCCCCAATACCCGGCGGTCCTGATCCAAAACGAGACCATGGTGTTAGGCGACAATATCACCTATGACACCGTGAAGACTATCCTTAATAATTATATCCATGACCTCGGTCCGGGGTACTTCCAGGATGAGACCATCATCTACGTGCCGTTCTTCGGCCGCGTGGACACCAAGACGCTGTCCCTGCCGGTCCTGACGGTGACGCTCGGGGCGCTGGACAGCATCAACCCCTGCTCGTTCTTCGTCCTCTTCTTCCTTCTTAGCCTGCTCTTCTCCCTGCAATCGCGTAGACGGATGCTGCTGATCGGCGGCATCTTCATCTTCTTCTCCGGATTCATCTACTTCCTGTTCATGTTCGTCCTGTTCAACGCCTTGGCCGTAGTGCAGAACATCTGGATCATCTCCATTGTGGCTGGCGTCATCGCTATCGCTATGGGAGTCTTGAACATCAAGGACTTCTTTTTCTTCAAGCAGGGGCCATCGCTGAGCATCCCGGAGGAGAAACGACCCGTGATCTTCGGGCGGATGCGCCGGCTGGTCCATACCACGTATCTGCCTGCGATCCTCGGCGGCGCAGTCTTCCTCGCGGTCACCGTGAACTTCTACGAACTGCTCTGCACCCTTGGTTTCCCACTGGTGTACACCACACAGCTGGCCGCGTATCATCTGCCGGCAGCCTCCTATTACCTGTATCTGGTGTTGTACAACATCGTCTACGTCATCCCGCTCATCATCATCCTGATGGCGTTCACGTTCACGCTGGGGCGAGCGAAGCTGTCGGAATGGCGGGGTCGGCAGCTCAAGCTGCTGTCCGGCATCATGATTCTGTCGTTTGGCGTGCTGTTCGTGGTGGACTTCATGGCGTTGCAGAACGTCTGGGCGCCGGTCGTGTTGCTTGCGGGAAGCGTCGCAGCGACCGTGGTGATCTCATATGTCGTGAAACGAAGGATGCCGCCGGAGCAGCCAAGGGAACCTGACGCCATTACCAACGGGGAAACTGGTCCAGCAGCGACGAGAGACTCCGGGTCAGCGAGTCCACCTGCGCTATGACCGGGGCGCTCAAATCGGTATCGAACGTCAGTGAAGCGGGTTGGACGCCGAAGATTCTCACGATGTCCGGGAGGGTATGCATCTCCGAGGCGAGGTGGAGGACTTCTGCAAGGCCGGGCTCATGGGTAGAAAGAGTCTTCGGCGGCATGTTGCAGCCGAGGAAGTCCTTGGCCGAGAAGAGATGGTGCCGTCCGGGTTCTCCTTGGAAATCGACTGCGTCGATGATGAGGATGTGGGTGTATCTGGCGAGGTCGTGGACGAGGGAGAGGCCGCCGGTGCCGCCGTCGAGGAACTCAAAGTCGCGCCAGGCTGGTTTCTTCAGAGTCTGGAGGCGGTTGAGGAGGACGATGCCGATGCCGTCGTCCCCGCGCAGGGGGTTGCCGAGTCCGATGATGCCGACGTTCATAACAGTCTAGATGAAGTGGATGGTGAGGTAGTGGGTGGAGCAGGAGATGCAGGGGTCGTACGCGCGGACGAGCATCTCGAGGGTGAGTTCGATGTCTTGTGGGGATTTGTGCAGGATGGTGGGGACGAGTGCCTCCATGTCGAGCTGGATGTTGGCGTGGTTCTGGTTGGTGGGGATGATGCAGTTGGCTTTGGTGCAGTTCCCGTTCTTGTCCAGGGTGTAGTCATGGACGAGGATGCCTCTGGGGACTTCGACGATGCCGACGCCGCGGCCGGCCTTGGGTGTGACCGTCACGGGTTTTTCGTCTCTGGGTCCGCGGGAAAGCAGCATGTCGATGAGCAGCTGGGAGTCTTCGATGTTGTGGATGAACTCGATCATCTGGGCGTAGGTGTTGAGGAAGGGGTTGGTGCAGGGGGCGTGCATGTCGAAGTACTCGGCTGCCTCCTGGGCCTGGGGGTGCAGCTGGCTGCTGTTGAGGTTGAAGCGGGCTAGGGCTCCGACGAGGTAGGAGGCGCGGGCGTGTTTGGCGTATTTGGCGGTGGACTGGGGGACGACGTACTCCTTCATGAGTGACTGGTAGTTCTTGTTCTCGTGGAACGGGCCGGTGTCCGTGGAGGTCATGGTGCCGTCGTAGAGGGCGTACTCCTTGGGGCTGGAGAGGCCGATGTACTCGGTTTCGCGTTCGAAGTCCGGGATCTTGTTTTGGAGGGACTGCAGGACGCCTACGAGGTCTTTGGCGAGTGGGAGTGCTTCCTGCAGGCTGGCTTTGAGGTCTTCGAGCTGGTGTTTCGTGGGGACTTTGGTGAAGCCGCCGACCGTGAGCCGAATGGGGTGCGTGGTGCGTCCGCAGATGAGGTTGGACATCACATTTGAGAGCCGATGCAGCGTGACGATCTTGAGGAGGACGTCGTGGTGCTTGGAGCCGGCGAGGGGCACGACGCTGCCGACGCCGAGGAGGTCCGGGGCGGCGAGGTACCCGATGTGCAGGATGTGGCTTTGCATGTTCTCCGCGTTGATCGCAAGCCTGCGCAATATCTGGGTCTGCTCCGAGATCTTGATGCCGAGGGCATCCTCCGTGGCCTTCAGGGAGGCGAGGGAGTGGCCAATCGAGCAGATGCCGCAGATCCGCGAGGTGATCAGACGCAGCTCCGAGTACTTGCGGCCGCGCAGCATCGCTTCGAAGAACCGTGGTGCTTCGACGACCTGCCATTGCAGCTGCTGGATCTTGCCGGCCTTGACATCGAGGACGATGTCCCCGTGGCCTTCGACCCTGGTAAGGTGGTGGACGTGGACGGAGAGGTCTTTGGTCATTTGCAGGCCTCCTTGCCGGAGTTGAACACCGTGCAGCGTTGGGCGAGCTCCTCGTAGGTGAGGTCGTAGCGAGCGACGAGGTCCTTCACACATTCCGTCTCCGGCTTCTTGAGGATGCCGCGGCAGCCGTCGCAGGGCGAGTTGTGCGTGGGGCAGATGGCCTTGCAGCCGGCGCGGGTGATCGGGCCGAGGCAGAACTTGCCTAGCTCGTACAGGCAGACATTCTCGTTCTTTGTGCACTCGACGCAGACTGGGTAGGTGGGGATCTCAGGTTTCTTGCCGAGGGCAAGTGAGGTGACGACGGCTTTGAACTCGTCGAGGTCAATGGGGCAGCCGTGGATGTAGTAGTCGACGGGGACGACTTCGTTGATGGCCTTGGCCGGGCCGACGTCGAAGAGGGTCTCGTTGAGTTTGGCGCTGCCGTAGACTTCCTTCTTGACTTCGTCGGGGGTCCATTGGTTGCGCAGGGTGTTGACGCCGCCGATGGTGGCGCAGGCGCCGAGGGCGACGAGGATCTTGGCGCGGCTGCGGATGAACCTGAGGCGCTCCTCGTCCATGGGCCGCATGATGCTGCCTTCGATGATCGCGATGTCGTAGTCGTCAGAGTGTTCTTTCATGACTTCGCGGAATGAGACGACGTCGACGATGGTGATGAGGTCGAGGATTTCTTCTTCGAGGTTCGCGATCTGCAGTTCGCAGCCTTCGCAGTCCGCGAAGTCGAAGATGGCGACGCGTGGTTTGCTCATTCGAACGCCTCCGGTAGGTTTTGGAGTTCCGCGTTGTTGAAGACGGGTCCTTCCTTGCAGACGTAGACGCCGTTCATCTGGCAGTGTCCGCATTTCGCGACGCCGCACTTCATACGTCGTTCCAGGGAGACGAAGATGTGGTCGTCGGTGACGCCGATGGTCTGCAGGCATTTGATGACGAACCGGTACATGATGGGGGGTCCGATGACGACCGCAATCGTGTTCTTGATGTCGAGCTTCTTGGTCTCGACCTTGGGGAAGAGGGTGGTGATCAGCCCGGTGCAGCCCATCCAGCATTCATTCTTTTCGCAGCGGTCCACGGTCTGTTCGACCTGGACGCCTTCGACTTTTTTCCACGCGTTGATTTCGTTTTGGAACAGGACTTCCGCAGGCGTCTTGGCGCCGTAGAGGATCGTGATGCTCTTGTACTTGGGTCGGTTCTCCGGGGCGAGGACGTAGTTGACGAGGCTGCGCATGGGGAAGATGCCGATGCCGCCACTGGTGAACAGGAGGTCTTTTTTCTCGTAGGCTTTCACGTCGAAGCCGACGCCTAAGGGTCCGCGGACGCCGACCTTGTCACCGACGGAGAGCGTGGCGAGTTTGGATGTGACGTTACCGACTTTCCGGACCGCGATCTCGAAAACCGGGGCCGGTGAGGGCGCGGAGGAGACGCAGAAGGGGGCTTCGCCGATGCCGAGCACGGAGATCTCGACGAACTGCCCGGGTTTGTGCCCCAGGGGTTTCTTGTCGTCGAGTTCGAGTTCGTAGAGCGTCTCGGCCGTGGTGAGCCGCTGGATGCGCGTGATCGTAGCGCTGCGGGGGATGTGGATGATGCCTTTCTCCTGGGGTTTGGTGGTGCGGCGGATGTAGTAGCGGTCCGTGTCCGGCTGTTGGCCGAAGCGGGAGAGGTCGTTGAAGACGTCGCAGGGGTCCGCGATGTCGGGGAGGCAGGCGATGCCGCAGCGGCCGCAGCCGACGCAGGCGATGTAACCGTAGCGGGCTGGGATGTAGTTGCCTTTGCGGTAGAAGCGGTGACGGTAGCGATCTTTGATGTCTTTGCGGAAGACTTCGCCGCTGCCGATTCTGCCGAAGTCCTTGAGCATGCAGCCGTCCCAGGTGCGGAACCGGCCGCCGTTGGTGAGGTTGAGGTCTGTGGTGTCGCGGACGTCGTAGCAGTAGCAGGTCGGGCAGACCATGGTGCAGGAGCTGCATTCCATGCAGTGGTCCGATTTCTCCTCCCAGATGGCATGGTCGTGGTTGGCGGCGAGGATCCTGGGCCAGTCCTCCTTGGGTGCTTTGACGCTGCGTTTGTATCTGCCGGTGAGGCGGCTGCGCATGTCCGTGACTTTCTTGAGGTCCACGGGCGTGATCTTCTTGGTGACCGCGTATTTGTCGAGGAGTTTTTTGCCTTTGTCCGTGCCGATGGTAACCGCGTAGCTGGCACCGATGCTGGTGAGCAGGAGGTCGAAGCCCTCATTGGTGGTGTGGGTCTCCATGCTGGCTGCGAAGCTGCGTTCGCTGACGGTCTCGATGTCCGCGCCGATGATGATGGTGCTGCTGCGTCGTTTCTGATAGAAGTCGTCTTTCTGGTAGTCGAGATAGACTTTATCGCTCTGCTGCAGGGCGATGATGTCGTACGGGTGCATGCCAATGATGATGCGGGGTTTGTCCTCGGCTTCCGGGTGGGCGTCGAATGCTTTCTTGAGGTTGTAGTGCAGGAGGGTCTCACAGATGGGCAGGAAGTATTTCTTCGGGGGCAGGATGGTGACGTCGTGGTCGAGGCGAAGGTCGCTTGCGTTCTCGAGGGTCTCGTACGCGAAGCGTTTACCTTTGGCCTTGGGGCCGACGACGTCGTAGGTTGTGTCAGCAATGAGTTTGTTGACGAAAACAGCGAGTTCTTTTTTGGTGATGGTGAGTGTCGGGTGATTCATACAGAATTTGCCCCCCTTTAGAGTGAGATGTAATGTGGCGTGGGTGCAGGAAAGGGTATGAGTTCGCCGTGACCGTGAACGGCTGGCGTATTTTAAGGGTTTGCCTTTCAGCCCTCCGAGACTCTGGGATGCTTAGGGCGACGGGGATGCCGTGAAACGCTACGGTTTCGGCTGTGTGATGAACCCGTCGCGCATCAGAGCCGCGGTCTCGTCCCGGGCGCGCTTGATGAGCGCTGCCGCACGGTCGTGCAGCTCGGTCTTGCTCATTTTCTTGCGGGCGATGCCCTGCTGGATGGCCTTCATGCCGACTGCGGTCGCCTCTCGGGGGAAGACCTCCCAGTTGTCCATGGTGGGAACGATGTTGGTGTCGCTGAGGCCGCCGTCCTCTGCGGTTTTGGCAAGTTCGTAGGCAGCGGCGAGGCACATCTCGTCAGTGATGGTGGTGGCTTGGACGTCGAGGGTGCCGCGGAAGATGCCGGGGAATCCGAGGCTGTTGTTGATTTGGTTGGGGAAGTCGCTGCGTCCGGTGGCGATGATACGGGCTCCTGCTTCTTCGGCCTCCCAGGGCCAGATCTCGGGGACGGGGTTGGCGGTGGCGAAGACGATGGCGTCATCGGCCATGGCTTTAATCCAGTCTTTTTGGATGGTGCCTGGTCCGGGTTTGCTGGCAGCGAGGACGATGTCGGTGTCTTTCATGGCGTCGGCTTGGTTTCCGGTGCGTCCTTCAGCGTTGGTGGTGGTGCAGATTTTCCATTTCTCGGGGTTGTTGTTCTTGTCTTTTTCGAGGTCTTTGCGGTGAGGACCGAGGACG
>CAIRCU010000033.1 GCA_903877165.1 Methanobacteriota archaeon | reverse complement strand
TTCCTTTGCTTTGTCTACCTCAATTTTTTTGATATTGACGGGCACAAAAATGAATAAGAAGACGGCTACTTAAAGTTGCCGGACATTGAACAATTAACGTAAGTGTCGGGGGCGGGAGTTGAACCCGCGGCCTCCAGATGTCTTCGCCAACCTGAAACCATTTTTTCCGAACCTTTCAAGCTGCGCTTATGAGTCAGGCGCTCTGACCAGGCTGAGCCACCCCGACAGGAATAAAAAATGGAAAGCCAAACCTCCTTCTAATAACTTTCGACCAGAAGAGGCTCATTCCTCCAACGCCAGCTGCTGCTTCCCCCGCAGAAACACCACAGGGACCCCCACCGCATGTAACCGCTGACGAAGCTTGGTGTCGTTCGTCACCGCCACCCCCTTGCGCTTCAACGCACACATTAGGACCGCATCGTCCGCGGACAGCGCCTCCACACCCGCCTTTTCAAACCGCTCGATAAGCTTCAACGCCGCCTGCACCTTGCCTTTCTTCTCCCCCGAAGACTGCTGTACCAACAACCGTAGCTCCGTCTCTACGGAGATCGGGACGATAATCAAAATAGCGCCCAGCAGACGCTTCAACTCGCCCTCTAAGTCGATAGAAAACTCAAACGGCATCAACGCCGCGCTACTATCCAGGACCACTACCCGGTAGCCTTGATCTCCGCGTACCCAATCAGATGCCATTTCCCCTCGATACGCCGGCTGACCGCAATCCGCTGCCCCTTATCGGCACAGACCGGTAGCTTCAGCCGCACACGGATCCAGTCGCTGCGCAAATCCGTGATGACCCCCACCGTCGTGGCCGTCCCCACCGTCAACATCAACGGTTCATTCGTCTTCAACGGATCCACACTTTTTTCATCAACCGTGCCCACCACCCGCTTGAGCAGACACATCGTCAACGTCAGCGTGTCGACTACAGGAGGTAGTTCACCAGGCCGACCGACGACCTTACCAGCGAACGAATCGGATTTCACCAGACTCGGGTCAAGCTCCGTGCCAATCGCAAGCAAACCACCAGAAAATGCCTTCTCCACGCCCTTCCCACCGGTGATCAATGAGCTCACTGTCGTGAAGATCGGCTCCAGCTGCGATTTCCCCTCAGTCTCGACTTTGCGGCCAGGGGCAATCTCAATCTTCTCCCCGACCTCGAGCGTGCCTTGGATGAGCGAGCCGCCAACGACGCCACCAAGCAGCTCGCTGGGCTTTATCCCAGGCTTGTTGACGTCGAAGCTGCGGGCGACATGCATCAACGGTGGTTTATTTTGGTCCCGTTTCGGTGTTGGTATGACCTTTTCGATAGTCTGAATCAACGCATCGATATTGATGTCGTGATGTGCGCTCACAGGGATAATCGGTGCGTTCTCCGCGCATGTGCCCTTCACGAACGTCTTGATTTGATCGTAGTTCTTCTGCGCATCAGCCTCGGAGACGAGATCGATCTTGTTCTGCACGATGATGATGTTCTTTGTGCCCACGATTTCGAGAGCCATGAGATGTTCGCGGGTCTGCGGCTGTGGACAGACCTCATTGGCCGCAATCACCAAAATAGCGCCGTCCATGATCGCCGCGCCAGAAAGCATCGTCGCCATGAGGGTCTCATGCCCTGGGGCGTCCACGAACGACACGACGCGGAGCAGCTCGGTCGGCTCGTTGGAATGCACGCAGGTCTTCTGCGTCGTATAACATTGCGGCTCATTACAGTGAGGGCATTTGTAGAACGCGGCGTCCGCGTAGCCGAGACGGATCGAAATCCCGCGCTTGATCTCCTCAGAATGCTGGTCCGTCCATTTCCCGGTGAGCCGCTGCGTCAGCGTGGTCTTTCCATGATCGACATGGCCGATCATCCCGATGTTGACTTCCGGAGGCTTCGGAAACGTCATTACTGCGCCTTCTTCTCCTTGACCGGCTCCTCTTTCTTCTCCGAGGTAATCAGGTCAACGATAGGCTTGGCGCCCGGCTTGGTCACCGTCATGTTCACCTGGACGACGTCTGGGCTGATGACGCTGCCACGTACGGACTTCTTCTCCCGCTTCCCGTTCTCAGAGGGATGGTACCCCAATCCTTTGGAGAGAAGCAGGCGCCGTCGTGATGTCCCCGGGATGTCATGGCGCATGGGGAAACCGTCCTTGTCGGTTCCACCGGTGATCTGCAGTTTATAGCCGGGGAGGGAGACGAAGATGCCGTCTACCTCATCACTTATCTTCTTGCCGATGAGCGAGTTAGCATGATGGCCGCTGACCGCGACGCTGTAGGATTTCCCGTCTTTTGGATCGTTCACAACGACTTTGAATTCTACCATGAAGTTCTCCTGTATGTCTGAAGCCTTCGAAGGAACTCCGAGAGGCCCTGATACCTATGGACTGGAATCAGCGACATTTTATAAATCTTCTCCCAGCCGATAGCCGTGGAGTCTGCGCGGCATTTTCCTTTCGTTTTCTCCTGGGTAACAGACGGATGTGGTACTCCAAAAGGTTTTAAGGAAGCACGGTATTCCTGTTCGATTTCAAAATCCCTTTGTGTGGGAGCGTTATGTACACCACGATCACCCTTCAAGATACCATTCGAGTCCCCCCGGAGCGTTTCGGCTCGGACCTCGATGAAGTCATCCGCGACATCGTCCAGAAGACCTTCGAGGGAACGATTCGCCGATCCTACGGTCTTATCGTCGTCGTCGACAACATCGAAGCAATGGGAGACGGCATCGTCATCCACGGAGACGGCGGCATGTACCAAAAGGTACGGTTCGATGCCTTGACGTTCAACCCGATCCTGCAGGAGCTCACCGATGCGCTCGTCTGTGAGATCGTCGAGTTCGGTGCGTTCTGCCATATCGGCCCGATGGACGCCTTACTGCACATGAGCCAGATTATGAACGACTACGTTGACGTGGACGTAGAGGCAGGCCGCATCCAGGGAAAAGAGAGCAAACGGGTCCTCAAAGTCGGCGACCCGATCCGCTCGCGTATCGTCGCGGTGAGCCTCAACGAACTATCATCCCGTGAAAGCAAGATCGGTCTGACCATGCGGCAGCCGACCCTAGGCGCCTTCGAGTGGCTCCAGGAGAAGGTTGAGAAGAAGGATGCCAAGGAGAAACCCAAGGATCAAGGCAAGGAGCAGCAGAAGAAACCCGTGAAAGAGAAGGAGAAGGAGGCGAAGCCATGAAGACACTGAACGCATGCAAGGACTGTCACTACCTCACCGAGAAGGATCGCTGTCCACTCTGCTCCGAGCAGACTGTCAACCGCTGGCGCGGCTACGTGATCGTGCTCAACCCTGAGAAATCGCAGATCGCAAAGAAGATGAACATCACGAAACCGGGGAAGTACGCCTTGAAGGTCAGCTAGGCATCATGTACGTCCTCCCCAAGGCTTTACAACACGAACTGAAACAACCGCTCGGCCGCTTGGTCAAGGAGCCGGAGCTGCTCTCTCTTCTTGAAGGGGAACGCTACCTGGTATCCGTCGGCGACCGGGTGACGTTCACGCTGCTGTCCCATGGATTCCATCCGAACCTCTGTATCGTGGATTATATCCTAGAACGCAAACCATACCCCGAGGAAATGAGGGCGGCAATCACCGGGTATGGCAGAACTGTAATTACGGTACGCAACCCTCCAGGGACGATCTCCGATGACCTCTGGGAGGCACTTACAAAGGTGTTTCAGCACCCGGAACTCTTCCCGGTGCGCATCGAGGTCGACGGCGAGGAGGACCTCGCAAGTCTTGCGGCAATCGCACTTGCCCCAGGAGACGCAACAATAATATATGGATTGCCGAATAGGGGGGTCGTGGTGGTCACTGCCACCCCTGAGCATAAGAAGAAAGTCGATGACGTCTTACGAAGAATGTGATGTCCTATGGAAATTGAGATTCAAACGAAGAACGATAACGTCCTGCTGAAGCGCATGGAGGTCCATTTCCTCGTCCGCCATGAGAACGAGGGCACCCCCAAGCGTGAACTCATCCGCGGTGAGCTTGCGGAGAAACTGAATGCGAAGAAGGAGAACGTAATCATCGATCATATGCGCTCGACGTTTGGGATGCGGACGACCACGGGGTATGCGAAGGTCTACACAAGCCCGGCTGATGCCAAGGCCGCGGAGAGGGACCCTATCCTGAAGCGTAACGGTCTGGGGACGAAGAAGAAGGCGAAGAAGGAAGAGAAGAAAGAAGGCGGACAGGCGAAGCCTGCTGAGGAGAAGAAGTGAGGATTCATGGAGAAGCGCGAAATCTTCAAGGTTGAAGGCGACAAGATCGTGCGGACACGTAAGAGCTGTCCGAAGTGCGGGGACGGCGTGTTCCTCGCGGAGCATAAGAACCGCGTCAGTTGCGGCAAGTGCGGGTACACCGAGTTCAAGACCAAATAAAGAAATTCCCGTCCTTTTTTTCCTTTTTTTTACCATGTGTCCAGTGGATCTGGATACGTCGTCTCTTGTGATGGCTTCCTGGTTCTGTAGGGGAACCGATTGGTACGATAGCCTGTGAGACCGCATGGTGAGTTCCATAGAAGTCTCCCGCTGAACGGAGGCACATCGCTATTGCTTAATGATGCTTGTGGAAAATCTAATTAAGGTTGGATAGATAGCAAGCGGATATCTGTGGACCTGTAGTGTAGCTTGGATATCACAGAGGCCTCCGGAGCCTCTGACTCGGGTTCAAATCCCGACAGGTCCGCTCTCTTTTTTTCGGAGCCTCTTGTATCCTTGTGTACTACTTGGTGTTGTTTTTCTTCCTCTGCCTGTGTACTTGAATGATGAGGACGCTGCAGACTACGGCGAACCCAGCGATGACGTACAGGCTGATGGGGATGGCGATGCGGTTCGACTGGACGAGGGGTGCGTTGAGTGCTTCGGCGGTCGCATAGATGGT
>CAIRCU010000032.1 GCA_903877165.1 Methanobacteriota archaeon | reverse complement strand
GCCTCATGCCGCCGCTGGAATTAAGCAAGGTATTGTTCTGCAAGAGACTTGCCTGGTCTTGATACATGAAGATGCCCTCCAGAAGGGCTCGCCTAATGGTGTTCTGACTAATATTCAAATCCTTGGTTGCCCGGGCGTACACGCCATAACTGCAATTCCAAATAGTATTGTTGTAGATGATGTTGTTATTTGAGTTTATGATGCTGATGCCGCTATCGGTGCTGTTTCGCATGAAATTATTGGAGAAAACGTTGTTATCCGAGGCTTTCACCGAGATGCCGCGGGTGATGTTCACCAAATTGCCGACGATGGTACTGTCACCATTGCCATCCAGAAAGATGCCCCAGCAGCTCGCGTTTCTACAGGTGTTTTTCTGCACAATGACGTTCCGTGCGCTTATGCGAATCAGCGCCCCGTTGCTCACCGTTATGAAATGTGAGGGATCGCGAACCGTGACATTCTCAAGGGACGAGAAGTTCGCGGCCATGTCCACCGTATAGTCGTGCTCCGCGATCTTTTCGATATACGTAATACCATCATCGATGCTTCCGATGATCGAGACGCGCTTCGTCACGACCAGCGTCTCGTTGTAGACGCCACCATAGATGTAGATGGTATCGCCATCTTGAGCCACGGTGAGCGCATCATTGATGAGCCGATAGGGATGTTCCGCGGTCCCATCCCGCGGATAATGAAAGCTATCATCCACGTAGATTTCCCGACCTGAGGCTCTCGCTGAAAAAGAGAACAACACGGACAATCCCTGCGCCAGTACAAGCGCTAGCACTACCATTACGATGATTGAACGTTTCGTGCTCATTATCCCATCCTACTACCAAGCAGACATCTCGTAGACAAATTAAATAGTTTTCCACCTCACCAGTAGAAAGGGTCATGTTAATGAACCACGGAGGGTTTCGCATGGTCCAATGCGCGTCTGCCTCGGTGGCACCTTTGATCCCCTCCATGCCGGACACAAACAGCTTCTCACAACGGCGCTGCAGCTGGCCGGACTGTCTGGCAGCGTCCTCATCGGCGTCACGACCGGTGGATTCCCCCCAGGGAAATACACCCGTGCCTCCTACGAGACCCGCGTCGAGGCACTCCAGCGGTTTCTCCAACGCCAGCATCCGTCCGCGGCCGTGTCGATCGTGCCGATCATGGACCCCTTCGGCCCTGCGGTCGACGCCGAGCTCGACGCCATCGTCGTTTCCCCGGAGACCAGACCCACAGCAGAACGCCTCAACACCCAGAGGGAACAGAAGAGAAAGCCGCGGCTACGCATCGTGGAAGTCCCCTTCGTCCTCGCTGCAGACGGCAGGCCGATCAGCTCCACCCGCATCCGACAAGGGGAAATCACCCCAGACGGAGCCATCCTCCATCATGGGTAGTTTTAAATAGTATGACGGGATGCGAACAACCCAGTGAGACCCCTATGCCGTTCGTCATCTTCGAAGTCAAAACCCCGGACACCCCGAAAATCCAGGATTTGCTCAAAGACGATACCGTCAGCCGTCAAAGCATCGTGATCCGCGATGCCAAAGCCCTCGACATGAAAGGGGACGTCACCTTCGTCAAGATCGAAGGCAGCCCCGAGGGTGTCAAACGCGCAGAAACACTCGCCAAGGAATTCGGCTTCGGCACCGTCAAGAAGAAGAAAGCAAAGGAAATCAACGAGAAGATCCAGCACGAGGAAGACTCCGCGGCCACCGGCATCGGTATGATCTTCGACTAGAACCGCCAGTACGACGACAACGCCTTCTTTATATCTACGATCAGCGGGTGCACATTCCCAGTGCCAACTGCTTGGTCTTCAACAGGTTGCGGACGTCCCACCAGCATCCCAAGCTGAGACAGGAAGCACTTCCCGATCCACGACAGGTTATAGCCACCCTCAAGCGTGCAGACGACACGCGGCTGAACCCCCTGAAGACTTTTAATCATCTCACCGAAGAAGTCTGCGGTCAACCGTAGTCCACCCAGCGGGTCCGAATGATGCGAATCGTACCCAGCGGATACAATGATGATGTCAGGCTTGAACTGCCGGGCGACCGGAACAAACACCTCATCACACAATAATCTGACGGCCTCGTCGCCCATCCCGGGCCCTAGCGGGGCGTTCACGGTGTACCCCTGACCCGCGCCCTCGCCGATCTCCTGCACACTCCCCGTCCCCGGGTAATGCGGCCAGAGGTGAAACGACATGTACATCACGTCACGGCGGCTGTAGAAGATCGACTGCGTCCCGTTCCCATGATGCACGTCATGGTCGAAGAGCAAGACCCGCTTCCCCTGCTTCGACAGCGCATGGGCCGCGAGCGCCGCATTGTTGAACAGGCAGAACCCCATGGACCGCTCCCCGGAGGCATGATGCCCTGGGGGCCGGACCAACGCGTACGCATTCTGCGCACGACCCTGCATCACCGTCTCGCACAGCTGCAGGACCGCACCAGCGGCAAGCCTGGCCGTCGCATCATCCCCCTTCGAGACATAGGTATCGAGGTCGATCCAGCTGCCCGCAACGCTCGCCTCCTTGACCCGCTCAATCATCTCCGCGGAATGCACCTCGTACAGCAACCGCTCCGGTAAAATCTCCGGTGACACCATCTCCACGTCCGCAGACAACGGGGACAACGACAACTCGTCGACCATCACCGCGGTCCGGTCCGCGTTCTCCGGATGATCCGGGGTGTCATGCGCATCGAACGCCGCCGAAAACGTTACCTGCGTCGTCATCAAGCAACCCTACGAGGCAGATGAGAGCTTCTCCGGCTTTATAAGCGTGCCTTCGAAGGTTTAAGTAGGGTAAAACCATATCCCATGGTCATCTGGGTACGGAGGTTCCTTCACATCTATGACCGATCTTCTCCTTGGGGCATCGCCTGAATTCCTGTACTACCAGCGCACACCTCCGCGGCCGCTCAGGGACGTCCACCGCCCGTACTTCCTCGCCTTTGCCCCTGACGGCAACACCACTGCGGCCCGCGCAGCGCTTCACAAAGCATGGACCGCGCAGCGCGACACCCATCCTAAGCTTTCCAAAATCACGGACATCGGCGACATCGAAGCCTACCGTAGCTTCTGCGACTTTTCAGTCACCCGCGACGTCTTCCGCGTGTACACCACTGAGCCGTACGTCGTCCCGGAGATCAGCGACTACCTCTTCTTCGATCAGCACCTCAACACCGCCGAGCACGACATCCCGTACCAGCAGCGCGCACTCGCCGACCTCGCGGCCCAGAACAAAGCCTGGGTCTTCGACACCGACGGAAAGCCCAAGACCCTGCGCGTCCTCGTCTACGATATCGAGACCACCCAGTTCCAGGAGGGGCGCAACGACATCCCTATCGACATTATCGGCTACGCCGCCTTCGACGTCGACATCAACTCCGAACACCATCTCGACACCGAGGACTTCCACTTCGACATCCCCACCCCACCGCCCCATTGGTCCGACATCGACATCACCCAGACCATGGCCACCACTGTCGACCAGGAAATCGAGCACCTTGCCAAATTCTGCTCTGTACTGCAAACCTGCGACATCCTCTCCGGCCACAACGTGCTGAGCTTCGACAACGTCCATCTCCATGGTCGCATCACCTGGCTGCTGCAGCACGCCGCCGACCAGCTCTCCAAACGCGAGAAAGAGGCGTTCACCACCTTCACCACCACCCAGACGCGCCCCGACCGCAGCTTCCACTTCGGCGTCATGCGCGACGACATCATGCAGTTTTACCCCAGCTGCTTCGACACCTACATCGCCGCCCGTAAATTCTACCCGTTCCTCGACGATTACCGCCTCAAAGCGCTCGCGCCGTTCCTCGGCATCAACCTCAAGGATCGCATCTACCTCACCCCTTCAGAGATCAAACTCGATGACCGGACGCTGGCCTACAACCGCCACGACATCCAAGAACAGCTCGGCGTTACTATCAACCTTCTCGAACAGTCGCTCCCGCTCGCCTTCACCACCGGACTGCCCTTCAACATGGTGCTCTCAACCGGCGCCGTCAACATGTGGGATCACATGGCGCTCCTGCGCAGCGCCTACCTCAAGAAAATCATGCCGCCGATCTGCCGCGTGAAATCCATCGCCCAGACCCTCGTCCATTACTTCCCCAGTTGCCGTACCAAACACGACCTCGTCACCGAAGCACGCAAGAAACGGGACCAGCTCTCTAAAGATTTCATCCGAGTCCTCAAATACGGCGACGAGATGCCCGACTGGGTCCAATACCCTGCCGTCATCTACAAAGAGAACAGCTCGGAGGATGATGAGGACGTGGTCAACTACCACATGCCCGGCGGTATGACGCTGAAGCCGGACACCGAGGCCAAGTCCCATTTCATCCCCTGGTATAACGTCGTCGTCGCTGACGTCGGCGCGATGTACCCCACGATTCTGAAAGCCATGAACATCGGCGCGGACACCGTGAAACTCGCGAAGCATGACGAGCAGCCGGACGCTTGGGTGTGGCTGAAGAAACTCCCGCAAGCCTTCCTGGACAGCGTGGACGTCCGCTGGCGACCCATCGGCCCAGAAGACCCCTACGCGGACACCGGGGTGATGATTGGCGTGCGGATTGACAGAAATCCCGGGGTTGTCAACCGGTCCATGACGGGCATCATGAGCATGATCAAGGCCATCAAACAAGAACTGAAAGCGTCCCAGGCGAAAGGCAAGACCGTGGACCTCAGTCGTCTCCAGATGATGTATCAGAGTGTGAAAGGCGCGCGCAATGCCGGTACCCATGGTATCCTCGCTGCACCTTTGGTCAGCGGTCGGCAGTTCAACCTCTGGGGGGCGGCCGCGATCACGACTCGAGGGCAGATGATCCTTGCGGATACGCTCTCCATGCTCAACGCGCAGAACATCCGTGTCGTCTACGGGGATACCGATGGGATTTACCTCGGCTGTTCAAAGTCCGCAGGAAACCTCCCTGATTTCGTTAAAGCCCTCGGCATCACAACCGCCCCAGATGAGACGAAATGGATTACGAAACCTGAGGTCGCGCATAAGGCGATCAAGGACTGCAACACCAAGTGGCAGTCATTACTGCAGTACCCGGAGTTCGAGCTGGAGGCGGAAAAGCACGATGCCATGATCTTCGTAAAGCATAAGAACTACCTGATTTTTGATGAGTATAAAGGCCATCTCGAGATGGTCACGAAAGGCAACAATTTCAAGGGATCGGACAAGGCGAACATCGCACGAATCGCCCTTGAAGAGATCATGTTCCGTGTCCTGCGTGAGAACCCTGAGTGGGATGACGAGGAGAGCGCCCGCTCCGCGGTGAAGAACAGCATCAAGGCTGCGACGAAGGAGACGGTCGCTTCCCTGGATCTGACTCGAGTGAACCTCAATGATCTGACATTGATTCAGTCGGTGCAGCCGGAACGGCAGTATAAGACGACGAAGAACGGTTCAAGCTCGGCGTTCAGCGTCCGCTCCGAGGCGCTTGAGAAACTGCTGGGCCAACGGATTCGCAGTCGGATGAAGCTACGGTTCGTGGTGACGAAGAGGCCGCTGCCAGGAATCCCCAAGCCTTCGAAAAGTGGTGTGAAGCCTATTGACTATATGTATCCCGTGGATTTGGTGAAAGATCGCCAGGAGATCGACTTAGATTGGTACAAAAAGATGATAGAGAATTACATCCAGGGAGCCTTTGGATTGTCGAATCTTGTGGCGACAGAACAGACGGGTCTTGACTCGTGGATGTAAATCACATTCATATCAAATCTGATAAGAAATTATTTGCGGTGGCGGCGTTGTTTTTGAAGCGGGTATGAGCTGTACAACAAACGCTTTAATACGGTAATCGAACCTTCGATGTGATGATGATCGTCGGCCAGGTTTCAAGTCAGGAGGAAGCAAATGAAATCACGTTTATCGCTCGGCTCTTTATCGTTGGCCAGCATGCACGTTCGCTTGCACGTGAACACAAAGACAACTAATGTAATGGTTTGTGTTGTTCTCCTGTCACGTACGGGATGAGATCCCGTAGATCAGATGTCTGAAGGGCGGCGACTTGTTGGACGTCGGGGTTGGCGTTGAATGCCACACCGAGGCCTGCTTTTTCTATCATGCTGCGGTCAATCGGCCCATCGCCGATAGCGATGACCTCTGTTGTTGAAATGCCAAGATTTTTGCAGAGTTCCTCTAGTATCGCTCCTTTATTGATGGAGTAGATTTTTCCAAGATACGGGATTTTTTCTCGGTTGTGGATGCGGATCTCTCCAGTGGCGATGCTCTTGTCAAGGATCAAGGTGTTAGAAAAACCGTAGGTGAGACCAAGGTTTGTGCGGAGGCGTTCGACAATGAAGTGGTAGCTGGCGCTGATGACTGCAGTTTTCATCCCGGTCTGATTGATGGCGTCAAACAGAGAAGTAAGGTGGGTTTGCATGGGAACTCGGCCGAAGACGGAAAGCATTTCCTTGCTGTCTCGATCCTTGAGGAGCCGTGCGACCGCGATGCTGGTCATGTAGGGTTCGGCACGCGGGTGGATCATGGTGTCTGTGAGTTGAGGGCGAAAGCCGCAGTGGTCAGCGTAAGCGTAAATAAAATGGTCTTTCAGCAACGTGCCGTCCATATCAAATATGATAAGTTTGTAGGCGTTGTTCATTCCTGGCTCACCATAAGTTTATACCAAATATGATATAATTAATTCTATCAAATGTGATATCTTTACTCATTTTTCCCTCCGATGATTGTCTGCACGCACTGTAAGACGAGGGTCTCAATGGGAAGAGTCGCATCAAGCCGGGTGAACCGCGGACCAGTGCAGAGACGAAGGTAGTTGCGGTGGACGCGTTCCAGAAACGCCTGACGTTCAAAGGGAATGAGTTCCGTACGTTGCTGGATGCGGGCGACCGCCTTGACAGGCGGGATGACGAAGAGGAACGTCC
Organism: Methanobacteriota archaeon; assembly: GCA_903877165.1. Classification (GTDB taxonomy): domain Archaea; phylum Thermoplasmatota; class E2; order DHVEG-1; family DHVEG-1; genus CAIRCU01. The sequence goes on along the minus strand of CAIRCU010000032.1, from coordinate 77,439 downwards.
GGTCCGGAATGATGATCTTGCCGTTGGAGAGGTCCTGTAGCCATTTCATCGGAGAGCGGATGGTTCCTTGGAGCTGGGCGCCTTGGTACGCATAGGTGGACTCGGCGTATCGGTCGCAGAGGACTATCTTGCCTTCGTCGAGCCATTGGGTGATCTGAGCACAGTGCTGGATGCGGTCCGCGATGAAAGTGAATGCGGTCAGGTACGGGTTGGCGTTGGTGCGGATGCAGGTGTTGACGAACTCGCCGATTGGGGTCTTGGTCGGCTCTGCGGTGAGCACGACCTTGAGAACTCGTCGCTTGAGTTCTTCGCAGACGCGTCCGGAGACCGTGGATTTCCCTGAGCCGTCGATGCCTTCGAAGGTCACAAACGTGTTCATTGTTTCTTCTCCTGGCGCCATTTCGCGCTATAGTAGTTGAGGGGATGACGGGTACGCCGGCAGAGCCCATCCATTTTTTCAGTAGGGCAAATCCCGTAGGTGCGCATCTTGTCGCAACCCGGGCATTTGTACGACGTCGAGGAGGTGGCACCGGTGATGTGGTCGATCTGGTACCGTGATTTTTCTTCTTCGAAGTCCGGGGCGGTACTGAAGAGCTTGAGGATGTCGGTAGGACTGAGTTTCAGGCTGTTGAGGAAGGCGACGAGGGCGAAGCGGCCCATGTGGGGGACGTTCTCGCCGGCCTGGGTCGCAGCCAGCAGGTCGGTCATGCAGGGAGGGAGGTGCTCGGGGTGGAGTTTGCCGACGGGGACGGCATCCTGGCGGCGCTGGCGCTGCTGCAGGATGGTCTGGAGGCGGCGGATGTCTTCCATGAAGATGCGGTTGACGTCTTCGTCACAGGGGCGGCCGGACAGCTCGGTGTTGATGCGGGCGCGCAGCGTCTCTTGGACGACTCTGGCGAGGTCTTTGTGGGAGAGAGCGATGTAGCCGCCGGCGACCTCGCGGTTGACCATCTTCCATTCTTTGTACGTGGTGGGAGCGTACCTGAGGTAGTCTTTGAAGAAGAGGCGCAGTCTGGTCTCCGGGGTGTAGTGGACGGAAAGTCCCAGTTCCTTGGCGACCGCAGAGAGGAAGGAGGTGGGCTCGGTGAGGAGGTACTTGTAGGTGTGGTACGCCTCGCCGAGTGCGTAGCGGCGTTGGAAGTAGGGGTCGCTGATGCAGACCGTGACCATGCGGGCGAGGGGGTAGGAGAGGATCTCCATGATGCAGTCCGCGTCGGTGGCGAGGCTGCGTTCACCGACGTCGCTGTCCGAAAGTGCGTTGTCGAGGCGTTCGATGCTGGTGAGCCGTGCGCGCTCGTACAGTAAGTCGTGAAGCAGGTCCGTGATGGCGGGACCGTGGTCTTTGATGTACTGCCGGGTGTCCGCAAGGAACGGGTATCGGGCCAGGGTGGGCAGCTCCCGCATAGCAAGGGGGCATGTACCATCGGGCGGGTATTAATCTTTGTTCCGCGGGGTGAAAGAACTCCGGTGGCAATCGAGTGAGGGGATCGTCTGGTGAGCTGAGAAAAAGGGGATTGAATCGGGTGTGACGTTCGACCAATGGCTTATGGTCTTCGGGGATAATTTCTCCAAGAAAGCCGCGTAGGGTGGAAAGCAAGGGCACTATTTTGTTATGAATGTATTATATCTGGTCTATGAAAAGGGCTTCGGCGACTGTCGAAAACCAGTGAAAAGTTTATTATAATGTGCCACCATTAGTATAAAGACTGTTAAGGGGAGGCAAGGAACATGGTATCATACCCACTCAAGAAAAAGGCAGCTTTTAGTCTCCTCGTGGTCGGCACCCTCCTGTTCGCAGGAGTCTCGCTCGCCATGAGTTCACGCCCAACACCCGCGGCCACGACCTCGGCTTGGTACTGGAAATCACCGTATCCAAATTACGCGCCGCACACCCCCGGCGGGATGCCGGACTTCGACCAGAAACAGGACACCTGGAAGAAAATCACCGCCGGACCCAACGGGATCATTGATTCCGTGGTCGCCGGGGACGACGTCCTCAACGTCGCCGAGAACTGCATCGCCCCAGGCCCCAACGCCCATCTGGATAGCGTCGTCGCCGGGGACGACGTCGCGAAATGGTGCTACTGCGGCCCCACGGCAATCGCCAACTGCCTGTGGTGGTACGACAGCAAGTTCGAGGACCCCAACGGCACCGCGGGCGACGGGCAGAACGAGTTCGACCTCGTCAAGGATTACGGCGCGGGCGACGACCATGCGAGAGCGAACGCACCCTTACTCATCGAAAAACTCGCCAACTCAATGCAGACGACATCCAAAGGCACCACGTACGTCAGCGATATGCAGACAGGCCTCACCAACTGGTTCGCCACGGCCGGCCTCTCAACGATGTTCGTGGAGCACACCTATCAGAACCCGACGTTCTCCAACATCTGCACCAACATCACCAGCAGTCAAGACGTCATCCTCCTGCTCAGCGACTACACCTCCAGCCAAGGGAGTTTACTCATCGACCAGATGATGCCGGCTGTCATGAGCAGTAATGATAATCTGCAGCCGACGACCTGGTGGGACTACCAAAGCTTCGTGCCGTCCGTCAACCGGCTGGATGCCATCGAAGTCTGCCTCGTCAGCAACGGGCCGCCGTGCGATGTTCAGATCAACCTCTACAACGCACCATCGCCAGCCGCACCCATAGCTTCCTCGGTCCTGAACCCCGGGAACCTCGCTGTGCCCACCTGGATACAGTTCCCCTTCCCCGCGGTCCCCCTCGTCGCTGGATCCACGTACTACTTCGACGTCCTGGAAGTCCCCGCCCCTGACCAGTACCACTACGAATGGTTCTATGTGCAATCCTCTGCGGACCCCTATCCGCCAGGACAGGGCTGGATGAACGGAATCCCCGGACCGACCTTCTTCGACTGGACGTTTAAAACCGAGTACTACAACCCGACGATTGAAAAGGGAGAGGGCCATTTCGTCACTTGCGCCGGAGTCAACCAACAGGATCTGAAGATCGCATTCTCCGACCCGGACTTCAACCTCAATACACCAGCGGCGACGGATCACAACGATGCGAAGAACGTCTCGCATGATGAGTACAGCGTCGTCGTCGGCTCACCAGACCCAGGCATTAACTGCACCTGGTACATCGAAGGGTACCCGGTGAGCGCGAACTACACGGTTGTAGAAGCCGCGGTCGTCATCTGTTCGTTGAAGACCTTGAACCCGAACTTGGACGCTGCCGGCAGCCTCATATGGACGAATGTGAAGAAAGGAGCGACGGTGACAGGCAGCTTCACGGTTAAAAACATCGGCGATGCGAACTCACGGCTGGACTGGAAGGTGCTGGAATGGCCGACGTGGGGCACCTGGTCGTTTTCACCCTCGAGCGGTGACAACCTCAAACCTGCGGACGGCACTAAGACCATCACGGTCACGGTTGTGGCGCCAACCGCTCTCAGCATTACCGGTGGCAGCTACAGTGGCACGGTCAAGGTAGTCAACGCGGAGGATCATAGCGACTTTGGAACGATCAGCATCTCCATGACAACCCCGCTTAGCAAGGGCATCCCAAGCTTTTGGGAACGACTGTGCGAACGGTTCCCCCTGCTCGCGTATTTGTTCCATCGGGATGGATAGTTCATGGGAAGGGGCGAGCGGAAGCCTACCCGCTTGCCCTCTCTTTCTCCTTTTTTTACTTTCGGATTGTGTATCGCAAATTATTAAAAGATTCATGCGGTGTTTTGGCGTTCATGGTGATGTGAATGGTGACGTCAGAGAAGATTGATTGTGACAAGGTCCTTGAAGAGGTCATAGCGTCTCGTCGGACAGTCCGGCGGTTCACCCCGCAGGCCCCACCCAGGGACCTAGTTGAACGAGTGGTGCGGGCTGGGCTGCTCGCGCCGTACTCAGGCTTGGGAGTTTCTCGGGAGGATTTCCGCCGGGTGGCCGTGGTGCCACGCGAAAGCCCGGTCATGGCCCAGGCAACGGAGCTACTCAGACGAGGTATGAAGGCGACGAGGCAACGTCTTGAGCAGGAGATGCAGCTTGATGCCCATGCCAGGAGCCGGGCTCAAGCGTACCTGAAAGTCCTGCAGATAGGGGAGAAGGAGGATGCACCGATTCTTTCGAAAGCGCCGTATTATCTGGTGGTGGCTGAGGAGCGGGCGATTCCGCACGTAGAGCATTGTTCGCTTGCGCACTGCCTGCAGAACATGTGGTTAGAGGCGACGGCGCTGGGGCTTGGGTTTCAGCTAGTGACCGCGACGCAGGGGATGAGCGACGATCGGAAGTTTTGTGAGTTGCTGGGTCTGCCGTACGGAATATTTGTCCTGGATGGGTGTCTGCTTGGGTATGCGGCGGAGACTCCTGCGTCGGTCAAGCGTCCGGACCCAGGCAGGGTCGTCACCTGGCTGTGAGGACATCCAGGATCTTTAAAATCTTAAGTAGTAGAAGAATGATTTAGGCTGACTTCTCCTTCGAGGGCCCGTAGCTTAGACCGGTGGAGCGACTGGCTCATAACCAGTTGGTCGCAGGTTCAAATCCTGCCGGGCCCATACCCTTTTACAGAAAGAAGCTGACGGTGTTTTCGCTGACTTGGGGCTGAGGAAAATGAATTCTCGAAGAGTTTAAAACAACTTGGAAGATATGCTCTTCGATGTCCAAGACACTTGCTTCCTGCCCTTTGTGCGCCGGCAATAACATTGCTCTTCGCTATACGACAAAGGATGAGGAGTTTCATACGTCAAACAGAGAATTTCATTTGTACCTCTGTTCACATTGCAGGTCGTATTTTTTAAATCCTTTACCAGATGATGATGAAATTCCAAGTTTTTATCAGATGAACGCCTCAAGCTATGGTGCTTATCAGCCACAAGACCCGACGATTCGATACACGAACCTGGACAGATTCTTTCTAAAGAACCGAACTATGAATGTCATTGATAAATTCCTTTTCCAAGCATTTAGTAAAGATGTAGATAACCGGCTTCTTGACCTGAAAAATTACTGTGTTCATCATGAGAGAAGTTTTCAGCATGTTTTGGACGTCGGGTGTGGAGGAGGCGCGTTACTAAAAAACCTAAACAAATATTTTCAAATTCCTAAAAGTAACCTCGAAGGTATCGATATCTTTCCCAACATTGAGAAGCTTGGCGAATCCGTGGGCATCTCAATGAGAAAACTTCAATTGCATGAACTGCCCGCTGAACGACAATACGATCTCATCGTCCTAAGTCATGTCTTAGAACATGTCCCCGATCCTAAGGAAATGGTTCAAGACGTCGCGGCACGCTTATCAGAAAATGGCATCTTTTTGTTGTCAATCCCGAACAGTCAAAGCCTCCCGGCTCATCTATTCGGGAAAAAATGGCTTTGTCATAGTGTCCCACGGCATATTTTCAATTTTTCAAAGGAAGGGATCCTAAACATTACTCGCCCCTTCTTCCTGGTGGAGCATTATTCGTCAGGGGATTACGCCTCGAATATCTATCGACTTTACTACCTTAAAGCAAAGAAAATTTTAGGCAACTTCAAGGTCGGAAAAGTCCTCGGCGCAAGCCTGCTTCTCTCCAATCTCGGCGATAGCCAATGCTTCATCCTTTCAAAGAAAAAATAAAGGGAAGAGAGGGGGGAATCTGATTAAGGCCCCTCTTCTGCTCCGACCACGACAAAGGCCGTGGGGTTGATAGAGTTGGTATACTCGGTGGTCAGCCATCCCACGTCTCGGGCGACTTTGGACAATCGGACTTCATCGATGAGACCATGGAACCCGTACTGACCTTCAGAACATTGCCCGATCTTCGCATTATTGGCGGGCTCATTCCGATTGTCGATGCCGCTAGTTTTCGTAAAGACCTGGTCGTTAATCACGAAATGACCATCGGAGTCCGTGCCGTCCCAGGTGCTCGCGCAGAAATACCATTGGCCAGGCACGGCAGTCGCGATGCCATCTTGACCGACCCATTTCGGCAGGTTCATCATCGTGGTGCCAAATTGGCCGCCTTGGATATACCAATAGAACCCATAGGAGCGACTGGTTTCACCACCATCACAGAACAGGTACTGATCCGACGAGGTCGTCTCTGTCTTTCCCCAGACCTCAACGGTCGCAGGGGCTATATTATAGATCGACGAGGCGAAGGAAAGGGCGTCTGACCCGTGAAAACCAACGCAATACCCAATTTTCCCTATTTGCTGATACGAGGGACTCCCGGTCTGAGAAATAATGTCGTTGTGATAATGCGTGGAGTCCTTGAAGTTCGCTGCCGAATCCTGATGCATGTGTTGAACAACCAGGTAATTATTATCCCACGTCTTTTCTTTCTCCTCAATGGTGAGGGCATCGGGATTGCCGTAGTACATATAGAACGTGACATCGGCATCTGGTGAAACAGTTGGTATGTTGACCCATGCGGTCAGCGTGCCTGTCGACCCCTGATATGTCTCGATTTCGAAATATGATTTGTGGGAGACGCCTGTTGCGTTCATAAATAAAATATCACTGCCGTCCGTCTGCGCCTTCTGTTTTAAATCATTGTCAGTGATGCTCACGAGCACAGGGAAGTTACTGAGGCTCTCATCGACCAGCTCATGATTAATCGTCAGCGTCTTTCTGTAGTGCCAGCCGTAGTCAAACGGATTGAACTGTTCAGGATAAGAGGTCTGGAACCTGAAAACCTTACGATTCCAATGCGTCCCGTCGGTGACATTTACATACCATCGATAGGCTGAAGCCATGGTGAGGCCATGCACCGGGATGGTCACCGTACCATCATGGATGTTAGTCCCAGAGCCAGATCCAATGTCAGGAGACGTCATCACCGTATAGCTCATCGCATCCCCTTGATAGTCTTTCAGGTAGAATTGCAGCTGCGAGAGGTCCACAGGGACTGCGTTGTCATTATCCTCAGGGAGGACGTTCGAAATAATGGGAGCTACTGGTTCAGTGATGAAGGATTGAGTCTTACTCACCGTGTCTTTCCCATCGGTCACGGTTATTCGCCAGGTGTATCGCGTGAGGTCTTGGAGGCCTTGGACCGGGATGGAATAGACGCCACCAGGCTTTAACCCACCACTCCCAGAACCGATGTCCGGGCTGGTGGTGACGTTGAAACTCATGAGATCCCCATCATAATCAGAGATGCTAAACTGCAGTTTCGTCGTCGTCATAGGCACCATTTGCTGGCCATCAGCGGGGTCAGTCTGTGTAATCTCCGGTGGGTTATTCGGCGGGTAGAACTCATAATACTGAGCGGTCACTTTTGCGAACAGAGCGTACCCGAAAATCCCGTAGGCATCAACTGGAGGTAGGAAGATGCTGAACCCGATACCCCAGAACCCCAAGGCGATCCCTTTTTGCACTCCGTAGGCGATGAACCCTGTGTGAGAAATGAGCCCACCGACCGAAGTGATCCCATCCGGGGTTGACCAGGATACGAACGCACGTGGAATCGGGATGAGAAGAATGGGGATTAATCTTGGGAGAATGATGATAGGCTTAGCGGATCCTTCGCCCGTGGTCGCGAAGTTGCAGACCCATTCCGAGGTGCTCCCAAAGCTCGCTGGGAAGATAAGGTGTTTTCGAGCAAATTCTGGTGTGGTCGCTAATTGTGCGGATAGAGAAGCTGCAGAGACGCCTTGCGGGAGGAGGTGATGCGTTTCAGCAAACGAAAGAACCTCGTTCTGCAGGGAGATCGGGTTTGAAGGACTTCCGGATGTCGCAGCGCGCAGTGTCTTAAGCTTTGCCATTAGCCATTCGGCATCAGTTCTAGAGAGTGTCGATGTTTGTTGTTGTTTCACTCCTTGCGAACTGATGACATAGCAGGTCACCTGAGCGGTTTTTTCAGAGTTTCCTCCTGACAATACTGGATGATCCGTGCTGGGTGATTGTGGTGATTGGGCAAGTACCGGTGCAAAACAGCTGCTTAAACAAAGAAAGACGCTTCCAAGAACGGCTGCTTTCCAAACAAATCTTGTGGCTCTCATCTTCTTCCCCACACGAATTAATGAGGTTAGTATATATTAATATATCGCCTGATTTTAAATGGTAAAAATGTCGCATAATAGAGAAATTGAGATAATAACTATGGTTGTTATACTACTCCTGAAACGGTTTTATTTTGCTTGAAGGAAGAGCCGCAGCAACAGGAAGGCATGAGGGAACCGTTCGAAGAAGCGGAATCTCGGCTGATAGGAAAATGAAAGCGGCATCTTCACCTGAAGGCTGCCCCAGGCGCTCTCCGCACCATGGCTGTCTTTTGCCATCGCGCGAATCAGGTACATCCCCTTGTTCGTGTAGGTGTGGGTCGCGGTGATGTTCGCACCGGACGCGCTTGGCCCGATCCATTGCGTGGTGTTGTCACCCCAGTCCACAAGGTACATCAAATCGTCGTGCTCCGCATCGGTGCTGGAGATGGCGCAGGTGTACTTCTCGCCGGCTTTCCCCGTCGCTGGCCCGTTGATGCTGGGAGTGAGCGGTGGGGTGTTGCCTAGAGTGGTGAGCGTTCGAACGCAGTAACCATCCAAGCTACCGCTGTGGCAGAGGACGACGACGCCGCTGGAGCCGGTCTCCCGCCCTGACGGTGTATCGTCCTGGACGACCGGGGCATCGAACGTGTAGGTGTAGTCTCCGTTGTTATTCGTGCTCGTGGTCCAGGAATCACCCGTGGCGGGGATGGTAACCGTGACCGCTGCGTTGATGACGGGCGTCCCGGTACCAGCGTTGAGGCATCGACCGGAGACGATGACGGACTCACCGGGGAATAGCACAGAGGGCGATAGGTTCTCTGAGACCGTAAGAGGCTGGATGCTACGGTTGAAGGACTGCAGGGTGAGGACCGCGTGGACCGTGCCGTTCGCATCGGACTGGTCGATGGTCGATTTGACGAGATTGCCGGCCTCTGAGGAGTACCAACCGTCGGTTGTATCGCGGGCGATTTCAAAAGAAGTAAAGCTGCCGGCCGGCACCGTGATAGTCGCCTGTTGCGGGCAGGAGACGTCCTCGTCGATGGTCTGGTTGCCGTCCAGGGATTGATCCAGGAGGCCTGAGATGTCGATGGAGCCGGTGGTCGTGCTCTGGCAGTGGATATGCCACTGGTCCCCGACATTCAAGGGGAAGTCGAAGAGCTCAAGCAGCGGTGTCGATGCGTACGTGACGTCCGCGGTGTACGGGAGGGGGATGGGGGGAAAGTCAGGGGTGATGGTGCCGGACGAGGCAAGGATGCTCGCTCCTTGGGCGAGGTCCGAGCGCCGTGTCGTGGATGTGCCTGTGATCGTCCCGGTGAGGTCACCGGAGAGCGAGCCGCTGGTGAAGGTTCCGCTGATGTCTGCGGAGACTACCAGGTCGTAGACGTCGTCGTGGACGCCGACGACGGTCTGCTGGAAGTTTTCAACGGTCCCTGAGAACGTGCCGTTCTCGCCGCTGGAGTACAAGGGGTCGATGCTGTACGTCCAGGTATCGCCTGGGTACCAGGTGGGGAGGTCCACGGACGCAGACAGGGAGGCGGATTGAGAGTGACTAGTGGGTTGTGGCGTGCCGACGGCAGCGAACGCAGAACCGGATCCAAGGATGAGTATCAGGATGATGACGCCGAGGTGTTTCATAGGTGATGCCCCAAAGTACGTAGCTATCGACCCGAGTCCTTTTAAATGTTTGGAGTTGGATAAAATGCGGGCGCGGAAGGTTTTCTTTCAGAGTCGACTCGTTGCCACGCTGCTGCCGCTCATCGATGCCGTAGGTACCTTGCAGGATGAACGTATCGTCGCGGTCCTCACCGAAAACGAACCGTACCGTAATGCCTGCGCCGTGTTCTTCTTCGCTTAAGTCCCTTTGTCTATCACAATAAACCTCTCAATACTGGTATAATTTTACATAAAAATGGAACGGAAGAGTGATTCCACTTCTATTAGACGTATGGATAATTTTATAAAGGCACATGTCCTCTCTCATCCTTGACAGAAAGGAGGAAGGCTTATGAAGAAAAAAATCTCGATACTCTTACTATGTATGCTGCTTTCTACACCACTTTGCCTCGCCCAAACCGCAACACCGCTACGTCCCCAGACGACGAGCGCTGACGTCCCCGTCTGGTCCGTTAATAATTACTGGACGTACCGCATCGACAATCTCACCGTGAACGTTGAGCAGGAGAACTTCTCACTCTCCGTCTACTTGTCAATCGCGGACTTCACCACGACGGTGATCGCGGAGACGAACGACACGTACCAGCTCCAGATAAGCTCGACTGCGATCACCGGGAATTTCGCGCTGTACACGATGACGGCCGACGGGCCGGTCAACGTCTCTGGAACCCTGAAGAAGACGACGCTGGGAGGGACCATCTCCATCGCCAAGGCCGACATTGGCGTCAAGGCGATGAACCTGGTTCTGAAGGGGAAACTGGTCAGCTACATCCATGAACAGCCCTATCTCCCACGACTCCCCGCAAGGATTCCCTTCTCCATGACCATGAACAGCGACATCGCGTTTGACACGCCCTACACGCTCCTGACGTTCCCCCTCAATGAGAGCAGCGTCTGGGGTCTTCCCGCATCCAAGGTCACGTTGAGCGGGACAATCGACTCACCCTGGTTTTCGGTCATCAACCGCGTGAACCATTTCATCCGTACTTGGAACCTGATTGGCCCGGTCGCCAACATGACGGGGATGACCGTGGAAGAAACACAGCACATCTCCGATGTCCTCTACGACATCCTGCCCACCGTCGATATCGCCCATGTCATGAACACCTACCTGCACGGGAACTCCATCAACATCACCGCGACCCCGGAACTCTTCTACTGTACCGGGACGGAGAGCGTGACGGTTCCCGCAGGGACGTTCACGGCATACAACATCTCGTTGTTCGGCGGCCTTGGGTACATGTACTATGCTCCTGAAGCGGGTCATATCATCAAGACCACGGGGCAGTTCGCGAACATCTCCGCTGGCATGGTCAGCAACCTGGCCATGGAGCTGAAGGCCACTAACTACCAACCGTAAGACCATTCAAGACAACGGGTCAGGGCCGCTTGGAGCCGCCCTGGCTCTTCTTTGCTTTCTCAACGAGGATGTCGCAGTAGCTTTTCTTCTTCACTATCGCCTCGTGGACCAGGTGGTCTTTGACGGCTTCCCATTCGCGCCCGGTCTTGGTCCGCGCCAGGCCGCCGCGCGCGGTCTCTTTGAGCCGGGTGTCCATGTGGTCGCCGATCTCATGCATGGCACTGGCGACCTCGTCGAACGGGATGTACGAGGTGATGCCGGAGAGCGCGAGCTGCGCGGAGATGAACGCGGTACCCACCGAAGTCGCGTTGCGTTTCCGACAGGGGACGGAGACGACGCCCGCGACCGGGTCGCAGACCAGTCCTAGCGAGTTTTTCAACGCGAGCGCGGCTGCGGCCTCGACCATGTCAGGGTTGGTCGCATGATGAGGGTTGAGCAGTTGTACGAGTCCGGCTGCGGCCATGGCGGCGGCGGAGCCGCACTCAGCTTGGCAGCCGTGGACCGCACCGGAGATCGACGCATTCTTCACGATGGAGAGTTCGACGGCGGCCGCGGCGAGCAGGGCCTTGTATTTCTCCATGTCGCTGCTGCCGTATTCCTGGGAGACGGCGAGGAGGCAGGCGGGGACGATACCCGAGGAGCCTGCGGTGGGGCAGGCGATGACCTGGCCCATATTGAGGTTGTTTTCGGTGATGGCGAGTGCGTAGACGCAGGCGGTATGCAGGGATCCGCCAAGGATGCGGTAGCTTGTGGTCTGGAGTCTGCGGGCGTCGTGGTTGAACATGAGGTTGGTGAACTCGTAGTTGCCTTCCAGGCCGGTCTTGACTGCTTTTTCGAAGATGATGAAGGAGTCATGGAGTCTCTTGACGATGTCTTGTTTCTTGCGGTGGAAGGTGTGTTCTTCGTAGTCGAAGACGACGTCTCCGATGGTTTTTTTCTGTTGTTTGGCCTGGGTGATGAAGTCGCGGAGGATGTAGTCGGTCATGGGGCCTCCGTGGGGTGGTTGTGGAGCTGGGTGACTTTGAATCGTCCGCCGCCCAGGGAGACTCCTTTGTAGACGTGCAGGGTGCCGTGGGCGTCCTGGAGGGTGGCGAGGAGGGTGTTGGGATGGACGGTCTCGTCGCGTTTGTGGCTCCATTTTATTTGGAGGCCTGCGTCTTCTGCGTAGCGGAAGGAGAAGGGGATGCGGGGGTCGCTGTCGTCCCAGCCGAGGAGGCCTGCGACGAGCGCGCTTTTGGTCATGTGCGCGTCCCCGGTGTCCGCCAGCGAATTGTACAAAAGGATCTTGACGGTGCCGACCGGGTGGATGTGCTGCGCGATGGTCCTGCCGATGCGCATGACGCCTGCGGTGTGCGAGCTGGATGGGCCGACGATCTCCGAGGTCACGAGTTCGAGTGGGCTGACGGTCTTTGATAATTTGTTTTTTCCCATGGTGGTGGTCCCCTCTCTGGTGTAGAAATGGGTGTGTACTCATATACGTATCGATGATCTAGGGCTAATCTTTATCTGGGGGATGTGGTTGGGGTGGGGCATGGACCATCTGGCAGTTGGGGTCTTTCACGATGATGCGTTGGCCCGGGAGCTGGGCAAGAAGGGTACTGCGAGTGATGTGTTGATGTTCAACCGGAAGACCGATGAGCGGATCTTCACGTTCCTGGCGCCGGCTGCGGAGAAGATTACGGTGAAAAGTCAGATTGCGTCGGCGATCGACGCGGCCGTGGTATCGTGCGAGGTGATCTCCGCGGAGTTCGGCGAGACGGTGCTCTTGTTGGACGCGATGGGGGTGAGGGAGGGGATATTGGTGCTGCCGTTGTATGCGGACCGTGAGCGGGTCGCGGCGATGGTGCAGGGGACGATATTGTCGTCGTTTCATATCCTGGAGCGCAAACCGACGGAGATTCTGGAGTGTTTATCGTCGATGGCTGTGGTGCGTGATGCTGCGTCGCCGACCGTGGTTTCTGTGGATCACTCGTTCAGCGTCAAGGGCGTCGGCGAGGTTATTCTTGGGTTCGTCAAGCAAGGGACCGTGCATCGGCATGATACGCTGCGGCTGCTGCCCGCGGATAAGGATGTCTTGGTGCGGTCGATTCAGATGCAGGATATGGATTTCGAGGAGGCGGCTGCGGGATCCCGCGTCGGCCTACTTATCAAGGATGCGACGGTCGAGGAGATGAAGCGTGGGTCTCTGCTGTGCGCAAACGGCGCCGCGAGAACAGCAAGCTCGGTGACCTTGTCGTTTACGAAGAACCGGTACTACCCCGAGGTGAAGACCGGGCTGTTCCATGTCGCGGTGGGGATGCAGACGGTGCCCGCGTCGGTGACGTCGGTGAACAACGGGAGCATCACGCTTGGGTTGGAGAAGCCGGTCGGGTTCATGGCGTCGGAGAGGTTCCTGCTGCTGGATTTGAACGCGAAGAAGGTGCATCTCGTCGGCAGGGGCATGGTCGTCTCAAGCTAATTCACGTTTTACCTCGATGTATGCGTCGTGGGTCGTTGGTTGCTCTTAGCCTTTCTTTTTAGCGATATTGGGTAAGGATAATCAGTGGGCAGGACTGGATGGACGTGGCGGTCTCTTTAATAGCTCCATGGGAAAGGGAGGACAAACTACTAAATACCACCTCTTGAATTACACCCCCGGGGTCATTGGTATGGTCGTAAACTATGACCGACTGTTTTCGTCACGGTCTAAGCTTCTGAAATCCTCAGAAATCAGAGAACTCCTGAAACTCACCCAGAGCGGGGATTTCATTTCGCTTGCGGGCGGTCTGCCGAACCCTCAGGCGTTCCCTGTCGACGCGATCCATGAGTGCATCGAGAAGGTCTTTAAGAACAACATCAACAACGCGCTACAGTACGGGACGACCGAGGGTCTGCCGATGCTGCGCAGCGTGCTTTCTGACCGGATGCGCAAAGAGAAGAAGATCGACTGCACGCCCTACGACCTGTTGATCACGAGCGGGGCGCAGCAGGCGATTAGCTTCGTGGCGTTCAACTTCCTTGACATGGGTGATACGTTCATCACGAGCGCACCGACGTATCTGGGTGCTCTGCAGGCGTTCCAGGCGTTCGGCGCGAACTGCGAGTCGATCCCCATTGACCATAGCGGCATCAACATGGATAGTCTTCGGCGGAACCTGAAGCGGTTGAACCGCACCGGTGTGATCCCGAAGTTCTTGTATACGGTGGCGACGTGCCAGAACCCGTCCGGTGAGTCGATCCCGGTGGAGCACCGCAAGGAGCTGCTGGAGATCGCATCGGACTATGATTTCCTCATCATCGAGGACGACCCGTACGGGGATTTGATCTTCGACGGGGAGCAGATCCCGCCGATCAAGTCGTTCGATACGAAGGGCCGTGTCATCTACATCAGCACGTTCTCAAAGATCCTCGCGCCTGGGTTCCGGCTCGCGTGGGTCGTCGCCTCCGAGGATATCATCACGAAGTTCGCGCAGACGAAACAGTCCATGGACCTGTGCAGCAACGTGTTCACGCAGTACGTGGCGTACGAGTACGTGAAAGGCGGGTACCTAGACAAGCAGGTAGAGACGATCCGCGTGTTGTACAAGCACAAGCGTGACGTGATGATCGAGGCGCTGCAGCAGTACTTCCCCAAGGATGCGAAGTGGACGGTGCCCAACGGCGGCATGTTCTTGTGGGTGACGCTGCCGAAGTCCGTGAACACTCGGCACATGTTCAAGCGTGCGCTGGCCCAGAAGGTCGCGTACGTGATCGGTGACACGTTCTACCCGGATGGCAGCAACAGCAACAGCATGCGGCTGAACTTCTCGTATTCTGATGATGATGTGATCCGCGAGGGAATCAAGCGGCTCGGAGAGGTCATCAAGGAAGAAATGACGATCGGCTTAGAGTTCGACAGAAAAGCTTACTACGGAGCCTCCGGCGTATAAGTCCACGATTTGCACGATCGGCCTATTACCGACACTTCGAAATAGATTTTATCAGAGGCAGCCCGGATAGATTTAAATAACATGAGGCTATACCACTCTCCCTACAAGGTGATACCCTGGGAAACATCAGATCGGCACACATCAAGAACGTCGCTATCGAACTCGTCAAGAAATACCCAGACCAGTTCAATACTGATTTTCAGAACAACAAGCTGATGGTCGCGAAGTTCTCCATCGGTAGCACCAAGCTGCTGCGCAACCGCATCGCCGGCTACGCCACCCGGTATGTCGTCTCGCACAAACAACCCATCAGCAGCCCACCCATTTCTGAGTAGCACCCCAAGTTTTATTTTCTCTCTACCTTTGCCATCCCTTAGGGTGGAGTCATTATTCTCACTACGATACTGCAACAAGCCTGTGAGGACCTGCGCACCGGCCGCTTCGTCCAAATCTTCGATAGCGTCAGCCGCGAAGGCGAAACCGACCTCGTCATGGCAGCCCAGTTCGCCACACCAGAAGCAGTCCGCCAGATGCGCAAAGACGGCGGCGGCCTCATCATCCTCATGGTCGCACCCAACACCGCCACCCACCTTGGACTCCCCTTCCTCACCGACCTCTTCAAAACAAGCCAAAAAGACTACCCAGTACTGGGCCAACTCGTCGCCAACGACATCCCGTACGACACCAAATCCTCCTTCTCACTCTACATCAACCACCGCAAGACCTTCACCGGCATCACGGACATCGACCGCAGCCTCACCATCAAGGCCTTCGCCCAGCTCGCAGCCCAAATCCAACGACTCGACCAGGCCGCGGCACGCCAGCGCTTCGGCAGCCTCTTCCGCACACCCGGCCACGTCCCCATCTGCGCGGCCTCACCAGGCCTCGTCGCCAACAGACAAGGCCACACCGAACTGACCGTCGCCCTCCTGCTCATGGCGGGCCTCATCCCGGTCGGCACCGGCTGCGAGATGATGGGAGACAGCGGCAAAGCCCTCGCCAAAGACCAGGCGGTACGCTACGCAGACGACCACCACCTCACCTATCTAGAGGGAAAAGAAATCATCGAGGCATGGAAACAATGGTCACCGTAATGGCCACCGGCACGTTCGACCTCCTGCACATGGGACACATCTTCTTCCTCAAAGAAGCACGGAAGCTTGGCGACCGTCTCATAGTCGTCGTCGCCACCGACGCCACCGTCCGCAACCTCAAACACGAGCCCGTCACCCCCCAAGACATCCGCCTCAGCCTCATCAAAGAACTCCGTGTCGTCGACGAAGCGTACATCGGAGCCGAAGACGACATGTACGCCATCGTCCAACGCATCCACCCAGACATCATCGCCCTAGGATTCGACCAGATCCACAACGAAGCAGACATCACCGCAGAACTCAAGAAACGCGGACTGACCGCCAAAGTCGTACGACTCCCCCGATACGAAGGCGACAGCGACCTCAACGGCACCCGACGCATCATCCAGAAAGTCATCGCAGCCCACGAGTTCCAACAAAAAATGAAGGAGATCGAAGGCCATGCAGCACATCGGCGTCGTTGACACCACATTCTCCAGAGTCGACATGGCAACCGCAGCCATCGACGAACTCAAAGCCAGCCACACCGGCTTCAAGATCATACGGCGCACCGTCCCCGGCATCAAAGACCTCCCAGCCGCCTGCAAAATCCTCTTCGACACCGAACAGTGCGACATCATCATGGCACTCGGCATGCCAGGCGCACAGCCCATCGACAAACAATGCGCCCATGAAGCAAGCCTCGGACTCATCCTCACCCAAGTCCTCGTCGGCAAACACATCATCGAAGTCTTCGTCCACCTCGACGAAGCCGCCACCGACAAAGACCTCCAGAAGTTGGCGCTGACCCGGGCGCGCGAACACGCACGCAACGTCATCGCCCTCCTCTACAGCCCTCAGAGCTTAACCCGCCACGCAGGAGCCGGCCTTCGCGAAGGATTCGAAGACGTCGGCCCCGCGCGACCCTAAACCAACACAAAGAGAAGGTAGGAAGACCCTATGCCAAAAGAACCCATACGCATCGGTGCCGTCGTCGCCGAGTTCAACTACGACATCACCATGATGATGCTGCAGCAGGCGACCGAACACGCGGAATTCCTCGGCGCCAAGATCACCCGAACCATCCAAGTCCCCGGCGTCTTCGACATGGGACTCGCCGTCAAGAAACTCCTTGAACGCAAAGACATCGACGGCGTCATCACCCTCGGCGCCGTCATCGAAGGCGAGACCAGTCACGACGAAATCGTCATCCAGAACGCCGCACGGAAAATCGCGGACCTCGCCGTCGAATACGGCAAACCCGTGGGACTCGGCATCTCCGGACCAGGGATGACCAGACTGCAAGCCCAAGACCGCATTGACCGCGCTAAAGCCGTCGTCGAAGCCGTCGTCAAACTCCACGAACGCCTCAACACCAAATAATCACGCCTGCGCACCCGGCGACTCGTCCGCGGGCCGCGAGACGACCGAGAGATGCTCGATGCTCGGCATCCGCTCCTTCGCCCGTGCAATGACCTCCTCGCGAATCGCCTCGAACTGCATTACCGTCATACTCCGAGGCACCGTGAGTTCGATCTCACCGAAGAACACTGGGCCGGTCTGCCGCAGCCGCACCACCCGCGCCTTCTGCACACCAGGGATCTGCATCGCCACCTGCTGGATCACGCCGCCCAGCGTCATGCACTGCCCATCGCAGGCATCGAGCAGAATGAACCCGGATTCCCTGACCGCGGCCACACCGACTGTGTAGATGATTGCCGCGAGAATGAAGCCTACGTACGGATCGAAGTTGTACCCCAGCGAGACCAACAGCAGGGTGAGCACCGTCAGCGACGACGTCGTCCCATCCTTTATCGTGTTCACCGCTTCGAGCCGTGCGGAACTCAGCTTACTTTGTTTCCCGAGACGATATTTGTACGCACCGAGCCCGAGGGCGACGACTGCGCTCGCTGCGGCGACGACCGCCCCGAGCATCGGCGCCTGCACCTGCTGCGGCGTAAGCATCTGGTAATAGGACCGCACGATGATGTACGTCGCTAAGATGAACATCACGATTGCCGCGGCAAGCGATGCGAGATTCTCAAACTTATAGTACCCGAAGTGGAACCGTTCGTTCGCCGGTTTCTTCACAAACAGCAAGCCGGCCCAGACGATCCCGGAGACGAACCCATCCCCGATGCAGTCGATTCCGTTCGCAGTCAACACGACACTCCTTGAGACAATCTCCCCAAGGAGGATCTGCACGACGCCGAAGCCTACAAGCGACAGCGTCGTGACCGCGGCGAGCCGTTCCATCCGCACCGACGACACCGTGTTCTTCATGTCAACAGTTCCCACGCAGTACCTGCGTTCCTCAAAAAGGTTTCGACGCAAAGGTATATAAGAATCCGACCCCATGAAACCACCAGTCCGAACGTTGAGGGAAAAACGATGGTGAAAATCAACATCAGCATCGAAGGAGAGAACATCACCGAGATTGTCGATGAGCTGCTCCATGTCGGCATCGACCTGCTGAAGTCGAACCGCAAAGAAATCCGCGAGGCGCTCAAGATCCTCGCCGACGAAGCCTTCGAGGTCCTCGAAGAAAAAAAGACCCTGGAACGCGGCGCGCAACTGTACCGTAAAATCAACCAGGAGATCAACTGGACCTACAAACGCGTCAAGGAATAAACCAGCCTAGCCGACACACAACAGACTCTCCTGGGCACCCGCCAGCATTCTCTGGCTGCTCCCATGAGCCTTTTTTCACGACAGCTCAGTGAAGACCTTGCCTGACTTCGTCAACACCTCGCACCCACGCGATGTGACCCGGATGTCGTCCTCGAGACGAACACCACCAACACCGGGAAGATACACCCCGGGTTCCACCGTGAACACCATGTTTTCCTGTAGCATGAATTTCGCCTCAGCACTGAACCGCTCACCATCGTGGACCGCAAGCCCAAGGCTATGCCCCGTGGAATGAATGAACCGATCCTTGAACGCAGAACTGTCGATGACCGTGCGCGCCGCAACGTCCACCATACCCGCAGGCACCCCGGGGGCAATCGCGTCGAACGCCTTCTGCTGCGCCTGGAGGACTACCTCGTACATCGCGCGCTGCTGCGCAGTCGAAGTCCCAAGTACCCATGTCCGCGTCAGATCACTGGCATACCGCTGATGCAGAGCCCCGAAATCACAGAGCACAAAGTCACCTGGCTTCAGGGGAACGTCCCCGTGGCCGTAGTGTGGCTCCGCGGTGTTCGCCCCGCAGGACGAAATCGTATCGAACGATGGCCGGTCCGCTCCCTCCTTGAGGAGGCTGTAATCGATCTCCGCGGCCAGGCCGTTCTCCGTCATCCCCTCGGAAATAATGTCCGGAAGCGCCTCGGCGACCCGGTCGGCGATCCCGCAGGCTGTACGGATCCGGTCGAGCTCTTCGGTGTCTTTGACGAGCCGTGCGGCGGTGAACGCCGCTGACACGTCGACGAACTCGGCCTTCGTCAGAAGTTTTTTCAGGGATTCATGGTCGCGGACGGTCAGCCCCTCCGCGTTGATCCCAATGCTTCTCATAGGGCCGAGGAGCCGACTGAGTATGTCCCTGAATTCTTGTTTCGTGCGGTAGACGCTGACGGAAGCCGTGGTTCTCTTGGCGCTTTGCGCCTCGAGCTCGGAGACGACCGCCTCCACGCGCCCGTCGGGGTACGCGACGGCGAGGCAGCCTTCAAAGATCCCCTGGACGAGGCCCGTGAGGTAGAAGAAGTTCTCATCCAGGATCGGTTCGGTGCCGTTCTTCACCAGGATCGCGTCCACTGGGTTTGGGCAATGGGAGAAGACGGTCTTGACGCGAGATGTCATAGGAAACCCTCATCGATAAGACACAGTAATAATACAGAGAAGGATGAAATTGCGGAAAAGAAGGGGGCTGATGGTTCCCCTACTTTTCCATGCTGGTGATGAGCTGGTGAAGCTGATCGAGGTCTCCGCGGATGTTCTCCACTTCCTTCATCTTGTCTTTCTCGAAGCTTTTCAAGATCTGGGGGAGGTCGGCGGTAAGCTTGTACAGGTGGACGGGGCGGCCTTTGCCTTTCTTCTTGATGTCTCGCTTCTTGGCCCAGCCGCGGCGTCGGAGTTCTTGCATGGCAACGCTGACTTCGGGTTGGCGGAGGTCTGCTCCCTGTTCGACGTCGGCGGAGCGGCATTCATCTACCTGGGAGATATATAAAAGAGTCTTGGCTAGGTTCTTTGGCATCCCAAGTTCGGTGAAGAGCTGGACTGCTTTGTAGTCTTTGTCATCCAACACAAACGATTTCTTCCGTTTCATACGTTCTCCTCGAAAAATAAATCAATTCTGATGTATATATATTTTTCCAATTTTTCATGAAATTTTTATAGCCATGGTTATTATTTAAATCTTTTTATTTTTAACCCGCTCTCGTCCAGCATTTTCTTCGCCAAATCGTCCGGATAGTCTCCAGAGTAGACAATCTCTGTCACGCCCGCGTTGATCAGCATCTTCACGCAGACCACGCAGGGGACGTTCGTGCAATACAGCATCGAGCCTTTAATCGACGTTCCGAAGACCGCGGCCTGGATGATCGCGTTCTGCTCCGCATGCAAACCACGGCACAACTCATGGCGCTCCCCGGACGGGATATGCAGGTCCTCCCGCAGGCAGCCGACCTCCTCGCAATGCTTCATCCCCTTCGGGGCGCCGTTGTAGCCGGTGCTCAGGATGTGTTTGTCCTTGACTAGGATCGCGCCTACCCGGCGGCGCAGGCACGTGCTGCGCTTGGAGACGACTTGCGCCATCTCCATGAAGTACTCATCGTACGATGGTCGCGCTTCCATAACCCTCACTCCATCACCTGACATGCTTTCCTCCATTTAATATCATTCCGCCGACCCTGGTTCTACCTCGCTAAACCCAGCGTTCCCCAGCAGCAGCCGCACCAGAGTCGTGACACACGACAGGACCACGATGCACAGGATCAGGACCATATCGGTGATCGGCTGGGTCTTGAAGATCTCATTCAGCGCAGGCACATAGATGATCCCAATCACCATCGCAATCGTGATCACGAAGAACGCCTTGAGCAACAGGTTCTTACGCGTGAACTTCTCCTTGATGCTGCCCGCACGCAGTGCGAAGATATAGATCTGCGGGGAGATGAGCGTTACCGCGAACGCCACGGTCCCTGACAGCGCCATAACCTCCGAAGAGAACGCGGCCATCCCACGGATATCCACGAGATACAGCCACGAGACGATGTAGCCGAGCATGATGCAGACGCCGAACAGGACGCCGTCCAGGACCATCCTCATCCGCTGACGCCGCGAGATGATCGGCTCTGAGATCTTCGACGGCTGCCGTCGCATCTGATTCGGATCCGCGGTGTCCGTACTGATACCGACTCCCGGGAAGCTTTCCATGACGACGTTGGACCACAATAGCTGCAGCGGCAGCAGCGGCGCCGGGAACCCCAGGAGCGGCGTCGCGAGAACGCCTACGACTTTCCCGATGTTGTTCGTCAGCAGGTATTGGATGAGGCGCTTGAGGTTCTGGTACACCCGACGGCCTTCCGCCACCCCACGGACGATCGTGGAGAAGTTGTCATCGGTCAGGATGATGTCCGCTGCCTCCTGGGCGACCTGAGTCCCTGCCCGGCCCATGGCGATGCCGACATCCGCCTTCTTCAACGCGGGGGCGTCGTTGACGCCGTCTCCGGTCATCGCGACGATATGGTCTTTGCCTTTGAGCTTGTCGACGATGCGCAGTTTGTCCAGCGGCGCCACCCGACTGTATACACGCAGGGACTCGACCTTCTGGTCGAACTCCTCCTCGCTCATGGCTTCAAGGTCTCGGCCTTCTACCGCCTGGTCCATGGATTCGGCGATGCCGACGCTCTCCGCGATGGAGAACCCGGTCTTCTTGCTGTCGCCAGTGATCATAACAACGGTGATGTGCGCATCCTTGGTCTCCTGGATCATGGTCTTGACTTCGTCTTTCGGCGGGTCGTAGAGGACGGCGGTGGCAAGGAACGTGCAGCTGTCGATCTTTGCTCCAGCGAATGTGTCAAGGGTGACCCCGGGTTTTGTGGCGAACCCGATGAGGCGGAAGCCTTTCTCGGCGCGGGAAGTCAGATGATTATGGATGGTCTGACGTATGTGGTCGGTGAGCGGTTCCACTCGGCCGTCGATGTAGTAAGTGGAGCAGAGGCCGAGTATCTTCTCAGGCGCGCCCTTGAGGGAGATGTCGCGACGTCCGCGAGAGTCCCGGGTGAGGAGCGCGGAGTACATCAGCTCGGAGGAGAACGGGAGGGTGTCCAGGGTCTTGTGGTTGGCGAAATCCTGTGGTTTGAAGCCGTTGAGGTAGGATGCCTTGATGAGTGCGATCTCGGTGGGGTCGCCGACTTCTTTGGTGAAGGAACCATCCTGTTCTTCGACGGTGGCAGTGGAGCCTTTGACGCTGGTGAGGAAGAGGGCGTGGAGGACGTCTGCTTCCCCTACGGCATTCATCTTGAAGACGTCTGCCATTGTGCGGAAGCGGTTGCTGATGAAGAGCTCTTTGACGGTCATGTCGTGTGTGGTGATCGTCCCGGTCTTGTCCGTGCAGATGTAGTCGACGTTGCCGAGGGTCTCGACGCTGCTGAGACGTTTGATGATGACGCTGTTGTTGGCTAACCGCTCCATGGCGAGTGAGAGGGCGATGGTCATGGAGGCGGGGAGGCCTTCGGGGAAGACGG
This sequence comes from Methanobacteriota archaeon, assembly GCA_903877165.1. Taxonomy (GTDB): domain Archaea; phylum Thermoplasmatota; class E2; order DHVEG-1; family DHVEG-1; genus CAIRCU01. Next base: position 54,809 of record CAIRCU010000032.1, on the reverse strand, counting down.
CGACGAGGATGCTGATGCCCAGCAGCACGGTCTGGCCGATGTCCTGGCTGTGCATGATGCCGATGACGAGGACGAGGATGAGGCTGGCGATGGCTAAGGCGACGAGGACTTTGACCTCGCGGTTCATCTTCTTTTGCAGCGGGGTGAGGTCGTCTTCTGTCTCCTGGATGTTTTTCGCGATTTTGCCGATTTCGCTGCGGCTGCCTGTGCTGACGACGAGGGCTCTGCCGTGCCCGTTGAGGACTTTGCTGCCCGCGAAGACCATGTTGGCCATCTCGTAGAGCTTCAGGTCCGGTCCGGGGAGCGGATGTTGGTTCTTGCTGATGGGGTCGCTTTCTCCGGTGAGGTGGGCCTCGTCGATGAGCAATCCGGCGGCGTGGATGATGCGGGCGTCTGCGGGGATGATGTCGCCGGCTTCAAAGGTGATGAGGTCGCCGGGGACGAGGAACTTGGAGGCGATGACCTCGACGTTGCCGTCGCGGACGACCTTGCACTGCGGGGAGAGGATCTTCTGGAGTTCCTCTGCTGCTTTCTCTGCTTTGCCTTCCTGGTAGAGGCTGATGATGGTGTTGATGATGACGACGCCGAGGATCGCGATCGCCTCGAGGAGGTCGTGGATGATGAAGAAGGAGAGCAGGGCGGCGATGATGAGGATGACCGTCATCGCCTCGGTCATGGCATCGAAGACTTTGACGATGAGGGATTTTTTCTTTTTTTTCTCGAGTTCGTTCAGCCCATGGGTCTTGAGGCGGTCCGCCGCCTGGGCCGGGGTGAGGCCGGAGGGCGAGGTCTGCAGCAGACTTAGCAGCTCGTCTTGCGTCTGAGAGGTGTAGCGGTCTTGCTGCGGTGCGTCGGTCATGGCGATGGTCCTTTCAGGGATGGGAAATCGGTTGTCTGTATTTCTTCGTTTTCATCGATGCCGCCGGTAACCGTAAGTTTTAATCAAGGAGAACAGATAACCGGGGTCAGGGAAGAGGAAGACGCATATGGGACAGACCATGAATATCGGGATTCTGACGGGTGGCGGCGACTGCCCTGGGTTGAACGCGGTGATCCGTGCGGTCGTGAGGAAGTCTTTGAAGCTCGGCTGGCGGGTCACTGGTTTTCTGAACGGCTGGAAAGGCGTCATCGACGGCAATACCATGCCGTTGACGGAGCGCGAGGTGTCTGGGATTCTGCCGCGGGGCGGCACGATCCTTGGGACGTCGCGGACGAATCCGTTCAAGAACCCCGGTGACGTCGACAAGATCGTGCAGAATCTCAAAAAGATGCAGATCGACGCGCTGATTGCGATTGGCGGCGAGGACACGCTCGGCGTCGCCTTGAAACTGCATAAGATGGGTGTCCCTATTATTGGGGTGCCGAAGACGATTGACAACGACATCTGCGGGACGGATACGACGTTTGGGTTTGATACGGCGACGTCGATTGTGACTGAGGCGATTGATCGGTTGCATACGACGGCGGAGTCACATCATCGGATCATGGTCCTGGAGGTCATGGGTCGGCATACCGGCTGGATCGCGACCGTCTCCGGGATCGCGGGCGGCGCAGACGAGATCCTGATACCTGAGGTGCCATTCGACCTGGATACGATCTGCAATCACCTGGAGTGCCGGGCGAAGAGCGGCAAGAACTTCAGCATCGTCGTGGTCGCGGAGGGCGCGAAGCCGAAGAGCATGGCGGATTTTGCGACAATCTCCAGCGAAAAAGACGAGTTCGGGCACGTCCGGCTTGGCGGCATCGGACAACTCATCAGCAAGGAAATCGAGAAGCGGCTTGGGGTTGAGACGCGGGTAACAGTGCTTGGTCACGTGCAGCGTGGTGGATCGCCGACTGCGTACGACCGCGTACTTGCCACAAGGTTTGGTGCCGCAGCTGTGGATTTGGTTATGTCAAAAGGCTGGGGGAAGATGGTCGCGTTCCGCAGTTATAAGATTGTGCCCGTGGAATTGAGTGAAGCTGTTGAGAAACTCAAGACTGTGGATATGGAGCTGTTTAATCTGACTCAGATTTTCTTCGGAGACCCATGTGAGCGGGTGGCGGAGAAACCGATTTCACGGTCGAAAAAATAACGTAGCGGTTCAGGGTTTGAGTCTGACTTCGACTTCCTGGAAATCCTTCGCGACGTAGGAATGCGGAAACACAGTTCGGGCTTCTTCTTCAAGGATTTTTGGGTCGAGGTACCGCGGGCTGATGTGCATGAGGAACAACGCCTCGACGTCCGCTTGTTTCGCGATCATCGCGGCCTGGGCAGCGGTCGAGTGGCCGTACTCCGCGGATTCGGTGAAGCTGGAGTCGAAGGTCGCCTCATGGATGAGGACGTCCGCGTGCTTGGCGAAGGAAATGAGCTCCTCGTCGTAGGTCGTGTCGCCGCTGATGACGACCTTGCGGCCGCGTCGAGCCGTCCCGAGGACCATGTCCGGGGTGATTTTCTTGCCGTTCTTCAGCGTGACCGTCTGTCCGTGCTGGAGTTTGCTGAACAAGGGTCCTTCGGGGATGCCGAGGGCGAGCGCCTTAGGTTTGTTGAACTTCCCGGGCCGCTGATGCTCCTCAAGGCAGTAGGCGAGGGACGGGACATTGTGTTTTGTCGCCAGGGTTTTGATGTCGTAGCCATCGAACTGTACCGTTTCGCCGTCCTCGATCTCATGGGAGATGATCTCGTAGGCCGGGCGGAAGTACCCTAGGGTGAGGAGCTGGGCGGTGAGTTTGTTCATCCCGGGCGGACCGTAGAGGTGGAGGGGCTGGCTGCGGTCGTTGAGCTGCATGGTCTGGATGAGGCCGGGCAATCCGAGGAAATGGTCGCCGTGGAAATGGGAGATGAAAATATTGGTGATCTGCATGAAGGAGAGGCTGGTGCGCTGGAATTGGCGCTGGGTGCCTTCGCCGCAGTCGAAGAGGAGGACTTCGCTGCCGCGGTGGATCGCGGTGGAGGAGACGTTGCGTTGGATGGTCGGCCAGCTGCCGCTGGTGCCGAGGAAGAGGATGCGCAACTGCGTCATAGGTGCAAGCCGCATCAGAGCAAAGGATGAAAAGCTTTTGGGCACAGAGGAATTGTTATTTTTTAAATACAGTAAACGAACGGGTAAGGCTACGATGGGCGCGAATATCATAGACTGCTTGCAGCGTGAGATATTTTTCTCCAAGTGCTATGAACTGTTTTTCGGATACACCGCAGACCGCATAGCGACCTGGTTTGAGCATCGATGCGATGGCACGAAAGGACCGCTCATAGAGTTGCATACGCTCTTCGCCTTTCGTCGTCGTCGACCGCCCGTACGGGAAGTCCGTGGCGATCCCATCCACATCGGGGACGTACTCAGGTAATTTACCGATATCGGTCGGAAACAACTGGAACTTACTGATGCCGTAGTGCTCAAGTGTCTTGGTGCACCCGGTCGTCATCTTCGACTCGACGTCTCCGCCAATCACCGTCATCCCCATGAGCCCAGCCTCAAGCAGGATGCCGCCAGACCCGCAGAACGGATCGCAGAACAGCTCACCTGCACGGACGCGCGAGAGGTTGACGAGTGCGCGCGCGAGCCGAGGATGCATGGTGATTCCGGTGAAGAACGGACGGTACTGGGATTTCCGCAGTTCGAAAGCGGCGGTGTCGACCTCGGCCAGCCTCCTGCCGACATACACCACGTCGTCTGTCACGACAGCCCGGACCTCGTGATCCGGTGTCTGCAGATTGATGGGATGGTATTGTGAGTAGACGTCGGCGAGGGCGTCGATGATCCGTTCTGAGTGATGGCGGGTGGAACGATTCTTGACGCGGACAGCACACGACCCACCAGCAGGCAGCGGATGCGCCTGCGCAAAGGAAGAAAGCTCGCTTGGCGGGCAGGAAAACAAGAGCTCATCGACCACCGAGGTATGAGAGAGCCGAGCAGCAAGCCTGCGCACGTCAGGTAACGTAGCATTTGCATTGACCACGAGGACCTCGGCAGATTTCTGAAACGTGGTGTGCGTGATCCGTTCGGCATCAAGACAAGCGATGACTTCATCCGTCGGAAGATCCGGTATGGTTTTCAGCAGTTCAAAGAGCAGCTCCATAATCCTGATGTTGACTCCGAGGAAGGATATCTGCCAGCCTTATAAAACACATGGAAGAAGCCGCTACTCGTCGTGTTTGCTGGTTTTCTTCGGCATCGACTTCTTCTTCAGCGCCTCGTCAACCTTGGATTCGATGTCGGTCTCACCTACGAACCATTTCCCGTCTTTTTGCTTGTCGATCTTCCCGGTCATCTCATCCAGCTTGAACTTCGCGTAATCCGTACCCTGGAACCACTCATCGTACTCCAGGTGCTTCTCAGCAGGATGATGCATGGATTCTTTCTCAGAGGGGAGAACCGTCGTGTCCTTCCGCCTCTCCGACATAGGGATGCGGATCTCCTCGACTTTCGAAGGACCATGGGTCAGTGTACTGAAATCATCGGGGAGCGACCTGCTGCGGACGCGCGCACCCGGCGGCTCATGGTCACCGGAGTCCTCCTCACTGCGTGAGGGGCGGTGCATCTGCCGCCAGCGGACCAGGCCGACCGCGAAAATCACCACGAACACCGCGACGAGGATCGGCAGGATCTGCGACATGTCCACCGTGAACAGCTGGCTGTGGGTGTTGCTGACGACCACGGTGCGGGTGCCGGTGACGTACCCATCCTTGGTTGCAGAGAGGACCACCTCCTGGTCCTGGGAGACGTCAGGTGCGCTGATGATGACCTGCCCGGTGGAATCGGTCATCGCAGCCGCCGTGCCTTTCACGAGGATCTGGGCGTCGGCGATAGGGGTGCCGCGCTGATCCGTCACCGTGACCTTCAGCTGCGCGTCTTCACGGACGCTGGTCGACGGCGTCGTGACATGCAACGCGCCACGTAAAACGGTAATCGTGAGGTTCGTAGACTCGTACCCCGGCTTGGAAGCAGTCATGGTAAAATTCTGGTGATCCACGTAATTTGGGGCGGGGAACTCAAGGACCGGGGTATCGTTCGTCGTGAGGTACGTCGCCCACGGGACCGCAATGGTCACATCCGGGACGATAGCAAGTCCGCCGCTGATTCCGATGCCGACCGTGTACGTCGAACCCTCGTACATCACGTTGTCCCCGGAGGTCGTCTGCTCCAGGTTCAGAACCTCGATCGACAGCTGGTCGCCATTCTGCGCGGAAAGACAGGGAGCACCCAGGCTACACAACAGGGTTGCGCACAGGAAGATATACAGAATCGTCTGTACGGTACTGGAACGTCGCGTGCTTCTCATCCACCAATGAAGTCTGCTTGAAGGAATCGGGCTTTGCGTATTTATGCCTTTGTTCAGCCGTGCTTCTCCGCCAGACGGCGCTTCAGCTCCGTGACGATGTCCACGGGGCTTGGGTCCACACCCCGCAGCAGCGCGAGATAGTTGCTCGCGAAATCACCCTGGCACATGAGGTGCATCATCCGCGCGAGCCGGGATTTACCCTTCGGGCTTACCTCGACGACATCCTTGGCGACGTTCTGCCCCAGGCTCCTCATGAAATCCAGCCGGGTCGCAAGAGAAATCGATTCATAGTCCCGGTCACGGAACAAGATATAGGTGAAGAACTTGGTGAACTCCGGACTCTGGGACCAGCCGACCAGGTCGTTGTGGTTGGATTCGGAGACGATGTCCGCGCGGGCGATAATCTTGCTGTTCTCGTTGAACTGCTGCCGCCAGCGGGTCGCGACCGGCGCGTACGGCCCCCACCCATAGATCTGCGGGATCGCCCCAGAGAGCCTACGGGCGAGCTGCTTCGCCGGGTTCGATGCCTCCGGGACTTTCGGTCCGTTCGCGGTGACGAACTCCCTGGTGACCTCGATCGTTTCCTGCAAGTCAGCCTCGATGTTCGCCTTCGCCAACCCAGCCTTCAGCAGCAGCATGATGGTAGGGAAGAGCAGGAACGGTGTCGCCGCCCGCGGCTGCATCCCCGACGGAATCTTCAGGAACACAACGTCGCGTTTCGCGGACAACTCCTCCAGCTTCCCGCCGGTGGAGATGCTGACGATCTTGCATTTCCTCTGGCTGGCTGCCTTGAACGCACCGATCGTCTCCTCCGTATTCCCTGAATAACTCAGGCAGATGGCGAGGGTGTCCTTGTTCGCCCATTTCGGCAGGTCCGGTTCACGGTTCACCATGAGAGGTACATCCAGCTTGTCGCGAAACAGGCTTTCCACGAGATCCCCGGAGATGGCGGAGCCACCCATCCCGGAGATAACGATATTATCAATCTTCAAGAACGGAAGCCGCTCCACGGTCCCCGCCAGCGCAACAGCCTCCTTGATCTGATCCGGGAACTTAGAGATGACCTCAAGCATCCCCGATTTATCGAACGCCATACGAGCATCAATACTCTCCATCATTCGCCACACCTCATCCCCCACATGATCCCTCCGCGTGTCTCTCTATTCAGGAAATCATGGTGTTCGCGGTGGTCCGTGGGAACCAATAGAACACCGGGAGGCTTCAAAAATATTTCTATGGGGGACCGAGGGTATAAAAGCCCCCCTGGTCTTACCGATGGGATAGGATGCGGCTCATACAGGGGGATTTGATTGCAGACTCTGGCGTCCGCCCGGCGTACCTCGAAATCGAGGAACGAACTGTCAGACTCCATGAGGGAACATCGCCGCAGGCTGCCGAGAAGGCCGGGTTCATCATCACTGGCCTGGTCAACGCGCATACGCATCTGGGGGACGCCTTCATCCGGCATCGTGGCATCGAACTACCGCATGACGTCAAAGCCCTCGTCGGTCCCCCGGACGGCCTGAAGCATCGGCTGCTCCGCAGCGCACCACCAGAGGAGATCATCGCCAGCATGCGCCGCGCGCTGCACACCATAGAGGTCAGCGGCACAGGCGTGTTCTGCGACTTCCGCGAAGGCGGGCTGCCCGGCCTTGAACAACTCCAGGCCGCGACCGCCTCATCCCCTGTTCATCCGTTGATATTTTCACGACCCCAACGTCTCACCTACAAGGCCCGTGAGGTCACCGCCTTACTACAGCTTTCCCAGGGAATCGGGGTGAGCAGTATTACGGACTGGCCGGCCCGAAGCCTCGACCATCTCGTGGCGCACACGAAAAAAGCAAGGAAACTCTTCGCCCTGCACGTCAGCGAGACCAAACGGGAAGACATGGGACGGGTGCTGTCGCTGGAACCGGACGTCCTCATCCACTGCACTGCCGCCACCCCCGCGGACCTCAAGATGGTATACGACGCCGGCGTCCCGGTGGTCCTCTGCCCACGCTCGTACCAGTTCTTCGGCATCACCGTCGACTACAAAGCCTTCAAGGACAGCGGCATCCCGCTGATGCTGGGCTCGGACAACGCCATGCTGCAGTCACCAAATGTCTTGGACGACGTCAGAACACTGCAGGCCGCCGGCGTGTTTTCGACGGAATCCCTCCTGGAGATGGTGACGGTTACTCCAAGGAAAGTGTTAAGAATACCGGACCGTATTCAGGGTCTCAACCCAATGGAGCATATCGTTGTTTTGGAGAAACAAAGTTTAAATCCATTGTTCATATCCCCAAGCCAAAACCCTGGAGTCGAAGGCCCATGATAGTCGAAGACGCGATGTCCAAAGACCTCATCGTCGGATACGTCCCCGGAACCATCCGAGAAGCCCTAAAAACCCTCGCGAAACACAATGTCTCAGGCATGCCGATCCTCAAGAAGGATACCAAGCGCGTCGTCGGCGTCCTCACCCGCACTGACATCTTCAAGAATCCGGACGAGGAGCAGATCGCGTTAATCATGTCGACGGAGCCTCACATGGTCCAAAAAGACGATCAGCTCGTCGACGCGGCCAAGATCCTCTACGAGAACCGCATCCACGGTCTCCCGGTCGTGGACAAGCGCAAGAACCTCATCGGCATCATCAGCCCCAGCGATATCCTCAAAGCCCTCCCCGATGAGTTCGACGACATCGTCGACCACTACTTCACCCGTAACCTCGTGCCCGTTTACCAGGACAACCCGATCACGTTCATCATGGAAGTCATCAACGTCACCAACGAGACCGCGCTGCCCGTCATCAACAAGGAGCTCGAGCTCGCCGGCATCGTCAGCGAAGGCGACCTCTTCAAACTCAGCCACATCCGCGAAAGCGTATCCCAGACGAACATGGGCATGGGCGGCGACGAGGACGACTGGACCTGGGAAGGCATCCGCGACACCATCAGGCTCTACTACTCCACGACCAAGGTCGACCTGCCACCCGTCCCGGTCAAGGAAGTCATGATCACCAACGTCATCAAGGCCTTCAAGAACGACCCGATCTCCGAGATCGCCCGGAAGATGTACCGCAACAAGATCAGCCACGTCCCGGTCGTCGACCCGGAGAACAAGCTTATCGGGATGGTCACGGACATCGACCTGATTTCCTGCATGTTCAAACCCCGCAAATAAACCAAACACCAGGATATTGCTTAGGATGCCGCAAGACATTTACGACAAGATTAGTACGATGGCGAAACGACGCGGGTTCATCTACCCGTCGTTCGAAATCTACGGCGGCATCGCCGGCTTCTACGACTACGGGCCGCTTGGCGCGCAGCTCAAACTCAACATCGAGAACCTCTGGCGCCGCTTCTTCGTCCTCAAAGACAACTGCGTCGAAATCAGCACGCCCACCATCACGCTTTTCGAAGTCCTCAAAGCAAGCGGACACGTCGAAGAATTCACGGACCTCACCGTCGACTGCCCCAAGTGCAAGAAATCATTCAAAGTCGAAGACATCATCGGTTCTACACCCGTAGAGGAAGCCCTCAAAGAAAAGAAGATCAAGTGTCTGGGCTGCGGCACAATCCTCACCAACCCGCATCCGGTCAACCTCATGTTCGGCACCACCATAGGCATCGGCGACGGCAGGGCTGCGTTCCTACGCCCCGAGACCGCCCAGGGCATCTTCACCAACTTCCACCTCCTCTACCGCTACAACCGCGAGCGGCTGCCTTTCGGCGTCGTCCAAATCGGGAAAGGCTACCGCAACGAGATCTCACCAAGACAAGGCACCCTGCGGCAGCGTGAGTTCTCCATGGCCGAAGCCGAAGTCTTCATCGACCCCAAGATCAAGACCCACCCCAAATTCCCCTCCATCGTCAACGAACCGATCAAACTTTTCGACAACGAAACTGAGCACAACGTCACCGTTGGCGAAGCCGTCAGCCGCCACATCATCAACAGCCAGGCACTCGCTTACTACGTGCACCTCACCAGCTCCTTTTTACTCACCGCGGGCGTGGACCCCAAGAAATTCCGGTTCCGCAAACACGCGTCCGATGAGCTTGCGCACTACGCCACCGAATGCTGGGACGCAGAACTCTACAGCGAGCGGTTCGGCTGGATCGAATGCGTCGGCATCGCGGACCGCTCCGCGTATGACCTCAACGCCCACCTGCAGGCCTCAGGCGTGGACATGTACGCAGTCCGTAAGTACGATGAGCCCAAAGTCGTGAAACGCCGCAAGATTACCCCAAAAATGGACGTGCTGGGCCCCTTGTTCAAACAAGAGGCGGGGAAGATCAAAGCCATCCTGGAGACCATGGAGGCTCCTGCGAAGGGTTCGTTGACCGTGACCGTGGACAAAAAAACCGTGAAAATCCCGGACAACGCGTACGACGTCACCGAAGTCGAGGAGAAGACTCCGGGGGAGAAATTTATCCCCAACGTCATCGAACCCTCGTTTGGCATCGACCGAGTCCTCTACTTCCTCATCGAGCACAACTACAAGGAAGTCTCGAAGAAGGACGAAGAGTACACCATCCTTTCGTTCCCCGCATGCATCGCCCCGATCACTGCCGGGGTCTTCCCGTTAACCGATGATGAAAAACTCGTCTCGGTTGCAGAGCAAATCAACAGCGACTTGCGGGATGCCTACATCCACACGTATTTTGATACCACAGGCACCATCGGGCGGCGGTACGCACGCATGGACGAGGTCGGCACTCCGTTCTGCATCACCATCGACCACGACACCCTCTCCGACCACCAAGTCACCATCCGCGACCGGGATACCACGGAGCAGCAGCGGGTACCAATGAAAGCAATCGTTGGCATCCTCAAAGAGAAAATCGCCTGCAGCGCCCCAGTACACTAATAGACTGCCGGCTCCATGAGTCTAAGAAAAACAAGAACATCTTGTTGTAAGGTACCTGTTTTAGGCGAGGATTTTGATGCTGTGATCGATGGCAGACAGGGCCACGTTCAACTCATCCTCAGCAATCGTCAACGGAGGCCGGAACCGGATCGACTTACTGCCGCAGCCCAGGATAACGACTCCGTTCTCATACAGGTTCTTTTTCAACGCATCCCGCTGCTCCGCCGACGGTAGATCAAAGGCACACATCAGCCCACGGCCGCGGACGTTGGAGACCATCTCCGGGTGCTTCACCCGAAGCTCCTCAAGTCCCTTCAGCAGGGGCACGCCGTTCTGCGCTGCCTTCTCGACGAGCCGCTCCTCCTTGATGATCTCGAGGAACTTCTGCGCGCGGACCATGTCCGCCAGGTTACCGCCCCAGGTGGAGTTGATCCGGCTGGGGACCTGGAAGACGTTATCCTTCACCTCGTCGACGCGGTCGCTGACCATGATGCCGCAGACCTGCATCTTCTTGCCGAACGCGACGATGTCTGGCTCGAAACCGAAATGCTGGTACGCCCACATCTTACCCGTCAGGCCGACGCCAGACTGCACCTCATCGAGGATGAACATGATGTCGTGCTCGTCACATATCTTTCGGAGCGCGTGGAAAAACTCCTGGCGGAAATGGTTGTCCCCGCCTTCGGACTGGATCGGTTCGATGATGAGCCCGGCGATGTCATCCGGATTCTGCTGAATGGCGGTCTGGATCTGGTCAAGGGCAGCGGCCTCCCGCCGCTTCACGTCTTCAAGGTTCTTCCCTGTCATCGGGAACACAATCTTGGGGTTGTCGATGCGCGGCCAGGAGAATTTCGCGAAGTACTTGGTCTTGTTCAGGTTGAAGGTGTTGGTCATGGACACGGTGTACCCGGTCCGACCGTGGAACGCGTCCTTGAAGTGGATGATCTGGGATCCTTTCTCGCCCTTGTCCGCGGCGATGTTCTTGCGGACCTTCCAGTCGAATGCGACCTTGAGTCCGTTTTCGACGGCAAGCGCGCCGCCGCTGATGAAGAAGAGGTGCTCGAAGTGCTTGGGCACGGCGATCGAGGAGAACGTGTGGACGAACTCGGCCATCTCCACGGTGTAGACGTCGGAGTTGGAGGGGTTGTTGACCGCGACTTCCCCCATTTTCTTGATGAACGCTGGGTCAGTCATCTTCGGGTGGTTGCAGCCGAGTGGGGCGGTGCCGAAGAACGAGAAGCAGTCCAGGAGGTATTTGCCGTGTCTGGAGTCGTAGAGCTGGCAGCCATGGCTTTTCCGCAGGTCGAGGACGAGGTCGAAGCCGTCCGCAAGCATGTACTTGGAGAGAACCTGGTGGACTTCTGTGGGTCGAATCGGCATGATGGGTCACCCTGGAAAACAGGCCGTCCTGGGGGCCTGGTGGTTTGTTGTTATCATTCTGCCTTATAAAACGATATCGGTGGACCCAGGAGGGGATGAAAAAATGGGAGGTGAGAGGGGAGTTGAGGAAAGGAGGAGAAAGAGAGGATTGTCCCCCTCTCACCTGGGGAAGGAAGCGCCTTTCCTTTGTGGTTAGGCGAGCCTGATGCTGGCGAGCTCCTGCAGGTCGTCGAGGCTGTTGGCCTTGACCTTGCTTTGGGAGACGGTGTACAGGATGTTGCCGATGTACAGCGACCTGGTGATGTCCGTGTTGCTGTAGCCCCAGTACCAGTCGTTGGTGGGCTGGGTGTCGTCCTGGTGGGTGATCCGTCCTTGGAGCTGGAAACCGTTCTCTATGGTCAGGTGGTAGACGTACGCGCCCTGGAAGGTGAACTGCCCCCAGTCCGGGAGGAGTTCGGTGGCGTTGCTGTCGTTGAGGGTGCTGAGGGTCTTCTGCGGGATCTCGTAGAGGCTTACGGGGATGACGAGCAGGTTCTTCTCGCGGTCGAAGAGGAAGGCATGGTGGTCGTAGAGAGCGGGGCTGTCCGTGCCGCGGTCGCCGATGGTGACCGAGGCTTCTTCCACGGGGTTGGTGATGTCGGAGACGTCGAAGAGCGCGAGCTTGAGGCCCTGGACTGCGGTGTAGTAGACGGCGCCTGGGGTGTGGATCTTGTCCGCGTCGATGCTGCGGTTGACGTCGCGGCCGATGCCGATGATGTGGGTCTCGTCATAGGGGTGCAGGTAGGTGGAGTACCCGGGGATCTTCAGTTCGCCGAGGATCTGGGGGTTTTGGGGGTCCGAGAGGTCCAAGGCAAAGAGCGGGTCGATTTCGACGAAGGTGACGAGGTAAGCGCGATCGCCGAGGAACCGGACTGCGTAGATGGATTCGCCGGGGGCGATGTTCTTGAGTGAGGAGACTTCTTTGAGGTTGGCGTCGAGGATGTAGACGTTGTTGGTGGTCTGGTAGGTGTCGCCGTTGTAGTAGCCTTCAGTAGTTGCAATACGGAAGTAGCCGTTGTACTCGTCCATCGCGAACTGGTTGAGGATGTGGCCTGGGACTTCGCCCTGGGCGACATAGTCGATGGAGCTGGCGTTGATCGCGATCTTGTGCAAGACCGTGGTCTCGGTGTCCGAGGAGCTGGCGGTGTTGTCTACGGCCAGGGGGACGACGGGCCAGTGGCTGGTCGCCAGGTAGATGTTGTTCTGGGAGACGTACATGGTCTGGGAGCTGCCGAGCATGAAGCTTTTATCGTTGACTTCGCTTGTGTCGAGGTTCAGGCTGAGGACATGGGTCATGGAGTCTGCTAGCTCAGGGACGTCCACGTAATAGATGTCGTTTGGGGTGATGTTCTGGCTTTGGCCGTCGATGGTGATCGTGGGGACTCGGAGGGTCTCGTTGCCGTTCTGCTCGCTGTAGATCATGTATGTCGGGGTCGTGGAGACGACGTAGACGTAGGAGCCGATCATGCGGGCATCGGAGAAGTACCCATCCATCTTCACTTCTTTGGATAGTGAAGGGCTGGCGCGGTCGCCGAGGTCGTAGACAAGGATCGACATCTCACCGCTGTTGCCGTACCAGGGTCTGTTGAGCGATTCGGTGGTCTTCATGACTCCATCGTAGAGGACCGGGTAGTAGAAGCCGCCGGAGCAGAAGACGATGAGCCGGTCGCCGTTGACGAAGAACGACTGCGCGGAGTGGTTCTCATCCAGGGTGATCCGGCCGACGATCGCTGCGTCGGTGGCGGGGTAGGCTTGCAGGATGAAGATCGTGTTGTTCGAAAGCGTGTAGATATAGGTCCCGTCAGTCTTCACGGTGTCGGGTTCGTCGACGCCCGCGACCTGGACGTTAGTCGAGGAGTGACTCGGAGACGATGTTGCAGTGCTCTGCGGCACTGCGACGTTCCCGGTCGCCGCGCCATCAAGGGTGTTCTTACTTGTGTAAAGGGCTTCGCGGTCGCCTGCAGTGCTCGCCCGCTGCCGCAAGAACGCCAGGAGGTCGTCATAGGATTTGAAGCTGTTCAGGGCGTAGGTGTACTTCCCGGCTGAGGGCACCGAGGTGAAAGTCAACAGGAGTGCGAGGCTTGCGCATACCAGCAGGCCGACGAAAAGGACGGCTTGCAGTTTGGTTCTTGCGTTAGACATGGGGAATCACTACCACTGCTATGTCCAAGATGCCTTATATAGTGTCTGAAAACGTTTGGGAATTACCAAACTTCTCGGAGAACCATGGTTTTTACTTTCGCTGACCCCCAACCCCGGATTAAATACACTCATCTCGTTACACTATCCTTGATGGGAACCCGCCCGCAACGGACTTCACCGGTCCTCAGCGCCTCCGAAATCGGCCAGTACACCTATTGTGCGAACGCCTGGTACCTGCAGCGCTGCGGCCACGTACCCGATTCCCCGGCTCTGGAGCACGGGACCCAGGTGCATCATGAGCTCGGCGGGACCCTCGACCGCGTCCAAAGCCATGAGCACCGCGCCTCACGAATGGTTGCGGCCGGCCTGCTCATCCTGCTCCTCGCCCTCCTTATATTCCTTTTGGGGGTGATCCTATAGATTTATTGTTGCCCCTCGTGCTTGTTGTCCTCGGTCTCACCATCCTTGTTTATGCCCGCCTCCTGCGCCGCCGCCTCCAAGCCACGAAAGACCACGAGGGCATCCCCACCGGCACCCTCCTCTACTCGGACCTCACGGTCCCAGCCGAGCCCTTGTTCTCGCCGCGCCTGCAGCTCGCAGGCAAACCCGACTACATCCTGCGTCAGGACGGCCACCTCGTCCCCGTGGAAGTCAAGAGCGGCCATCACCCGCATCCGCAGCCCAGCCATGTCCTGCAGCTGGCCGCCTACTGCCAGCTCCTCGAAGAGACGTCGGGTGAGTTCGTCCCGTACGGCATCCTCGTCCTCAACCGGGAGCCGACCAGGATCCCGTTCGACCCTGGCCTGCGGTACTCCCTGGAATTATCCATGGAACGGATGCGCCGGGTGTTGCGGACAGGGAAGGTGACGTTGAACCATGACGACCCGCACCGCTGCCGTCACTGCTCCATGCGACAGTATTGTACTCTCTGCCTAGGAGAAAACCCGAGTCCCGGCCCATAAACATAATAAGCTTCTTGAGGTATTCACCCGAAACCCTGGGAAGAAACTTGTGATTCGAATGAAAGGACAAGGCATCGGCTTTGGAAAGGCTATTCTGTTCAACGAGCATTTCGTCGTCTACGGCATTCCCTCGATCGTCTCGGCTATCGGCCAGTACACCAGGGCGCGTATCGAGCCCTCCCCTAAACCGCAGTACCAGCTGGAGGACCTGCGCCCGGCGACCCCGAAGTACAAGGAGGATAAGAAAGACCAGCAGATCGACTCGCTGAACAAGATGTTGCGGAAGATGAACATCGACCTCTCCAGCAAGGGCATTAAGATCATCCTGGATGGCAACCTGGTGGCCTCCAGCGGCATCGGTGCGAGCGCTGCCTCCTGCGTAGCCGTCGCCCGTGCGCTCTCAGAGTATTATAATATGAAGCTCTCCGACGAGGAGATTAACGATATCGCATTTGAAGGTGAGAAAGGCTACCATGGGACGCCCTCCGGTGTCGATAACACCGCATCCACCTTCGGTGGTTTGATCTGGTTCCAGAAAGGTGAGCCGAACGTCATCGAGAAGATCTCGGTATCCACCCCGGTGGAGATCGTTATAGGGAACACCGGCAAGGTCGCCAACACTCAGGCCGCGGTCGCAGGCGTGAAGGACCGCAAGGAGAAGAACGCGAAGAAATATGGCGAGATCTTCGGCCGTGCGGAGAACATTACGTACCTCGCGCGCCGGGCGCTTGAGGAGGGCGATTATAAGGAGGTCGGGAAGCTCATGAACGAGAACCATCGGCTCCTGCAGCAGATCGAGGTGAGCAGCCGAGAACTGGATTTCTTGGTGCAGGTCGCGGTGAAGTGCGGGGCGCTGGGTGCGAAGCTCACCGGCGGTGGCCTCGGTGGTAACATTATCGCCTTGACCCCTGGGAAGTCGGTGCAGGAGCGCGTCGCCAACGCAATAGAAAAAGAGGGCTTCCAGACGATCAAGACGATCATCGGGATGTCCCATGCTGAGGTGGAATAATGCATCTGCGGCCGTTCCTAGCGCAGCTTGAGCGCGAGGGCAAACTCGTCCGAATCAAAAAGGAGGTCTCCACGAAGTACGAGATCGCCAACATCATGAACACCCTTGGTGAGCAGCCGGTGATCTTCGACCGTGTCGCTGGATCGAAGTACCCGGTGTTCGGTGGGATCACATCGAACCGTGACATCATCGCTGAGGCGTTCGGCGTCAAGAAAGAAGAGCTGCTGCCGCTGCTGGTGAGCGCGCTGCGGCATCCGAAGCTCCCAGCGGTGGGAACGAAGGCGCCGTGCCAGGAGGTTGTGGTGAAGACCCCGGACCTCGACGACCTGCCGTTGTTGTTCCATTTACCTGGTGATGGTGGATACTATGCGACTGCGACCGTCTCGACTGTGAAGGATCCGCAGACCGGGCGGAACGCCTCGTACCATCGTCTCATGAAACGAGGTAAGGACCGTTTCACGGCGCGGTTGATCAAGGGCCGGCAGACGCGCACGACCTACGACAAGAACACGGGGGACACGGAGTTTGCGGTCTGCATCGGGAGCTCTGTGCCGGTCATGGTCGCTGCATCACTGAGTCCTCCCTCCGGTGTGGATGAGTTCTCTATTGCGAATGCTCTTGATTCGATGACCATGGTGAAGTGCGTGACTAAGGACCTTGAGGTGCCTGCGGAGTCCGAGTTCGTCATCGAAGGCCGGTTGACCAAGGAAGTCGGTTCTGAGGGTCCGTTTTTGGATCTGACGGAGACGCGGGATTTCGAACGCAAAGAACCAGTCTTTGTTGTGGATTGCATCACGCATCGCAAGGATCCGATGTACCAGGCGCTCATACCCGGGCGTCTTGAGCATAAGAACCTCATGGGGATGCCCAAGGAGCCGACGATCTACGACGAGGTCAGCAAAGTGGCTACCTGTAAGAACGTGTTGATCACCCTTGGTGGCGGCTCGTGGCTGCATGGCATCGTGCAGATCGAGAAACGCAGTCCTGATGATGGGAAGAAGGCTATCGAGGCGGCGTTCATCGGCCATAAGAGCATGAAGCACGTGGTGGTCTTGGATGCAGATGTGGATATTTACAGTCCGACTGCAGTGGAATGGGCTATAGCGACCCGATTCCAAGGCGACAAGGACCTCGTGGTGAAGGCCGATCAGCCTGGGAGTTCCCTTGACCCTTCCGCGAAGCACGAGGAGGGCAAGAAGACGCTGACCTCGAAGGTCGGTGTGGATGCGACGATTCCCGCGGGCGTTGATAAAAGCAAGTACGAAGTCGTGCGGTACAAGCCTGTGAGGCTGGATGATTACCTCAGGTAAGGGGAAGTACCGGGTCTGGGTGAAGAAGCAATCTATCGGCTCGGACCTGCTCTATATTCTTAGTGGTGGTGAGCGTCCGCACGTGGGTGGCGCTGTCGTGTGCGAGCCCGGGAAGAAATCGCAGGTGCTGTCGCTTGCGGGTCATTACGATACGGTGGTGTTGACGATAATCGCGCAGGCAGCCTGTGAGAAGTATCGTCAGACAACCGTCGCCGTGGGCGGAATCCATGTTGATAACGCATCGAAAGAGGAGATCGAGTTCCTGGTGCAGAACTGTCGGGCTTTGATTCCTGATCTCTAAATCTATATTAGTGTCCGAAGAGACGTTTGGTGACGATGGTTGCGTAGCTTCCTTTGGGGAGAGTGAAGGAGATCTGGAGTTTCCAGCGCTGCTCGTGGGGCGTGGTGTTGAGGTCGTCTGGCTGCGGCTCAGACGATGTCAGGTTTGTTGGAAGGATGATGGTGTCTCGTGGTCGTGCCTTGAGGTACTGATCGAAGGCTGCAAGCCTGGCGAGGTCCGATTGGGATATGCCTTCTGAGGCGAGGGTTTTTTTAAACGCGGTGAGCTCCAAGCCGGAGTAGAGTGCGGTCTCGCTTGGGGTGTACAGGATCTGAGGGAGGACTTGTTTTTCTTGTATGGTGAGGTCTATGGGGAAGAGTAGGGTTCCTGCGGCGTAGTCCACGGGGAGGAGTCTTTTGGTGTCGACGGTTGCTCGGAGGAGTGTCTTGAGGGTCTCGTTCCAGAGGTAGCTTTGGTACGCGTTCGCGTGGATCTCTCGGAGGTGCCCTGGGATTCTGAGGTACGCCTTCTGCCAACTGTGTGTGGTGGTGTATTCGGTGATGATGTAGGAGAGGATCCGGTCGGTGACCTTGAGTGTGTCGAGCTGGTTCCAATGGATGGCGATGCGGCGTTTCTCGTCTTTGACGGCTTTCGGCTCTGACTTCTGGTACGCGGTGAGGACTTGTTTGACCGCGGCTTCGTCTCTGCCTTGGATGAGGAGTTTGGCGATGAAGACGCCGTCGATGACGCTGCCGAAGCGCTGGCTGTCAAAGTAGTTGGGGATGCCGTCGGAGCGGATGCTGTCAAGCCTGCGTGGGAGTGGTTGGAGGTCGGTGGCTCGGAGGTCGCGGATGACGATGGTGAAAGAGTTAGCTTGAAGGTCGCCGATCTGTATCTTCTGGGGCAGGTAGCCGACACGCCGCAGGGTGATGCCGGGGAGGTGCATGGTGTCAATGTTGCAGTGGGCCGGCAGGGTGATGTATTGGGTGCTTTTGGCGTGTTTGTCCTTGAGGCCGGCGTACCCGATTTCTGCTTGCGGGAGGCGTAGCCTTCTGGCGATGGTCCGGATGGCGTCGAAGGTGTCGACGTCTTGTTTTTCCATGCGGTAGACGGCGTGGGCTTGTTTGTCCTGGGACCAGGTTTTGGATGGTAGTTCTTCGACGATGAAATCAGTGGGTTGTTGTTTGAGTTTCATGGTCAGCGCGACACTATGATTCAGTGAATCCATAAGTACCTTTGGTTAAAAGGATTGTAATAGAAAAAAAGAAAGAGAAAGGTGGTCAGCTTCCGGTGAAGAGGATGCTGCCGATCCCTAGCCAATATTCATCAGTGCCGTGCGAGAAGAGTAGCTTTGGGGGAATGATGATGCCGTAGCCTGCGAATCTCGAGGCATCGATGTACCAGAGGTTGCCTGGGCCAAGGAAGTGCCGATGATAGATCGGCCCGCCGCCAATCCTGAATGCCAACAAGGGATGAAACCAGAGGACAAACGGCTTGTCGACAGCCTGATGATCGATTTTGAACATGATGAGTCCAGTGAGCAGAAAAAACCGGTGACGTAGAAGTTCACGCAAGGCGCCCTTCTCGCCGAGGGTGATAGGAATAGAGGTTGCTGTACTCACTGTAACAGCCGAGATGAGGGGGATACTGATGAGGAGGACAACTAGGACCAGGCTGATTCCTGCCATTGCCGTCTTGTTCATAGGGTTCCTCTCCGATGTAGGAGCGCCGAACGATGGTTATATTTCTTTCTATTACCACCTAGGGTGTCTTCTCTTGCGTTTCGAGCGTCGTGCTCGAATTGGTGTCGGGATTTGTCTTCCATTTTCTTTCCTCCATCTTATCTCTTTGGTCCCCTCAGAAGTACAATGTCCACAGAAGTAAATTACACCGAAGACGCAGACAGTCAAATCAAAGGAAAACCAAGGAGAATTCGTGTCTCATCTATGGGGGCGAATGCACGGGCCGGGTTTAGGCCTTCCACCTAGGTATTCGGGTATCCGATGGCCTCATAGAGAACAGACAATGATATTCATTATGGTTAATGAATGTTTCGATGGATGATGCAAGGTCTTTCGGAACAAAAAACACAAGTGATTTTTTTTAAGAGACGGCTGATGCCACCGTCCAAAATCCTCAAATAACCTGAGCCTATACCCAACCCCACTGAAGGATCGACGTTCTATGTATTTAACAACAGAAGAAGAAGGAATCCTCAACGGCGAAGCAGGCCCCGTCGCCGAACGCATGTTCCGCCTCCTCGTCCGCCTCGGCGAGATCTACGGCGCAGACAAGATGATCCCCGTAGGATCTGTCCAAGTCGCCGGCGTCTCCTACAAATCCATCGAAGAACCAGGCACCACCTTCCTCGAAGACATCGCCGCACAAGGAGCCAAAGTCAAGGTCCTCACCTTCCTCAACCCCGCAGGCATGGACCTCGAAGACTGGAAAAAACTCGGCTTCCCCGAGGCTTTCGCAAAGAACCAGATGCGCATCATGAACGCCTTCAAACAGATGGGCATCGTCATTACCGCCACCTGTACCCCGTACCTCGCCGGCAACCTCCCCAGGTTCCGCGAGCACATCGCCTGGTCAGAATCCTCGGCTATTTCATTTTCCAACTCAGTCATCGGCGCACGCACCAACCGTGAAGGAGGGCCCTCCGCGCTTGCCGCCGCCATCTGCGGCAAGACCCCAAACTACGGCTTCCACCGCTGGGAAGAACGCCAACCCTCCATCAAGATCAACGTCGAAACAGACCTCGTCTTCGACTCCGACTTCGGCGCCCTCGGCTACACGCTCGGAAAACAGATCAAGAACAAGATCCCCTATTTCACCGGCATCAAGAACGCGGACACCGACCAGCTCAAGGCACTCGGAGCGGCCATGGCGGCCTCAGGAGCCGTCGCCCTCTACCACGTCGAAGGCCTCACCCCAGAAGCAGACCTCGTCAAGAAAGACAACCTGGAGACCATCACGGTCACCAAAAAAGACCTCCAAGACGCCTACGCAAAGCTCAACACCGGCAAGGAACCGGACATCGTCATCCTCGGCTGCCCGCATGCCTCACTGCGTGAAATAGGGTCGGTCGCCGCTAAAGTCCAAGGAAAGCATCTGCGCAAACCCCTCTGGGTCTGCACCTCACGCATGATGAAAGAGGCAGCGGACCGCATGGGCTACACCCAGACCATAGAAAAAGCTGGTGGCCACATCGTCGCTGACACCTGCATGGTCGTCTCACCAATAGAAGATATGGGCTTCAAGACTACCGGGGTCACCTCCGGCAAAGCAGCCAACTACCTCCCCGGCTTCTGCAAACAAAGCGTGTGTTTCGCGAACCTCGACGCACTCGTGGAGGCAATCTCATGATGAAAGGACGCATCATCTCCCCGGGGAAAGCCACTGGCACAGCCTTGGTCTCCAAAGAACCGCTCGGCTTCTACGGCAGCGTCAACATCAAGACCGGCATCGTCATCGAAAAAGGCCATCCGCTCGAAGGAAAAAGCGTCAAAGACACCATCCTCGTCTTCCCCTGCGGCAAAGGCTCCACCGTCGGCTCCTATGTCATCTACGGCCTGGCGAAGAACAAGGTCGGCCCCAAAGGCATCATCAACAAGGAGACCGAGACGATTGTCGCAACAGGCGTCATCCTCGCCGGCATCCCCTGCGTCGATAAAATCGACATCGACCAGATCCACAACGGAGACACTGTCACACTGGATGCAGACACCGGGACAGTCACGGTATCACCAAAAAAATAACTTAGTATTCTCTTACAGTAGCGCCCGCATGCTCCACGAGACGCCGATCCCGCTGAAGGGGACAGCATGCTCGCCGGTCGCATCAGACCACGACAACTCCCCGCTAATGTCCACGTACCCAAGCTTCATACCCACGTACGTCGGGAAGTTCCAAATCTTATCCACCGAATTCACAACAGAGCCGTTCGCCGTCAACGACAAATCCGTACCGAGAAGCAGCGACTGACTCACCAGGTACGTCGGATTGAGGCTCGGCGACGCATCCAGATCAAACGCAGACGGCATCTTCACCAAGGGGAACACCTTCTCATCCTGCGTCGTGACCTTGACATTCAGGTTCTTCAGCTCCGTGCACGTCTCCCCATGATCCGTGGTGATGACGATTGTACCAAACGAAGGAAGCGCCGAGATTTTCTCAGTCAGCGCCTGCGGCGTCGGCAGATAGTTCGAGGCATAGACCATCCAGCCGTTATCAAGCTTGATGCTGAACCAGTCCCAGCCGTTGATCTCCGCTCGGGTCACGGCGCGCGGCGACCACGTATGCTCATACGTGCCCACACCCGAGACCTGATGAACGACGCCGTCGATCGACACCGTCCCGGAGATCTCACAGTCAAGGAACACATAACTTGCTAGTGTGCTGTTCGAAAGTTCGAACGCCTTCGTCCCAAGCGTCCACAACGGAAGCGCCTGTGCATGATAATCCAGATCGATGACCACAGTGTGCGCCGTGTCGATCTCCGCATCCTCCGCGTGCACATGCCACGAGGGTGCCGTGCCCTCCACCCAAGACGAATCATAGCTGAGTTTCACACCAGGAGTGCTCGCCACGAGCGTACCGCTCTTCAGAATCCCTAGGTAATGCCGTTTGTTGACCATGCCGCCGTACTGCGCACCAGACGAATCAAGAAGACTGACGACCAGGAGGTCGGGCTTCGCGGTCCCCAGGAGATCCCCGGGCGCAAGATGGGCGAACGCAATCGCAGCAGCCCACTCACCAAGATTGTTACTCGAACCGTTGAACACTGCGGTGAAATACCACCATTCCCGCGAGACGCGCAGGCTATCGAAATGCATACCTTCATCATCCCCGGAAACATCCCGACGAACCGACGGGACTAGGGAGGTCGGTGGCACAACCACAGGAGACGTTGTGTTCGTATCAACTGGTGTCACTGGTGGAGAAGACGTGGGGAAAAGAGGAGCAAGATACTCTGCCTTGTAGAGGAAACCGGTCGAAACGACCAATAAACCAACGACGATACACACGTCAATCGTCCGCAATCTACGAGGCATGAAGGTTCTCACCAGTTGACTTAGGTTTTTATTCCGCTTTCTCTTTATTAATATCTTCCTGTACACTTCTTACCGGTTCCTCTCCGAGGAGCGCATCTTTAAAAAGCCAAGGATATTACCTTGCGGAGAATCGAGTAGGAGGCCTTTCCGCTTATGGTATCACACGAGAGTCTTGAGAGCACGTTCCCCGAATTATCTCTGATTCAGAACAAGGATCTGCGCGACAAGGTCAGCCGCGTCTGGAAGACCGCGCAGGACAAAGGCCACTGGGCAAGGCTTGAAGACGTGCCCTTTACCATGCTCTTCCCCGACTCCGGCCGCCTCGTCGACCACACCAGGCGGATCACGAAGCTTGCCGGAGCAGTCGCGGCCGTCCGCGACGAGAAACTCAACACAGACTACCTCATCGCCGGCGCGCTGCTCCACGACGTCGGCAAGCTCCTGGAGTACGAGCTGGTGTCTGGGAAAGTCGAGAAACGCCGCAGTCAGACCCAGCGTCATCCCGCGATCGGCGCGACCCTAGCCCAGGATGTGGGGTTACCACCCGAGATCGTCCTCATCATCGCCGCCCACTCCCATGAGGGCGACACGATGAACCGGACGCCTGAGGCAATCATCGTGCATCACTGCGATTTCATCGATTTTGAGATAAAGAAGACCACGCAGAAGAAAGGAGAGCAGAAGAAATGAAGCTGTACGAGTACGAGGCGAAAAAAGTCTTTCAGACCATGGGAATCCCCACCCCGAAACAGTACGGCGTGATTCATTCTCCCAACGAGCTTGATGCAATACCAATGGAATTCCCTGTGATGTTGAAATCCATGGTGCTGGTCGGCGGCAGAGGCAAAGCAGGCGGCATCAAAAAAGCGAAAAACAGAGAGGAAGCAAAAAGAATAGCTACGGAGTTGTTCAAGCTCGTGATCAAAGGATTCCCCGTGGAATGCATTCTCCTCGAAGAGGTAGTCGAGGAAGCCGGGGCGTGCTACATCGGCATCACCATGGACCCGGCCACATTCAACAACGTCGTCATCGTCAGTGCCTCAGGAGGCGTTGATATCGAGCAGGTGGCGGTGGAGAAACCAGAGGCAATCATCAAGAGAGAACTACCGGATAACGCCAAGGAGCTTTCGAAAAATCTAACCCGCGAACTCGCTGCGTTCCTCGCTGCACAACTGAAGAATAAAAAAGATATCACAGGTAGCCTTGCAGATATCATCGCGCAGGTGTACGCGACCTATCAACGGTTCGACGCCCGACTCTGCGAAATCAATCCCCTGATTATCACCCCTACGGGTGCGGTCGCAGCGGATGCAAAACTCGTACTCGACGACAACGCGCTCTTCAGACAAGTCGAGCTTCTTGAAATGCTTGGCATCACAGAAAAACGACATGACGTGGCGGAACGAACGAAGAACGAGCTGCGCGCGCAGTCCGCGGGGTTCCCGTACATCGATCTCTTACCAGAGACGTTTACGAAAGACCCGAAGAAACTCTACGTCGGCCTCATCCCCGGCGGCGCAGGATACGGGATCTTCTCCATCGATGAGGTAGCCACCATCGGTAATCGCTACTTCCATGACCGGGTCGTTCCCGTGAATTTCATGGACAGCGGCGGAGGGCCTCCACAAAACAGGGTCGCTGAGATGTTCCACCTCCTCATGGATTACCCAGTCGTCGACCTCATCGTCACCTCACGGTTCGGCGGTATCTCCAGCTGCGACATCTTCATCCGCGGCATGGTACAAGCAGTCAAAGAACGCTATGAGAGCGGCAAACGAATGGTGCCTATCTATGGCAGGATGGTCGGCACCGATCTCCCCAGCGCACGGACGTTCCTAGAACGAGCGAAACTGGAGAATCCGGAAGCATTACGATACGTGACCATTTACGTGGGAAACCAGCGGATCATGGCAGATGTGATCCGCGAGGGCATCCAAAAAGCGCTTGAATCCAAGGGGTGGAAGCCATGAAGCTCGTGCCCCCGGATCAAGGAATGCTCTACTACATCATCGAGAACAAACGACCGGATCTTGCGAAAAAAATCAAACAAACCGGGATCATCGAAACCGTGGTCGTCGGCCTTGGAGGACAAGGGACACGACACGCGGAGCTCATGCAGCAGTACGGAACAACCATCACGGCAGGTATCGCCCCAGGTCGCGGAGGAACACGGCTCCTTGAGACGATACCGGTCTACGACACCATCAGCGAATGCCTCAAAGAACATCCCAACATCGCAGTCGCGAGCATCTGGCGGCATTATTCCACCGCGAAGGATGCGACCATCGACGTCATCGAAGCAGACATCCCTGTCGTCATCCTCATCAGCGAAGGGATCCCGTTGAAAGACGTCCGCGATATCCTTGTCGCAGCACGGAAACACAAAACCGTACTCATCGGCGGGAACACCCCCGGAGTCATCTTCCCTCCAGAGGGAATCAAAGCAGGGATGCTCCCTGATGTGTTCTATCCCGAGGAAGTCTCCCCTGAGGCTTTTGGGCCAAAAGGGGTCACCATCATCTCTCGAAGCGGCGCCATCCTGTATCATCTCTCAGATGCACTAGCAAGCGTCGGCATCGCACAAAACGCTGTGATCGGCGTCGGCGGAGACGGTGCTATAGGCTCGACATTCCGCGACCTCGTCCCACTCGCCATGGCTTATAAGAACACTGACCTCGTCGTCGTCGCCGGTGAAATCGGCGGATGCCAAGAAGAGCTCCTCGCAGATGACATCAAGAAAAACCCGAAGAAATACCCAAAGCCACTCGTCGCGTTAATCTCCGGGGCGCACGCCCCTGAGGGAAAAACTATGGGCCATGCAGGCGCCATCGTCTCCCCCGGGCAGGTCTACGGGACGTTCCAGTCAAAGAAGACCGCTTTGCAAAACGCGGGTGTCCCCGTGGTGAACAGCCAGTACGATCTCATCACCGAGGTTCAGAAGAGACTTGTGAAAAAAACCTACTTCGATGTGGAGAACTACTACAAAAAAATGAAGACGATCTGGGATGCACCCTTTAAGAAACCTGGGTGGGGGACCCTCGTTACCAAGGTCATGCCAAATAACCTGATGATCTCTGGGTACTCCTTACAGGACATCGTGGAGAAAAAGGGTTTTCTTGAGACGGCCTACCTCCTCGTAAAAGGAGAGTTCCCCGATAAAAAAATCCTCGAGGAAATGCGAAAGATCGCTGTCGACGCAGCACAAAGACCCATCCCGAAAGTCACACGCATGAAAAATGAGGATATCTCAAAAACACTGGTGAAATATTTCGTCCTTGACGAGGAACTCGCGAAGTTCCCTGAGGCTGGAACAGAGGGAGCTGTGAAAAAAACGATTTTCTGCCTCGGCCGGGTTGCTCGGTACCTCAGCGGAATATTGGACACGGAAAAAGCCCTAGAAAGGAGTAGTGGAAATGAACCATTTTCACATGTCATCTACCGTGCAGTCACCGGGAATCCAACAGTGAATGAACAGCAGTCTCGGATGATTGAAGCAATGATTGTCGCCTGCGTGGACCACGGGGTGACTCCCCCGTCTGCCCAAGCGACGCTCATCGCGGCATCCACGAGAGCGCCTTTTGAGGTCGCTGTGGCTCAAGGCGTCGGCGCGATAACCGATGTGCATGGTGGCGCTGGTGCGAAGGCAGCAGCGCTTTTCAACGAATGTATCAGGAAATCAGAGAAGGAGAACATCGACATCGCGCAAGCCACCAGAGAGATCATGAGGACGTACGTCGAAGAAGGAAAACGCATCGAAGGCTTAGGCCATCGATTGCATACAAAAGACCCGCGCCGAGACGTGCTGTGGGCGCTTTCCGCTCAGACCGGTGTCGCTGGTGAGCATGTACAGCTCTCCAAGATAGTGAGCACGATCTTTGAACAGGTGAGAGGAATGAGCCTGCCAATCAACGTCGACGGGGTGATCGGAGCCATAGTGGCAGATATGAAACTCGACCCTTCGATGGCAAAAGCATTCTTCATCTACGGGAGGATAGCGGGTCTATCCGCCCATTACTTCGAAGAGGTCGCATCACAGCCGCGCATGCGCCAGATAAACTTCACAGAGGCAGTGTACAAAGGGAAAGGACCAAGAAGCATCCCATGATCAATCAAAGAGCAAGCGGACATCCATCCGTTCCCCCGGGGGACGAACTACACGTTCCGGCGGTACTACAAGCGGGATTTCCACTTCTAGGTTGTTTTTTTCTCAAGTAGGAGTGCTTCGAACGAACCAAGCACGGTCGTGTGCACCTGTTTTTTAATGGTGAAGTAGCTGGTGATGTCGAGGTCGTCGAGGAGTTGGTGGTTCTTATCGCTCATGAGACGCAGAATCACGCGACAATGGTCCGAGATCCTGTCGGGGAGTGAGGCCAAGACCGCTTGTGTGTTCTTGACACCGTAGAGGATGAAGACGGCGGAGAAGTCCTTGGCGGGGTAGGTGAGTCCTTCGCCGTAGGCGATGGTGAGTCGGTCGTCGAGGTGGATGCGGCGGATGTACTCGGTGCTGGCTTTCACGGCCTGGGGGTCCCGGTCGATGGAGACGATGTGGGCGTCGGTGTACCGCGCGATGAGGATTGGCGTCGCCGGCAGCGAGCCACTGCCGATGACGAGGACGCTGTCTCCTTTGGAGACCTGGGCGAGCATCGCTTCTTGTTGGACGACTGATTCGTAGAACCGCAGGTATATGTTGGAGATGGCAGGGAATTTGACGCCCATTTTTTCAAAAACAATGAAGCCGAGGTCCATGAGTGTTTTCAGAGCGTTCGTCGGAATCTTGTTGCCGACCTCTTGGAAGACGACCCGGTGGGCAAGGGAGAAGACGCGAGTCATGAATGAGGACGGCATGATTCCCTCTTGAGATATGGTACGGGTGCTTTAAAGGTGCTGGTTCCACCCTGGGGTTACGTGAGTTCGTAGCGTTTGCGCAAGAGGTGCTGCGACAGGAGGGTGAGCAGCAGACAGGATGCGGTCAGGATGACGGCGAATGCAGTGAGACCGAAGAATCCGACGATGAACGCGGAGGCGAACAGGATGCGCTCGCCGACGAACAGCTCATGGGCACGTAGCATTCGTCCTTGGGATGGCGCGTGGATCGAATGGAAGAGGAGGACATACATGATACCGAGAAGAACGATTCCCAGGCTTAGGATGAGAAAAAACAAGGAGGGGTAGGAGAGCAGGGTGCTAGAGCCAACGAGGGTGATGGTGATGCCGAGGTAGAGGAGGGTGAGTCCCAGGGAGATGAGCAGCGCGATGTGCATGCCGTAGCGGACCGGGGTGGTGGTGCAACCGGCGGCCTGGTCTCCGGTCACGTCCCTCAGGGCGCCGATGATGTTGCTGTTCGTGTCATGGATGAAGAAGACCACGGCGACAATCCATATCGGAAGGGACAACGATGACACGGGGTGGACGGCGGCGACGCCGAAGAGGAACGTCGTCATGGTCAGCAGCCCCCTCGTCAGATTCCCCAGGAGGCCTCGTGGTTTCGTCCAGCGGGCGTACACGTAGACGAGGCCGGCGGCAAGGAAGGTCAGCAGAACGTTTATCAGGCTGAGCATGAAGGTGAGCGCAAGCCCTACGAGGGCGAAGACGGCGCCGACGAGGAGCGCCTCGCTTGGTTTGATGCGCCCGGAGGGGATCGGACGGTGTGGTTTTTGGATGCGGTCCAAATTTCGGTCGGAATAATCCGCGAGGTACAACCCTGCGATCCAGCCGAGGATGGGGACAAGGAAAATCAGGGCCGCCGTAGTAGGCAGCGTCTGCGATGCGAGGACTGCGCCTGTGAGGCTGACGAGACCGCACCACAGCAGGGTGTACGGCCGCATGGCCTCAAGATGAGCGAATAATTTCGTAGAAATCGTCATCCTCTCGCGTCTCTCAAGGGTCTTACGAATTCGTGAATCGCATATAAATCTTAAGAGCCTCCCTTCAAGTGACAAAGGTTATATTTCACCGTCTCGTTTCGAGGCGGACGAGAGCCCGGCACCTATGGAACCCATGGAACCAGCGAACCCCTGGACGCCGCAAGACGAAGGCGACCACCACCCCATCAAGAAGGAATGGTGGACGTCCGAACTCTTCTTCACCACACGCGATGACCAGCACACCTGGAACCTCATGACATCGTTCGCAGTCACCCAAGATCCGCCCTCCTGCTTCTTCCAATACGTCCTCATCGACCTCACCACAGGAAAATGCGTCCTACACAAGGACCTCAACGACAACCTTAGCGAACTGACCACCACGAAAAACAGGATCGACCTACGATACAAGCAGACCACGTTCCAGGGGCTGTACCCCAAGTACCACCTCCACCACCAGGACGACGCCAAAGGCTTTAGCACCGACATCGACATGGACGCCCGGGCCCTCCCGCACTGGATCACCCAGGAGACCACCAACGGCATCCTCCCCATCGGCCTCAACCACTACCGCTACGGGTTCATCCCCCACTGCGCCCTCACCGGCACCATGACCCTGCAGGGTAAGACCTTCACGCTGGACGGCAAAGGCTACCTCGAACATGCGTACGGGAACTGGTCGTACGAAAAACCCCTGCAACGACTGAGCGGCATGCGCACGACCCTGGACACGTACCTGCGCCTCTTCTACTGGTGGTTCTCACAGCACCACCACCGTCTCCCCAGCCGTATCGGCTTCGCCACCGAGAACAATATGCTGGGCTACGACTGGCTCTGGGGCGTCTGCGACAACGGCTGGAGCTTCTTCTTCGGCAACAGCCTCCTATGGGTCAACGACGGACCAGCCTTCGGCACCCTTTACGTCACCCCAGACGGGAAAAAATATTGGGAATTCTGCGACGTCCACTTCAGATACACCAAAGTCATCTACCTCAAAGACTACGACATCTACTACCCCAGCGACATGGAAGTCACCGGCAAACTCGGCAACAAGACCATCAAGTTACGGTTCACCTCCACCACTGACGGCTACGAATACATCGACATCCCGACCCAACAGAAATTTTTCCGCGCTTACATCCTCTGTGAACTACCCGGCCGCGTCGACGGCACCTTCACCGACGACGGCCAGACTACCGCGCTTCAAGGACTCTGCAAGAACGTACCGCTGCGCCACTCCCCAAGCCATGGCCACACCGCAGTCCATCTCACCATCCTCAAACCGCCACACGGCCTTGGGATCACCATCGACATCGAATCCCATCCTCGGAAGAAAAAATCCTCAACCACCCTGCAGCTCGCGCCACGCCCACGAGTCTCATACACAAGACAATCTCTCGACGTTACCAGGATCCCGCGCGAGACCATCCTCCCTGAAGACTAAGAGGTACGTTCTTCACAACGTTAATATACATCAGGGGGTTTCAAAGGAGCCGGGTTTTCATGAAGAAAAACATCCTCTCCATCCTCGATGTCGAAGACGACATCGAATTCATCATCGACCATGCTATCCAGCTGAAACGAGAGAAGCACGAAGGCAAACCGATCCAATACCTCCCAGGTAAAACCCTCGCTATGCTTTTTGAGCGCGCCTCGACGCGCACCCGGGTCTCCTTCGAAGTCGGCATGACCATGCTGGGCGGCCATGCAGTCTACCTCTCACAAGAAGAGGTCGGCACCGGTACCCGGGAATCCCCCCAGGATATCGCCTTGGTCATTTCCCGTTATGCCGACATTATCATGTACCGTGCCATAGAAGAGAAGAACCTTCAGGAGTTCGCGACCTACGCTACTGTTCCGGTCATCAACGGTTTGGACATACTCGAACATCCCTGTCAGATCCTCGCAGACCTCCAGACCATCAAAGAAAAAAAGGGCCGACTCCAAGGCCTGCATTTTACGTTCATCGGAGATGGAGATGACAACCTCACCCATTCCTACATGCTTGGTTGCGCTATGGTGGGTATGGACGTCACGGTCATCTCACCAAAGAAATACTGGCCGCAGGACTACTATATCCGCACGGCCAAGGAAGTCGCTGCAAAAAAGAAACGGTCTGTGACCATTACCGAGGACCTTGCCGCGGTCGCCGGCTCAGACATTGTCGCGACCGACACCTGGATTTCTCTCTGGTACGAAAACGAGCGCCGAGAACGACTCAAGGCTTTCAAGAACTATACCATCACTCAGGAGACCATGAAGAAGGCGAAGCCGGATGCAATTTTCATGCATTGCATGCCCATCTGTTACGGCGAAGAAGTCACCAAAGACGTCGCGTACGGCCCTCAGTCCGTCATCATTGATGAAGCAGAGAACCGGCTGTGGGCGCAGATGGCCCTCCTCGTCAGACTCTTATCTCCGCAGCACTAGCAGGACCGAGACAGTGCCAGCGTCAGCTGCAGAGCGAGATCGATGAACATCAAGATGTAAGAGAACAACAGGAAATTGTAGCCTTTTCGACCGACCATCCGCCCAAGCTTCTTTTGTTGTATCAGATCCTTTGTTCTCAGGAGTTGATAGAAAAAGATGAGGGTGTACGCCCAGAAGATGAGGAACGGGATGAGGAAGACCTCTGAGAGGAGCGTGAAATAGTACAGGAGGATGCCGAGGATGCCGGCGAGAACGACCATGCTGAAGGACACGGCGGCCGCGGTCCGTGGCCCAAACGAAATGGCATAGGTTTTCACGCCTAAGATGCGGTCGCCTTCCATGTCACGGATGCCTTCCGCGACATCATGTGCATCATCCGCGAAATATGTGAACAGCACCAGCAGCGCCATCGGTAGCAGATCCGCCTTCGCTATGGAGAGCGTGCCGAGCAAGGGCAGGGTGAAGAACATGTCAGCGGAGTGTGGCAGAACCGTCCAGACGACGAAGAACCCGAACAGGGGGACGACCAGCCATTGCACCGGGGTGAAGATCTCGGAGTACGCCGGGAGTTTGATGAGTCTCTTCAAGTAGCGGTTATGGACCGCGGTGAACAACGCAGCGGCGCCCACCAAAATGAAGCACCATGGACTGAGAATAAGTGCGAAGAGGAAGGTCAAGGCGGAGAACACCAAAGCTATCCCGAAGAACGTCTTGGGAGAAATACGCCGGCCTGGGATGGGGCGCGTCGGGTGAACGACGGTGTCAATATCCTGATCCGTGATATCATTCCAGATGAGTGCGGCGAAGAACCCGCAGTACATAGTCGCCACGGAAAGGATGATAACGATGTAGTCCTGTGTGGCGTAGCGATGGATGCCGAACGCAAACATGATAGAAGCTGAAAACATGAAGATATAGCCGAGGAGCTCATAGACGGGAAACGATCTCCAGGTCACCAGGAAATGTAAGGGATTGTGGAAGAAGCGTGGTCGGGTGGGCTCTTGGGTCATGGGTAGTTAGGGGGAAAAACAACCTAGAGGTCTTAATAATCTTATTGTTTCTGAATCCGGAATGTCATCCAACCGATGGGGTAGATGAATGGGAAGGGGTTGTGTCGGATCCGGTCGGAGATCACCATGTTCGGGTGAGAGGCGAGGAAGTCTTCGATGTAGGGGCAGGCGATGTCGACTTCCCGGACGATGATGTGCGTCTTGGGTTGCGCGGCTTTGGCGAGGTGTTCTAGGATTGGAATCTTTGGGATGCTGCAGCTGGAGACGATAATCGTATCGTACTTGGAGACGGGATAGTTTCTGCCGTCGCCATGCTGGATGGTGATATGGTTGGAGAGGCCGCGGCGTTGGATGACTTTGGTGCCTTTGGCGACGGTCGCGGGTTTCTTGTCGATGCCGACGACCTGGCCGTTGCTGACCGCGGCGAGCGCCATCTCGGTAAGCGGGTATGCACCGGAGCCGATGTGTAGGATGTTCTTGGCACTGGCGACGCCGCAATGTTCGTACTCCTCTTGGTACTCGCCACCGATCATGGTGTCGTAGAGCCGGGCTGCGCTTTTACTTCTGTAGGAGAAGTAGTCCGCTATCTCCCAGAAGGTGTTGGAGATGAGCTTGATGAGGATGACCGCCATGGTTGTTTTCCGGCGGGCCGCAGGTGGATTCTCATTCATGGTTGCCGCTTCATTACGTGAGTCGATTTTAGGTCTCGTACAGCGTTTCTGTGGAGATATGCGGGACCCTAGTATTTAAGAATTGTCAGTTTTATCGTTGGATGTGTACCGGTGTTTCAGTATGACGAGGAGCAGATTGCAGCTGACGCCGAAGGCATTCGCAAGGATGATCGCGAGGTCGTTACGGAAGAGTCCGTAGGCGAGCCAGAGGCTCATACCGAACGTGAGGAACAGTGGCATGCCGTACGAGACGTCAGTGAGGCGTTTCGTGCGGTAGCCTTTCAGCAGTTGCGGGATGAAGCCGATGGAGGTGACGGCGCCGGCAGCCACGCCGAGGAGCGTGATGACGT
The DNA here is from genome assembly GCA_903877165.1 of Methanobacteriota archaeon. GTDB lineage: Archaea > Thermoplasmatota > E2 > DHVEG-1 > DHVEG-1 > CAIRCU01. Next base: position 22,191 of record CAIRCU010000032.1, on the reverse strand, counting down.
CGATGTTCATGGTACCAGGGGAGTTGAATCGAATAAACTATATTAAGGCTTGTCAGCATGCACCCTTAGCACCCGGTATCCCCTGGGCCCGTGGGGTAGCTTGGTATCCTTCTTGCTTGGGGTGCAAGTGACTTGAGTTCAAATCTCAACGGGCCCATTCTCCGTTATAGGAGGGATTTCGGTTAATAGGGTAAAAAGTGGGTTCTATCGATTTTCTCCTGACCTCACTGTCCTGCTAGATGGCCTGGTTTTAAGGAGCATGCCTAAAGAACATCATATAAGGCTAGGGTTCCTTTTTTCTCCAATTTAAATAAGCTATATAACTCATTTCACGTTATTTTTTTGGCAATGGGCTTGAGATTATGGTTTCGGGCAACGCGCTTCCATATGGTGATCTCGGGGTCGTCGCCGATTTTTGTTGCCACAGCGTTTGCGTTTTACACGCATCGCGTCTTTAATTGGTGGTTGTTTTTGTTAACGTGGATTGCGATGACTGCCGTCTTGGTCAGCACGGATTTATTGAATGATTACTACGACCATGTGTTAAAGGCTGATGACCTCAATCCGGTGACGACACCGTTTTCCGGGGGAAGCCGGGTCATTCAAGAAGGGCTAATTGCAGAGAAAACGATTTTTCGTGTCTCCATCGCCTTGTTAGTGTTCGCTTCCATCATAGGATTGTACTTGAACTTCGTTCTCGATGGCGTCACAATTCTTCTCTTGGGCCTTCTTGGTTTTTTCCTTGTCTTTTTCTATACAGCGCCTCCGGTGAAGTTATGCTATCGAGGTTTTGGCGAAATCGCGCAAGCCATTGGCTATGGACCCGTCATGCTCTTTGGAGCCTATTTTGTGCAGACGCGTGTTCTGGATCCAGCCATCATGCTCTTTGCGATTCCCTTTACGTTCATTGGATTGATCGTCGGGATGATCCTTTCCATACCGGATTACGACGCGGATAAGAAAGTGAAGAAAAACAATCTGGTCATCGTATTAGGGAAGAAGAGGACGGTCGTGGCGTATGGCGTCATGCTTGTTCTTATCTTCGTCAGCGACGCGATCCTTTTATACAGCAAGCTAATCCCCGTTTGGAGCGCGGTCGTTTTCATCACGGTTCCCTTGGCGGTGGTCTCTGTCGTCAACGCATTAAAAAATTATAATGATACGACTCTCTTTCTTCGGACGTCCAAACTCACGCTGCTTATTGCAGCGCTCCACAATTATCTCTTCATCATCAGTTTAGTGGTGGCAAGTATCTTGTAAACGGTGAAACCATGGGAGACAATCCTGAATCCGGGGTAGAAGATTTCTACGAACGTCATTGGCCGCATTTCGTCAAGTGGTGGCAGGGCGATGATGCGCATGCTATCCACTTCGGCATGCATGTTAAAGGAGTTCATTCCTTCGACGAATCGCTGCACTACATGAATTACTATGCCGGTAAATTGCTAGGAATCTCTGAGGATAAATCCTGGGTGATTCTCGATGCGGGCTGCGGGGTCGGCGGGCCCTCGACGCAGCTGGCGAAGCTCTTCCCAAAGAGCACCTTCATCGGCATCACCATTACGCGAAATCAGATTCCGCTCGCCCAGGAGTTAGCGAGACGAGAAGGAGTCACAAACAATACACAATTCCTGCTGCAGAATTATCGTCACACGGAGTTTCCTGATAACTATTTTGACGGCGCCTTTGCCCAAGAGTCCCATAACTACGCCCAGAACAAGGAAGAGATGATTCGGGAAATGTATCGAGTCATTAAGCCTGGCGGCCGGTTTGTCATCCTTGACGGGTTCATCCGGGATGAACCGCTCACATCATTGAGCCGCAAAGTCCTCGACATTTGGCGTCCAGCCAGAGGATTCCCAGACCTCATCAGCCTGAAAGACCTCAAGACCTTGCTTGAAAAAAATGGGTTCGAAGACGTCGTCGTAGAAGACCTGACGAAGACAATCCTACCATCGGTCGCACGATCAACGTGCCTGGGTCCGTACTTTTTCACCGCTTCCGTGATAAAACGACTCTTGCTTGGGAAAAAATACAGACCGGAAAATGATGATTATTTCTACATGGGGGCCGTCGTCATCGGCGACATGCTCGGATTAGCGAAAATCATTCATTTCGGAACCGTTGTAGCTGTGAAACCGAAACATTGAGAAAGTCCTCCGTCTTCATCCTTGACAAAGACAGGATGTTCGTGGCACCAATCCCGTTCAACCAGACTCCCTCATTTTTAGCATTGTTCATCTCTCAACGAGCTCTTTCTCGATTCTCGAAGGGATTGCAGTTAATAGGGCAAGAAAGGTAGGTTCTATCGGTTTTTTTCTCCCGTCGCAATTCTGAAGATTACTATTTTTTATTTTACAGTGTAGTTCGATTTAAAGAAATTTGACTACAGATAATTCAACCTTGTTACTATTGCCTTCATTGTCATAGGATATAATCGTAATTTTATGTTTGAAAAACATTTTTTGGGACCAAAGCCAGGTATAGGGAGTTGAGGTAATTTTCGCGCTAAGGAGGTCATCAATATAGAACATGACACGGTTGACTCCCGTCTGGTTATCTGTGGAATTGACGGTGATGTTCAATGGCCCGATGATAAGTGTATTTTTTGAAAAGATTCTTTTCATGATCTCTTGGTCATTGTAATAGAGATAACCGGTCTTCGGCTGTGAAATTTCAACACTGGGCGGTGTAACGTCTTTGATCGTAGTAAATTTCCAGATCGGCCCAGAGGTAGATGCATGATGGTTATCCCAGGCAATTATCTTCCAAAAATACGTTGTATTGTACCAGAGCGGCCCTGGGTTGAACGTAGTTGTTGTAAGGTTACTTGCAACTTTTAATGGAGGAGTGGCTGTCCCAAAATAAACGTCGTACGTCACAGTATCTTCGATATCTGGGTCACCACCAGCCCAGCTGAGGTTTATTTTGAGCGGTATTTCGGTTGATCCATTTGATGGATAGGCAGAATTTGGTGCATTGGGATTGTGGTTATCTCGAAAACAGTAGAATTTATGGTCGGTAGAGCCAATGTAGACCTTGCGATTGGCAATGGCGGGAGATGAATACACATAGTTTCCTGTTGCGTACTCCCAAATTTTGACTCCGGTCGTTGCGTTGAAACAAAATAATTGATGATGGGCGCCAACGTATACTTTATTGTCGGCGACGGCGGCAGCGGATAGTACCACGTCTCCGATGTAATAATCCCATTTTTTTATGCCTGATGTTGCATTTAAGCAATAGAATTTCCAGTCCCAGGAGCCGATATAGACATTTCCATAGGCGATAACGGGAGATGAATCCAGGGTTCCTCCTGTCGAGTAATTCCAAATTTTTTCGCCAGTGGAGACATTTATACAATACACGTCGCTGTCTTCTGAGGCTATGTAAAGTTTGTCGTTCCATATACATGGAGTGGAAAGGTCTATTTCATTTCCAGTTGTATAATTCCAGATCTGTGTACCTGTAGTCGCGTTCAGGCAGTATATCTTCTTGTTTTGACATCCGAAAAACACCTTGTTATTGACAACAGCGGGTGAAGAGCCAACGTAACCATTTGTTCCTGTATTGAAAATCCAGATGACTGTCCCGTTATCAGCATTGAGGCAGTACATTTTATGGTAACTTGAACCAAAGTAAACTTTTCCATCTATGACCGCAGGCGATGAGGTTAACTGAGTCGTTGAATCAGTTAACAGAGACCATATGATAGTTCCAGTAGTTTCATTCAAGCAATAAGCGTAACCAGTGTCAGAGCAAAAGTAGACTCTGTCGTTTATGATAGCAGCGGCACTCATATCTTCAGAGCTTGCGAATTCCCACAACTTCATGCCGTCGGTCGCATTTAAGCAAAACATTTTAGGTTCACCATGAGAGCTGATGAACACTTTTCCATCCGCGACCGTTGGGGATGAATAAATTGGATTTCCTGCATCGAATTTCCATAACAACTCTTTTGTGTTTGGTGCTTTCGACGTGCTATATCCACTACGAGCAAGATCGTGACCGAACATCGGCCACCAATCTATATCGCTTGTAGAATGATTATTGTCATAATTCCCATCTCCAGAGTGACTAAGAATCATAGACTCAGTCATTCCACTGCGAACCTGTAAAGGAATGCTTGTACCAAGTAAAAGAAATACAATTCCATAGATGAAGACGCTTCTTCGTGTTATTGCTTCCATCGTTATTGTCCCCCTGAAAGCTAAATGATAGAAGCACTTATAAGTTATTTAAATGTATTCTAAAGAATATATTTAACAATTACAAATCAAAGGCAATAACAAAGAGACCTCCAGTACGACCGTCGCGAACAACAAAAAATGAGAAACCGACAGCGCCTTTCCACCAGTAAATTAAATACCCCTAAAAAAATAATAAGAGCCGTTATAGAAAAACTATATCTAGGTTAACACCTATTTTCTCGTAATGCCCACTGTCCAGTATCACCACCCTCCCGTCCTCGAAGGGTACCTCTACAGCAACAAAGAAGCCAGGCAGGCCCGGGACAGCAACCGTCTGCTTGCCTTGCGTCTGGAAACAAGCCTTCTGTGCAACCTGCGCTGTGAGTACTGCTACCGCGAAAGCGGCGAACCCAAAGACAACGAGATGACCTACGAAGAGCTCGTAAACATCGTCCACCAGGCCAAAGACCTCGGTGCACGCTCCGTCGTCATCATCGGCGGCGGCGAACCCACCGTCTACCCCCGCTTCAAAGAACTCGTTGAAATCATCCACGGTCTCGGCATGATCCCCGTCATCATCACCAACGGACAGAACATGGATCGCAAGCTTTCTGAATTCCTCTATAAAAACAACGCGTCAATCCTCCTGAAACATGATTCAATCACGGAGGCGACCCAGGACCTCATGGCGGGAAAGAAAGGCGCGTACAAGAACATCGAGACGGGTCTGAAGAACCTCATGGACCTTGGGTTTACGAAAGGACCGACCGTACGCCTCGGGTTATCCTTCGTTTTGAATCGTTTGACCCGAGAGGAAATCCCAACGATGTGGCGATTCTGCCGCGACAACAACATCTTCCCCAACATGGAAACCATGACACCCAGCGGGCGAGCCAAACGACACCTCGACTGGGTCCTCCCCGGCCCCGAAGTCGAAGAAGTCAAAGCCCAACTCCTCGAGATCGACCACAAAGAATACAAGTTGAACTGGAACGTGCACACGCCCCTGGTCGGCGCGGGATGCCGACAGCTCGAATACAGCATGTGCATCACAGTCGAAGGCTATGCCCGGCCGTGCGCCGCAGTCCTCATCGACTTCGTCAACGTCCGCCCCTCAGTGAAAGGTTCGTTGACCTTGAAGCAGGCCATGGACCATCCGTTCATGAAACGAGCGCGATTCGCCGAGCAGTACCTCCAAGGACACTGCGGGACCTGCGAGTTCAAGACCGACGAGTGCATCGGCTGCCGCGGCAGCGCATACGTCTACGGATTACGCTCCGGCCTGGAGCCGATGGATGCCATCGTCTGCCAGGACCCGTTCTGCCAGAAGGATGCAAAAATCAAGGGGCACCACGGCTCTCGCTGCCAAGGCTAGACGATTTTTAACCAGCTGAGATTCGGCACCAGAATATGGATGACGAGATCCAGGAAGATGAGGTCGTAGACGAACAAGAGAAAGTCGAAACCGTTTTTCCCGATGCGTGATCCGAGCTGCCGACGCACATCACCATCGGTTTTCAACAATGCGGAGTAGCGATACACGGCATATATCCAGAAGAGGAGGAATCCGACAAGGTAAATCGGTGAAAGCGGTGCGACGAAATAGACGGCGATGCCGAACACCCCAGAGAGCACCATGTAGGTGAAGGAGGCCTTTGCCGCCGTCGACTCACCAAAGGAGGTCGCATAGGTCCGCACCTTGAACTTGGCGTCTCCTTCCACATCATGGATGCCTTCCGCGATATCATGGGAGGAGTCCGCAAAGTAGGTAAACAAGACGAGCATCGCAACCGGCAGGATAGCGTAATCATGGAGCGCGAGGTACCCAAAGACCGGAACGATGCACCATTGCAGCGGTGTGAAAATCTCTGAGTACGCAGGCAGGCGCATTCCTTTTTTGAAGTACCGGTTGTGGACAGCGACGAACGCCGCGGTCACACCCACCAGGATGAAGCACCAGAAGTCGACGAGATAGGCAAACAGGAACGTAGAGGCGGAGAACACCAACGCGATGGCGAAGAACCGCCGTGTACTCATCCGCTGTCCTGGTAGCGGTCGGTCCGGGTGGACCACACGATCGATATCCTTGTCGTTGATATCATTCCAGATGAGAGCGGCGAAATACCCGGAGAACAGAGAGATGACGGAGAATACTATGATTTTCATGAGGTCAACGGAGTAGGGATGAATCCCGTATGCGAGCATCACCATGCCGGCATACATCAGGGTGAAGCTGATGAGCTCGTAGACCCAGATGGAGCGCCAGTGCAGCGGACGCCATCGGAAGAAAAAGTAAAAGAGTCGGTTGGATGGTTCGGTCATGACGCTGTCACTGGTTGGATAACTGAATCAAGCATTGTAGAATAATCTTTTGCCTCCCCAACTCCCTCGTGTATCAGATATGCAATATGAGTTTAGGAGCTTTGGTTCTTCTGGCGTAGCCGTTGGCGTTTGATCAAATGGCGAGCTACGTACCAGACCACCCCGATGACGATGAGGACGACGATGACAAATGATATCTCATCGGTGTACTGGGTGATGAGATGCCAGTTCTCTCCGAGGTAGAACCCGAGGTATGCCATGAGGGAATTCCAGATTGCGGCACCCGCGATGGTGAAAACGCAGAACTTCTTCACATCCATTTCCGCGACGCCCGCGACAAGAGAGATGAGATGGCGGACGACCGGGACGAGTCTGGCAAAAAAAATGGTGAACTCCCCGCGTTTGGCGAACCACTGTTCGGTCTTCTGCAGGTCGTCGACGCTGACGAGCACGTATTTCCCGTATCTGGCCACGAGGTTAGTGCCCCAGTGCTTGCCGATGTAATATGATATGAGGGACCCTACGAGGCTGCCGAATGTGCTAATGACAATGACAATGATGAGGTTAAACCTCCCCTGGGAGGCGATATACCCGGCGAACGGCATGACCACCTCGGAAGGCGAGGGGAACACCATGCTTTCCAGCACCATCATGACAAACACGCCGCCGTAGCCTAGCGTGGTGATGGTCGAAAGGATGAAGTTCGCGATGAGGCTGAAGAAATCCGAGATGAGGGACACACACCCACAGCTCATGACCTATTTAAAATGATTCTCTCAACTATCCTTGGAGAGCGTATCGAACCCGAACATGGTCAGGGATTTGAAGATGCGGTGCTGGAAGATCGCCCCGGCAATCAGATTCATGTGATAGGTGATGAGGCGGAAGAGGAGGACGAAGACGCCGAGCAGATAGCCGTAGGAGGCGCCGATGATGACGCTATAGAGGCCGCTGACGCTGATCTCCGCGATCCCGCTGCTCCCCGGGGTGGTCGGCATCATGATGATGACCAGCAGCAGCAGCTGGGCGGCGTACGACAGGATGAAATACGGAGGGAGCCCCAGGCCCATGAGCAGCATGGAGGGAATCATGAACCCAACCGCCCAGAACGCGACCGTCAGGAGGCTGACGATGAAGAAAGCTTTTTTCCCTTCGCCGATGAAGAACAGCATGCTGGCGTGGAAGCTGTCGACCTCACGGCTGATGAAGGAGACAAGCTTCGTGGATTCAGTCGCATCTTTCTGTTGTTTCCGCAGCCTGGAGAACCTTCCACTGATTGAGATGAGGAGTCGTTTTATTTTCTCAGGGTTCTTGAGCGCGTAGAGGAACAGGATGACGAACAGGACGAACAGGATGACGCCGAGCGTCAGGCCGGCGGCCAGGGTGGGGTTGCCGAGTCGGTCTTTGAAGACAAAGAAGGCGAAGGGAATCAAGACAAGGATGCACAGGGCGTCGATGAGGCGTTCGCCGAGGACTGCCGCGGTCGCTCCTCCAACGGTCATCCCGTCTTTTTTGAGCAGGTAGATGCGGAGCGGTTCTCCGCCGGCGAGCGCGGGGGTGATGTTGGCGAGGAACAGGTTCGCGATTACGATTTTGGTTCCTTCCCAGAGGCTGATGTGGACGGTGGGATCAAGTGCGTGGCTGAGGACCCGTAGGCGCCAGCCCCAGAGGCCCCAGGAGGCGATATTGAGGAGGATGGCGATGAGGAAGAACTCGTAGTGGATGTGTACCTGGGTCAATTTCTGTATGGTCTCGGGGCTGATAGTGAAATACAGGACGATGGCGATGATGAGAAGGCTGAGGGAGAGGCTGATGATTGTGTACAGCTTCACCTTCGGACGTTTCGGCGGAGAATCCACGGGACAGGATATCCTTTCTCCTGTTTATGGACGTTGTGGTTTTCCAGGTGAAAAAAGCTGTTGGTCACGGGTATCTTTTATCCAGGCTTCGAGTACATGAGAGTCGTACCTTGTATTGAACTATCCTGAAGAAGACAATAAAACAAGGAGAAGATACGACCGGAGGATGTGTCGGTGGAAAGGAAGGAAGAAAGCCCCTGTTTAGGCTTTCTTGAGGTAGGGCAGGCCAGTGCGTTTGTTCACGCCGACGACGTAGCCTGGGGGTAAATCGCAGGGGGTGCCACTTTTCGGGCTGCGTTTGCTGAAGAAGTAAATGGTTTGGTTCCGTCCTCCTTTTAACGTGACGTCGCGTTTATAGAGCTTCCATCCATTTTGTTCATAGACCATAGTCTTATTCCCTCAGGATGGGGTAACGGTGCTCCTTGATTTAAAGCTTCCTTTTAAAATAACCGAGGTTTCTGGGGAAAAGTCGTCGTTCGTCTCTGTTATTTGGTTGTTTCAGGGTGGATGGATTGGAGTATGAGCGTATTCTCATGTTTCTTGAAGACGATCTCGTGGTCGTCGAAGACGGGTCGGCGGCCGAGGAGGACGGGGAGGTCGCTACGGTCGGAGACGAAGATCTCGATGTTGGAGTAGGAGTACTGGCGGTTGTCACCGTGGATCGTCATGGTGACGTGGGCGCTGCTCAGCGTTGTTTCGCCGCCCGCGGTGTCGACGCAGCTTGCTTTCGAGAGCTTGAGTTTGAGGAACTTGGCGATGGCGTTGGGGATGACGATGAAGTCCCCGCCGCTGTCGAGGAGCGCATCGATGAGCGGGGTGACGCGGTCCCCAGCATGGAACTTGATCGGGATGAGGGGGTAGTCGTGGTATTCGAAGACCAGAGGATCGTTGTGCATTCGGCTAGGTAACAGGCTGGGGTCAGATAAGACTTTTGATGCGCGGATAAAAAAATCTAGGGCTGTTCGGTGGTATCCGGCATGAACCAGCGCTGGCTTTTCTCAGGCTGGCCGGTGAGGACTTTGGCGATCTTTAGGCTGTCCCCGGGGATTTTGTCCGCCGGGTACTTCTCCTCGGCGACCTTGAGGACGTCCTCGAGGTTCACGCTGTGATCCACGATCTTGTCGTTATAGAGCAGGATCCATTCACCAGAATATTTCCTCATTTCCTCGTCGGTCTGATGCATCGTATCCGTAAGTGTCGGAGTCTCTATTTAAAAGTTATGTAATAAACAGGAGGAAAACAGGGATAAGAGGGGGGGTTTACGCCTCGTCTTTGATCTCTCGCAGGGAGATCAAGATCCCCAGGATACCGCCCAGGACCAGCACGATGACGATGGAGTAGATGCCGATGTCGTAGACGACGCCGTAGCGGGCGACCCAGCCGATGTACAGGGCGATTCCTGCGATAAGGACGAGTAACGAAAATAGAGTTATCAGGTTGAAGTTCTTCAGCGCGAACATAGGGTTTCAGACCTCATTTTTTTTCTTCTTTCCTGGGTGTGAGTGGAATGGGAGCACTGGGATTTGAACCCAGATCGACGGGTCTCTTCTTAGGTCATCGCTCCAGTTATTCATCACACATCAGATGACCCTCTTGTAATCATACCTAACTGGAGCCCGTAATGATGCCGGGTTACACCATGCTCCCACTGAAAGGAAGTCCGATTACTTCTTCCGCATCCGCTTTTCTCGTCGCATCCGTTTCTTGCGCCATTTCCAGCGCATTTTCCGCCTTTTTTTCCAGACCCGTGAACTGCGTTTCATCGAATTTCCTCTGGTGTATACCCAGCCCTAAAATAGATAGCGGTATATAAGTTTATACCCGTGAATCTCACACGAGTCACACCGTCAAATAACCATACAATCCCATACTAGCGAGGCGCACGATAGAACCAACCAGGGCTGAACATCAAGGCTGGTCCATCCACACGTACTTACACCGCGTACAATACCACGCTGTCGATAGCCATTCCTGCTTGCCGCGGACCGGGTTCTTATGCCGGAACAGCCGGACCAACCGCAGCGTACAATTTGGGCATTTCCCCTCAAACGACTCCTGATACGGTTTCCCGCCGATCGGATACATCAACGTATCCGAGGCCACGGTGTACACATAGGAGCACTCCGTACAAAACCAGGCGGTCGGCACCCACCTGCGTCTCCCATCCACGGTTTTACTCTGATACAATCGGACAGCCTTCCCCTGGCACTGGGGACACTTCTTCTTAATTCTGCCCACCTTCCACTGGGCGAGTACATCTCACCCGACGTCTTAAACCTGATTCAAAAAAAAGAACAGTAGCGGGCTTGGAGGGATTCGAACCCACGGCCAGTCGGTTAAGAGCCGACTGCTCTAACCTAGCTGAGCTACAAGCCCAAACAGGAGGAAATACCCCCTGGGACTACCCTAACTGAGCTATGTTTAAAAACCTGACGGTACCGAAAATTTTTAGTGGTCGGCGAAAAATTTTTTTATGATCATAAAAGAAAATCTTGTACCGGATCCGGACTAAGATTTTATGAATCCTGAGGCCAGGAGATCTCCAAAGCTGATTATTATTTATTTTAGTGATCAATTCAAAAACTAAAATCGAAGATCTCCGGTCTTTTGGCTCAACAGATAGCGGACTCCACAGATCAACGACGTCGGCCAGCTCCGGAGCTGAACGATTATTATTTTTTTTATTGCCCTGTCGTGGTGGGAGCCGCTGGCGTCGATGAATCCCCGCTTTTACCGAAATGGAATCCCAGGATACCCGCTGCGATTGCACCCAGAGCCGCGACTACCGAAGCGAAGATCACGCCGTCGCTGGCTGGCCGCATGATGAAAAGATATCCCATGTAACAGCCTGCGATAAGCGCCATGCTGAGACACCCGACGACTAGGGTAATGATGGTTTTGTCTTCCATTTTTATAGCCTCGTATAGATATTGAGTGTGAGGACGTAATTGTAGAGTCCGATGCTGATTTGTGCCGCTGCCGCGCTGGTCCATTGCACGTCGATGGTGCTGCCTTTGGTGAAGAGAGAGGAGACATCGATGGATCCAGGGAAGATATAGCTCCAGGTTTTCTGGTTCCCAGCGTTTGACAGCATCGTCCCGGAGGGTATAAGGATCGCGTTGCTGTAGCTGGCCGCGCCTACCTTCATCTGGATGTATTGGTCGCTGGCGATGTTGTTATCCGTGGTGGCATAATTGTTTTTGATGAGGCCGATATAGAGCTCAAGAGTCGCGTAGTCGATGATACCGCGCAATCCTGCGGGGACGACGATCTGGCCGAAGCTGATAGTCGTAGGCGTCGCTGTGATCGTGCAGGAGGGCTGCACGGGGCCGCTGATTTTGTAGCATTGAAAGCTTCCGGGGAGGTAGGTGAGTTTTGATTCACTCATCGGATCGACATCGGGGAGATCCTGGGGTGAGTAATTCAAGATTTTTTTTATGTTTTGGTCTGTAGTTGGATACATGGTTTTACCTCCTTAGGTAAGTGTGTTGATGAAAGTGGTTTTTGCTCCTTTAATCCTGAAGTTAAACATTTTGACAGTCACGCCGGCGTCAGCTGCCCAGCCCCATAGCTCGATGGTATCATTTTGATTCCAGGGGCCAGTAAAATCCTGGGTGTATGTGACCGTGCTAATAATATTCAAAGAGTGTAGTGTCCCATAAGGAACACCGTTTTTGTAGATCTGGCCGTACACATATTTTGCGTCGCTTGGCCTCATGTCAAACGTGATTCTGAAACCGGATTGTTTTTCGATGATGGTTTTTATTGTGATCTCCTTCATTTTCAGGGGAGTCGTGCCTGTATAATCTTTTTCAGTATCATTTGAGAGAATAATATCGTCAGTCGCATAATAATAATCGGCGATGTTGCCGATGTCCTCGGGTAGCGGGCTGTAATCGCTATCACTCATTTTTCTTCGGCCTCGAAATGAAGTAGACGGCGACCAGGGCGATACTGCCGACCAGGGCGATGAGGAGGTAGTTGGTAGTGCCCTGGGCTTGTGAGCTGGTGAGTGTATCCGTGGCTCCGCTGATGCTGGGATTTGTGTCACCGCTGAGATTCGCGTCTTTCTTGCTGGTGATCGTAGCTCCGGTTGCATTGGGGCTGCTGATCTGGACGGTGGGAGCAAAGCTGTAATCGGCTTGGATGCTTTTCTTCGGCGCGTAGACCGGGGCAAATGTCTCATAGGGTTGATGATAAACGTTCTGCTGACTGGTTGAATTGTAGAAATCCATGAGTAGGCCCATTTTTATTCACTTCCATTATTATTTTATGTTCTCAGTTTACCGTTAGAGAGTGGATGGAATTTATCCAAAATGTAGAGATCTAGATTATAGGCGGCGCTGTTGGCCTTTTTCACTCCATTGGTTGTTACTATTGTTGGTTTGTATGCCTGCGCTATTCCCTGACCAGTGATCCCTTTCTTTGAGGCTGGGACGGTTGCCTGGTTGATGAATTGATTATAGGTGAGATCACCACCACCGCCAGAATCGAATGAAGGGAAGACCGGCGCTGCGATATTGACGATATAGTTAGGAAGAAGTGAAGAAGATTGTTGACCTCCGCCGCCGCTGCCGCCACTGGAATCAGTCCCAAGGTTTGATTGCTGACCGCTGAGAACCCACCAGGCGACCCCTGCGAGGGCCGCCAGGCCTCCAACAACCAAGATCGTGCTCTTCGTGCTCTTCTCCATTGATTTAGCCTCCCAGGGGCTTGTGCTGCACCGTCGTATAGATAAGTGTGCCTGTGGCCGTGCTGGTCGTGCTCAGATTAGTGAGAGTGAAACTTCTGATGATGCCCTTAAACTCCCAGGCGGTGCTATCCGGGATCGTCTCAGGATTCCCGGTGTTCTCATTGACGACGATCTGTAGCGTCGTCCCGCCTTTGTTGAGGATCCGCAGGTAGTTCATCGGATTAAAATTACTGACATCGGTACGGTGCTCCATGCCGTAGAACATGCTGCCGCTGGCTGCCAGATCCGCGATAGTTACGGGAAATGGAGGGCTGCCTTCGATATCCAGCTTCCGGGCTCGGTCAAGGAGTGTTCTTTTCCAGATTGATTCAAACATTGATGCACCCTCGGGAGAAAGGAAAGAAAGGGGGAGGAGAGGTCTACGAGTTGTCGTAGACCGTGACCGGGACGTGGATCTCAGATTGCTGCGCTGTGTTCGGCCCCCAGCCGAGGTTATCCGCGTTTGATCCTGCGGCGACGTGAGTGACGAGAGGCTGAACCTGGACTTTGATGTATGAGTCCTGGCTGATTCTGTATTTGACATCTGATTCAGGGATCGGGATTTTGAGGCGTCGATCCGTGAGTGATCCGTGGGTCGTTGATTCGTCCCATTCGCCGATCACCGCTGTTTTTGTGCCTGCGTAGTTCGTCACGATGATGCGGATCTTCCCGGTGATCTCAACCGGCGAAGCGTCGACTCCATTTGTCAGGCTGGCGTAGAGGTAGCCGCATGAATCAGGGAGGGCTAGTGTTCCGTAGCCGACGGCGATTGATTGCTGCGCTGGGCATTTGTAGGTCGCAATCGTCACAAACTCCGAGACTGTTGCGAGCGCTTGGTGATCGGTGACTGTGAAATCACCGACTGTAGCATTGTAGTTTGAGAGTGTCTTGGGATATTTCATGTTAGAACCCCGCTTGTGTGTTTCCGCCGCCCAGAATATTGAGGCTTGGGCCGCCATTCCAGATTCCACCGCCGAAGAAGATACCCTGGATGATGTCTTCGATGCCATCGACGCCGAAGCCAAGGTTAACTCCCTTGACGATGCTGTTTTCTTTGTATTTGCCTTCGATCCAGGGGAGCACAAACCCGCCAGCTGCGAGCTTGATTACTCCGCTGAGGACAGTGCCGTTCCCGATCACCGGAGCCAATAAACGCTCTTCAAGGGTCTTCGTCGCGCCTGCTACGAAGATCGTGAGGAGTGTGCTGCCTCCGATTTTTTTTCCCATGATGTCTGCCATGAGTCGGTTACCTCCCAAAATAATTGGGTGATAAAAAAGCCTGGATTTTATTTAAATGGATTATATATCAAAGCTGACAGAATCAAGGTAGGTTGAGACACAAAACCGGACGGCGTCGCTGCGGCTGATATGTTTCTTTTTCGCCCAGGCGTCGAGGCGGATTATTGTTTCTTTATCAAAATATATTCCGCAGCTGCTCACGTCGTCACCTGATGCTAGGGTCTTCACGGTTTTCTTTGATGTTTACAGGGCCGAGCTCGTACATGATCACGTTAGCATTCTGTTTGAGAAAAGAGGCTTTGAGCTCATCTAATAATATTGGGAGGTCCGTTAGTTCGTTGGTGCTAACAAGGATGATGTATTGATTCATTTATTTCCCCCAGGGTGGATACTTGGCATAGGTCCGGTCTTGGTTCACGATCACAAACTCATGGTTAGATAATTGCTTTACGAGATCCCCGAGTCCGGAGGCTTCCGAGTTGAGCCGACTAATATCCTGAGAACCTTTATTGCCAAAGCTGAATATAATGTGGCTACAAGCGACAAAATCAGTGAAAAGTTGCGCTGGACGTCGGGTAATAAATCCCACGCCCAGATTCCCCCAATCATCGTGACGATAGCGGTCCCTAAAATCAAGCATGGCAGGCATAAGCGGCTGATTGACCGGAAAAGAATTGTTGGCCTCATCGAAGATCACGAGATCCCATTTACCCTTCCCTGGTTTCACGATCTTGGTTAGGAATTGCTCAACCTCATACGCGCTCGCTGGATAGGCCATTGATTTAGGCCTGTAGACATCCGCAGCGTTGAGATCGTATTCTTTGTTCGGATCCCATACAAGGCAGCGGTAATGGGGTATTATGGCGTTTTTGACGAAGTAGGATTTTCCGCTGAGGTTGAGGCCGAAGACGGTAAAAATCTTACGAGTGAGATCCAGCTCCATGCAATCCCTTCTAGTACATCATTTCAGAATCATTCCCATAAACTCGGCTTTTTTGAGGATCGCCTCACGAATTTTTCTAGTCCTGGTTTTTTATCCGTGGGTTTGGTGAGCTCGCCGGTTCGCAGCATCGCCACAACCTCGCTGAGTTTCACATCGCCAATAGCCAGGATTATAGCCTCGATGCCTCTAGCGAATTTCTCTCGCCCATCCGGTGTTCCCAGGATCGCTAAGAGTGTTTGTTCATTGAAGACATCGGAGGCCGCTGGCGATGCTGCGGCTGGCCCTGGCAGCTGTTGCGCGGCCTGGCCTGGTTGTGATGGTGGCAGCTGTGTGATCACGCCCTGGGGCTGCTGCTGGCTTGGTGGGATGAATCGCTGGGCTAGAGGGCTGTGGACGATGTCGTTAATGACTTTGAGGATCTCTAGGATCTGCGCCATAGGGCCAGGCGTCGCGGATCCAAATGGCGATGTGGTGAGAGCTCCGGCTGCGGCTGTGGGGATATCGACGAGGCCCATTTTACTCCCAGGTGATCACAGTGCCGCATTTAGGGCAGGGGCTGAATGGTTTGTTTTCGGTGTGTTCGCAGCCTGGGCAGTGATAGGTATTTTCTTCTTTCTCAGGTTTTGTGTTCATGGGTGGGTTTCCTCCTTGGTGTTTTCTTCCTCCGGTGAAGTTAAGTCGATCTTCTCCGGGATTTGAAAGCTGAGTGTGAGCTGGATCTGGTTTCCTTTTTTCTTGATCGAGAGGTTCGATGGGATGTTGATTCCGTCGTCCTTGATCATCTGGTCGTAGATCTTCTTGAGTTTGACTCCGATTGTGAGTAGGTTCATGGGTTCCCTCCTTGTGTTTCTTCACAGTATCAATAGATATATTGAGAGCTCCAGAGATCTCAGTGTCATTGAGGCCGCGATCTGCGAGCTCCCGGATCCTGTTTTTAACCGCAGGTGTGAGGGTTGGGCCTCGACTCATAGCGTCCTATCTTTGATAATGCCCAGGCGAGAGCAAAGGATTCTCGGTCAAGGCCGTGTATCTCGTAGTCGATTTTCTTAATATTTTTTCGCCAGATCCATGGATGATTGAGGAGCTGGCGGCGTCGTTCCTGTAGCCTGAAAAGAAGGCTGTTCACTCGCTTTAATTCAGCTTCGACAGTCTGTTTTCGTCTCATATCGGATACTGCCCGTCCTTAGTTTTGGACTTAAAAGGTTTCTTTTTTCGTCTCATGGGTGTGCATCCCATCCCGTTTTTTTGGTGGTGTTCTTTGGGGTGTTGCGGGTGTCGTTATAGACGATCATCGGCTGGCTCTTATCGGCGATAACGACAGGGTTGAGAATGCCGATAAGAGTATTAAAATATATCGACGATTGCCGAAGTAAGGGGGTCTTATCGACGATAACGACAGGGTTGAGAGAGCCGATAAGAGGTAGGTGGAGGAGGGGGAGTCCGGCCCCAGGAAAAGACAAAAAAACACTCTCGTAGGTGATGCCGATAGCTACGTTTTAGGGATATTTAAGCCGGAAGCCCCCATAGTTTTGATTGATTGATTGATTGATTGAAAGAGTGAGGAGGGGATCCCCGGAAGATGACAACGCAGGGGGAATAGGTGACCGCATGAGCCCACCATTTAAACCGGGGATCCCCATCGAATTTAATAAAAGAGATACCAAAAGTAACATTCCTCCTCGTGACATTCAGAAAACAAAGGGCAGAAGCGAAAACATGATCTCTTTTCTGAGATCTCTTTCAATTCAGTCATTGAAACCTCGCTGCCAGGTGTGTTTAGCGCGTTGGATTACCGGGATTTTGTGCTCCTCACGGTCTGTTATCTTGAAATTCTTGTCTTGAATCAATAAAGGCTCGTTCTTGTGATTGTGGCAGCGGTCACAAAAGATTTGTTGCACCTCGTTAAACTGATCCACGGTCACAATCGGAGTGAGTCCGGTGCTGCGGAAGAACGTGCACCAGCGCTCCATGCCCGCATAGATCGGATTGTGAAGATAGTAATTGATGGTGGATCTGCTGAGGCCGGTGACGTCATGGATCTCACGTAAGCATTTCCCAGCGAGGTAAAGAGTGAAGATCTCTTTGACCTTCGCCAGCTCCTCCGGGACTTCAACAAAACACTTCTTCACGCTGTCATAGTTATAGCCGTAGGGGGGTCCATGGGCCATATATCCCGCTGTGTCGCTCTTCGCTTTCTGAACGTTGGCGATGCTAATCCGTTCCCCGATCTGCTCAGACTCAAGCTGGGCGATCCGCTGGATGATATCCATGACGAACCGCCCCATAGCGCTACTGGTATCGAGTTTTTCCATGCAAGAGATGAATTCTTTTCCGTCTTTGTGCAGCGTCTCCATCATCGACATAAAATTCTTGCTGTTACGATGGATACGATCCATTTTGAGGACCAGGATGCCGTCCCAGGCTTCCTTGTGGCTCAGCATCTCTTGATACTTCGGACGCTTGATATTGCGTCCGCTATAGCCTTCTTCGATGTATTCACCCTGGATGATGAGATCGTAGGTTTTGCAGTATTGCCGGAGCTTGTCGAGCTGCGCGTCCAGGCTGAATCCTTCCCGCGCCTGGTCCTCGGTGCTTACCCTGGTATAGATCGCTACCCGCTTGACTGTGGACTCACCCGCTGGAATCATTTGTCGATATCCCCCTGGCGTCTCTGTTTAAAAATCCCGCAATCATCCTGGGCTGTGTAATCGCTGTTGCAGGTGAAGGAATCCTCCCTGTAATTCAGACAGGACTTCGCATACCTGCATTTAGTCAAGGTCTACTGCCCCCTTTTCACAGATCTCTAAAAGTTTGTACTCGTCACCCTTGAAGCCTGCCTTGCGTGCTGCGTCGAGGAAGTGGGCTTTGAGGTAGTATCGGAGCTGGCTGGGATGCTCAGCGGTTTCCTTGCGTTTATTGTAACCATCCAGGGCGTCACCGAGAACCTTCTTCAATTCGTCGTTGTTGGCAACACTGGTTCTTTTCATCTGGGCAATTTGTTGTAAACGTTCTTTGCAGAGTTTTTCTTCGGTGTCGAGATAGGATGGTTCGTGTTGCCGTGACCGATCTTGATTAACTAAATCAATAATGTAATGAGTGGGACCTTCCTCTTGTGTATGACACCAAATATAGATGTCTTCAGGAACCCTGGTGTTGAGTTGAAATTCGTGTTGCCTTGGCAGATCTCACCACCTCAATGATTTTATTAGAGCCGTTTTTGTGATTTTGGAATCTCTTTGGGATTGGCTACCTTGATCAATCGGTTAATCACTGCGTTGTAGGTGTCTCCCTCGACGAGTTTTAATTTAGATAGCCGCTCCCTGGTCTCCTTGTCCACGGCTATAGTGCAGTTAGTTGGCATAATATCAGTATACTGTAATGCAGTATATCTTATTTTAAGTTACTGGTCGAAAAGATATAATAATCAACTTCACCTATCTGGTGACTCGAAGAGGGAGGTTGTTGATTGCCAACAAATAGAACAATAGCAATCGCGGATTCTACCAAGAAGAGACTCGATTCAAAAAAGGTCCATCCTCGACAACCTTATGACGAATTGATCAACAGACTCCTGGATTATTACGAGTCTCATTTTGATAACAACAAAAAGTGAATTTTAGGGAGGAAAGACATGAATAAAAAAATAATTGAGGTAAGCTTTTTTATCTGGGCGCTGATGCTATTTCTAAGCTTTGTGGTAGTAGTATTTCAGTTGTTCATGCCACTGGACATTCCAACAAACCTTGCCGCTGCGCTCAACCTGATTATTACTGTAGTAGAGGTTGCCGGTCTCGTGATTGGTGTAATTGGAATTTTTATAAATTAGTTACCCCGTGGATGGTAAATGGCTAGGCTATGGCTAGGCTAGCCAGTACGTACTATTGGTTGGTTGGTTGGGGGGTGTTAGGGGGTCCAATGTGGCTATTCAGTGGCTAGCCTCGTTTATAAATGATGGTTTTGCTAGCCAGTGGCTAGCCACATAGGGGTTATATCTTATAGCCAGTGGCTAGCCACATTTACCACAGTATAACACCAAAACCACAACCTAGACCAAAAACGGACCGTTATTTGACCGCCTCTACTCCTGTAGAATTAATTAAAAGACGCTCAAGCTGGCGTCCAGCAAGGCACTAACCTAGCTGAGCTACAAGCCCAGAAAAGACTGCCCACAATGGCACAAGGGTGATATTAATTTTTTTCCTCAGGACTAGGAATGTCCGAGGGGTCAACCTTCGAGATGTACTTCGCATCGATGCGATCCGTCACGTAGACGTCAAAGCCAGCTCGATAGATCATCACTCCATCCTCCTTAGCCTTCTTCCCGTCAATACGAATGATGAGAGGGTCTTCCGAGCGGACCCGCCCAGCCTCCAAGGCCTTGTCAATGCTGCCGCTGAGATGCACCTGACGGCGGTCAACAGGAGTCAACCCACCCTCCAAGATAAGGTCGATTTCCTCCTCGGTCACCGGGTAGTAGAAGCACTCGTTGTCCGCGACTGGCAGGTCATCAAGCTTCACATCAATGGTATGACCATACGTCGCCCGGATCATACCGCCGTCCACCTGGTACCGTCCCTTGGTATCGGTGAGGGCGATCGCCTCGATATGCGAGGTTTTCAGCCAATGAAACCCTGAGCGGCTTCCCCCAACTGCGTCCACGAACTTGGAGATATCCACCCAACCGCGTCCATCCACCATCACCCCAAGTTTCTCCGGGAAATGACGCAGGACGCCCGCCATGATACGGCCTAATGAGTCCAACTCGCGGTCGCTCATCATGAACCTTCCCTTGCGGCTGCAGATCGGGCAGACGTCGCCGCGGAAATAGCCGTGGTTATCACAATTGCCTAACATGATGTCACAGACGGAAATGGTACTTCGAAGTATAAGTTTTTGTATACGACACTGCTTACGAGGCTGAGGGACCAGCATGGAGCAACCAGAGATGAAAAAGCTTGCTGCGGAACGAGCAGTGCAATTCGTTGAGGACGGCATGATTGTAGGCCTTGGAACAGGGTCGACCGCTGAGTTCGCTATCCGCAAGCTCGGTGCTATGGTGAAAGGCGGGCTTCACATCCAGGCAATCCCCACCTCGCAGAAATCCAAGAAACTCGCCGGTGAGTTTGAAATCCCACTCATCGAGCTTGATGATACCGTTGAAATCGACGTCACCATCGACGGGGCTGATGAAGTCGACTCCAACCTTAATCTGATTAAAGGAGGCGGGGGGGCTCTTACCAGGGAGAAAATCGTCGCGTACCATACGAAAAAACTCATCATCGTCGTCGATGAGACCAAGATCGTGAAACGCCTCGGCGCTGATTTCCCAGTGCCCGTCGAGGTCACCAAGTTCGCCTGGGCCGCCACGAAAAAAACCCTGATTGACCTCGGATGCACTGCTGAACTGCGCACCATTATGGACGAGAAATTCATTACGGACAACGGCAACTACATCATCAACTGTGATTTCGGCCCAATCTCCCAGCCCGAGGTCCTTGAGAAGGACATCAATGCAATCCCTGGAGTCGTCGAAAACGGGCTGTTCATCAACCTCGCAGACCTTGTGATCGTCGGCAGCCGACAAGGCCTCATGACCCTTGATCAGCAGATTACCGGTTCGGACTGAACGCGAGAGCGTACGAAATCAAGGTTTCTGTGCTGTCAGAGTGCTGCCATGGACCAAAAGCAGTTGAAGGAACGCGTTGAGAACTACCAGGACGAAATCCTGGAACGCCTCTTGTCCATCGAGGTCGATGCCCATTGGTTCCGCCGGGCCTTCCACGCGTTCGCCTCCAGTTTCCTTATCTTCTACCTGCTGCCCGATGTGCCCTGGATCAACATCGCCAAGCTCGTGGTACCGATCGCAATCCTTGTCGTCGTCGGCATCATCGAATGCCGTCGTCTCGGCGGCACCCTTGACCGGCAGTATTTCTTCGGTCTGCGGACGTACGAGCATCACCGGCCGGCAAGCTACTTCTACTTCGGCGCGGGCCTCATCATCCTCCTCCTTGCCTTCCCTCAGCAGATCGCCGTGCCCTGCATCCTGTGCGCCTGCTTCGTGGACCCTGCAATCGGCGAGTTCCGTTATCGACTCAAGAAAAAGACCGCGTACCTCCTCGGTTTTCTCCTCAGCGCTGGTTTCTTCCTCGGGATATGGTACCACGCTCAACCCTGGGTCGTCTTCTGCGTTTGCCTCATCGGAGCTTCAGGAGCGGTACTTGGTGAGCGAGTGAAATTCCGCTGGCTTGACGACGATCTCCTCATCCAACTCGTCCCGGCGATCCTACTTCTCATCTTCTGGCTGGGACTAAGCTTCTTCCACCTAAACATCCTACCGCCCCCCCTCATCCATCCTCTAGGAGGCGTTTGAGTGAATCGCAAGGAGATCCGCCAGGCTCAAATACTGATCTTGAGCCGACGCCTGGAACTCTGGCTGACCCCGATTCTTGTCATTGCTCCCATCGCCTTCGCTCTTCTGCTTCTGGTGGAGTCGTTGACCCAAGGAATCACGAAAGGAGCCCCGTTGTATGAAGGCGAATTCCTCCTGGGATGCATCATCCTAGCAGGCACATTGATTTTTGGTGTCCCGTTCGTCCGTACCGTTCACTTTCACAGACGCGAAAAATAGTGGGGTGGCTATTGGAACCATTTCGAGGCATAGACCGCGGGCAGAATGCAGAAACACGCAATCAACGACAGGATGTACAACACGATGACGATGATGCTGAACTGATGTAGCATCGGGATGTTCACCATGAAGGTTGCGAACAGGGCGACGATGGTGGTTGATGAGGCGGTGACGATGGACAAACCGCTGGTCTCAAGCGTCGTCTTCAGAGCGTCGATCTTCGAGCGTCCCTTGCCTCGTTCTTCTTTGAGGCGTTGCGTGACGATGATACCATAGTC
>CAIRCU010000031.1 GCA_903877165.1 Methanobacteriota archaeon | reverse complement strand
CCCATATAAGGAGATATTGTACTTCTTCAAGATACCTTTTTTATGGAGAACGTACACCGCGACGCCGTAGACGACAATCAGGAAGAGGAAAATGAGAAGCCCTTCAAGCAGTGACATTCACCCGTGCAATAGCTACAAGGTTAAAAAGATGTAGGTCACGGAGGCAACTTCGTCTGATTGGCAGCTTTAGTGGTCTGTTCTTCTATATCCAGCTCGTATTCATCGATCTCATGCAGCTCCTTGATGTAGTGGTAGCTGATGGCGCCGATGAACGCGATGAGGACGCCGACGGCGACGTACCCGATGAAGCTCTGCGTCAGAAACGGGGTGATGGAAAACTCGCCTTCCGTGACGTACTTCAGGATCGACGTCTTCAATGCATCGAAGATAGCGGAGGCGACGAACCCGTAGGCGAAGAGTGAGAACGGCACGATCCAGTACGTCCACAGGACCTTCTTCTCACGGATGAAGAGATCCGTGACCCGACCAAACGCAGCCAGGAGCCCCGCGGCGACGATCCCCCAGGTGATCGCGCTGAGGAACGACAAGATCGGCACAATCAGACTGATCTCTGAGTTGAACACCGTATTGTTGTACGCGTAAAACACCGTGACGGCGATAATCACGAAAGCAAGGATGGTCGTGTAAAACGACGGCCGTCCGATGAGCAGGCCCTGCCGGAACTCATGCCATAGGACCGCCAGTTTCTTCTCAGAGTTGAACGTTCGAATGAGCAGATAAATCCCCAGCGTGAAGAGGATGGCGCCAAACCCGCTGGCCGCCATGCCGAAAATCGCGAAAACCGCCCAGACCATCAGAATTAACGCAATCGGCAAGAAGAACTGCTTCTTGACCTTATCCTCATCGAGAAGTTTGACGATCCGATAGTAGGTATCCTCAATCTGACGGCTTTGTTTGACACTGACGCGCTGGACTGCCGTGATCTTCAGGCGAGACTGGATGAGCGGGAGGATGTATTCGTCCTCAGCCCCGTCACTGACCAACACCGCCTCCTGGGCATGGGTCTGCGCGATGACCGCGTCGAGCTGCTCCGCGATCCGAAGATCGGACTTCACCCCGACATTGATCTCCCCGCAGAGCGTCGCGATCTCAACATCGACCCCATCCGCCTTCATACTCTCGTACACACGAATCGCGAAGAAAATAGCGTTGAGATCCGAGTCTTCCGGGTCGCTGCGCCCAAGCTTCATGGCGGCCTCAAGGTTATTCTGAAGTCCAATAATCGGGCTTTGCACCTGGGATTTCCGCCCGAAATCATCATCCCGGTCGACATTTAGAATGAGGATTTTCGCCATTGGATATGATAGTGGAATTGACATGTGTATTTAAAATCTTTATGAGAGAAATCTTGGATGGAGCCGACGGCAAAATCAAATATACCCAGACTCCATTCCTGGCTGCGTATGCCCGTCATCACCTTCGACTACCAGGATTTCCTCAGCCTCCTAGGCCATGATATCCCTAAGGAAACCCTTATCGAAAAACTGCCGATGGTCGGCGGAGACCTCGGAGGCGTCAACGGTGACCAGATCAACATCGAGTTCTTCCCGAACCGCCCGGACCTCACATCGGTCGAAGGCATCGCTAGAGTTTGCCGCGCCTTCTTCGGATTCCAACCAGGACTCCAGACCTACCCGCTTTCATCCTCGGCCATTCGCCTTACCGTCGATCCCTCGGTGAAAACCGTCCGTCCCTTCGTCACGACCGCCTATGTCAAGGACGTCACGATGTCCGACGCCCTCATCACCTCCCTCATGGGACTACAAGAAAAACTACACGT
>CAIRCU010000030.1 GCA_903877165.1 Methanobacteriota archaeon | reverse complement strand
CTGTGCGTCACCATCACTTTTGATAACAAGGGGCGGATTCTGACGGTCAACGCACGTCCTGACGGGTTTTACGTGCTGGCCATAGACCCAGACACTCTGGAGGAACTGGCATCCTACCCCCTGCCTCCCAGGCATCCGGACGATCCCCTTTATCCCTACCGTGATACGTCAGGAGGGGCTTATTTCGTCCTGGACAACCAGGATCGCGTCTTGCTAGCAGACGCGGATAATGCCGTCGAGGTCATTCAATATGTGGAGGGAAAAGGCGAGTTTGAGCTGGTGCGCAAATATGAGCTGGGGAACTACGTTGTGCCCATGGAGCTGCCGGCAAGAGATCATGTGCAGATGGTGATACCCGACTGGAGTGGTCGGCTGTGGTGGTTTGTTACTCGCTTCGGGAAAGTGGGAACCTTGGATCCGGAGAGCAGCCAGGTTCACACCCTCGAGCTTGTCGGTGAGGAGATAGAAAACTCCTTCACCGTGGGCGAAGACGGGGTCTACATCGTTACGGACCACGCGATGTATCGCTTCCACGCAGACAATGATGGACAGGTGGTGCAGGACTGGCGTACGGCGTACGATCGAGGCACCCGTGCCAAACCCGGTAACATTAACCAGGGCTCGGGAACGACACCAAAACTATTCGGCGACATGGTAGCTATTGTGGACAACGCCGATCCCCGCATGAACATGCTGTTCTTGAGGCGCTCCGACGGCAGGGTGGTCTGCAAGATACCAGTGTTTGAAGAGGGCCAGAGTACCACTGAAAACGCCACCCCCGGCTGGGTTCGTCATGGTGACGGAGGTTTGGAGTATTCGGTCATCGTTGAAAACAACTACGGGGTACTGAGAGAGAACGTTCTAGGCCCCGGAGGCAACGCCAAAGAAAGCGTGGGTGGAGTCAGCCGCGTCGATCTGGTCCCAGACGGCAGCGGCGACTACACCTGCAAGGAGATATGGAGGAGCCCAGAGAATTCCCCCACCACCGTGCCGAAGATCTCTCTGGCGAACGGCCTGGTTTATCTGCATACATATGAACTTCTACCCGACAATAATTACTCCTGGTACCTGACCGCGCTTGACTTCGAAACTGGCCAGACGGTGTTTAAGATTCCTACCGGCACAGGGCTCTGGTACAACGACTTCGGCGCGCCTATAACCCTCAGCCCCAACGGTGGAACGGTATATATCGGCACCATGGGAGGCTTGCTTCGCATACAGGATGGGAGTCAATAGATTTGAGGTGAGAACTCTGAAAAGAATCGAGCAGCATAGTTCCTGTCAGGGGTTCTGTGGTAGGGTTTCTGAACGCAAGTGTTCGAGGTGAGCAAAATGAGACACATTTGGGCGGATTGTTACTCCTCCCTATCTTCCTCGAGCCTCTTTGTCCGCAGCTGAGGGTAGCCATTAACCAATCTCAACAAATGTCTCGACTGGGTGTCGTAAATCGTTGCTTGGTGAATCAATCTGTTGTAGTCCTCTTGGGATTGCTTCGTCGCTAACGCTGCTCGCAATGACATATAAACACCCCCGTCTATAAGCGATTTGCTTGAGATGGCTGAACAGGCTAAAATTGAAAGTCGACCCGGGAATCGGGATTAGAGGGCTCTAG
>CAIRCU010000029.1 GCA_903877165.1 Methanobacteriota archaeon | reverse complement strand
TCATGCAAGAAATATTACTGGATGGGGACGCATTATGAGGACATGGAGAAGAAGATCGCAGCCTTGATGAAGCAGAAATCGGGGTTGTCTTAGAGCATGCAGACGATCTGGGCGTGGGGAACGCCTTTGATGCGCAGGATGCAGCCCGGGTCGACGAGTCCGAGCTCCATAGCGACGTTGACGGTCTCAGGTCCGACGAGGTTGGCGATGGTCGCGTCCTTGAGGAAGCGTTTCAGGGTGGAGGCGTCGACCCGCTCGCCGTCGTAGAATTTCTTGTCGACGAACAGTCGGAATTTCCCTTCTTTAAAGGTTTTGCCGATGAGGTGTTCGTCGCAGGCGCCGATCATGATGTCGTTGCCGTGGCGGTAGATCTTCAGACTGATCATGGCTTGTGCCTTCCTGGGTGGTTGTTCGTCTTATGTACGTATTAGGAAGAACTATTTTATAACTATTTCGAGGCAGGGCTGGGCGGAAAGAAAAAGGCCGTTCTTTATAAGTATGACTCTAGATAACAGGCTTCACGTGCACATGAGCCAGAGCCCAAGGGTCAGGCAGGCGACCGCGATGACAAACTGAGAGACCATAATCCTGCGTCGGCTGGGACGCCGCGGAGGCCGTATGCCGCAGAGGATGTGCGTGCCGTCCTTGCGTTCAAACACAGCAGTCATGAACCACACGGTGACCCTGACCCTATAAAAGGATTGTCGTACACCCGCTACCGATTTACCGCATCCGAAAGCCCTCTCAATCCTTCGAACAACGGGAGATACTCACGCCTTGGCTTCGATGTCCTCAAGTTCTTTATTTTTCGTCTCGTACGGATGGAACAGCAAAACCAAGAGGATCGGGATTAGCATTATGACGCCCCCCGCGATCCAAAACCATTCCATAGTTGGCGACACCCTCAACATCACCATTATAAGCGCTGGTGCAAGGACATAGGAGATACGCGCGGTCGTCGTCGTCCATCCCATGCATGTCCCTCGACGGTCTGTCGGGAAAATCTCCGGGATGTAGACGATGATCCAGGTATAGGCGAAGCCAAGGAAGAACCCGGTCATGACGGCCATGGCCACCGCGATGTTAATGGGAACAATACCGATGAGGCTGACGAACACACCAAGCCCAACACAGCCGATGAGCAACCCGGTTTTCCGGCCCATCTTGTCCATTGTCCAACCACCCAGCATCGCCCCGGCCATTGTCATCAGCAGACTACCCAACAGCACCAACGACCACTGACCTAGCGTAAACCCATGGAGGTCTTCGAAGAAATGCCCAGCCCACACCACGAACATGTAGACGATCAGCCAGCACATCCAGATGACTGAAGTGAATGCGATGTACCCCAGGTCCCGTCGGGTGATGACCCCTAGGCCGTACAGGTGCTTCTTCCGTTTCCCTAGTTTGCGTTCTTCCTTGATGACCTCGTAGCGTTTTGTCTCCTTCATGAACGCCCACATAACAAGCACAGGGATCATGAAGAGAAACATCACGCCGTACATCCACTTCCAGTTCAACCCGAGCTTATCGATGAGGATCCAAGGAAGGATCGCCTGCAGGGGAATCAGACCGAGGAAGTACACCAAAGACACGTACTTCGCCCGCTTCATTGCCGGTGCCTCCTCGCTGATGGGAATCGTCCACATGTTGGAGACCGTCCCAAATGTGATAATCGCAAACCACAGCATGAACCAATGGAACGACGGCGTCGCCACGACAATACCCAGTGACGCCAGCCCAAACAGCACAATCAAGATGAGCAACGAGCGTTTCCGGCCGATGATATCGTTCAGACCGTTGAGTGCAAAGATTAAGAACGTCGGGAGGAAATAGATGATCTTCCAGAAGGAGTAATCGTCAGCAGTCACCGAATAATCATGCAGGATGTACGGGATCGCCGTCGTCTCAACGAGCGACAAGTACTGATCCATGATTGCGACCATGGCCAGAAAAAAAATGAGATACCAGATGTACTGACGGCTACGCTCCTCCATCACCAACACATCCTACGAGACGACCGACGCACCGGCTCATCCTTCGAACGAAATCGCCTGAGGCTTAGTTAAGCCTATGCTCGGACCTTTGGGCCCCAGCTTCTTTCGCGCCATGGCATCATAGGCCGCGACACCACCTGCCTCTTCAATCACCTTGTGGCCCATCGCCTCCTGCCGCTGGATGCTGATGTTCACCCGCTCCATGGACGCAGGCGCGATCCGCTTCAGCAGCGTCGTCGACCCACCCAGACCGTACGGGATCGACTCCATCGTCATGATCGTCCCAGGAATCGGGAAGAACCACGCGCCTATAGAATCCTCACCGAACGTCGTGATCGGAATCCCGGCAGACGCCTGCCGCTCCGCGGTCGGACCCACATGCGCGACCGTCCATTTCCCATCCACGAACGCCTCACCCTCCCCCTCAATCATGAAATACCCCATCGAATCGTACCACTTCTTCACGAGCGGGTCCGCACCGACCAAGGCGTCGTACCAGCTCTTGATCATGGTCATCGCGAACATCTTGTACCGCGCCTTGATCCCCGCAGCACGACACAGCGCGATGAACACCGTGATCAGATGGAAACACGTACCGGATCCACGCCGCAGCGTCTCATCCACGGGATTCATGGGAACAATCTCAAGAGCAAGCTTCTCTTTCACGAACTCGAACGCAGCCTTCGTATACTCATAATCTGACTTCTGAAACGCGCCCAGCGCGTGCGCCATCGCGACGATATCGGGGGCGCATGGGTCGCAGAACAATGTTGGCCGCAGGTACTTCTCAGTCGTCACCCCGCACTTCATCCCCGCATGATACGGCGGTATCTCGTACGGCCGCGGCGGCCGCACGAACCGCTCTTCGCCAGGATGAACCACCCGCAGCTTCTTCAGATCGCGGGGGTTCAGCAGCAAGGTCTTCGTAAGCGTCACGCCGCCCCCGATCATCAGCTTCGCATACGTCCTCTGCGGGATGTACCCTTTTTCCTTCATCTCATGAAATGTGACCATACATCTATACAGAAACAGAAGTAGGATATTAGCCTTTCCCACAGAGAGCGAGGAATCAAAACGATTTTGAGCGCTGAAGCGATATCCACAGACCCATGAAGGCACTCGTCACCGGCGGCACAGGGTTCATCGGCAGCCACCTCGTCGACCATCTCCTCACAGAAGGCTACGATGTCCGCGTCCTCAAACGCCCGGAAAGCCCCATGGACTACCTGACCGGCAAGCATCTCGAGGCCATGGACGGCGACCTCCTCGACCCGGCATCCCTGCAGAAAGCCTGCCAGGACGTCGAGGCCGTCTTCCACGTCGCCGCCTACGCCAGCGACTGGGGCAGCAGACAAAAGTTCCTGGCCACGAACCTGCAAGGAACCCAGAACCTCCTCGACGCCTGTCTCCACAAAAAAATCTCAAGTATCGTCTTCATGAGCTCCGCCGCGGTCTACGGATTCACTGCGACATCCGCACCGATCACCGAGGACGCACCCAAGCATCCCACCCCAAAATACGGAGAGAGCAAAGACCGCGCAGAACGCCTCCTCTGGCAATTCGGCAAAGACCACGACATCAGGGTCAGCGCCGTCCGCTCCGCTCTCGTCACCGGGCCACGGGATCGCATCACCGCCCCCTTCCTCATCCCCGCCCTCCAACACCGCCGCCTGTTCACCATCGGAGACGGCCAGCAGACCCTCTCCATCTCAGACGGCAGGGACGTCGCAGCCTGTCTCTTCCTTGCAGCAGAAACCCACAAGTCCAACGGACAGGCATACAACGTGAAAAGCTTCGACTGCACGGTACGTCAGCTCATCGACACCGCCTCGGCGGCACTGCACATCCCGCCCCCGGCCAAGCACCGCTCCTACGCCTACGCGTACACGCTTGCCTGCCTCGCAGAGACGATGTCCCTCTTTAGCCGCCGAGAACCGCTTCTGACGCGCCACAAAGTCAAAGTCCTTGGCCACACCCGTATCCTCGACACCCACAAGGCGGAGCAGGACCTCGGCTACCGGCCACGGTTCGGCTGCACCCACACCATCACCGACACCGTCGCCTGGATGGCGACCCACCACAAACACTAGCAGAATCCCCTCTCTTTCTTTTCTCAAGGATCCGGCTAGCAGAAAAGCCTTGTTTATTCTCCAGAGCTAAGGTCTGAGGAGAGCATCCGGCGGACTTCCTCGGCGCAGCCGCGGATGTCCTCACCGGCCGCCCGTTTGACCTCCGGCTCCAGGACGGGACCAGGGCGGTCACAGACCGGGCAGTGCTCCAGCATACGGACTTTATCGCCAGAGGAGATGAACCCGGGGTAGCTGTAGGCCGCCGCGTCGAGGAACGCGAACCGACCCCATTCCCCGTAGCCGACCGGTTTGTATTCCTCGTCGAGGACGAGTCCTTTGTAATAGGAGTACGGCATATGGAGGTAGTGGCCTTCGGGGCAGTGGGCCATCCAGCCGTTGCCTTCGACCATACCGTAGAGGTCGAGACAATATTTTTCAGGGATTCCTAGGACTTTTTCGACCTGACGGCGGAATTCGACGACGGGGACACGCTGGCCTTCGAAGGCCTTCCAGCCGCCGCCGGTGGCAACGCCGCCGCGCTCGCCGAAGTTGAAGCCCTTACCTTCCCGCTGTAGTTTCTCCATGACGAACGCGAGGATGAACGGGGCGCCTACGAGCGCGATCTTCTGCTCGGTCTTCTCATGGTTTTCCAGCCAGCGGATGATAAGGTCGACCATCTTGGCTGACTCGCGTTTCGCGAAATATTGCACCACTGAGGACTTCAGGCCTTTCTCCCCGGACATGGTCATACGGATCAGGTCGGTGGAGATGTCCCGGTCGATGGCGACCTGGACGTCATGGATGGCATCGAAGAAGATCGTGCAGACCTTCCCGGCGTACACGTTGGTCCGTTTGGGGTTGGGCATGAGCAGCATGCCGTCCATGCTATAATCCCAGAGAGGATAGATCATGGCAACAGCGCTTTTCACGATGGTGTACTCGGAGATGTTGAAGGTGCGTCGGTCCCGTGGAATGAACGTGTGTCGTCCGCTGGTGCCGCTGCTGTAGGAGACGACCATACCCGTCTCGTTGAAGGCGTTGATGACCTCGTCGAACGTCGGGTCCTTCTGCTTGATGACGATTTTTGGCAGCGTGCCGGTGTAGATGTTCCCAAGCCAGAGCGCGAAGTCCCGGCCGGTGGGATAGTCCTTGAAGAAGGTGTCCGGGATGAGCGGGATCTTCACCAGGTCATCCGTGGTCTTGATGTCTGAGGGGCTGACGTTGCGTTCCTTGCAGAAGTTCTGGTACATCTTGTTGTTGGTGTACTGGTAGTTGAACGTCCATTTCAGCGACCGCAGCTGCATGTCCTCTGCTTCTTTGAGCGGGATGCGGTACAGGTCGTGAGGCTTGTACACGGCTTCGTCGGCCGGCGTCCAGGCGTCCTTCGGCGGGAAGTATTTCTGCAGGTATCCATCAAACTTCTTGATGTAGGCTTCAAAGGTCGGTTGTTCCATAGTGATACCCCGTTCATTAACCCCGTTTTCGGTGCCTCGATGCTATCCCTGGTGGTATATTAACCTTATTCTGGGGACGGAGATGGCATCCTCCTTTTAATGATTTGCCCTGTTTCCCCTCGACTGGTTATGCATTGCGTGGTGCGTGTCCAGTTCGTGGTTTCCAGGAGGACTTGTAAAGACGGCGTCCCGTACCCGGTGGACCGTGCTGCTCTGGACGACGCCATCGAAGTGATTCGGCAGGGGATCCAGCAGTCACGGGTCGGCGACCGTGAGAAACTGCGTGCCCTCCAGCGTCTTTTAAAGCTAGACTTAAAAGCCCGCAGCAAAATACTACTGCTCGGGGAGCATGAATGTACACCAACCTGAGAAGAGACTTGAGCTGGCATTGAATAAGTTTGATTCCAATCCAAAGCTTTCTGACATCAACAAGAAGCTCATCCATGAATTCATTGATTATATCCAATCAATAGAACAACTCAGTCATACACAAGCATTGAAGTA
>CAIRCU010000028.1 GCA_903877165.1 Methanobacteriota archaeon | reverse complement strand
CGCCCAGATCAAACCCACCTGGGAAGAGATCCGAGGCATCCTGCTGCGCACCCACCAGATCCCGGCGAATCTCTCGCAAGCCGATGACGCCCACCTCAGACAGCGCGCGGAGCACGCCCGTTACTGGCTGAAATTCTTCGCACCAGACGACGTCAAATTCGAACTCCAGCCAGCGCTCCCGACCGTGTCCCTAACCCCGGAGCAGCAATCCTTCCTCGAAGCATTCGAACACAAACTCCTCGACCTCCCCTGGGACCCGGACAGCATCCACAACGCCGTTTACGATACCAGCGAACAACTGAAGCTGCCGACGAAGACCGCGTTCCAAGCCTTGTACCTTGTCCTCCTCGGACAGTCTCAAGGGCCTCGGGCCGGCTACTTCCTTTCCACCATGGAAAAAACCTTCGTCCACCATAGGATTGCAGAAGCGCTTAAATAACCCAAGCCGCCTGCCACTCCCCTGGACATGAACATCTACCTCGAGACGTACGGCTGCACTGCCAACAGAAGCGACGAGCGGACCGCCCTTGGGCTCATCCGCCAGGCCAACCATACGGTAGTCTCGACCATCGCGGACGCGGACGTCCTCCTTCTCCTCACCTGCACGGTCGTCGATCGGACCGAACAGCGCATGCTCTCCAGGATCCGGTATTTCCACGACACAGGCAAGCCGCTCATCGTCTCCGGCTGCATGGCCGCGGTTCAGCCCGGCCTCATCACGGCCATCGCGCCGCAGGCACGACTCCTTCCCCCAGCCCGACTAGGAACCCTACCCGATCTCATCGCAAACCACCCGACTCCTCATCCTTCCGAACCACGTACCAGACTTCCCAAATATCACATGGGCGTCATCGCCCCCCTCTCGATTGCCGAAGGCTGTGACTACGCCTGCGCCTACTGCATCACCCACCATGCCCGAGGGCCCCTGCAGAGCTACCCAATCCCAGACATCATCGCTGACGTCCAATCCGCGCTCGCGGCCGGCTGCCGTGAGATCCAACTCACCGCCCAGGACACCGCCGCCTATGGCCGCGACGCCGGCACCAGCCTCGCCAGCCTCCTCCACAACCTCTGTGCACTCCCCGGGTCGTTTTTCCTGCGGGTCGGGATGATGAACCCAAGTTCACTAACCCGCCAGCTCGAACCACTCATTGACGCGTACCACAACCCAAAGGTCTACAAGTTCCTGCACCTTCCGCTCCAATCAGGCGATGACGAGATACTCACACGCATGAACCGAAAATACACGACCACAGCGTTCCTCCACTGCGTCGAAGCCTTCCGCAGAGAATTCCCAGATATCACTCTCGCTACGGACATCATCGTCGGGTTCCCAGGAGAAACCGACCAACAGTCCGCGAACACCTACGACTTCCTCGAGGCACTCCAGCCCGCAGTCGTCAATGTCACCCGCTACTCCGCCCGGCCGCAGACCACAGCCAAGACCCTCCCCCACCGCATCACCACACAAGTCATGAAAGAACGCTCCCGACACCTAGCCGCCCAGTCTTTACGCCTCGCCAAGCAGCACAACCAACAATTCCTCGGAAGACACTTCACCATCCTTCTGACAGAACAAGGCAAACATGACACCGTGATTGGTCGTACTCAAAATTACAAACAAGTCCTGGTCCAAGGCAACCACAAGTTGGGCACAACCTGCGACGTTGAGATTGTTGATGCGAGTCCGACCTCTCTTTTCGGAAAGCTTATATAGCAAACCGGGATTTTATGCCGAAGGTGGATGGAGCGATGATTCAAGTTGCCATTAACGGATTCGGCAGAATAGGTAGAAATGTACTGCGCGCCGCGGTTCAACACTCCCAATATGGGAAGCGGTTTGAAATCGTCGCTATCAACGACCTCGGGAATACCGAGATCCTCGCTCATCTCCTGAAATACGACTCAATATACGGCCGGTTCGCCGGTGACATCATGGTCAAACCCGGCGGCATCGAGGTCAACGGCAACCTCGTCACTTTTACCTCAGAGGTCAATCCCTCGAAGCTACCGTGGAAGCAGATGAACATCGACGTCGTCATCGAGTCCACCGGCGTGTTCCGCACCAGGGAGGGCGCCTCCCAGCATCTCACTGCTGGTGCGAAAAAAGTCGTCATCTCCGCTCCAGGCAAAGACCCGGACCTCACCCTTGTTCTGGGTGTCAACGAGCAGGTGTACGACCCGTCTAAACATCATATTATCTCCATGGCATCCTGTACGACCAACAGCTTGGCACCACCCGTGAAAGTCATCAACGATGCTTTCGGCATCGACGAGGGCTTCATGACGACGGTACACTCCTACACCAGTGACCAGCGCCTCTTGGATTTCCCGCATAAGGATTTCCGGCGTGCACGCTCAGCCGCGATGTCCATCATCCCCACGTCGACAGGGGCGGCGAAAGCAGTCTCCTTGGTCATCCCTGGACTGAAAGGGAAACTTGACGGACTCGCTTTACGTGTACCTACTCCTGATGGGTCTCTTACGGATTTCACTGCGCTCTTGCAGAAAAAGGTTACTAAAGACGAGGTCAACACCGCACTGAAAACCGAGGCAGAGGGCCGGCTGCACGGCATCATGGAGTACTCCGAGGAACCGTTAGTCTCCGTCGACGTGGTCGGCAACCCGCACTCCGCAATCATCGACGGCCTGAGCACCAGCGTCATCGGTGGTACCGGCAATCTCGTCAAAGTCCTCTCATGGTACGATAACGAATGGGGCTACTCGTGCCGGCTCATCGATCTTGTCAACTACATGTTCAGCGAGCGACTCGTCCCCATTCCCGCGATGAAGCGGTAGGCAAGACGAAGCCATGCACTCCTTCACTGTCTCTTTTATTAAAAAGATCAGACCGCCCATCTGTAGTACGCGAATAATCCTATACGTTTAAATAAATCCATGAGATGTAGAACAAGAGAGCGTGGAGGTTCTTTGTGATGAAGGAGTACAACACCTTAGATGATGTTAAAGTGACGAACAAAACCGTGCTGCTTCGCGTCGACTTCAACCTACCGTTAGACAAGAAGACCTTGGACATCATGGACGACACCAGGATCAGGCTTGCGTTGCCGACCATTCGAGAGCTTGTCGACAAGAAGGCAAAGACAGTCATCCTCGCCCACCAAGGCAAACAAGGCAGCTGGGACTTCACCACCCTGCAGAAACACGCTGCTGCTCTGCAGAAGCTTCTAGGCAAACCCGTCACCTTCGTCGACGACATCTACGGGGATAAAGCAAAAAAAACGATTCAGGCGATGAAACCCGGGGACATCGTCTTCCTCGACAACGTCCGCAGATTCCCCCACGAGACTGATAAGAAGAAACCTGAGGAGCATGCTCAAAGCGAACTGGTGAAAAACCTCTACCCGCTCGCTGACTTCTACGTCAACGACGCGTTCGCGGCCGCGCACCGTGCCCAATGCTCGCTGACCGGATTCACAACAGTACTTCCGTCTGCCGCAGGCAGGCTTATGGAAAAAGAACTGACTACTCTGGAGACGGTCGTCAGCAACCCCGCCAAACCCTCCGTGTTCATGTTCGGCGGCGCAAAATTCGCAGACGGCATCGCTACCATCGACCGCGTCCTCACTAACAATATTGCCGATGACGTCCTCCTTACCGGACTGACCGCGAATGCGTTCCTCAAAGCCAAAGGCCTCAACCTCGGTGAGAAAAACGAGCAGGCTTTCGGCGAAGACGGCACCCCGGAAGTCTTCACCCAAATCAAAGGTGTACTGCAAAAACACGGAAGCCGCATCCATCTTCCCGGTGATTTCGCGGTCGATGAGAACGGGAAA
Source organism: Methanobacteriota archaeon (assembly GCA_903877165.1). Classification (GTDB taxonomy): domain Archaea; phylum Thermoplasmatota; class E2; order DHVEG-1; family DHVEG-1; genus CAIRCU01. The sequence continues at coordinate 2,446 of CAIRCU010000028.1, read as the reverse complement.
CGCAAGGAGATATTGCTCAATCAACTCCCAACGCCGTACAGCATCGGCGATATCGGCCAGAACACCATCCACGACTACGACGCGATCCTTGGGAAGGCGCGAACGATCTTCGTCTCCGGACCATGCGGTATCTTCGAGAACCCGCTCTTCCAGAAGGGAACAAAGGACATCTTCACGTACATCGCTGGTTCCCAGGCGTTTAGCATCGCCGGCGGGGGTCACACCGTTGCGGCTATTGAGAAACTCCACCTCAAAGACAAGTTCTCCCACATTAGTACAGGCGGAGGGGCTTTGGAGAAATTCATGATGGGAGATAAACTGCCTGTCGTCGAAGCGTTGAAGGCAGCGAAGAGCCGCAAGATCGTCGAGTGCCGATAGGGGTACATAACTTCAAATACCCCCTTCTTTTTTCTTGACTGCGTCCTATGGGCTGATAGATCAGCGGAAGATCGCCGCCTTCGCAAGGCGGAGGCCGCGGGTTCAAATCCCGCTCAGTCCATGTTTATATAATTTCTATTTTTATAAAACGTAAACTTCATATAACTGATGGAGGGTATCGCATCAAAAGGAGTACGCAGGATTGCCGAAAGTTAGCAAGGAGCAGGTCCTGCAGGACGAAACAAAGGTCATCAACATCCTGCGGACTCACGCGAAAGAGAGCATTGATACCATCGCCAAACGCTGTAGGTTTTCCCCTCAGAAAGTCTCACGGATCATCGCCAAGCTCGAACGGGAGAAACGAATCTGGGGATATAGTGTAATTGTGGAGGACGAATATTTCGAGCTGCGCCACTACTATTTCCTTTGTAAACGAACCCGTACACTCCTGCCTCAGAACCTCATCGATGAGGTCTTGAACACACGCATCGACGACCTCGTTCCTAGATCCAATATTATCATTGAAAATATCGAGTACGTCAACGGACCCTGTGACGGAGTCTTTTCTTTCTGGGCGAAGGATGTCACGACGGCGAAGCGTTTCGTAGAGCAGATGAACGTACATTTTCATCAATACATCACGGACTGCTCTCTACTCGAAAGCGTGTATTCAGTGCGACGGCAGGGACATCGGAACCCAAACATCCAACAGAACCTCAACCTCCCGTTCATAGATGAATCCGTCAGGCTAAAGAAAGTTTCAAAAGACTAAGCAGCGTATTCTCGACATAGCGAACAGCGTCGCGTAGAAAGCGATGGGAAAACGGCGCAGAGATTCCTCCTTCAACTTCGGTATTGATTGTTTTCATAAGAGAACTATCGTCCGTCTTCTACTCTAGAAATAATCTCATTTAACGGATAACGATAAATTGTAAATAACCTCCGCTTCTATCGAGTGTTAAGAAAGCGAAAATCGATACGAAAAAATTAACTCAGACAGATTCTCCTCATATCGGTAAACAATTAATTATAAATACTACATGTAGCCTATTATAGTGGGGGAGTGAAGCGATCATGTATATCAGTACACGACCCTATCGCATTCCTCCAGCCTATTGCGTGGGAGACGTGCGCCAAACCGCAGCAGCTTTCACGAGGAAGGGTATAACATTTAAATAGTATCAGCCTATACCGATAGGTTACCTCAATACATATATCCCGGGTCATTCCGGTTAGACGTAGGAGATTGTGTCTTTTGACACCCGATGACTGCGTCATTTCGACCTCGGGAGAAAATGGATGTGGAGGTTCGAGAAAATCAAGCACCCTTAGAGGATGCTTGCGCACTCTTGAATCTGACGATCGACGCAATTGGTGATATTTGATTCACCCGCTCATATTCCTAAAATGAGTAGATATTCCCATATAACAATAATATAGTGTGCCAGACTCTGGTTGATCCTGCCAGAGGCCACCGCTATTGGGATTCGATTAAGCCATGCGAGTCGAGAGGGTTCGGCCCTCGGCAGACGGCTCAGTAACACGTGGATAATCTGCCCTTAGGTGGGGGATACCCTCGGGAAACTGAGGATAATACCCCATAGATCCAGACTGCTGGAATGCTTTTGGATCGAAAGCTTCGGCGCCTAAGGATGAGTCTGCGGGCTATCAGGTAGTAGTCAGGGTAACGACCTGACTAGCCTACGACGGATACGGGTTGTGAGAGCACTAGCCCGGAGATGATATCTGAGACACGATATCAGGCCCTACGGGGCGCAGCAGGCGCGAAAACTTTGCACTGTGCGAAAGCACGACAAGGGAATCCCAAGTGCTAGCTCGTAAGAGTTAGCTGTTTTCCTGTCTAAAAAACAGGGAGAGTAAGGGCTGGGTAAGACGGGTGCCAGCCGCCGCGGTAATACCTGCAGCCCAAGTGGTGGCCGTTATTATTGGGCCTAAAACGTCCGTAGCCGGTTTCGTAAATGCCTAGGTAAATCGTACGGCTTAACCGTACGAATTCTGGGTAGACTGTGAAACTTGAGATCGGGAGAGGCTAGAGGTACTCCTGGGG
>CAIRCU010000027.1 GCA_903877165.1 Methanobacteriota archaeon | reverse complement strand
TCCCGTGGCGACGATTGTCGCTATGATGGCGGAAGGGATGAACGATACGGAAATCCTGGCAGCCTATCCGGATCTTGAAAAGGGTGATATCGTTGAATCTCTGCGTTATGCAGCGGAAGCGCTCCGTGAACGCGAATTACCACTGGTAATGCAGGCATGAAATTCCTGATCGATAATGCCTTGTCTCCGCTGGTAGCAGATGGATTAAAATCGGCGGGATACGATACCGTTCATGTGCGTGATTATGGGATGCAAAGCGCATCAGATGCAGAAATACTGGAACGCGCTCTCAATGAAAATCGCGTTATCGTCTCGGCGGATACCGACTTCGGAACATTACTTGCCCTACGTTGACGAGATCGAACCATCTTACATTTTATGACGCAAGTGTAGTTGATGCTTGCTCAAGTATTTCACCTAATGATGAGTTTGATTAATCATTTTATACATCCAACAACAGCGCCAACACGGACTGGCAATTCCGCTACGCTTCATTGCCAGCCGGTTACCCTGAGCGTAGCCCGCGCAAGCCGCACGTGGGTGGTATCTTGAAAGCAAGAGGTCACAGCATATCGGTCATAGCAGGTTGAACAGATCATGCCTACAGTCAAAGAAATTGCAGGACCATACCGATTCTACTTTTACAGCTTCGACTGTAATGAACCGAAACATGTACACGTTCAGCGCGAGAAACTTGTTTGCAAGTTCTGGCTCGAACCTGTAGCTTTGGGTAAGAACTACGGTTTTTCTCCGAGGGAGCTCAATGCAATTCGACAGATCTTTTCAGCTCCAATCGGAATACTCTTTTGGAGGCATGGAATGAGCATTGCGGTTAGCGTGATTGAGCCACGGCTCTTGGACATCCAGATCACAGAAGATGAGATCATAGCGTATCTTGTGGACGGCCGAACCATCAGTATCCCCCTTGCGTGGTCTTGGCGCCTATCAGAGGCAACTGCCGACCAGCGTCAGAATTTCGAGATTATTGGTGATGGACAAGGTATTCACTGGCCGGATATAGATGAAGACATCAGTGTAGAAGGAATGCTTTACGGTTCTCCTGCGCGTCGTCCAAAGGGTTCTTCTAGTCCTCGAGGTGCAGTGGCAGTATCTACGTAGCACTTTGGCAAGCAGCTTTTCTTCAATCATCCTGCTACCATGGGCTAACGCCAGGGCTCAAGCTGACGAGCAACCACGCGTGACGTTTACGGGCACTATGAAAGTTCGTTCAGCGTGGTTGCTCGCAGCTTAGCCCTGGCGTTATAGCGAGAAGAAAGCTATGCGGTTTCACGCAAACCATGTATCAACTTCAGTCTCCGGCGAATGTTATCAAGCCATGGTCGAGGCAAGTGAGGACTCGATCGATCCCGACAGCCCATATCTAATCATTCAACGCCAATTCGAAATACCGGATGGGGACAAGTGTTAGCGGCGCTCAAGAAGAGCCGGAAGCGGCGGAGATGGCTCTCCTTGATTTGGGCGTTGGACCCAGATCTCCATTGCCGCCATTTTTTACAAAGAGCAGTTTTCTGTATATCTGCCTGAGCAGGATCTCATCAATGATAGAGCTGTGTCCCTTTTTCGCGAAGACTCGCTATTTTCTGCTGCGATAGGATCTTCCTTCAAAAGTAATAAATCGTCCGTTCAGACTGAGTCTGTCGAGGATGGCCGAGGCGGTAGCCGTGTCAAAGATCTTTCCCCAGTCTGAGGGGACGAGATTTGTGGTGACGATGGTTGTTCCTGTTTCCGTTCTTTTAGAGACGATTTGGAAGATGGCATCGGCATGATCCTTTGAGGGTATCACATAACCGAGTTCATCCAGGCACAGAACGGGTGCCCCGGCATAATAATCAATAAGAGAGTAGATGCTTTTTGCCTTGGCTAATTTCGCCGTCAGGTCAAAGAGGCTGAGAAACACGGTCCGCCGTCCCTTCATGACGGCGTCATGGCACAGAGCCGTGGCGACGTGGGTTTTCCCCACCCCTGCCGGGCCGATGATGACCAGATTTGCAGGGATTTTGAGCCAGTCGGTCTGCATGAACGCGATGATCTTATCCCTGGGGATCTTGGGGTTGAACGTCCAGTCAAAATCGCTGATTAGCTTGATCCTCTTGATGCCGGACATCTTCATGAGATATTCAATCCGTCTGATCTCTCTCTTTCTGTATTCTTCAGCCAGAAAGTCATGGAGGAAGTCTTTCTTGTCCTCAGGGATCGTTTCCGGATCTGTCAGGAAGCGAAAGTATTTCCACAGATCAGATGAGCTCATCATATCGGGCAAGATCGCTCCTTTCATAGGTGATGGCAAGGAGGTTGTTATCCTGGGGATACACAGGGTGATCCTTCGTACCTGCCGGTTGCAGGAGGTTTTTGATATAGGCGACCTTGAAGGTTCCGAGCTTATTGGCCTCTCTGACAGCGGACAGCAGGGTGTGTTTGGACATCCCCTTCAGGAGTTTGAAGAGTTCATAGGCTGCCGTCATGGGGTCTTCTCCTTCCCCCTCAGCCCGTTTCAGGAAGAGCGCTACCTCCTTGTCCATCCTGGTCATCAGTTGACAGATCCGCTGGTATTTAAAGTTCGGCGTCATGGCGAGCAGTCTTTCTCGATGAGAGGGATGCTCAATCGTTTGGTGTTTGAGGAAGGATCGCTGATGAGTCGCCACCTTCCTGTTGTTGACGATCACTTCCAGATACCGGGGATAGATCTGGAGGCTGCATGGCTGATTGCTGTACGGAGAAGGAACCGAATAGCGGTTGGTATCGAAGGATACAAAACCGGTGGAGCTCACCATGACCGTTTTCATCCGATACGCCTGATAGGGAACTTGGGGAAGAGGTTTGAGTTTTTCCTCTTTCAGCATGTCACAGGGCGGTTTTCCTGTGGATCGATGTACCCTCCGGTTTCTCTCCATCCGCCATGCCGTAAGGGACCTGTTCAGGTCATCCATATCGCTGAACGTATCGGCCATTACAAAAAGGCCGATGTCCCTGATCACCCGTTCCACACGTCCCTTTTCGTTGGCCCTGCCGGGGTTGCAGGGGTATACGGAAAACCCGTAATGCCTCGCAAAATCCAAGAGCTGGGCATTGAAAACCACCTCCGGCTTCCGCTTGATGACGACGAGCTTGAGATTGTCATACCGCCCCCGGTGGGGAACACCGCCAATCTCTTTATACGCCTCGATATGGCCCTCCAAAAAAAACTCCATCGTCTGCCTCGGATAAAACCGGGCATAGAGATAACGGCTGTAGGAAAGAATGAAAACAAAACCGTAAGCGACCCCGAAGGGGAATGCGCGCTGCATCCAGTCTACCTGCGCCTCCTCTCCCGGAAGAAACGAAAGTTCGTGATACATCCGCTTCCTCTTCCGGCGAAACGACCGCGTGTATTCCTTCACGGTGGTGTACCGCCCCGTAAACCCATAGGTCTGCAACCGATCAAAAACCTGGGTGGCCTTCAAAGAAGGATAGGTCTCGTACCAGTCCTGAATCAGCCTTCCGTAAGGATCAATAATGCTCGCCCGCTTCTTTCTGATGACGCTGCCCTTCTCGATCAGGCGTGAGACCTTCTTCCTCGAAAGACCCAACTGCGCCGCTATCTGACGAATGCTGAGCCCTTCCACGTCATACAGATGGCGAACCTGATTCCCCCAAGAATCGTCCATAAAACCGTCCCCCTTTCACTTTTCCTCCACCCTGCAACCAGGGTGATGGGACCGGTTTAAATCATCCTCCCCTCTGAGTCCATCGCGTCTTGTATCATCACCCATACGCCGCAAACGTAGTGCCCGTAAGCCTTCGCAAAATGATCTCGTCTTGTATCATCCCCGTTTTGGCATCCGGGATCAACAAAACATACCTCGACAAAGGCTTACAGGTGGGTATCTCGTCTTGTATCATTCTGCCGGGAGAACGAGAGCGCGCCTTCCGCTTCTCGCGCCACTCCTTCACATAATCGTACCGACCTCGAAAATATCCGGGATTCCTCTCCAACCACCGCCTCTGTGCTTCCTGCTTCCTCTTCCTCCTGCATCCCTCGGAACGACACGCCTTCTGCCTGTCTCCCACTCTCCCGTCAGGCACAAAATACCGACCACAAAACGCACACCGCTTCCTCAATGGCTGCCTCCCCTCCATCGCATTACCCCCTCTGGCAGCCATCTACCTACAATGTCTAAACTATTTCATAAATATTGGATTTACGAAAAGAAATAC
>CAIRCU010000026.1 GCA_903877165.1 Methanobacteriota archaeon | reverse complement strand
TGTGGACACGTAATAAAAATTTTTTCAGAAGGTTTTCCTTGGACAGTCAATTGATGTTTACAGTTAGGACACTGAATTTTTATTTCAACCATTTGTTAGACCTTCCCAATTGAAATTCTCTCGAAGTGTTTTTTTATTCATTTACATTGGCCGTAATGTTCCAGCAAACACCTGCCAGGCAAGTAAGGATTTCGCCACAAGACTAAGGATGATATAGACTCGTTCTCCGTAGAGATAGTCTTTCCATTTCCAGACTTTCTTGTACTGAAGAATCATATTAATAGCGAACAAATTGAAGAAAATAGCAATAGAGATATAGATTCCGATCACAAAGTCTGGGACTCTTCCTCCAGAAGCTGATACTGCTCCAATCAAGGAGATAAAGATGACGACCCATGGGACAAACCCAGCGAGGCACCCAATGATATACGAAGTCCAATTGGTTTTTTTCGTGGTTTGATTATGCAGCTCCATCACGAGTCCCATGAGGTTCATCACTGCGGTTAACGTAAATAATGCAAGGAGCGTTCCTACATCGTAGATGCTGGTAAGCATCGCAATGATCACAATCATTAATGAGGCGCTAATCGAATACTCATACCATCGTGCTGGGTTGATATGGTTTTTCAGTCGTTCAACATACCACTTATACAGTACTGTTGCTAGCAGGAAATGCGCGATTGCAGAAATAAAAAGGAAAAGTGCAACTAGTGGACCAATTCGAACGTCGATGAGTGTGTGTGAGACCGGACCGATTGTTTTCGTCGTTGTGTTAAAAAACGGATATGAATACGTCATCGGCAAGGTAAAGGCGTTACTCAGATACAGCATCAAGAGTCCTTGGATAACGTGAAGGCATCCCATCACGCCATTAAAAATTCGTAATTTTTTAAACCGTACGTCTCCTTCTTCAATAAAACATTCTACTTTATTTGGATCACATTTACCGGCGGGAAACGTAAACGTGCCATACGTTTTACATTTTGGACAGGTGACATATATTTTTTCTGTAGGTTTTCCTTCAACTGTTAAGTGATGTTTACAACTTGGGCACTGAATTTTTATCTCAGCCATATCGTTATTCTCCCTCAATTGACCCACTTTCAGAATGCTTTTTATCTATATCATATTTATGGATGGAGTTATTATAACCGAAAAATTATTGAAGAGGAGTTATTTCAGTAGTACTATATGAAAAGAAGAATAGTCCTGCTTTATGCAGTTACAGTGAGTTTTCTTTGTGTTCTCCCGAGTGTTCTTGCTCATGTACCATATTTGGAACATCGTGATTTTTCAATGCAGCACCCATTCAAAGTGAAATCGATTACCCAATCGCTAGGGGTGTACGCTTGGCTTCAAACCGATCATGTTCATCCTTCAACCGATGTCGATGTGTATACGTTTACCATCCAGCAGCCCACGCTCGTTCATATCGAGGTAATTGTCCCAGTTGTCAATGGGTATTACTACGTGAATTTCACCCCCTGGTTCGCATTAGTTGGACCTGGACTCCCAGCCCCAAATCAAACGCTCCCTTTTAATCTATCCCAAGGGGAGGGTGTCATTGTAGTACAAGATCTTCCTCCTGGACATCATCGCGATACGTTCTTCGAACCTTTCGGTATTCAATGGTATTACCAAGGACCGAAATTTGATCAAACGATGAACACCTCGGGAACCTATTATGTCTATTATTGGGATCATTATCAAACCGGCGGGGATTATGTCGCAGTGTTAGGATATAAAGAGCAATTTCCACCCATTGATATGCTCAGGTCTTTCATCAACGTCCCCTTGATTCGTCATAACCGTGAACTTCACCTTCCATCCTGATAAAAAAAGGGGATTAAAGATTTATACCCAAATGCTATTTCTTCAGGGTTATGACAGAAACTATTCACTATGATGTAGTAAAAAAACTAGATCGTATTGAAATTCGGCAGTACCCTGCAGTGGTATTTGCCGTTGTTGAAAACCACGATGAGGACTCAAGTTTTGGATTGCTTTTTCGATATATCACTGGTGAAAATAAAACAAAAAGTAGGATTGCGATGACCGCACCAGTGATCACCTTTGAAAAAATTAAAATGACTGCCCCGGTTATCACAAGAAAAAACTACATGGCTTTTTCTGTTCCATCGACGTACACAGAGGAAACCGTTCCAATTCCAACAAATCCGGAGGTAAAAATAGAGGCTCAGCCGAAAAGATACTTGGCAACCTTGCGATTTAGTGGACGTACTAAAACCACGAGAGTACAACAATATACACAAGAACTTTTAACAGCGTTGAATAATCACGAATTTCAAATCAAAGGGGAACCGATTCTTATGAGATATAACAGCCCGTTTACCCCTGGTTTTCTGCGAAGAAATGAAGTGGCTGTGGAGATCAACGAGATAGATAAATGATTAAACGAGCCTCCTGTGGGATTGTATTTTCGAGGATCGTCAACAGAAGAAAAAAAAGTTCATATACCGCAAGCAAGTCTAATATTAAATAACCAGGCTTATTGTTAGCAAGAGCCGCTGAAGGGATTTGAACCCTCGGCCTATTCCTTACCAAGGAATCGCGCTACCAGGCTGTGCCACAGCGGCATGTGCACCCACAATATCAAGGAGGGGTATTTTACTCTTTCTTCTATTGTGCCTCCAAGAAAAACGGAACAGACACCGAGAACATAGACTATCCCTGCTGAAGGATGATCACCGGGTTATGAAACGCGTACGGGGTCCGAAAATCAATGATCGACCACGCCCCGTTCTCGGGGATGATGTTCCCCGTGATCCAGACGCTCTCCCCGATCCCACCGAAACAGGCTGAGGTGTTGATCGCCAACATCACGTTATCCCCTCGGTCTAAGATAGGATGGCTGGCGGTGCACGAATTGTCGGTATCCGACAATACAATCACCCCGTAATCCGATCCCACCGTCGGAAAAGCGGGCTCCAGGAACACATTATTCGTCCCCGAAGTGGCATTGACAAAAGCCGTCCCATTGAAGAGAAGTACGAGTTTCACATTGGTATCGGAGAGCTCGATGTGCATGCGACTTAAATCCACCTGCGGGCTTCCTGGCCAAGGCGTGATAATCATCACAAGCTTCTGAATCGCCCCTGACACATTATACCCCTGGATAGTCGTGATCTTCACGCCTAAGAAGACATCATTGACGGTCTGCTCCCCAGTCGCCTTTGACTGAGCCTGTAGCTGCTGCGCAACCTGAATGACGACATACCCAACCATGCCCACTACCAAGATCACGGCGATGAATACAATCAGAACTCCGATTCCAAGCGCAGCACGCTGCGAATCACCACGCGTAATACGTTTCCCCTCGAATCCTTCTACCCTCAAGGGAAAGCATCAGCAAAGTACTATTTGAGTATATTGTTCCCACGTATATCCTATGATGGAGGCGAATCTTTTTCAGGCAGAACCTGTTGAGGAATCCCTGTGGAACCATGCCGTTCATCGAGCTTCCAGACGTCCAATCCAGCCAGGTATCATCCCGCTTCAAACTCACACGTGTCGGCGTGACCGGCGTCAAACGACTCATTCCTATCAAAAGGCCCAATAAGGAGACGCTCACCCAGCTCAACGTCACCATGGATCTCTTCGTCGACCTCCCAGCAACCCAAAAAGGCAGCCACATGTCCCGAAACCTAGAACTCATCGCCAAACTCGTCGACACCCACATCCAAACCCCGGTCCCCGACCTAGAGACGTTTTGCGCCACCACCGCAGAACTCCTCCTCACCAAACACGAGTATGCAACCTTCTCCGAAGTCAAGGCGGAAGCCGATTACTTCTACGACGTCATCTACCCCTCAGGCCAACAGGGCACTGAACCCTGCAGCCTCATCGCGGAAGCACGGACGCGACGCGGCGGCGGGATGCGTAAACTTATCGGCGTCCGCGTCCTTGGGATGACCGCCTGCCCCTGCGCTATGGAAGTCGTCCGAACATTGACTGAACTCGCAAGGGACTGCCCGGCCCCCACGCACAATCAGCGGAACATCGGCACCCTCATGATTGAAGTCCCCAGCAGTCACAACCTCGTCGACGCCGACGACCTCATCACTATTGTTGAAGATTCGTTCAGCTCACCGACCTACAGCTTGCTGAAACGCCGCGAGGAGGCAGAACTCGTCCTTCGAGCTCACGAGAAGCCGAAGTTCGTTGAGGACGTCGTCCGAGATATGCTGAAAAAAATCCTCGAGAAGTACAAGAACCTCCCCGATGAGGTTCTCGTCATCGCCCGCAGCGAAAGCGAGGAGTCAATCCACAAACACAACGCATACGCCGAGCGCATCACAACCTTAGGTGATCTGCGAAAATAACCGTTCTCTTTCTCCAGTGAAAAGCTTAAAAGCCCACTCAATGTTTGGGTCTCTATGTCACGATATCATATTGCGATTTTACCTGGAGACGGGATTGGCAAAGACGTCATGGACGCGGCACGGATCGTCCTCGACACCATAGCCTTGGATGCGGAATACCTTCCCGGGGATATCGGCTGGGAGTGCTGGAAAAACGAAGGAAACCCGCTCCCTGATCGAACCAAGCAGTTACTGAGGGAAACGAACTGCTGTTTGTTCGGCGCGATCACCTCGAAGCCCAACCAGGATGCTCAAAAAGAGTTGAAACCCGCGCTGCAGGGGAAAGGCATCGTGTATGCAAGCCCGATCGTCCAGCTACGTCAAGAATTCAACCTGCATACGAACATCAGACCCTGTAAAGCTTATCCTGGAAACCCGTTAAATTATCGCGACGATATCGACCTCGTCATCTTCCGGGAGAACACCGAAGATCTCTATACTGGAGTCGAGTTCCGCCCTGTTCCTAAACCTGTGTTCGACGCCCTCATGACCCATAAGAAGATGAAGGCGTTCGCGACCACCCCGCTTGATGAGATGGCGATTTCCTGCCGGATTATCACGAAAAAAGCGTCGCAGACCATCATCAGGAACGCGTTTCAGTACGCTCAGCAGCATAAACGCAAGTCCGTGACGCTCGTAGAGAAACCCAACGTCCTCCGTGAGACCAGTGGCCTGATGCTCGAGGAAGGCCGCAAGATCGCAGCGGAATACCCCTCGATTCCCTTCAAAGAGGTCAATGTGGACGCGATGTGCATGTGGCTGGTGAAAAACCCGCAGGATTACGACATCCTCGTCTCCTCGAACATGTTCGGTGACATCATTTCTGATCTCGCTGCGCAGCTCGTCGGCGGCCTCGGATTCGCCTCCAGCGGCAACATCGGGGATTCGTACGCGGTGTTCGAACCGACCCATGGGTCCGCCCCCAAGTACGCGGGACAGTACAAAGTCAACCCCATGGCCATGCTGCTGACCGTGAAACTCATGCTGGAGTGGCTGGGAGAGAAGAAGCTTGCTGCTCACCTCGAGCAAGCTATCGCCCAAGTCATCAAAGAAGGAAAGGTCAGAACGTATGACATGGGCGGAACCAACACCACGTTGGATGTTGCCCGAGCTGTGGCATCAACATTCGAGAAGCGATAGAAAACCAGCTGAAAAAAAACACCTGCTCGATGATTTTGTTACCCACAGCCGCATCATTCTGTTTCTTCAGGAGACGGTAGATCCACTATTTTTTTATAAACAAAATGTGATAAACAGATAAAAAATAGAATAATGGGAAAAGAAGAAAAAGGAGGAAGGGTGAAAAACCCTTAATCCTTTATTTCTTAATCCTTAATTTAATGGTGAACTAGGTAGTCGTCGAAGTGGGCGAAGACAAAGAAGTTGCCGACCCACCCAATGTAATCATTCCTAAGTTCAATTTTCTGGAGCCCATGCAGGACACCGATTTTCCGTTGTGCGAGGTCATGCGAGATGTAGTGGACCCAGAGGCAGCGGAACGTGAAGTATTTGCTTCCCATGATATCGCGTTTCATGAAGACAAATCCAATAAGGGTTGTTCCACCAATTGCTGTTGAGGTTGGCTCGTGGGTCGTGGCGCCTGCTGCTACTGGAATCAGGCCTATCATCAGCATGCACATCAGAATAGCTGTTAGTTTTTTAGCGTTCATATTTTTCCCCAACTCCTTAATACCCCATATAATATATAAATTTTTTGTCATTTTAGCCTGTTTCACTCTTATACTTGCCAGGATGAGACATTCAAAGGACAAGGTCCAAATAGTGTTTTTATAAGCCATTTTTTATATTTTCTAAATCCAACATGGCGCTAATTCATACGTCTTCACCGATTTAAGTGAAAGCATGGATTACACCTGATTTAAAGCCTTAAACGGCCCTCGGCTCATCCATTGACGCCCTGGCGTCCTCCGAGGCCGCTATTCTAGAGTATGGAGGACGGTATAAAAACGGGAGAGTTTTTCCCCGGATCGGCAGAGAATCTCATTACCCAGGTCGACGAGCAAAGCTAAATAGGTGTTACTGCAAAAGAGGACCCCATCCCGGCCGAGCGGGATATCAAGGCGTTCGGTGCTCGCCACCTCTACGATAACGCGTTTCCCCAGGGAACGGATTGCGGAGTTCTTAAACCCAGCGGCGTTCCCCGCTTTCACCATCGCCTCCGCGGCTTGCAGGCTATCCGCACCGATGTGCATGATGGGCGACTGCCCAAGGAGCCAGAGGACGCCTTCGGTCGCCTGTGCCGCTGCCGCCGTCATTTCCTCTACTGTAGTCATTTGATGCCATCGTCCAAGGAACTCCGCATGGCGCTTATCCCCTAATCGCGGGATCTGGAGGAGCAGGATACGGCCGGAACAGCTACTTAATGTATAGTACTGGGAGAGGGCATTAATACGGGTAAGAATAGTAAGGATCTGTTCGTCCACTTGTTTTTCGTCGCAGGCTGCCGCAAGCGAGGCGAGCGCCTTGTCTTTCGCCTGCAAGAACTCTTTGGCTTCCTTTGAAGGCATCCTGATTTAGCCTCCTTGCCTTATAACCCTCTTCAGTATGACACCGCGTTTCTTCAACTCGGTTACCATAGGGGCATAAGGGATGATTTCCTCAGGGCAGAAGACCCCCGGGGTAGGAATCAACCCGGATGCGATGAACTGAGATGTGATAGAGACGGGGTACCCGGTCGTCCTCATCATGGCCGACACTCCATTTCTGGTGTCGCAGTAGTCGATGAGACGGTACTCGAGGCACACGGGGCTACCATCCTTGGTCCCCGCTCCCGTGACCTTTAGTAAAACGACGTCCTCACCCTCGGAGGGGAGATGGTATTTTAGAAGGGCGGTGAGGATGTCCCTTGGGCGAATCATCGCCGTTCCAACAGGAAGTGGTTGTTGATCAGCGAACCCCAGATCGAGGATTGCCTTGATTTTCGCGCAATGTCCGGGGTACCGAATGGTTTTATAGTCCAGGTAGTGAATCTTGTGCTGATAGGTATAGGGGAGGGTGGAACAGCCTCCTGAGGTCAGGAAGGCTTCCATGGCGCCGAACGGCGCGGGGAATCGTAGAGTCTCAAGCTCCGTCATCGACGGTTTTTTACGGACCTTTCCATGGTCAAGGATCATGGCGTCTTCGACGTATTCGTTGATGAGTCCATCGGGAGAGAATACGAGCTGATAATTGAGTGGCGGCTTGGGGTGGACCGGAAGGCCGCCGACCCGCAGCTTCACGGATTTCACGGTATCCAGGGTTTCGACGATGTCTCGGGTGATGACCGAGACGAGTCCTGGCGCAAGGCCGCAATCCGGGATAACGGTGACATGATGCCTTCGTGCATCAGCGGCTAATGCACGTTCGGCCGCGACTACCTCGTTGTTGCCGCCCAGGTCGATGAAATGGGTGGAGGCCTGGATGGCTGCCGTTGCAAGCGTGACGTTGAAGAAATAGGGGACGGCGGAGATGGCGACATCGACGTTTCCGATGGCTTTGTTGATTTGTTGGCGGTTCGTGACGTCAAGGTTCTTATAGTCGACCGGGGCGTTTTGGAGGAAGGCACGGGCTGTTTCCAGGGTCGTCTTATTGCTGTCGACGAGCAGGATGCGAGTGAAGTCGGAGTGTCGTGCTAAGTCAAAGGCGATCGCCCGTCCCATCATCCCCGCACCGATTACGAGAACATCCATTGTGGTTAACCCCCTGATGGTATCGGTGCATCGTGTGGGCTAGATATAAACCTACTTGGAGGAAACGCGGGCCATATGCATTTATAGGCCTGAGGTGTTACCGGAGCGGCAGACTCTTGGGAGAGGCACCCTATGGCCACAGCGCTTTGGAATCCTACATATGAAGGTTTGTCGGCTGCGAATCTCCGGAAACTTCAGTTTCAGCGCTTTAAGGCCCTGATCACTCGTGTCTACCAATCCAATCAGTATTATAAGCAGCGGTTGGACGAGGCGAAGGTGAAGCCCTCGTCGCTGAAATCCATGGATGACATCAGGAAGATCCCGTTTTTGACGAAGCAGGATCTGCGGAAGTATTACCCGTTCGGTCTTGTCTGTACCCCGCTGGATGACATCGTTGAGGTCCATGCGTCGTCAGGGACGACGGGGAAGCCTGTCGTCGGCCCGTATACGCGAGCCGACCTGGATCTGTGGGCTGAGGTCATGGCGCGCTCTTTATATGCGAACGGGGTGCGGAAGACCGATGTTGTACAGAACGCATACGGATACGGATTCTTTACTGGTGCGCATGGCTTTGAGCGCGGTGCGGAGTGGATCGGTGCGATGGTGCTAACGATCGGCTCGGGGAACACCGAGCGACAGATCGACATCCTGCAGGATTTTCACAGCACGGTGCTTGCCTGCACGCCCTCCTATTCCCTGCATATCGCTGAGGTCGCTGAGGAAAAGGGGCTTAATCCCGCCTCGGACTTCGACCTGCGTCTCGGGGCGTTCGGCGCGGAATCCTGGAGTGACAACATCCGCAAGAACATCGAGGACCACTGGGGAATCACCGCCTGTGAGCATTACGGATTGACGGAGATCATCGGCCCTGGGATCGTCTCGGAGTGCTCGGAGCGCAAGCTGCATATTAACGCGGACTATTTCTACCCGGAGATCATCGACCCGAACACAGGGGAGACTCTGGAGTACGGCAATGAAGGTGAGCTTGTGTTCACGACGCTGACGAAGGAAGCCTTCCCCGCTGTGCGGTTCCGTACGCGGGATCTCGCGATGATTTCTGAGGGGACCTGTTCCTGCGGGCGGACGCTGCCGATCATGTCGCGAATCAAAGGGCGTAGCGACGATATGATGAAGGTGAAAGGCGTCATCGTGTTTCCGTCTCAGATCGAGGCGGCGCTCATGGTCGTCCCCGGGGTCAGCGACAACTACCAGATCATCAAGAAGAAACAGGGGGACATGGTGTCGCTCTCGGTCGAAGTCGAGCCGTCGGAGGAGCGGTTCAAGGACGGTCACCTGGAGGAGTTTGAGAAACGCGCTGAGGCGGAGATCTACCGTATTTTGAACCTGCATGTGCCTGTACAAGCGCTCTCCCCGAAGTCCATCCCGCGCAGCACGGGGAAAGCAAAACGAGTGATTGAACGGTAGCCGTGCGTGCTACCGTCGTTTTATCGCGAGCCACAGAATCAGGCAGAGGACAATAGCAACAGCGACAGCAATGAATGTGGCTGCGTTGGTGTTGAACAAAATCGGGAAGATGACTGGCAGGACTGCGGCGCCGATGTTGCTGATGGAGATGTATAGGCTTGCGGCGATGCCGACGTTCGCCTCGGTGACTCCCTGCTCGGTCTCTTGGCAGAACAAGGCGAGCGGCCAGGAGGCCTGCAAGCAGACGCCGAAGAGGAATGCGACGAGGGTGATGAGCAGCCAGCTCGCGTCTCCAGTATTGAGAGCATAGAAGAGCAGCCAGAACACCAAAGCGCCGATGATGACCGAGACCGTGACTTTTTTCACGCCGAGGCGTTTGGCGGCGAACGGGGCGATGAAGGCGCCGAACGCGCAGCCGTAGAGCAGGAGGCCGGCGATGTAGCCGCCTTTTTCTCCAGGATAGAGGCTATGGGTGAACGCGGAGATGACAAGAGTGGTGCCGACGACGAAGAAGCCGATGAAGGGGTAGAGGTAGGCGTTGCGTTGGCTGAATATGCTTTTCATGCCTTCCCCGAACTTCATCTTGGTGACAATAGGGCGTTCCTCAGGGGGTATCGCAGGGTGGTCTTTGGCGAACGCTGCCCAGAGGAGGAAGGTGATGATGGAAATGATGCCGAACAACAGATAGGCAGTGTGTCCGGCGGTGATTCCATTGGTTTCGTTGAGCATTGTGTTGATAACGGGCATGGCGAGGGATCCGGTGCCGAAACCGAGGAACAGCCCTGAGGCAGCGATACCGACGGGCAGCCCCGCGTGTTTGGCGGGGAACCAGCGCATCATTTGGGGGGCGATCGCGACGAGGATCCAGGCGAGTCCAATGCCGGCGATGACGCTAGTAATCATGAGGTAGGTGAAGCTGCCGAGCATCCAGGGTCGAATGCCGAAGCCGACGGCCATGAAGAGCGCGCCGATGGAGATGGAGAGCTTCGGCCCGCGTTTGTCGATGAGGGCACCGGCGGGCCAGGCGAAGAAGATGACGAACATCCCTATGAGAGAGATGAGCAGGTGGGATTCCCAGTTGGGGATGGAGAATTGTGTTTCATAGGTTTTCAGCATGGGTGATAAGGCGAACCAGTTTGCACCATAGGCGAAGATGACCAGCCAGAAGAGGGCGACGACCACCCATCGGTAGGAGTAGACTTTGGTTTCCATACGTAGATTCCTCTCCGCCCGATGGTAACATATCACGCTATTAAAGCTTGTCTGAATAAAAGAACAACACAGTCAGAGCAATTGATTGAGTCATGGGAGAATGAGCCCGAAGAGAGCGTCGCGCGGACACCAAATGCCCACGCGCGCGGCTCCCACAGGCCAAGCGGACAGCGCCAAACGCCGCCGCCCGCCTCCGGGCACTGTTACTATTTGTCACTGCTGGTATTTATAGGTGTCGCCGCCAAATCCCACTCCGAGAAAACGCTGCAGGTCGCCCAAATCTCTTTAACATCAGAACATGTACCGAGCATGCCTCTATCCAAAGAGAATCGGTGATGCGGTGATCCGATTTGACGACGTAGAGGTACAGAAAAGCCCCTGGTGCCCTACCAGGGGCTTCTCGTCAAACTAAATTTTTCAAATAACATTTATATAATATTTTTTGTATTCAAGTGTTCGTCTGGGAGAAAAACAATGGGAGGAAATCGGACCCGTCATTTGTTGTCTTCAAACGAGGAAGCGGTGACAGAAGAGTACACCGCCCTGCCCGCCCTTTGCGTGGTCGTCATCGGCCTGACGCTATTTTTCCTTCTCCTCGCGCACGCATACGCTGCGTATCAGGCCCAAAGCGAGACGGCACACAGCTACCACACGGCAGAACTCCTCACGGAAAAACTCCTCGACCCTGCAAACGCCTTCATAACCCCGGGGGGAGCCATCGACCTCGCCTCGTTCATGCAGGCAAGCGAGCCGCTCACCCAGCTTCAGCAGGACTATTCCCCCTTAGGGTTCGATTTCCTCTTCCGACTCACCGCCAACACCACGATCGTCACCCTCCCGGCGGACGCGTACATTCCCACCAATTATATAGTTGCCAGCCGGGAGGTCAGCGTTGTCCTCAACGATGCCCAAACCATCCCGGGCAGACTCTCAGTCCTCCTCTGGAGGCAGCCGTGATGCCACCCCCACGAGGCCAGCTTGCGGTTTCACTCCTCTACGATACCCTCCTGTTCGCCGCCATGGTCTCGCTTTCTGCAGTCCTCCTCATCCCCGCCCTCGTCAGTCCCCTTAGCAGCGACGCCTCTATTGAGAAACACCGGGAGCTCCAAGTGGACGACGTCCTCCATACTCTACTCGTCTCACGGCCGGACTCGTTTTCCTACACGTTCTGCGGCTCTCTTCTTGATGCTGCCGCCGGACGCCTCGGCGTCGACACCACATCCCCGGGGTTGTACACAGCAGTCCGTCTGTGGATCCTCGACAACGAACCCCATCACGAGTCGTACGAGGCGCTCATCGCCGAGGACCTCGTCAGCCAACTGCGCATCCCCGACGGTTCAGATGGAAGCGTTCGCCTCAACCTCCTCACCACGGATTTCGATGACGCACTTCGTGACGCCCTCCATCAGTTCTTCACCCCCCTGTTCCAAGGCAGGTACGCCTATAATGTCTCTGCGCAATGGCATCCCATTACAGGACTGCGTTTCGGCGGGGAGCTGTTCCTCGGCCCGCCTCCGCCGCCGCTCACCAGCCACGTCGCCACCCAGCAGATCTCCGTGCCCTTGACACCCGCCGTCCGAATCGGTAACACCACCATCATCCTTTCGCAGTACGCACTCGCCCGCTACTTCACGGCCCTCAATCTCACCGGGAACAGATCGATCCCCGAAGTCGCCTCTATCCGCATGGTCCTCTCAGACTACCAGCATCAGACCCCGCCGTATGACTCTCGGCCGTTCGCTGAAGCCGCCGTCGTAAGGAATCTCTCGCATCTTCTCGACGGATTCCTCATCGACGGCATCCACGATACCTCCAATGCCACGGTGTTCCCTGGGATTGCCAACGCCACTCTTGACGCACTCCTCGCTCGCCTCAACAACGCCGCGCAGCAGAAGAATACGACGCTGTATGAGAGCGTCGGGGACCTCGTCAGAGCGGTCGACCATACCCTCTCCGAACTCAACGCCTCGACCACCACCCCGCTCGCCTCCTTGATGCTAGGGCACTTCAACCAAACACTCGACAGTCTGTTGAACACCACGTTTCCCTCTCTGCCCGAAGCCATCGCCGCCTGCAAAGACTGGGTGCTCAACCAGACAACGACAACGGTTCACATCCTCTTCCGGCCAATGCTTGAAGCCTTCGTCACCGACCTCTTCGACGCCGGGGACTGCGTACTCGCATTCCAGACGATGCTTGGCTCCTGGCTCCTGGACCGCCTCGCCATCCAATCCGCGTACGTCACGCTCACCATCTGGCCGGTGCACCCATGAGCCACAGCCTTCTTTCTGACCGCACGGCACGCATCCCCTTCGCCGTCCTCGGCATCTTCCTGCTCCTTGGCAGCAGCATGACATGCGCCTTCATCCTCCACCTCGAGGCGACCCAAACCACTCCCGCAGCCGAACTCCTCGACCTCAACTCCGTCTCACGACTCACCCACGCCGCGGAAGCCGACATCGCCACCGCCCTGAACCGCGCGGGTGCCCAGGCGCTCGCACGCATCGGCCGCGAACCCATCATCATTTCATCGCTGGGATCCGCGCAGGACATGCTCACCTGGCGCCTCCGCCACGCCCTCACCCAGAACATCACCAGCTACCTGCTCGCCCAGTACACCGACGACCAGTACACCGACGGCACCTACACCCTCAACATCTGCCTTTCCAACGACACCCTCACCATCGACCCCGACACCATCACCTTCGAGGAACGCACCCTGGACCTCCACCGCCAGACCCTCCCACTCCTCGGCCCCAGACCGCTCGTCTCCTACCCAAGCTATCTCATCGTACACCTCCCGCTCACCTTCCGCGTCTCCGCCCTTAGCGACCCAGATATCACATTGCGACGCGAACAGGCGACCATCACCACGCTCCTCACCAGCCGCTACCTCCTCCTCGAACACCTCACTGACGAGTTCCAAACGACGCTCTCTGGTCCTGCATCGCCTCTCTGGGCGTTCACCACCACCTTCGCGAACCTCTACTCCACCCTACGAGCCTGGAAACATTACGTGACAGGCGCCCCAGCCAACATCGTGGACAACCGCCATCTCGCCCTCATCGCCAACGCCGGAATCCTCCTCGAACAAGGCCTCGTGTTCCACAGCGTCGACCCCATCAGCATCATCACACTGTTGTCACAGACCGGACACGCATTAAATCAAGATGACGCTCCACTCCTCCAATACTTCAACCAGGAACGCACCCCCAACGGCAGCACCTACAACACCCGGAACCTCACCCAAGGGAGCGCCAACATCGACGCCGGAGACAACCTTACCGACCCTATAGAAACCGGCCCGCTCCTCAGCTTCTCCGATATCATCGCAGACATCCTCTACAACATCACCAGCGTGACCTTGGAGTTCACCAAACCACCAAACCTCGTCGAGTACGAAGAAGTCGCGTATACCAACGAAACCAGCGACCAGATCGCCGCCATGATCTCGATCCGACACGAGCAGGGCTGGACACTCTCAAACCTCACCAAACAGTACATACTGAACGAAACCACCAACCATGCCATACAGTCCCTTGCAGCCTCAGTCTACCGCGATAGCATGTCCATGGTCGTGAGCAACCGAACGGTGATATACACGCAGACCAACACGCCGGGACCACCCTGGGAGGAAGGCGACATCGGCCCCTGGCACGTCTGCCTCTGCCAACCAGGAGCCAAATGTAGTACCATACCACTAAAAGGAGACATCATCCCCGGCTCATCCCTCTACCAAGAACACTACAATGTCACCTACGAGCGGACCCATTGCTGGTGGCAGGACATCGATGTGAACCTCAGCGGCAACCACACCGTCATCCGAATCTGGGACAACCGCACTGACACCATGATCGAATCCGTTAGTCTCGATACTCTCCTGCAATGGGCCGCCTCGTTTGGTGGCACCCACGACGACGTCACCGACATCCTCTACGAGAACGACACACTCCAAGACCCGAATCTACAAGAGACCCTCGACACCTATCGCGGACAGCACCCGGATTCCCAACCTGAGAAACAACAGCTCATCACCACGCTTGGAAACACCGGAGCCACGGGTCTTCAGACCGAAATCCCTGGACTCATCCCCCAATGGGTGCAGACAACCTCATGGGAGGCGTTCGAGGATATCTGGGATAACCTTAGCCAACTCACACTCAACCATGGCTGCAACGCGACCCAGTACCCCTATCCCCTGACGCTCCTCGACCACACCATCGCTAACCTCTCGGCCCTGTTCACAGCACATATCCAGGAAAATCTAGCGTACGACCGGTACCATCCCGGACAACGCTTTTGTAGTGTCGGGATGAAAGCCGTGTTTCATGCCCGCGCCTGGCTCCTCGATTCCATCAACACCAGTCTCATCAACACCGCCGCCACTCTGCATGCCGCCCTCACCCAGATCCTCGAAGCAGCCATCCCTGCTTCAAGCGGCTACACCGCAGACTCCATCGAGGAAACAATCACGCACACCATAGATGCCCTCAGAGACAAGTTCACCATCCCCTACGGAACCCCTATGATCCTCGCGAACCCCCAGAGCCCCACCTGGACAGAATCCGTCCTCCTCGCTGTCAATCAGATACCACACGTCCTCGACCCGTTTCAGCCCATCAGCTCAGGTCAGGAGCAGCTCTGGACGCTGAAGCTGCGGAATCGCTGCATCTTCGGTCCTACGGGTCGTCCCATCCTGCCCCTAACACCGGTCACACCATGGATTCTAACCATGAACCTCTGGTGTATCGATGTCGAAGGTGAATTCCTGCGGTTTGAGGTGGACGATGCAAACAACGAGGCGGTCTACAACCCGCTCATAGGACACTCACCTCAGCCGTACGTCAGAGAGGCATGCGTGATAACGAACGGTTCGACTATCCTTGGGGAGAACACAAGGCTTCATTTCGCGTACTCAACG
The DNA here is from genome assembly GCA_903877165.1 of Methanobacteriota archaeon. Classification (GTDB taxonomy): domain Archaea; phylum Thermoplasmatota; class E2; order DHVEG-1; family DHVEG-1; genus CAIRCU01. Next base: position 13,458 of record CAIRCU010000026.1, on the reverse strand, counting down.
ATCAGTCTCGCAGTCGTTCCCGCCTTCGGCATGATGTGCGGAGATCTACAGCCGAACTGGGCGAATGACGCCACCCCAGGATACTCCTGATGACAACGATGCTGCGTGCGATACTCTTTACCCTAGGTATGTTGCTCGCATTCTCATTGTGCGTGAGCGCAGGTTCATGTTCCTTTGGAGAATGCCACGCATGGGTTCGAATCGGTGATTCCTCCTGGTCTCCTGCGACGTTCTTTCCCTTGTTGCACCCTGGGGACACCGGCGAAGTCCTTCTTATAATTACTCCGAGTGTCTCCTTGAGTGAAGTATTCTGTCAACTCCATGAGTTCGGAACACCGGTCTACGAGGTAATCAAGGGACCGTCTATGATAAACACGATAGTGAGCCGCGGAGACATCCAGCCAGGCATCAATTATACGTACCTCTGGAAAGTCCGCGTACTTTTGGATACGTTCTGGATTAACGGCACCGCTCCGCTTGAAGTAATCACCCAATTCTCGCAATCCGACACCAACATGAAGACCGTAACGTTTGATGTGCTCTATGCGTTCATTGAAGGCCCTCCCCGGCCTTTAGTAAAGGGAGAACATGATGATATTCATGGAAATATCTCCCCGATTCCGATACCCTTTCTAACGGTACTACTATCTATTCTGCTTATCAATATCTCTCTCTACGTAACAACACACCGCCAGCGCCTCAGATGACAACGGTCTATGAGGAGATCTATTCTATCCATCCGGGGGCGAACTCGACTGATATCGTGACGATGTTGACGTTGAACACAATCTTATCGTCGAGGTAGGAAGAGCCACAAATGAAATTCACCGTGAGCATCTGCTTATTGTTATCCCCTGCTACAAATGCGGGGATGGTGAAATCGGTCCCTAAAGTAAAATACCGCCCAATAAGATTCGTAGGGGTACTCGTGATGAGATCATTAAAGAATTGCTTCCAAATCTCAGGATGATAGGTGGTGATGCTAATATTGGTAACCTGGTCAAAATGAACCGTCCCATTACCCATGAATTTGGTTTGAATCGGGTAGGTTCCATAGCCGCTCATCGAATTCACCTCGCCGGTGGGCTGCAGGTTGATGCAGGTCCAGTTGAAGGTAAGGACACGGTTGGAGTAGTATGTCGAAATAGAGGGTTTGATGAGAAAGACATTTGACCCAGATTGGTTCAAGACGACGGCGCCAGCTTCAAGGACGAATCCTTGGTCAAGGTAATAGGAATTCTCAGACATGTATTTCAGAATCGTGAGATCATACTGTTCATTGGCGCCGCCTGCCATCTGGAAGAAACACAGGCAGCCCGATGAAATAAGATTGATGCGGCCGAACGCTCGTTGTGACACGAGGAACCCAAGATTCTCACTCCCCAGCGTAATCGAGGTCGAAATCGAGACGTCCTTGCCGCGCCCGCCAGAAGACCCCTCCGCCGCCTGCTGATCAATGGCGTATTTCAATCGGGAGAACTGGTCCTCGACGGACCCTAAATGCTCCGCTTCCCGCGCCTTCATCCATTTTGGTACGTAATAGATCTGAACGAGAGAGACGATGGCTAAGGTTAGCCCGACCATCATCACGGCGACTACAATTCCAGCAACTGCTCTGTCGTTTTGAGATATTTCCCTATGTTTTCTTCTGCTCATTTTTCCTCACCTATGAATTCGGATTCGCAAAACGGGTCGTAATCCTGCTTTGTGGGAATGCCGATGCCCATAGTGTGAACTCATCGTATAAGCCGTTATAATCCCCAAAGCTGAGGGTCGTGGTTCCGATATGGATTGCCTTCAGATAATTCGTCGTACTGTTCGCCATAGAAACGAAATGACCATTAAATCCTGCATCATTCGCATTGACCGTGAGGTTCAAATATTTCCCCTGTTTGTACGTGACCACAATATAATTCCATCCATTCGGATAGCTCAGGAGGGTCTGGACTTTGTGCGCGGCGGTATCATCGGTGATCTTCGCCCACACAGCGGTCCCGTTCGCATACAGTTCGTATGAGCCTGTTTTCGCAAAAATCATTCGTTCCTTTGGATTGATGAGGATGCGTGATAACCGTACGAATACTCCGCCGCTGCCGTACCCTAGAATATACCTGTTACTGGTGAGCGGGATAACGGCGATGTCACCGGTATCACCGCCAACCGAAAGCGTCATGTCGCAGGCCTCTGTGATATTCCCGTTCTCCCCGATGCGTAGCGTCGTCAACCCGTTCCCCGCAATGTTGTTCTTATAGGTGATGGCGAACACCCGCCCGTTCGCATGAACGATGAGAGGGTTCGTGACAGCAGTGGACTGTGAACTTGTTGCAGTGGGGAAATTGTACGTTAAATTATCGAGATTGTATTTCGTAATGAGTCCGTTTTGCTTGATTATTACTGTCATAATCACACTGGAATATTTTGTGGCTTCTTTCCGCGAGTAGGTGACCGCGAAAATCGTCTGGTTCACCTGAGCGATGTCCGGATGGTTACAGATGCGAGTAGTATCGGTGAAGACGTACTCATCGACAGAGGTAATGGTATTCCCGCTGATTGTTACCTTGTATGTTTTCAACTCACCTTTTAATGACGCTCCGTCGTACGCAACAATGTAGGTACTGTTACCAAGTTTGTAGAGGACTGGCTCATTACAATTCGTCGCATCGAGGGCCACGGTGGTGAGAGCAGTACATGCCCCTGCGGTGATTTTGAGTGTGGTGAGTTTCCCAAGGCCCGCAGCGTTCCTATAGGCGACCAGATAGATGTCTGCGAACTCATCGACCGCACAGACCGCAGGCTGGTAACTGATGATTGCGCCGAAGGATGCCTTATAGAGGGGCGTGATAAATCCAGCGAGGTTAATTTGAAATACAGCGACCGTGAGGCAATTGGTAAAATTCCGATATACCACGGCATAGTTATTCCCCGAGAGTTTGAAAAAGACCGGATCATAACATGCGGCATTTGGCGAAGCGGACGCAAGCAACCCTGGTTCGATCGTGGAGGTGTTGATAAAGTACGGGTTGATGGTGGTGGCGCTTACGGAAAATGTCTTCAGGAAGGCGCTGTTACTCGCCCCAAGGTACATCATTGCACAGATGGTATCCGTTATTTTCAAGACTCTCGTTTTTGAGCACGAGTTGATACCAATTTCTTTTGTATCGATAATCGGCTTGGCCGCGATGGTTCCATCGTTTTGAATCGTGAGTGTTTTAATCAGGCCGTTTGGGTTGCCTGCTGACGTACCTTGCCGTAAGATGAGCCCGTACGTCTTCCCGCTTCCGATATGAAGGAAGTCAGGCAGGTCCGGGGTATTCACCTGATCATAGCGAAAAGTCGAGACTTGAGAAAATCCAAAAAAAGGTGTATTCGGGGTGATCTTGATTGTTTTCACATATCCGCGTGTGAATGATTGATTTGCATATATTGTATAGGAAAACGCGTAGTAATAATTAATTCCATTATCGGACAAGTACATGAAGTGAGGAGATCTAAAGGTGTAATAGGTGTATGGAGCTGAGAATTCAGTTGAGGTGAGTTCGTATTCACCGCCATTGACATAGGTATTTGCTGTCTCCCCGGACGAGGAGGTTTTACCAGTGCTTTCTTTGACTTTAATGATGGTGAGATATCCCCGTAAATGGGTCAGATCGTCGTTATAGACATTCGCGGTGCCCTCGCAGCCATACACAATACCGTAATAGTCATTCGTGATGTAGAAGATCTCTGGGTTTTCTCCTCGTTTTGAATCGAATTTGCGTTCGCCGTATGCTCGAGTAATGGCGCCGTTAATTGGGTTTATTTGTATGACGTAGACCCCGCCATCGTCATCGCGACACCGATACGCAATCACGAAATAATGATTGCCTGAACCTTCCTGTGATTCGAGGATTTCAGGTTCCTGCAGAAGGACTTGCTGACCGGCTAAGTAGGCGGGGATAGTATCATGCTTCATAGCAAAGAGGGAATTACACAAGGAAATAGTCGACCCTGTACCGTTGATATAGACGTTCTGGATGTATCCGTACGAGAGGGCCTTATCAGACGAAGACCCGAATACGATTGTATATATTTTCCCCGTTACATGGGCGATATCGGGGTGGTAGCAAAGGGTCGCTCCGCTGAATTTAAAATATTTTAATGGCGATTGAATAATCCCGGTAGCATTAATTTTAATAGTCATGATGTAGCCATAGTTACCACAGTTGTAGACAACAGCGTAGGTCTGCGGGACGCCGGCAACCGCAATTATCTTTGGCGTGTAACACGAGTTATTAATCTTGTATTTGCTAATCAGGCAGGAGGTGCTGTTTGTTACTATACTGCCGCCATCCATTATTTTGACTGTTGCGAGGTAACCAACACCACCATTGTTGCGGGAGACGATTGCATAGTATTGACCCCCAAGAGAAATCCAGTCGGGCTCAAAGCAACCGTAGGTTGTATCGGCAAATTGCGAGGTAGTAATTGATGTCGCGTTCCCAAAAGATCCATTGCTGCTCGCCAGTGGTTTGACCCATGTTTCTATCGTCAGTTCATCAGTGAGATGGAGGGCTGTGGCATCTGAAATGTTGGCTCTGTCGTCGATTCCGTCCATAGTCAATCCGTTCCCCACGTAGCCAGCCGTATAGCGAGGGCCTTTTAGGTTACTGGGTATAAGAATCCCGGTATTGGTGGAGAAAGAATCAATCACAGGCCCGGAACTTGAGTCGAAATTCCATTCACCTATTTTATCGGTGGGGGTTGTGAAGCTAAGGGCCAGCCCAAGCTTAGGTACGGTCAACCCGTCGCACGTGAGTTGTGCCCGGCAGACATATTTCTGTCCTGCGAGCAGATCATGCACGTCATAGAAAAACGTCCCTTGAGGTAAAGGCGAGATGACATTGTGCCAGGGCGGATTACCAGAGTCGTACTGACTCGAGATGTTGTCTGTCTTATATTGAATCCGGACTTTTGGATTACCTATCGTGGCGGTGATGAAATTGTAGGAAAGAGTGAGCCGTGCGAAGTGGGAAGTCACAAGGGACGCGCCGATGGTCTGAACATAAGGGGTATCTCCCTGTTCTCCTTCTTGAAGAATACCATGCGAGATGAGGGCGTTATGGTCCGGGTCGAGGACGGAGTATTCCACTTGAAGTCCGCTGAGACTCGTGTAGCTACCAGGTGTGAACACCACTGATTCTCCGGAGCCAAGGCTCTGGTTGCCGTTTAATTGTCCAATCGTAAACGAGTAGGAAATTTGGTTTATCGTAATCGTAATGCGGACATCTGGACTAAGAGGCTCTCCTCCATGGTTCATGAACGTGACATTATGATCTTGCGTAATGCTGGCAACGAGGTTGACCGATGAGACAGATTCGGTGGCATGGTTGGTTGTATTGTTGAGGACAGCCGCATAGATAACTGTAACCAAGCAGACGGCGATGGCGAGAAGCAAGATCGTGCTCAATAACGCTGTAATCGCTTGTTGATTCTTTGTTTCTCGTTTATCATTCTTTTTTTTCATAGGATCACCTTTTTTATTGATTAGATCATATTATGATACATTGTATAGATTTCTGCTGCCGAATAGGTTCTTATACTAATACCAATCTCATCGTAAACGGCATTGTATCCACCGAATACCAGGGTCTTCGTTGAGGAGGCGATGGGGGTGGTCATGAGTTCGACCGAGGCTTTGTAATGGCCATTATAGGCAGAATCGTTTGCATTCACGTAAAGTATCAAAGGCTTACCTATTTTGTACATACAGACGATGTAGTTCCAATCAGTCGTATATGACAACGCAGCAGACACGGTATGAGTGACAGGAACCGCAGCGCTATCAGTGATCGCAACATAGACCGTGGTTGCATCCGCACTGATATTATATGAACCAGACTTCAGTAAGATGTTTCTTTTCGTCGCCACTGCATTAATGGTCAGAGTCCGGATGTAGGCATCATTATACAAGCCTGCGTAGATGAAGGCAAAGACGGTACCGGTAATTTTTATGCCTTGTAGATTCTTGCAATTGGATATCGTCCAGCTATTATCGTAAAACTGGTAACCCCCGACCGCAGTGGTCATATTGCTGATGTCACCTTTTTCGTTAATCCGGAAGGTACGAATAATCCCGGTATCGACAACAGCTGCATAGACGATGTTGGTGGCATTGATTGGTAAAATCTGGGAACAGATAGAAGCAGAAGAGGGACCGGGATCGATAAGGGTGATGGTGGTCCCGTCGTCAGAAATACGGAACGTCTTGATATGATCAATGCTATCTTTATCATTATAGGCGAGGGCGTAGACATCACTATAGACACGTGTGAGGGTTACCTTGCTACAATAGGAGCAAAAAACAGAGCTGGCCACAGGAAGATTTGTGATGTCTCCATTGAGAACATTGATTTGGAGTGTAATGATAATTCCGGTACCGAACCAATTGTTGCCGAGATCCTTATATTTCCACCCATAGGTGAAGACGAATATGTCCGTGCTTCCTCCGACGCTGTTTTCAAGTCGAGTGAGGCAAGTGTCATACTCAACACTGTACGTCCCCGTATCAGTCATGGTGAACACGTCAATAGGACCTGTAACAATGCCTTGGTTTGAGATATGAACGGTTAATACAAATGATCCGGTCGTGTGAAACGAGACCGCGTAGATATCATTAGCAGGGTCATCTGATATCTTCAAGAAGTCAATCAAACTAACGTACGCAGTGCTGTATGACCAAATCGTATCAGAAGTGTGATTTATCGCTCCGCTAGGATCAATCCGAATCGTCCGAATCACGACGCCCGCCGTTAAGTCGTAATAGGCTAGGCAGTACACATTCGTTTGAATTTGACGCATTTTTATGGATAGTACTTTTGCTGACGGTAAGTTTATAGTGTCGATGAAGGCGTCTTCGACATCACCTGTGTTCGTGATACGAAGCGTGGTTACGGTAAGCCCAGAGTTCCACTCAGTGTTGTATACCATCGCGTAGACAATGCCGGATATCGGGAATAAGTTCGGGTTATACAGATGGCGGGCTCCGAGGATGGCCTCACTGATACGTGGCTGTTGTATGGTTCCCGCTCCTGTAATGTTAAAGGTTTTAATCATTCCTTGATTTGATAGGTTTGCTGCTCGAGAGTAGATGACTGCGAAGGTATAGGGATTTGTGGTGTTTTGGATTTCGATGATGGTAGGAGTGAGACATCCGTAGCTCATCTCGAAGGTAAAACGCCGATTCTCCGTAGGACTGCCGCAGTTCGGTGGTGCGACAGGATGGGCGACGAACGTGATATTGCCAGTGGCATTGATATCGATAGTCTGGACGAGGCCATAGGACATCGTTGTTGAGGAATATTGGTAGGCGATGACGTAGGTGTCAGTGTCGACTGCGATGATTTTCGAGGCACTATAGACCCAGTTCGTAGGTGTGACCGATCCGTCGATGATTTTGTAATCCTGTGAGAACTCGTAGGTTCCGTTCGAAACGATGCCCAGGGTTGAAATGTTGAATGTCCTCACATACCCGTAATTCTTGTATTTGTTGACACTTCCCGTGTATGCAACAACGTATCTTCCTGTGTTCGCGACTGGTATCATGCTGGGTGACCAGCAGTCATCGGAATCAAACATAATGCTGTACGTAATAATGGACGGGTCTGGGTCCTGATCAATCTGGAACATACTGAGACCGCCACTTGAAATATTAACAGAAATCAAGTATCCGTCACTATCCGAGTCACGATACGCAATCGCATAGTAGTACATCCCTGCGCTGTTTCCTACTTGGACGACTGTCGGATCATAGGTCACGGTGGTGAATGAAAAGGTCGTTAGCTTCGTCGGGTTTCCCACAAGAGGGATATTCATTGTCAGGACCTGAAGCTGATAATTGTTGTAACCATTATTATAGAATATCGCATAGACTGAACCGGTTATGGGTAATATTCTTGGTTGATTAAAATAGGTGACTGCAATGGAATAGAATCCGATATTTGTACCAATCTTTCCCGTAGGAAGGATATTCAAGGTCTTGAGATAACCGTTGCTTCGGTCGGCAGAGCTTCCTCCACGGCAGTACACGATTGCATAGACTGTCCCGGAGATGTGGATAATCTTGGGTAAAAAGCACGAGGTATCAAAGTCTTGTACCGCCACGATGTTGCTGGTGAGGTTCGGCGAGATAATCTGTCCCCTGCTGGTGATATTGACGGTTATTAGGTAGCCATGTCCGTTGGCTCCACGAGAAACAATAGCGTAGTACTGCCCGCTGATAGCGATGACGTCAGGATCTGTGCAACTATAGTTTTCGAGGAATTGGCAGTAGTGGGACACATCGTTTGTCGCCATGACGCCTTTTCGACCGTCACGATGATTAAGTGGTTTCACCCAGCATTCAAGAGTGGCCTCATTGGTAAATGTCCGTAGGCTTGATGAATCAGGGATGTTTGCGTAATCATTGACGCTATCGAAAGTAATCGCTCGACTGCTACCTACTCCAGAGGCGGTTCGTGCTGGAGCAATGGTCGCCAGCAGCGGGATAAGCGTCCCATTGTTATGGTTAATAGTCGAATCTTTGATTATAGAGGTATTATCAGGGGCCTGCTCTTCGAAATGCCATAATCCCACGTAATCCGTTCCAGTATCAAATCTCTTAGTAGTACCAAATGTGTAATTCGAGGGGAGTATACTAGGTATCGTTCCCCAGCAAGCTTCCCCCTTCATGAGATAGGAGGTGCCCGGGGTTAATCCCGCTACCAATAAACCATAGGTTCCAGGGTTGACACTCACACCGTACCATGAGGTTGAAGTCCACGTTGTATCACTCATTTTCTTGTACGAGAACCGAACCCAATACAGCCATCCCGAATGAGGGTAATACAGTTGATAATCGTAGGTGAGATTGAATTGTTCTGATCGCGATGTTACTGCGCTTGGAACATCGGTGATAACGAACGGAATTGCCGCTTTCGATCCCTCGCGAATTATCCCTCGCATGATGACCAAGTCAGTTGAAGAATCGACAATCATTGCTTGGATCTCGAGCGAATTCAGGTTTGGAATCAGTGACGCATTGTAGACGATTCGTTCTCCCATAGTCCAGTAATGGTCATTCGGTCCAGGGAGAGGATCTAAATATTGAGCAGCAGTGAATTGTATCGGCGGGATATCGGCAAAGTTCAAGGTTATCATACTCTCGAGAGGAATCGATTCCCCACCACGATTTTCAAAGACGATTTCTCCCGGCTCGTTATAAAGAACGATGATATTTGAAGTGGGGAGTGATCTACTTTCAAACAAAATCGACGAGTCAAAGACAAGCAGCATAAGAACGGAAAATAAGGTGACTCCGATGCTGATGAGTAAGAGAGTACCAACGACTTCAGAAACACCCTCGTCAGTGTGTTTGCTACTACGCACTTTTTTATGATGCTGACAGTACTTCGATGCAATGTTCTTCGAATGCTTATATGAAATGATTCGTGCTAACGAAGTCACTGCTAACACCTCCGCCATCTAGAGCTATCGCATAGATACCCACTTCATCGAGGTACCCGATGAATCCATCACCAAAAATGATGGGATTAGTGTTTATGGTCAGTGACCCTGAACAGAGAACAGGTGCACTTGGTACGGAATTCACATATAAAAGAAGGGTCGGTGCAGAATAGGTGAAGACAATATGGTTCCATTCTCCTGCTGAGTTTATTGTTCCAGAAACACTATGGTAACCATCCGATGTTAAGATCGTGACTGTCACCGTCTGATCAATGAGTTCGACCTGAAACATTTGTCCTTTTTGTATAATCAATTCAGGAGATGAAACGAAGTTGATGGCGACAGAGGCGATGAAGCCATAACTCGTATTGCCAGATCCATAAATAGCTAAGAAAAGATCACCTGCTCCATTTAGTTCGACTAGCGACGGCATGAGTCCCTGGAGAGGACTAAGCGAATCGTTACCGACAAACACCAGGTCATCTCGATACTCGATATGATCAGTAATTCGTGCGGTAAAGGCATGGCATATTGCACCCGGATAGCCTTCGGAATACGCGATAAGATAGATATTCTGGCTGGTTAAAAAAATCTCAGGATTAACGGAGAGATTCGTCGGAAAAGCGAGACTGCTAGTAAAATTGCCCAGAGATCCATCTGAAGCGATTGCAATCATACGGAGGACGCCTTGCAGGGGATGCCCAGAATCCCCCCCATACGCAACAACGAAAAGATCCGGGAGATCACCCGCGATAATTGAAGGCTGCATGTTTTCCGAAATACTACTTGTTATTTTATTCAGACAAGTGACGACACCATTACCATCAATCTGGATTGTCATGATGCATCCCGTCCGGTTGGTGTCATCGTTGTAGGCGACCGCAAAGATATTTCCATTAACTCGGACGACGTCAGCCTTTGAACAGTACCGCTCATCGAATTTCTTCGTGTAAAGCACCGGGGAAAAATGACCTTGATTGTCAATGGATATCGTAATGATTCCACCAGTTTGTTTGAGGTAAGACTGGCTGTAATCCCCGCCAAACGCTATGCCATAGACTGAGCCGCTTACTAAGAAGATATGTGAGGATTCGCCAAGAAAGCTAGCTGTCTGGTACGAGTCGATCAAAGTATCTCCAATGGTGCCATTTGGCGCAATTGACACGGTCATGACGAATCCTGCAGGACTGATGTCATAATACCGAGATCCGTAGGAGACTGCGTAGATATTGTTACCAATGGCTAAGATATCTGGGTTGTATTGATAGTTACCCACAGGAAATGTTTGCGTATCAATGATTTCGAAAGGCTGAGGAATGTCGCCAGTGACAGAAACATGAAACGTCGTGATGGTTGAGCCGGGGGCAATCGAGGTACGATAGACCACGGCGAATACGTCATTGTCAATGTGAATAGCCTTCGGCTCGATCCATTCCGCCGAAATATTCTCAAGTGAAGCATTGTCGATTTCAGTCAACTGGCCATAGAATAAGGATCCCCCGGGCTGAGAGTTGATCCATTCGCGGACAGTGATTTGGTTCAGCAGGTCGAATTTATGATTGGTCGGAACCGCAACATTTTGGTTTTCAGTAGTTAAGTTAAGATAGCCATTGCTGTGCGGAATATCTGAAACGAAGGTAGCTCCACTAACTACACCATCCGTTGGTGGTTGTGCTGAATCATAAGCGGTGGACCCGCCGCCAGACAGCCCTTCATCGAGGTGCCATGACCCGCGCGCATTGGAAAATGTCCAAAATTGCATAAATGAAGATGAGTTTGATGAAGATCCCCATTGGATTACCGCCTGATATTGATACCGGTGATCGGGTGATAAACCCACGAGAGGATAGGTATAGTATCCATCAAGGGGGAGCGGGGTTATCGGACTGGTGCTCTTCAAAGCCGATAGCGGGTTCCCAAGCGAGTCGATCTCCTGATATACGAAATGGACGGTCCCCGGAAGAGGACTGAAGTAATACTTGTATTTAATAAAACTATAATACATCCTCAGCTGGGCTGAGGTTTCAGTCACACTATTCGATTCTGCATTCGGGTCGAAAACCTGGGTATACGGCGTCGTAAAATCAGTAATATTTTGAAGTACTTTATTAATTAACAAAGAATTTGTCGTAGTATCGAGTACTTGAACAGCGACTTTTTTGTTCGTCAGACTTGTTGCCGACGTATAAACCCACCGTTCACCCACATACCATGCATGTGGTCCTGGATCGCTCTCGGTTTTTGTAACAGTGGTGACTACGGGGGGATCGTCAAAGGTTGAGATGATGAATTTAATTATATAATGGTTGATGATCTCGCCGCCTCGATGCTCAACGATGATGGTATCAGGGGTGCTTTTATCGATGTAGCCGACCAGGGTCGCGGGGATAACCTCTCCAGTACTTGTTGCAAGGCTAGTGAACGGATTCAGGATCATTGTGGTTAGCGCAGAAAACATCACGACCGTTAAGGAAATCAGAATCAACGTCCCGATGATTTCTGCTACCGCGGTATCATGGGGTTGATAATGTTCCTTTCCCGGTGTACTCGTGGTAATCACTTAGACCCCCATTAACATCTTGAACGACAGCCAGGTGGTGAATACCATGATGAAGACATGCTTGACGCTTGAAGAGAACTGCCCGTTTTCAAAGACACCTGCGACAACGGCTGACCCGAAGGCCTGAACGAGACATGCCAAGTAGAACATGCCAGTGATATCTTGCTGAGACGCCAAGCTGCCTCCGCCCATAATCCCTTGCATTCCAGCGGCTCCTTTGGTCCCCACCATGGCAGGGATAAAACTGGTGCACAAGATCAGAACGATGGCTAAGAAGACGAACATACCGACATAGATGACTACGACATAGGAAGCCATGTTGGCTTTCCGTTCGGCTTCAAGCATTTTGATTTCTCGAGCATCCTTGGCAGCGATTTCCAAAACATCGGCGACGTTACCGCCGCTCTTACTTGCTTCGATAATGAGCTGAACGGTCCGGCAGATAGATTTCGTACGGACCCGCTTTGAGAACCCGGTGAGTGCATCCTCAACGCTGCTTCCCCACGATACCTGCTGTGATATCTTTTGGATTTCAGAGGTGAGAATCCCATAACTTCCTTTAGATGCAAAAAGGATGGCTCGGGTGAACGTCATCCCTGCGCGTCGAGATTCGGCGAGGTCTCGGACGAAATCGGGGAAAATCGCGTCAATCTTAGCGATTCTACGTGCGCGAATTAACCCATAAAAACCGTATATACCTGCACCTGAAAGTATCGCGAAGACAAAGTAATCGACTGGCCCGCCGAATCCCTTGAAGATCCCAAGCGCTGAAAGGAAACCTAAGATACAAAAGATTATGATGAATGCAGCCGTGATGCCAATGATGACGTACCGAGTTGTCTCTCCCATTAATCGTATTTGCTTCAATCGGCCGAGTTTCTTGGTGGTTTCTTGGGGCTCTGCCATATTTAGGCTCCCTCTGACATGATACGAATGACGACTGCGAAGCCGATATGGATTAAGGGGACAACCATTAGAATGAGGACGTATAGGAACATGGGATTCCAACTACCGCTAATAATCATCATCAGAGGAATAACGATGAGGAGCAGGAGAATTCCTGCGACGGCCGCGGTCACGTAACTTTCTGCCATAATGCCTAGCGTTTCCATCATCTGTTTCTGGACCTGGCGGTTCTCCCACATGTATTGATCCGCTTTGTGCATGAAATAGGACTTCAGCGATCCACCTGAAGTCACGGTCACGACCATTCCTTGTAAGAACTCTTTGAACCGGTTGGACGGCGTCCGCTCGATGTTCGTTTTTATTGCGGTCAGGATATCGAGTCCGAGAAGCTCGACATCACGGTATATCCAAGCTGCCTCTTCTGAAATCTCGCTGTAGATTTCCTGTTTGGAAAGGCTTTTGATAATCTCCGTTGGGGTGATACCTGCCGAGGCCATAGCGGAGATGAAGTT
>CAIRCU010000025.1 GCA_903877165.1 Methanobacteriota archaeon | reverse complement strand
TATTGTTTTTTTCCCGCGTGTGTAGGTGACTGGGATGGAGGTGCTGACGTCAGCGACCAGGTTTCGTTTGGCGGGATCGAAGATCCTGGTGTGTTTCCCTGAGGCTGAGATCGTCCCTGGCATGGTCCCTTTTTTCCGGAGCCGTTTGGTTAGCTCTCGGGTGTCGATACCTGTGATTGCTGGGATGTGGTGTTCCTGCAGCCATGCGGCGAGGGATTGTGCCGCGTTCCAGTGGGAGTACGTGTCGATGTAGCGGGAGACGACGAGTCCAGCGATGTGGATGTCGTCGCTTTCGAAGCAGGAGACGAGTTCGTGGTCTCGGGTGGGTGCTGGTACGCCGTAGTTGCCGATGAGGGGATAGGTGAGAACAAGGATCTGTCCGTGGTAGGAGGGGTCGGTGAGGGTCTCGGGATAGCCGATCATCCCGGTGTTGAAGACGACTTCGCCTGAGGCGGGGATCGGGGCGCCGAAGGAGGTCCCGCGGAAGATGCTGCCGTCTTTGAGTCTAAGAATACTTGGGCGGTGTTGTCCTGGTAGGCTCTGCATCTCTCCCCCGGCCTAAAGGCTTTAAAAATCCGTTATCGTTTTACGGTTTAAGACTGTTTTGTAGACAACAGGCGGCGTCAGCGTGTGCGTTCTCGTTTTTTCTTCATGGATTCGGCTGCGGGTGTCGTCGGTTTTGTCTTCTGCGATCGTGCAGGATGCTTGGAGTGTTCTTGTCCGTGTGGGGCGTTCATGAAATCGCTGATGTCGTCTAGGAGGTTGGTGGATTCGACCATTTCCGGGAGGAACTGATGGAAGCGGGGGGCGCGTTTGTCGAGGATGACGGCGACGCCGCGGTCGTTTTCGTTGCGGATCAGCCGGCCGATGGCCTGCAGGAGTTTGCGGGCGGCCGGCGCGTGGACCGTATACTCGAATCCTTTGCCGAACTTCACCTCGTAGTACTGCTGGAGTCCTCGCTGCCGAGCGGATGGCTTGGGGTACGGGATGCCGACGATGACCGCAATCTCGAGCTGTTCAGCGGGGAAGTCCATGCCTTCGCTGATCCTACCACCCATGACGGAGAAGAGGGCGGCTCCCTGCGATGAGCCGCTGGCGCGGAAGCTTGAGACGAGGTTCATGAGTGCGCCTTGTCCCATGTCTTGGTCTTCGACGTAGAGGTGTCTAGCCATGCCGGGGTATCCACCGTTCTTGCGGAACGTCGTCATGGTGTTGAAGCTGGGGAAGAAGACGGCGGTGTTCTTCGGAAACGTGTTGCAAATCGAGGTGATGTGGTCCCAGAGACGGGAAAGCGTCGAGGGGTCTCGGGCGAGGTCCTCGTAGCGTGTCGTAACGTCTCTAGAGTAGAAGATCTTTCGGTTTTCTTTGGGGAAGGGTGAGGGGTAATTGGCGAGTGGCGTTGTGGGTGGAAGTCCTAACGAGTCGCGGTATTCGGTGAGCGGCTCGAGGGTGCCGGACATGTGGATGGAGCTGTGTACTTCGGCGAAGATCTCGCTGCCGACCGAGGGGTCGAGGCAGTAGGCTTCGATGCGGGGGTTTTTTCCTTGGGCGGCGTCGACGACGAGTTTGATGTACTGGTCCATTTCGATAGTGGTCCAGAATTGCAAGAGCAGGCCGAGTTTATGGAGGTACGAGCGGGGGAGTTTGCCTGATTTCTGGCGGTATTCCTGGATCTTTTCGCCGTAGGCGATGAGGTCATGGGTGATGGCATTGAGGGTGTGGCTGGTGATGGTGAGTCTGCTGAGCAGCTCGGTTTCGACTTCGTAGGATGGGATGAACGCGTCGGTTTTTTCTAAGGATGTTCGAACTTCGCCTTCCATGAGGTTGTAGACGTAGGTGTCGCGCAGGTCCGTGATGATGTCCAGGATGCAACGGCAGAATCTGCTGGCGGGGACGCGGCCGTCCGCGAGGGTCGGGTCGCCGTAGCGTTCGATTTCGGCAAGGCAGCTGGTCAGCATATAGGTGGTGAGCTGCGCGCTGTACAGTTCGCGGAGGTAGTCGGGGAGGTTGTGCGCCTCGTCCACGACCAGGATGACGTCGTCCTCGGCGACGGACAGCCAGTCGAAGAGTTTAATGCGGATGGTTTTATCGAAGATGTAGACGTAGGGGACGATGACGAGGAGAGCGTCGGGGATGAGGAGTTTGTTGACTTCGTAGGGGCAGAGGGTTGCGTCGGCGCAGGCGGTGCGGAACTCCTCCGCGGTGGGTATGTGGTGTTTGGTCCAGGTGAGGAGTTTCTCGACCGCTGTCGTCTGTTCTTGGAGGCGTCTGTAGTACGGGCAGCCTTTGTCTTTGGTGGTGTGGGTGAGTTTTTTTTGATATGAGCAGAACCGGGAGAGCTCCTCGGCGGTGGCGTGTTCGACTTCGGGGTCGGTGTGGGCGAGGAGGCAGAGGTTGGCGCGTCCTTGGAGGCCGACGCCGATGAGGCGGGCGTCCTTGGTGTGGTCGCGGATGGTGCGCAGTTCGCGGATGACTTGCTGCTGTTGGGCGTTGGTCCGGGTGGTGTACACGATCCGTTTCTTGTTGGCGAGGGCGTAGGTGAGGCAGGCGGCAAGCGTGCAGACGGTCTTGCCGGACCCGGTGCCTGATTCGAAGATGAATGGCTGCCGCTGCTGTAGGGACTGCGTGATGCGGTCCATGATGTCGCGTTGGTACGGGCGCAAGGTGTACGGGAAAAAATCCATCCTAACCTGGGGGAATCGGGTGTGTGTTCATCTAGGTTTTGGAGGGGAGGTGGGGTTTTATAGCGGGAGGCGATGATTGGTGGGTGATGCGGGAGACGCCGTTTGACGAGATCGTGGCTGCGCTTGCGCCGCGACTTGGAACGCGTATCGAGTTTCTTCCGTCGAAGTGGGAGAAGGTCGGCGAGGTGTTGATCCTGCGGCTTGCTCCCGAGCTTTGGGAGGATCGAACGGTTATTTGTCAGGAATATGCTTCGGTCTTGGGCTGCAAGGCTGTGCTTGAGGATGTCGGAGGAATCAGCGGTCAGCATCGCGTGCCGCAGGTGCGGAAGATCTGGGGGGTTGAGGCCACGACGACGACACATCATGAGAACGGGGTGCGGTATCGGTTGGACCCGGGGCAGGTGATGTTCTCCTCAGGGAACATGGCGGAGCGGATCCGGATGGGGCAGGTGGTGCGGCCGGGGGAGACGGTCGTGGACTTGTTCGCCGGCATCGGGTATTTCACGCTGCCAATCGCGGTCCATGGGCGGCCTGCTCGGGTGTACGCCTGTGAGATCAACCCGGTGGCGTATCGGTTCCTGTGTCAGAATCTTGTGCTGAACCATGTGACGGACGTGGTCGTGCCGCTCTTAGGGGATAACCAAGTAGTGGCGCCGCGGGGTGTCGCAAATCGGGTGGTGCTGGGGTATCTGGAGGACACGGTGCGGTATGCTCCCGTTGCATTCGAGTGCCTTCGTGAGCAACAAGGTTTCATTCACTATCATGAGGCGGTGCCGACGCGCCTATGCCCGGATCGACCGTTGAAGGCGCTGGAGGTAGTGGCACGGTCGTATAAGCGGGTGGTTCGTCTGGTATCTTGGAGGGAGGTCAAGTCCTATGCGCCCGGAGTGTCGCATGTGGTGCTGGATGTGCAGGTGAGTACGAATGGCTAGGGTTCGGTTGGTCGTGGTGCACTACAGTGAAGACGACCCGAAGAAGTGCACGGCGCGCAAGATGCATCGGTTCGAACAAGCGGAACTGATGACGAATTTCCATCAAGTCCCCCGTAATGCGATCCTGCTCAGTCCGTTTTCCAAGAAGAGCCTTTCTGCCGAGGATACGATCGCTGTTCGTCGATATGGGCTGGTAGCCGTGGATTGTTCGTGGAAGACTGCGGAGTCCGCGTTCGGAGTGCTGGAGGCGAAGAACCCGTCGCGGGCATTGCCGTTTTTAGTCGCGGTGAATCCGGTGAACTACGGGAAGCCGTTCCAGCTGACGACGCTGGAGGCGTTCGCAGCAGCACTATACATCATCGGGAACGTGGAGCAAGCCATAGAGTTGGTGCAATTGTACAAGTGGGCGCCGCATTTCCTGGTGTTGAACCGGGAGCCGCTGGAGGCGTACCGGCAGGCGGAAACGAGCGCTGAGGTGGTCGCCGCCATGCGTGAATTCCTCCCTTAAGTATATATATATAGATAAATATCCTTACAAATACATCATACAACCTTTTTACGTCTAAATAAACGAGGAGGAAAAAAAGAAAAAAAGGGGGGTGAAGGGTTACTTCACACCAAAGACGAACGGCCCGAAGAGGAACCCGGAGGCTTGGGCTGTCGCATCACCAGCAGTGATCTTCATGGTGATCTTGCCGAACCCAAACAAGGTCCCAGTCTTCACCGTGGCTTCCTGGCCGGCAGGCAGGGATGAAATCACCCCACCCATCCCGGTACAAATCAAGACCAGTGGTGCTTTGATATTGACGGACCAGACGATGTTGGTCATGGTCTGGTTGAGGGTGTTCTTGACCTTGAAATGAATCCCGATTCCGCCGTTCACCGCCGTGACATTAAACCGCGGCTTCATATTGATCGTGATGGCAAGAGGCTCAGACCAGCCGCTCTTCGACCCGTTAATATCCATGGCCATGACCCGCAGGTCATAGGCCCCGGGACCGTGCCATGCATAGGCCATCTGCGCCTGATCACCAGCGGTGTACGGCCCTTGGTAGGTGCTGAGGTTCCCGTCCCCAAAGTCCCACTGCATGAAGACCTTCTGGCCTTCAGGATCAGCGGGGACCGCGACCGTGTAGGTGTACGTGATGAATGTGACTCCCGTGGTCGGCCCGGAGGGTGTGTTCGGGGTGGCCGGCGGTAGGTCGGGGTTGGGCGTATCGCGCCAGAGCTTCACCGAGGGGTCGCCAAGCAGGTTATACTCCTCGTAGTAGTACTGGGAGTTGCCACCGCCACCATAGTGTTGGTAGAGGTAGTACAGCGCCGCGTTGGTCATGCCGCAGGTGAAATCGACGCCATCCTCAAACCAGGCCTTGAACATGCTGCGCTCCAGGATATCGTCCTCATCCCAATAGGAATAATCGGTGGCGCCCCAGAACGCGAGTCCGCCTTTGTGATCAGCGCGCACCCAGGTCTCCCCGAAGCATTCCGAAACCGTGAACTGATTCGTCAGACACGCGTGGCTGCAGACGAACGGGTAGAATCCGTCGTTGGTCAGGGAGTTGACGTCGGCTTGGCTGAAGGGCGGTCCATCGGCCCAGCTGGTCTCGGAGCCGTGACCGGAGTAGATGGCGAGGCTGCGGCCGTTGTTGATCGCGTCTTTGACTTGTTGGGTCGTCGCTCCTTCGTGGCTGTAGAGCTTGTCGCAGGTGTACCCCGCTGGGGTCAGATACGTATCAATGACGTAATTGTGAGTCCCTTCGGAGACTTGGTAGTTGTCGTTCGACGCCATGAACGCGGCCTTCATGATCCAGTCGTTGGACGGGAAGACGCCAGCCTCGTAGTAGAGCGTCTTGTCGACCATCGAGGTAATCTGTGCCGCGGTCGAGCCGGAGAAGCGGCCGATGAAGATATCAGCAAAATAATCACCCGTGTTTATCGTCACATAATACAGATCCGTGCACGTACCCGTGGCTTGCCCAGTCCAGGTGGGAATCTGCGGGGTGTCGCCGACCAGGAGAACGTATGCCGGCGGCGTCTGCCAGTTGTTGTACGCATCCACGATGTACGCCTTGATGTTATCCGTGGTCACACCGCCAGGGATCTCCGAGGTCATGGTGACCGTGACGTCGAACCCAAGGCTGGTTTTCCAGTCCGCAAACGGCTGGATCGCATTGGCGAACGCATCATCAACAATAATCAGGTAGCCTTCGCCACTCCGGCTTGAGGTTCCAGCCTCCAGTGTGCCGTAGTTGGTAAACATCGTCTGTTCTAACGATTCGAAGGACGGCGAGGCGTACCGCTGGATCGTGTCGCGCGTGAGGTCCATGTTGCTTCCCGGCAGTTGGACTTGCAGGGTGCAGCTGGTCAGCAGGCGCAACTCCCCAGTCACCGGGTTGTACTGGACCGGGAAGACTTCGAGGAGCGCAGCGATATGACCGCGGATCTCTCCGACGACCTTAATGGAGGCAACGGTTCCTGGCGTGAACGCATCCGAGGCATAGGCAGCACTATTATAGGTGAACGGCGCAGTGGCTCCAGAGAGTTTCACAACAGACGGCTGCACCGGGACGATCTGACCCGGGACGCCCTGGGCTGCTAGCGAGGAGTCCACCCAAGAATCTTGGGTCACCGTCACGGACGGCATCGCTCCCTGTGGTATCTCCAGCAGGTAGCGGATGACCGGCAGCTTCGCTTCGCCCAGCACGGTCGTATACCCCTGCATGCCTGTAGAGTCAACAGTGGCGAACGCGCCGCCGGACAGCTGAACCGTCCCGAAGGTATACTGAACCTGGTTAATCGGAATCGTGAATGGTTGTTCTCCTGATACTTGAGTTGCGACCGCCTTGGTCATTGCCGCAGTGGTCACCGTCAGCAGCAGTATCAGGATGCAGCTAACGGCCTGAGAGAACCGAGGGTGACTCTTCATTAATATCAACCTGTTGTTATTATATAAGGCAGTACTTTTTATAGGTATCGTCCGGCTTAAGACAGACAAGGAGCCAATAGCAGAATTATCGTTCATTTCTCCATTTTAAAAGGAGGCCGCCGCAGTATTTAACAAAAGGCAGCATCCGCCAATGATTATGCCTTATACTCTGAGCTTCTTGCAAGTCTATTTGCTGAAACCATCTTGCGTTGAATCCCATCTTTCAAACCCGAAGGGAATGAGTCCCCCCTGGTTATTCCTGCTCTCTGGGGTCACTACCTTTAAGTAACGGAAAAAGAATCCCTCTCCCACCGTGGGGACTGTTTACATATGGGACACGACTTAACCACCTTTTTCCAGCCACGCAGCATCGCCGTCGTGGGAGCCTCGGAGAATCCAACGAAAATCGGCCACGCCTCGCTGAAGAACATCCTGATCTCCGACTACCACTGCACCCTCTACCCGGTCAACCCCCACGAAGACGAGATCCTGGGGATGCGCTGCTACAAATCGGTCCTCGCCATCCCAGGAAGCCTCGACCTCGTCATCATCTCCGTGCCTGCGCCAATCGTCCCGGCCGTCCTCAAAGACTGCGTGAAGAAAAAAGTCGCCTGGGTCATCATCATCTCCTCAGGGTTCAGCGAGATCGGCAACCACAAGGAAGAAGAGGAACTCAAAGAGATCATCGCCGGAAGCACCACGCGCATCCTCGGCCCGAACACCATGGGCTACAAGAACGCATCCACTGGCATCGACGCGTCCTTCGCCTTCGGCATGCCGCGCAAAGGTAACCTCGGCCTCATCAGCCAGAGCGGCGCGCTCGGCATGGGCATGATTTACCTTGCGAACAACGAATACGTCGGACTCTCAAAAATCGTCGGCGTCGGCAACAAGATCGACATCGACGACGACGACCTTATCACGTACATGGCCAATGACCCGGAGACCGCGGTCATCGGACTCTACATCGAGGGCATCAGACACGGCCGCGAGTTCATGAGAAGCATCAAAGCCTGTAACAAACCCGTCCTCGTCGTCAAGGCAGGGAGAGGGAAAGCAGGGGCTCGCGCGACCGCGTCCCACACAGGATCCCTGGCAGGCAGCGACGAGATCTACAGCGCGGCCATCACCCAATCGGGCGGCATCCGATGCCGCGACCTCGTGGAACTCTTCGACATGGCACGGGCACTCGCCGGCCAGCCGCCAGCGCAAGGAAACCGCATCGGAATCATCACCAACGGAGGCGGCCTGGGAATCCTCCTGACCGACGCCTGCGAAGCCAATGGCCTAGTCGTCCCCCCGCTCTCGAAAGTGACGTTTGAGAAAATGCAGAAGATACTCCCTTCACTGATCCGTCCGAACAACCCGGTGGACCTCGTGGCCGATGCTGGGTTCTACCGCTACTGGTCCTCATCCCTTGCCCTCCTTCAAGACCCGAACATCGACGGAATCATCGTTGCCTCCGTGCACGCGGGGTACGCCCGCCCACGGGAATACACCGGGGCGATCCAGAAGATGATCGCCCAGCAGAAGCTGCACCACGAGTACAAGAAACCGATTCTCGGCTGCTGGGTCGGCGGCCGCGAGTTCGAAGACCTCGTCCAGGACCTCAAAGCAGTCGGAGTCCCCATCTATCCGTCCTCATGGCGGGCGGCACGCGCGATGTACGCGATGGTGAAAGAAGGAGAACGGCTGAAACGGACAACAAAACCAAGGAAGAAACCGCGCTAGTCCACCCAGTCGACGCCCAAAATAGACTTCCAGTCGGTCTTCTTGTTCTTCCATTTTTCCACGGTGACTTTCGACAGACAATTCTGGCAGAGTCCGACGATTGTGAAGTAGCAGGATGGACAGGTCGGGCCGCCGCACTTGATGCAGATCGCGGTGGCGTCGTTGGTGTTGCAGACATTGCATTTCCCCGAGGGCGTCTTCTCTTGAAGGGCGCATTCGATGTGCCGCGCGATCTTCACCTGGTCTTCCTTGGAGATCCACTGCTTCAGGGAATCGTTCATGACTGCAGTATCCTCCTTGGATCCCATGATGTATCTCTCCAATCCAGTACGACTCTGAAAACCCTGGGGATTTGATTAATGTTGTGTCTGTCGGTGTTTCGCCCGACGCCAGATGAGGTTCGCCATGATGTGAATGAACGGGGTGACGACGACCAGGATGAGCAGATGCCAGATAGTCAGGGTGGAGAAGAACCAGTTCGCGGCAGACAGCCCGCTTACCTGCAGTACCGTACTGACGAGGAGGCTGAAGCCCAAGGCTCCAACCAGGAAGTCCAGCTGGTCGAACGGAATCCAGTCGTCCCCACGGGCGATGCCGACGCGGCGTTTAAAAAAACTCTCGATTAGGTCGCCGAGGAGCGCGCCGAAACACAGTGAAAAAAGAATCGGGATCATGAGCGGGAAGCCTTCAAACGCGGTCAGACCAACGAACGCGTACTCGGTGCCCTGCATGAAGGAGGCGGCGACCGCGCAGCCGAAGCCGGCAATCATTCCCAGGAGGGTGCCGACGAGCAACCCGCTCCAGGTCTTCCCGTCGCCTAGAATCCGTCGGCCGTCACGCCAGTGTCTTCCGAAATCAATCGGCGTCCCACCGCCGACGAGCACCGCGGTAGCGTTCGCGGTGTACACAGGGATGATGATCCAAAACGCCTGAGCCAGGACAGTGGCATCCATGGCGAGACGAAAACTCGTGGTGTTTTAAAAGGCCTTTGTCGTCGCCTCAAACAGCGGGGTACGAGAGATTTTCAACCCGGTGTAATGGAAGCGGTTCGAGCGCTTCACCAGGGCTTTGAGCGCGGTGTTGGAGATATGGAAGTTCTCGGAGACCTTGTTGGCGAATGTGCCGGTGTCGCCGATGAAGTCATAGATTTTCTCTTCGAGGTGCTCAAAGGACGAATTGTCGAGTGAGGAGATGTTGAAGATCTCGCTAATCTCGTTGACCGGGCAGGAGATGTTGATGCTGAACAAGGAGTAGAAGGACCGGTACATCTTCTGGGGTTTGCCGTTGACGCCTTCCTCCGGGGTCGTCCACTTGGTCTCTGCGAGCTTCATCTTTTCGAAGAACTCGAGGGCGTCGTGGCCCTCATCACCGAACTTGGTGAGGATCATACTGGACGGCGTCCAGTCTCGGGAGATCTCAGTGAACACTTCTTTCTTGATTGGAGAATCGAAGGCACGGATGATCGTGACGAGATCGGTGGAATCGTTTATTACCTTGGTGCGAATCATAGTCGTCATCTATTTATAGAGTCTGCCCCAAATCGACTTGTCTCATATTTAAATGTTGTTAGCATGAACTTAAATAGAAGATATTTAAATAAACGAAAAAAAATTAAAAAGGGTTGGCAGGGTCATCGATTCTCTCCTGGGCGCTTCAGCGACGACGACCATCCAACAACACCACTAATTCACGAAAAAATAAGTGGACTCGTCGGGATTTGAACCCGAGGCCTCCCGCATGCCAAGCGGGCGATCTTCCGCTGATCTACGAGCCCTGTAGGCTGCCCCTACAATACCCAACAGCAAATAAAACTTATGGCATCCCAAACCTTAAAAAACACGACAACGGCTCTCGACATCCGACGAACACCATGAAGCAGCGCGCCCTCGAAATCATGCTTCAAGACATCCCCGCACCCACACAGCCGGACCCCGCCCGCGAGCAGTACCTCACCCCCGCACCCATCGCCGCCGACCTCCTCTACACCGCACTCCGCTACGGCGACATCGCCGACAGAACCGTGCTCGATCTTGGATGCGGTACCGGCATCTTCGCAGTCGGCGCCGCCCTCCTTGGCGCCCGCCACGTCATCGGCATTGACAGCGACCCCCGCCTCATCGGCCAAGCCAAAGCATACGCGGACATCAAACATCTCGACATCGACTACGAAGTAAGCGACATCGACGCGGTGAAGACCAAAGTCGACACGGTGCTGATGAACCCACCCTTCGGTGCACAGAAAGCCAACCGGCAAGCCGACCGTAGATTCCTTGAGAAAGGCTTCGAAGTCGCAGCAGTCATCTATTCCCTGCATCTCACAAAAACCATCCCATTTCTTAGGAAAATGATAGCCGCATGCAACGGCGAAATTTCACTAGAGAAAGGATACACCTTCCCCATCCCCGCCCAGTTCTCCTTCCATACAAAAATCAAAGCCATCTACGATGTGACACTCGTTCGCATCATCACCACACCACCCTAATTCACGATACTAGTCGTCTACTAGAAGTTTTATTAACCCCAACTTATTCTCGGTATCCAATCGGGGGCAGACGACCAGGGAGCAGTACCCGAAAGGCTAATAACGATGTACAATATCTGCTTTCGACTCAACCGCATGAATTCAACAAAGGGATAGTGATCACAGTGGCACGGACAAAGACAAAACGATTCCGAGGCTCCATGACCCATGGGAAAGGGAAAAAGGGCGGCCGCGGCGCCGGCCTCCGAGGAGGACGTGGCAACGCCGGTCTGCACAAGCACCGTTTTCTCGAGATGCTGAAGTACGACCCCGACCATTTCGGCGTCCACGGCTTCACACGGGACCCCAGCCTCATTAAACGCGACAAGATCATCAACGTCGGAGACCTCGACGAACGATACCCTGGTAAAAAACACGTCAACCTCACCGACGACGGTTACGATAAACTCCTTGGCGCCGGACACGTCATGAGTGCCTATACGATCACCGTTAACTCCGCTTCTCCAAAAGCAGTCGAGAAGATTGCGGCAAAGGGAGGAGAAGTCCAACTCCCAAAAAAGTAAGGTTGAAGACTTATGGCAGAGGAAAAGAAAAGCCGACTCTATTTGCTAAAACCAATCGTTGAACGCTGGCCCGCGGTCTCCAAACCCGAAGTCCACGTCAACTTCCGAACCAAAATCCTTTGGACTGTCCTTTGTCTCATCCTGTTTTTCACTCTCACCAACGTCATGATCTATGGAGTGACAGGGACCGTCTTGGACATGTTCGCCAGTTACCGCGCCATCATGTCCGGAGCATCGGGTTCCATCATGCACCTAGGAATAGGACCCATCGTCACTGCTTCAATTATCCTTCAGCTCTTCGTCGGCGCTAAAATCATCAAGCTCGACCTCACCAAGGAAGAGGACAAATCGATTTACCAAGGCAGCCAAAAAGTCCTGGTCATCGTCATGATCTTCGTCGAGGCCATCCCCCAAGTCTATGGGTACCTCAGCCCCAGCCAAGGCCTTATTAATCTCGTGGGTGGACGAACCCTAGCGGACATCATCATCATCCTGCAGCTCTTCCTCGGCGCCTACCTCGTCTTCCTCATGGATGAACTCATCTCCAAATGGGGTATCGGCTCTGGTATCTCCCTGTTTATCGCCGCAGGGGTCTCCCAGCAGATCTTCACCGGGGTCTTCAACTGGATCCCAGCCTCCGCGACCCAAGCAGTCAGCATCTCGAATCCACCAGCCGGAACCATCCCTGGGACCTATTACCTCGCCACGCATATGAGTATCGGAGACATGGTCGACGGCGGCTTCCAGATCATCTTCCTGGGACACGGCGGACACGTGAACGCCCTCGTCCCATTGATTGGAACGATAGCCATCTTCTTCATCGTCACGTACACGGAGTCTTCACGCATCGAACTGCCGCTGGCGCATGCCACCGTCCGTGGCGCGCGAGGCCGCTACCCGATTCGCCTCATCTACTCCTCCAACATCCCCGTCATCCTGATGTCAGCGTTGCTTGCGAACATCAACATGTTCGCGCTGCTGTTCTACACCCATCCGGCGCTCAGCAACCTGCCAATCCTCGGGAAACAGTGGTGGATTGGTATCTATGACACCTCGACAGGGTCTACAGCACCCGTCGGTGGAGGAGCGTGGTATCTGTCAAACCTCAATGGCGTGAATACATGGCTGATGCCGATTCTCTCCGGGGGGTCGGGTGGTCATGCGCCATGGCAGTTTGCCGCAAAGGCTCTGATATACTTCACGCTCATGATTGGCGGGTCCATCCTGTTCGCCAAGTTCTGGATTGAGACGACCGACATGGGACCCCAAGCGGTCGCCAAACAGATCCAAGGATCAGGGATGGTCATGCCCGGGTTCCGTCGGGATCCGCGCGTCCTGTCACGCGTCCTGGAACGCTATATTCCTGTCGTCACCGTCATCGGAGGTGCAATGGTCGGTGCGCTGGCGGCCTCCGCAGATGCGATCGGCACGGTCGGCAACGCCAGTGGGACTGGCGTGCTCCTGACGGCAGGCATCATGATTCAACTCTATGAGCAAATCGCCAAAGAACAGGCTATGGAGATGCACCCGATCCTGCGTAGCTTCTTCGGCGCTGAGTAGCAGGAGAACCGCATGGGCGTCATCGTCGTCACCGGCATCCCCGGGGTGGGGAAGACTACCGTCATGAAGAAGGCAGCGGAAGGCATGGACATCCAGTTCGTGACCTTTGGTACGGTCATGAGTGAAATCGCGCTCGAACAAAAACTCGTCAAGAACCGCGATGAGATGCGGAAGCTGACGCTCGCTCAGCAGCGCGACTTGCAGGTCAAGACCGCGCAGCGCATCGGGCGCATGGGTAACGTGATTGTTGACACCCATTGCACGATCAAGACGCCTCAGGGCTACCTGCCTGGGCTCCCGGAATGGGTGCTGAGAGAGTTGAAGCCGATGTCGATCGTCCTTGTCGAGGCTGACCCTGGTGAAATCTATGGTAGGCGCGCCCGTGACACGACGCGGAACCGCGACCCTGACACGAAGGAGCAGATCGCGGAGCATCAGTTCGTGAACCGAGCAGCGGCTATGGCGTACGCGGCGTTGACCGGGGCGACCGTCAAGATCGTCTACAACCATGACAACGGCTTGGATGATGCGGTGAAGCAGGCGGAGCCGGTGATCCGATGAGGAAGATGGATGCTCGGGGTCAACAGGCCGGGCAGCTGCTTCTCATCATGGTGCTGCTCTTTGTCTTTATGTTCGTGTTCGCAAGCCCCGGGATCCGTACGTTCATTGCATTGGGGTTGAATGCGATCCTGGCCCCGATAATCGGTTTCGGCGGTCGGAATCCGCTGATGACCATCCTTGTCTCCGGGATCATCGTCGTGTTCCTCTCTTCGTTGTTGACTCATCTGTTCACGGATTGGCGTGCGATGGGGAAAGCCCAGGAGGTTCAGCGGGCGTTCCAAAAGGAGATGACCAAGGCTCGTCGCGAAGGCAACACGAACCGGATGCAGAAGCTGATGAAGATGCAGCCGGAGATCATGAAGCTGTCGACGCAGGCATCGGGTGGGACCATGAAGGCCATGCTGTTCCTGTTCGTCTTCATCGCCCCGATTTTCATCTGGTTGACGTACTACCTGGGTCAGGTGACGTATGTGAACTTCACGACCCCGTGGGCCACGCATGTGTCGTTATTCGGGCGTACGGTGCTGATCTCGAACTGGTTCTTCTTGTACCTAGTCTTCTCGTTCCTCGCCGGCAGTATCATCCGGCAGTTGTTGCGGTGGATCACCTGGTCTGCATGGTGGAAAGGCCTGCGTGGGAAATCCACGGCGACATAACAGTGTGCACGTGAAAGCATGACGGTCGTGACGCTGAGCGGTCTTCCGGGGACTGGGAAGACGACGGTTGCGCAGCTGCTTCACAAGAAGCTGGCGGTGAGGTACGTCTATTCTGGTGAGATCTTCCGTTCCCTTGCCCAGAAGCATAAGATGAGCCTGGAGCAGTTCGGGTCATATTGCGAACTGCACCCTGAGGTCGACAGGGAGCTGGATGACTATCAGGTCCAGGTGCTGAGGCAGGGGGATGTCCTCCTCGAAGGGCGGATCGCTGGCTGGCTTGCGGTCCGTAACCATATCCCTGCGTTCAAAGTCCTTCTCACCGCTGATTTCGATACGCGCGTCTCTCGCATCGTGAAACGGGAAAGCGGGGAGTACGCACGGCGGCGTCAGGAAATAGAGGCGCGGGAGCGCAGCGAGGCCGCACGGTACAAGAAGTTCTACGGCATCGATGTAAGCGACACCTCCATCTACGATGTCATCGTGGACACAGCCCCTCTCCCCCCCGAGGAAATCGTGGATCGGATCCTCGCCCGTATCCCAAAACGGTGACCAGTGAGTTTTTTATAAGTGTATTCTTTGAGGGTAGGGATGACTGAGCATCGGTTGCCGTCGCAGCACGAACGAAAACGTCTCATCAAGGTCATGGCCAAGACCAACCCGCATTATGGGAAACGACCTGACGAGCGAGGCGCTTCGGATCTTTTATCTAACGGCTGTCTTTGTCTTGATAAACCCTGCGGCCCGACCTCGCATCAGGTCGATTCCTGGGTCAAAGAGATCCTCCATGTCGATAAGATTGGTCATCACGGCACTTTGGACCCCGCGGTCACCGGCGTTTTACCTATCGGCGTCGGGGACGCCTCGCGTGCCCTTCAGGCTTTGTTGCCCGCGGGTAAAGAGTATGTTGCCCTCATGAAGCTGCATAAACAGTTCGACCCTGCCGTGGTCCGCACGACCATGGAGGGGTTCGTCGGGGAAGTCACCCAAATGCCGCCCCTGCGCTCCGCGGTGAAACGGGTCCGGCGGAAACGGCAGATCTATTACCTTGACGTCATGGAGATCCAAGGCACCGAAGTCCTGTTCACGGTCGGCTGTGAGGCGGGGACCTACATCCGGACGCTATGCGTGGATATCGGCAGGAAGCTTGGTGCGGGTGCACAGTTAATGGAGTTGCGCCGCACGAAAGTCGGGCATATTATCGAATCCTCACTCGTGAAGCTACAGGAAGTCAAGGACGCCTACGTGTTCTGGCATGAGGACAATGATAACAGCAGGATGAAGGCCGTGCTCAGACCCATGGAATATCTCTTGGGTAGCATCCCAAAGGTCGTCGTGCGTGATTCCGCGGTCGACGCACTCTGTCATGGGGCGAACCTCGCGGTCCCCGGGATCGTTGAAGTCGACTCGGATATCAAGAAAGGTGACATCGCTGCGGCGATGACGCTGAAAGGCGAAGGCATCGCGCTGGTGACGATGCAGTTGTCCACTGAAGAGGTGCTGCAGAAGGACCAGGGCATCGCCGCTGTCCTTGAGCGGGTGCTCATGAACAAAGGGACGTATCCGTCCGTATGGAAAAAATAGATAAGAAGGCGAGGGGTACACCCTCCTGGTTTTTTGCCGAGGTGGCTCAGACCGGTACGGCGCGAGCCTGGAGAGCTCGTGGGGCTTGTTCCTCGCGGGAGTTCAAATCTCCCCCTCGGCGTTCTTCTTCCTGATAACACTGCTTTCCTTCTATATATGCAATATATCTCCTGAGTTAAATCTTTAAGAAAGAGCTGAGGTTGATATCATTATAACGAGTCTTACCCAACAAATCCTCATTGATAGTCAATGTAAGTCTACGTTTGGTCATACCTGTTCTATACGTATTCTTGGTTAAGTATCCCCCCTCATGTGAAACGGTTATAATAAACTAGACATTATATTTATTAATATGAGAAACGGTATCAGTTATATACTTCTAAAGGAGGAAGAACAATGAAACTCAAAATCATCGGTATAATTATGTGTATGCTTCTTAGCCTAACCGTATTCTCCGCGACTGGTCTCCCAAATGAAAGAAAAACGACCTTACCATCCCACAGTCTGATAACCATCAAAGTCGTTGCCAAGGTGTATCAGATTGATGACAAAAACGATCTACTGGGAGGCACCATCCATGTCAACGATACCATTACAGGAAAATATACATATGACCCATCTACCCCTGATAGTATCCCTGATCCATGGTCGGGGAGTTATTTGTTCAATTCTCCTCCATGCGGGATGACGATGGAAGTCAACGGCCTCATCTTCCAATCGAATGCAAGTGATAGCGATTTTCAGATTCATATTGTGAATAATTGTTATGGTATCGATGAATATCAGGCCGTCAGTAACAATAATCTCCGGCTTTCAAACGGACTAGTGGTGAGTGGAATTGAATGGTTCCTCATCGACAATCATGGAAACGCTCTGAAAAGTGATGCATTACCGAAAACCGCCCCCAGGATTAAGGACTGGCCTGATTACAATTATCTCGGCTTACTCGTCAGCGACCCAAATGACCATTATAAACTCGGCCTTGTCAGTGCCCATGTAACCAGCGACAGACGAACGATCAGCACGGAGACGACTACGGGTTGGAACTCTGGTCTTTACCTGTTGTCCTTGTTAAAACTGCACGTTCACCTTGAAACCTGCGATACCAGCGGTAGTACCTTGAGTGTCCTGTGGAAGTTTAACCTCATGAATCCAATGATGCCCACAAAACTCTAGGAACTTCCGAATCTGGTACGTCTTTTTTCTATAGGTAGACATTGAGCACTGCTTCAATTCCAGTTTTAGATATTCAATAGTCTTCTCTCGGTCTGCACTCCAATTTACATAGTTTAGGTATCTCTCAAGATATCTGTTTATACCGTTTAACCAATCAGTACATAATCCTTCGATTTCCCGTAGTGATAAGAACTCCTTGAGTTGTTGTTTGCTAATTTCAACAGGAGAGATTCGACCCTGGAGAGCTCGTGGGGCTTGTTCCTCGCGGGAGTTCAAATCTCCCCCTCGGCGTCCTTCTTCTGACGCATCTTCATGCCGAACAGGAACCGCAGGACGGTGACCCGCTTTATGATCATGAACAATGCCACGATCGTCAGGAATGAGAACCCGATGATCATGGCGAGTTTCGGGAGGAGACCTAGGTTCAGTTGCACGATGAAGAACCCGTAGATGATTACGATCGGGAAGTGGAGGATGTAGAACGGCAGGACTCCTTCGTTGAGTTTTTCTATGTTCCGCGGCGCCCGTGTGATGTGTCGATGGGAGAACCCGAAGATCGCAATGACCGAGGTGAAACCAGCCAGCCCAAGCAGGATGGATTTGAGCCAAGACAGCAGGGTGTCGTAGTATGGCATATCGGTCAGCAGCCATGCGTAGATAGCGATGAGTACCACCGCAAGGACAGCGGAGACCTTTCAATGGCGGTCGATGATATCGTCGAATCGCGAGTCGTAGGAGAAGAGAATGCCGAGTGCGAAGAACACGAAGTGCGTCAGGATGTTCCAGCCGCCGGTGCCGGTCCTGCCAAACACCAGCGGTTCGATGAAGTTGACTTGGGTCGTGAGGATTACCGGGATGCTCAGCAGGAACACCGCCCCAGGCTTCTGAAACACCGAAAGCCATCTGTGGAACATCTGTTTCCATTTGCCCCAGGGGAACAGTCGGGCGAGCAGCAGGATAATGGCCGTGAAGAGGAAGAGGTACAGGAGGTACCAGAGGTGGTTTCCCAGGAAGGAGAAGTTGCCGCCAAAGCCGTACAAGCCGTGAAAGTACTCGTTGACGTAAAACGATAACAAACTACCGGAGTACTGGTGGTAGAACACCATGGTAAGGTAGATGATGATCGCGCAGAAGGTGAACACTCCGAAGAGGAACGGGACCATATATTTGAGGAAGCGAGTCTTCAGCAGGGCCCCGGCATTGACGCGCCCCAGTGAATAGTACGTGACCCGTCCTGAGATGATGAAGAACACGGGCAGCATCCACACCAGCATGAGGGCGGTGAGAACATAGAATACCAGACTGGTCTCATCGTTCGAAATGAAAAAATTTGAGACCGCGAAGATACAGAAGCAGTGGAAGAGGAAGATGGAGGCGGTGCAGACGACTCTGAGCACGTCAAAATCATTGCGTCGTGGAGCCATGTCGCAGAGGAAAACAACGAAGCGGTTCTTAACCCCTTGTGTCACCAGAAGCAGGAAGATACTTTAATGTCAAACGGCTCTTCCGGAGATGAGTCCCATGGGAGACATCCGTGACATCCAGCAGTCCGGCCGGAAACCCAAAGAAAAATGCGTCCTTATCGCTAGGAAGATCCGTGAAGACCACAGCCTCGTGAAAGAACTCTTTGAGCTGTTCGAGACGGGAACCGACCCGGAGAAAGGATCCTGCGCGGACGTCATGAAGGACATCTCCAGCGATGCCCCAAGCCTGCTGCTCCCGTATCTGGAGACCTTGGTCGCCCACATCACCTACAAGGCACCTCACGTGACGTGGGGCGTGCAGGAGTCGCTTGGGAACATGGCGAAGACCTATCCCTCCGAGGTCGCGGTCGCAGTCCCACGGCTGTTGAAAAACACCGTTCACGAAAGCACGGTCGTCCGCTGGTGCGCCGCCTACGCCCTCTCCGAAATCGCCAAACACAACGCCGAACGCCGACAGGAATTAATCACAACCATCACACGGCTAGCAAAAAAAGAGCAGAACAACGGCGTGCGGAACGTGTACCTCAAGGCGCTTAAAAGCCTCGGGCAGACAGGAAAATAAAGGCATTCCCTGGTAACGACCGGATTTTGTAAGAGATTTTCCAGGGAAAAGAATCTATTTATACAAACAATGGGTTTCCTGCTTGGAGGTGTACATAAAATGAAGATGGGAACTGAGCAAACGGCACCAAGTGCCACGGTTAAAAAGACGACTGAGACTGAATCTGCGAATCCTCTTCTGAACGGATTAAAGATTGATACCACGGTCTTTTGCTTGGATACGGGCAGCGCCAAATACCTGTTCACGACGGAGGACGCGGCCATCGAATACCTCAAGACGCTGGACAAGAAAGACATCAACCCGGACAACTCGCAGATAGCTCAGGTGCTCGCCACCGGCAACGCCTGGAAACTGACCCAGGTCCCCTGGTCACGAATCGCGATAAAACTCCTCTAAGGCCTGCGAGCATTCACTAGAAGGCATCGACACGCAGCGTTTGTGATACACCTTCGCCAGCATTATAGAGAAATCGGGTTCTGTCACATATAGCGGTGGCAAAAAAGGGTTATCAAAATAGGGTTTGGTGACTCAAAGGATATGCTTTTAAAGAGAAATAAGTTTTAAAGTATTGGGTATGGAAAAAAGAAGGATGGGCTTGCATGAGTTGCCCTTATTATAAAGATTATACAAGAATGTGCATTCAATATTTCCCACAGGTCGTGTATCGTGCTGATTTTCCTGTCTGTGAATCAGAAAAGTATCATACCTGCATAGCGTATATAACCATCTCCAATAAGTTTAGATGCAAGTATCTTCAACGTTGTAGTGAGAAAGCCTCAACAGATATGCCCCTATTAGCAAAATATATTTTTTCTGATAAAACCTCCCTAAAAATATTCGAGGAAATATTAGTGAAATATTGCACTTCAGAACCACACCATGTTAACTGTGCAGGGTATAAACTTTTTGAACAAGGTAAAGAGCCTCCGCCAGGTTTATTACCAGATGGAAAGAAAATTCGATTGCGAGATATTATTCTAAAAAGGGAACTCACCATAGAATAATTTGTTTCTGTCACGTATTGTAATTTTATAAGAGTTAGCACCACTCATGTGCAGCCACCTTCGTGCGATCATAAAACGTGACGGAACCAGAAATCGTTTGCCTTATAGTCTGCCTTGTTTTCTGGCAGAATTCTACAGAAGTCGTTCATAGGAGAAACTCAGCGGAAAGCACCGCGAGGCATACCAAGAGACACAATGGGGTGACGAGAAGCCCGTACTTCACGAACTCCTTAAACGACATCCGCACGCCTTTTTCCCTAAGCAGGCTCATCCACATGATCCCAGCCAAGGCACCAATGGGAGTCAGGTTGGCACCGAGGTTCGACCCGATGACCGTAGCATAAATCGCGGGCAGCTGCATTGCCGGAGCAGCAGTCTGGATTACGGGGACGAAGGCCACGGTCATAGGGATGTTGTTGACGATGTTGGCAGTGAACGCGGATGCGAAACCATAGACCAGGATGCAGGCGGTCGACGACTGCTGAATAAGGCCGTTGAACCATCCGCCGACCGCGGTGGTGATGGCATAGGTTCGCAGCGCCTCCACGGAGATGAACATCGCTAGAACGAACGGGATTATTTCGAACGGCATCCGTTTCACCGTCCGCGGCACTCGCAAGATGGTCTTCAGCCGGCGACCGACCGCGACCGCATCACGCACCAACAAAATCACGAGAAGCGCAACGCCGAACCCGAAGGCCACGACCCACATCTCTACATGGATGGTGGGGGCGATCGCGAGGAAGAAGATGCAGCCGAAGAGGATGCCGACGCCCAGCAACGCACCGCCTTTGTCCGTGATGGCGTCCCGTGGACGGCGCTCTTCCTCATGTGTGAACGGCAGGGTGATCCGTTTCCTGAAGAGGAGGTACAGGATGCCGAGGTTGATGAGGCCTGCGGCGAGCGTCGGCAGCACCATCCATCGGAAATAGGTGAGGAAGTCGAGGTTGAACGCGGAGGCGAGCACGATGTTCGTCGGGTTGCCGATGTACAGCATGATGCTCCAGGTGTTCGCGGCGAAGAACTCCGCGATGAGGTACGGGAGCGGGTCGATGCCAGCGTGTTTGGTGAAGTAATAGATGAACGGGGTGAAGGTGAGGATGATGATGTCGTTCGAGGTGAAAATCGTAAGAATGGAGATGACGGCGTAGAAGGCGAGGAAGAGCCGAACGCCATGGTTGTCCGCGTACCGTAGGGCGAGCCGGGCGCAGTACTCGAAGAACCCGGTGGTGTCCAGGTAGATGCTCATGAACACCATGGCGAGGAAGAGGACGAGGACGCCGAAGGGGTTCAGCCCGCCGCTGCCGCGCAGCCCCTGCAGGATCTGCTCAGGGGTGAGGAGCCCGAAGCAGGCGATGAGCACGGGGGCGATGAGGGCACCGAGGAAGTACGAGTCAAGATGAAAGGTCCGAGACCCTATCCGCAGGGAGAAGGATGGTTTGCGCAAGATGAGGTACAACATCCCTGCGATCGAGAGGAGAAAGATAATGGTGACCAGGAGCGCTCCATCCACGCAGCCCGGTAATTGAAGGGCCAGGTAAAAACTTTATTATGTCCCTAGATGTCACGGCGACGGAAGAACACGTAGGCGAGGAGCAGCGGGATCGCGATCCATAGGCACATGAAGACAATTAGGAGGCCGGTGGAGAGATAGTCGGGGAGCGGCATGCTGTAACCGAATGCCTGCTGCACGTTGAAGGCTTTCATGACCGTGGTTTCGTACAAGTCTGAGGGACTGAGACCGATGGACCACCACATCCACGCGGGAAGTGAAAAAGAACCGCCCTGCATAATCTGCGTGGTCGACAGGTCGCTGGTGGCGAGGAAGACGCCGAAGATGATCATGTCGTAGATCGGTGACCACAGGAACAGGAAGATGCCGCCGCCAATCGCGGTCACGCGCCGTTTCAGGAGCGCGGAAAGACAGATGATCGGACTGAGATACATAAGCCCGAACAGCACGGTGAGGCCAATGAAGGCGAGGAACCCGAGAATCTGCGCAGTTCCTGAGCTGATGGTAATGAAGAGGCCGCCGACGCCGAACCCGACGAGCGCCGTGAACGCAAGGATGCCACCGAGCCCGAGGAATTTCCCCAAAAGGACTTCCGATCGTCTAATAGGGTAGGACAGGACGAGTGCGAGGGCGCCACTTTCGGCTTCCCCGGCGATGGTGGCGAAGCCAAGCATGATGGCAATGAGGGGGAGGAGGATGCCGGCGATACTGAGGAGTGTGACGACCGTCTCCTCGGCCCCACCGAGTGTTGTGTCGCTTGTGGATCGTTGCCCGGCGAGGAATGATGCGACCAAAGTAAGCATGATGAAGACGATGATGAGGATGAGGATCCAGCGGTTCCGGATGTGGTCGGTGAATTCTTTTTTCGCGACGGTGTACACGGATTTGCGGTCGAGGTTCATAGCGCGCTGCCTCCGACGAGTTTCAGGAACGCATCTTCAAGGGACGGTTCGATGGTTTTGATGTTGCCGACGGTATATCCCCCGTCCTGAAGTAAGGTGATGATCTTGCCGCGCAACGAGGGTTCGCAGGTGACGGTGATGACGTCTCCTCGGATGGAGAGGTCGCTGATGCCACTGAGGCCTTGGAGGACTTTGGGTGTTTTTCCTTTCAGGCCGGGGACGGTAATTTCCAGGCGGGGTTTCACCTGGACGACGGATTGGATCTTCTCGAGGCTGTCCTCGGCGATGAGACGTCCTTTGTCGATGATGGCGACGCGGTCACAGAGGCTTTCGACTTCGCTGAGGATGTGAGAGGAGAAGATTACGGTCGCGCCGGCGTCATTGAGTTGCCTGATCTTCTCGCGGACGACTTTCACCCATCGGGGGTCGAGTCCTGAGGAGGGCTCGTCAAGGATGCAGATGGAGGGGTGTCCGATGAGGATCTGGGCGATGCCGAGGAGCTGTACCATTCCTTTGGAGAATCCTCCGACTTTGCGGGTGCTAACCTGGTCGAGGCCGACTTCCTTGAGGATTATCGGGATCTGTGAGGGGTCTTCCCCGCGGAGTTCGCAGAAGAACTGCATGGTCTGTGTCGGGGTGAGGTTGTCGTAGAGTGCGACGCGCTCGGGGA
This sequence comes from Methanobacteriota archaeon, assembly GCA_903877165.1. GTDB lineage: Archaea > Thermoplasmatota > E2 > DHVEG-1 > DHVEG-1 > CAIRCU01. Next base: position 10,450 of record CAIRCU010000025.1, on the reverse strand, counting down.
GGTAGGCGAGCTGTTTTTTTGCTTGGATGCCGTCGTGGTAGATGTCATGGCCGTCGATGGTGATGGTTCCGCCGTCGGTGTGGATCAGTCCGAGGAGTGCTTTGAGTGTCGTGGTTTTTCCTGCGCCGTTGGGGCCGAGGAAGCCGAAGATTTCTCCTCGTTTGACGGTGAAGGAGACGTCGTTGACCGCGATGGTGTCCTTGTAGGTCTTTGTGAGATGGGAGACGGCGATGCAGGTCTGTCCCTGGTCTTGGTGGACGGCGGGGAAGGTGAACTGCCCGGAGGCTTTACAGGTGCTGCAGGTGATGACTATGCGTTGTCCTGGTGTACCTTGGACGGTCATGGGGGTGTGGCATGTTGGGCAACGGATGGTTTGTGTGACCATGGATGGTGTTCCTCCTGGCTTGGGCTGCTTTATACTTGCGCTCCTACTAATATTTTATCTCTGGTGTATTTAGGCACCATTTAAAGACCGGTCTGTCGGCGGCAGTTTGTTGTTATTTCCATTTCGTCAGGATTTCCTCTCGGTTGAAGATGGCTTTGGCGAAGTAGAACAGGACGAGGTCGATGCCGAGGTAGATGCCGGTGAACGCAAGGACCGTGAGGGGTGAGAGGAGGATGAAGCCGGAGAGGACGCCAAGCATGAGTACGACGACGGGCATGACGATGAATCCTCCGACTTGCTGTGCGGCACGCACGTCGCTGACTTTTGAGGAGACAATGATGCAGCCCAGGATGCTCATGAGGCAGGCGGTGGGGGCGAGGACGAGCATGGAGAGTAGCCAGGTGAGGTTGGGCAGCAGCGGCATCGCAATCTTGGGGAGGAGCAGGATGTCGAGGAGGCTGACGCCGAGGGTGAAGGCGAGCAGCGTGGAGCCCATGGAGGGGATGAGTGAGGAGAAGATCTTCCCTGTGAGCAGTTCCCCGTCGGTGATGGGGGTGGCGAGGAGGGGCTCGAGGCTGCGGTTGTTTTTTTCTCCGACGATGCTGTAGGAGGCGATGATGGTGGGCAGCGTGGCGGGGATGATGATGAAGATGATGAGGATGAGGTTGAGGATGGTGGGGAAGACGAGTTGCGTCTCCGAGGGTTTTATAGCTATGAAGGTGAGGTCTGAGTGGTCTGCGATGATGTGGCGTCCGGATAGGTTCGTGCCTTGTGAGGTGGTCAGGATGGTGTCGACGCAGGAGGATTCGGTAAGTACGCTGTACGCGACGGTCGAGTTCGTGAGCGTGGAGTCTTGGATGATGCAGGAGATGAGGACGCAGTTAGTGAGTGTCATATGAATGAGCGTGGTGTTGGTGATGGTGGTGGCGTGGGCTTGGGTGTTCATCTGGGTGTGGTTCGTGTATGGGGCGGTGAAGGTGTCGGGGAGTGTGCCGTATTCTTGGAGGCCGGTGACGTCCCAGGTGGGTTGGGTGGGGGCGAGGCTAGTGAGTGGGTAGAACATGAAGAGGGGCATGATGACGCCGAGGACAAGGGGCATGGCGATGATGGAGCCGAGCACGAGTTTTTGATGACGGAATTCGGCCAAGTCCTTCCGTGTGAGCGTCCAGGTGTTGTGCCAGGCCATGGAGTTAACCTCCTTGGGGTGTGCCGAGGAGTTTGAGGTACACGTCTTCGAGGGTGTGTTCTTCTTCGGTGATAAAGGTGATTTTGATTCCTTGGCTGCTGAGCCAGTCGATGATGCGGGGGTTGTCGTCCGAGGGGTTCTTGACAGATAGGTAGAGGGTGGTGTCCTGGATTTTGTTGAGGGTGACACCGGGGAGGCTGGTGATGGTTTGTGGCAGGGTTGGTGGTATGTGGTCGACGGTGACCGCGATGGTGCGGGCGAAGATGCTGTGTTCGAGGTGTTTGGGGTTGCCGACTTTGATGAGGGTGTTTTTGATGAGTGCGACTTGGTCGCAGATGCGTTCTGCTTCGGTGAGGTTGTGGGTGTTGATGAGGATGGTGGTGCCCTGGGTTTTAAGGTCGAGGATGTAGTCGCGGACGAGTTTGGCTGCCTGGGGGTCGAGGCTGGCGGTGGGCTCGTCGAGGAAGAGGTAGGGTGGGTCGTGGATGAGGGCGCGGGCTATGGCAATTTTTTGTTTCATGCCTTTGGAGAAGCCGCCGACGGGTTCGCTGCGTCGGTTCCAGAGGTCGAGGTCGTCCAGGGTTTTTTTGATGGATTCTTGGCGTTGTGGTTTGGGGACGTTGTAGAACTGGGCGTAGTAGTCGAGGTTCTGGTAGGCGCCCAGGGTTTCGTACAGGCCGGGGACTTCGGGGAGGAAGCCGATCATGCCGCGGATTTTATGGGCATCGGCTAGCTTGGTGATGTCGTAAGAGTCGATGTGGGCGGTGCCTTTGGTTGGTCTGAGGAGGCAGCACAGCATCCGCATGGTCGTGGTCTTGCCTGCGCCATTAGGGCCGAGGAGGCCGAAGATCTGGCCGGTGGGGATGTCGACGGTGAAGTCGTCGATGGCATGGATAGATCCGAAGTGCTTGGAGAGTCCAGTGCAGGTAATCATGGTGTGGTCTCGCCTCGGGTGGTGGTATGATTCGTTGCTATATTAATTCGGCAGTCCTATTCGATATATCTTTTTATGTATATGGATGTCCCGAGGGTAAACTATAAGACGGCGCCCATATTGGAGGGTAAATTATGGCAAGCATCATCCCGCAGATGAGTCTCTTCCTGGGGATCATCCCCGCGCTGCTGCTCCTCTGGATCGGGCTACGCGGCTACGAAGGAATGTACAAGGATAAAAACATCTTCCTCACCTTCATCGTCGGGATTATCATCGGGTTCATCGCCGCCCTCATCGAGCTGTTCACCGCCGAAGTCGGTATCTTTTACATCATCCTGTTCCCCGTACTCGAACAGATGTTCAAGGTCATCGTCCTGAACATCGGTCGCTTCCATGAGAAACAAGAAACGGTCATCTACGGGTTGTCGCTTGGACTGGGCTTCGGCTCCATCTTCACCCCCGCATCTCTGCTCATCCTCGGATCGCAAATCCAGGATAACTTCACCGTCCTGTTCATCATCGTCGGATCCATCGGCATCATCCTCTACCAGGCCGCCGCAGGCGTATTCATCGGCTACGGAGTGTTCTCCGGCCGCCTCACGACCTACATCTTTGCGTCGATCTTCGCAGAAATTCCGCTGACAGCAACCATCTTCATCACAGAGTACATCCAGAAGCCATACCTGCAGGTGCTCATTGTCGCCTACGGAGCCGTCGTGTTCTGGTACGCGATACAGCGCATCATGCCGCGCATCCGCGCTAACTACGAGCGGCGCAAACGCACGCTGAAAACATAAACATAAAAACTCGTATCAGATTGCCTCACCAAGACAAGGTGCCATCGTCATGGATGAACCAACACCCGTACCCGAAGGCTACTATCCCCCTGAAGAGCAACTGGAATCCTTCGAACACCGACCGCGTTCATCCCTGCCCATGATCGCAGGCATCCTTCTCCTCATAGCTGGCATCTCGGGGCTCCTCACCTGGTCGACATTCCTTGCCGCTGACGCAACCGTGTTCCAAAACCTTCTTCCTCCTGATTCTCACATCACCGCACAACAGGTTCAGTCCTTCCTGCAGACCTGCAGCATCTTGGGCTTAGTATTCTCCGCGCTCGTGTTCGTCGGCGGTATCATGGCGATCCGACGGAAATCCTGGGGGCTCGCCATGGCCGGCAGCGTCCTCGGACTGTTCACGATAGGGATTCTCTTCTCTGCAAGCGTCTTCTCCCTCCTCGGCCTCGCCCTCCTTTTCATCTCCCGAAAGGAATTCACCTAACACAGAGACGCTACCCAGCGTTCTTTTCTTTTCTTACAAGGACTGCATCCCGTAGTTCTTCAAGAAGGACCCCGATGCCAAGCCCTCCGACGACCCCCGCCAACAGACCGGTCAGCAGACGGACGATGTTCGTACTTTCCCACAGCCCAAGCAGCTGACCGCCACCGTCAACCATGATGGGAAGCAACCCAAGCAGGAAGACCCACGCCAGCCTAAAATCCAGGGGAACCTCAAGAAAAGTGATACAGAGCAATCCAACGAAGATCCCAAGCCAGACGCCGATGCACCGGGCACAAAACGCCATCTCGTTGCCACCCAGGAAAAACGACCGGTCTACACGCTGATGACACATCTGATCGCCAATCGAATACACCTGACTCCAAGGGAAAGGAAGCCTGGAGAACAGCGCGGCGTTATCAGAAACCCCCACCGTTCCACTGAGATCCTGCAAGGTTCCCGAAGGAACAGCAAAAGGACTCACCACGAGAAGAAGAAACCAAATCAGGAACAACGCAGAGGCGAAGAACAGCAACAGACTGAATTGACGTCTAAACCGCAGCATAGCCACCACCCAAATCCGCCACCCCCTACGAATACTTTATTCCCACCAGAACGCCCCTGCTGTTTTCAATGCCTTGTAAACATGCCTCTTCTCCAGAGAAACCCTGGCATCATATTTAAATAGGGTATGCCTGTTCACAGAAAAGAAGGCGGTCAACCTATGACGCGATTTCCAGAGGCGGAAAACCGACTGTTACACAAAAAAATCTGCATGAAATGCGGGGCATCCAACGCAGTCCGCGCGGAACGATGCCGCCGATGCCGCTCCACCGAGCTACGAGTGAAAGCTAAAGAAGGACGAGGCGCCTAAGGACCCTCATCTCCCCGCCCTCATACACCATAGATGAAGCGCTATGCCAGCCACCAAAGTCAAGAAAGATGAGGATTTTAACGAATGGTACAACGAAATCGTCGAACTCGCGGACCTCTGTGACAAACGCTACCCCATTAAAGGCATGAACGTCTGGAGGCCCTACGGCTGGACGCTTATGACCAACGTCGACAGCCTCATCCGCGACGAGATGCACAAGACCGGGCATAGCGAAGTCATGTTCCCCTTACTTATACCAGAGTCACTCTTTAAAAAAGAAGAGGAACACATCGAAGGCTTCGGCAAAGAAGTCTTTTGGGTTACCCACGCCGGCCTTACCCAGCTCGAGGAACGCTGGCTGCTACGCCCGACCTCCGAGACCGCGATGTACCCCATCTTTTCCCTGTGGATCCGCTCACATACCGACCTCCCATTAAAAATGTACCAGATTGTCAACACCTTCCGTTACGAGACCAAACAGACCCGCGCCTTCATCAGAGTCAGAGAAATCCACTTCTTCGAAGCCCACACCTGCCACGTCGACTTCCAGGACGCAGAACGACAGATCCAAGAGGACAAAGAGATAGCAGACCGACTCCTCCAAAAACTCTGCCTACCCTACATCTTCAACAAACGCCCAGAATGGGACAAGTTCGCCGGTGCTTACTACACCATCAGCATCGATGTCCTCATGCCTTCAGGCCGCACCCTGCAGCTGGGCTCCATCCATCAGTATAAAGACAACTTCGCCAAACCGTACGAGATCTCCTACGAGACCCAGGACGGGAAACGGGCCTATGCGCATCAGACAACCTACGGGATGAGCGAACGGATCCTCGGAGCCATCGTCGGCATCCACGGGGACAACAAAGGACTCATCCTTCCCCCCGCCATCGCTCCACTCCAAGTCGTCATCATCCCCATCATCTTCAAAGGCAAAGAGACCGCAGTCCTCGACGCCTGCAGAACACTCCACAGCCGACTCCAAAGCGCAGGCATCCGCTCCCATGTAGACGACCGGGAAACCACCCCGGGGAACAAGTACTACGATTGGGAACTCAAAGGCGTCCCACTCCGCATCGAAATCGGCCCCCGAGACCTCGACAAACAAGCTCTTACATTGGTTCGGCGCGACTCCGGGGAGAAAAAAACCATGCCTCTCAGCAACGCGGAGGACGGGGTGCGAGCGGAACTTGACGCGGTCGCCGCCGCGTTATATACGAAAGCGGAGAAGCTCCTCAACGAGAACATGCACCGCGTCTGCTCCGTTGAGGAAGCGAAGGAAACCCAAGGCATCATCACCATGCCGTGGTGCGGCACGAAAGACTGCGCCTTGGAAATCGAAAATGTTTTAGAGGGTAATACGTTAGGGGAACCCATCGAATCGCCCAGATGTACCGAAACCTGTCCTGTCTGTGGGCAAAAAGCAGAGAAATGGATGCGGTTCGCTCGATCCTACTGAGGTGACAAAGAACAATGGGAAAAATCACGAACTTCCTGCGAGAGTTAGTCTTTCCATTCAGCCTAATCCTGACCATCCTCGGCATCATCCTAATCATCATTGGGATGCTGTACTATTTCTTTAACGGATTCGTCTCTGGGCAGTCATCGCTGCACTTTATCGCTCAGCTCGGATGGTGGAACGCATACGTCCTTATCGCAGGCCTCATCGTTTTTGGCATCGGTTTCTACTATCTGTACTCTTACCTTAAAGAGAGCCGATTCGTCCTTAAAGAACTGAAGACCAACAAACGCTCGGAAATCATGGGGAAGCACATGGAGTTACGCCGCACCGTCAAGCACCTTCCATCGAAGTACCAAAAGATGCTCCAGGAAAAAGAGGACGAACTCAACATCAAATAAACCGCATGATTCCGGGGGAGGGGAACTGTGCCTGAATTTGTCGTCGTACTCGTCGAACCGAAGTACAGCGGGAATGTAGGAGCCGTAGCCCGCTCCATGATGAATTTTGATGTCCGCCGTCTCGTGCTCGTCAAGCCTGCCTGTCCCCTGGATCAGGCATGCTACGCGCGAGCCATGCATGCGACCGGAATCCTCGATAGCGCGGTCACGTTCCCGACGTTTGCGGACGCGACGAAAGACCTGGATTTTCTCGTCGCCACGTCCTCCGTCGAGGCTCATACGGAGAAATACTATCTACGAAACTCGATTGCTTTAGATAAGTTCGCTGGTGATATAGCGAAGGTGGACGGCAAGGTCGGCCTCGTGTTCGGCCGTGAGGATTACGGTCTGTTCAACGAGGAGATCGCCGTCTGCGACATATTAGTGAAGATCCCAACGAGCGACGAGTATCCCTCCCTGAATCTCTCCCATGCAGTGACGCTCGTACTCTACGAACTGTATAAGGAGCGGCATCCGGGCCGCAAGCAGAGGGAGCTTGGCCGGGTGGAGAACGACACCCTCCATGGGTTCTTCGCGGAGCTTTTAGACACCATCGAGTACCCAGCGCATAAGAAGGCGCAGACGAAGATCATGTTCCGTCGGATGATGGGCCGGGCTATGCCTTCGCTCTGGGAGTACCACACCTTCATGGGAGTACTAAGTAAAACGCTCTCCCGGCTGAAAAACAAGAAATAATCGCTTAGGAAATCGTCTCGATGGTAAACGAGACGTTGCATCGTTTTAACGCAGCATGGACCTTATCAGCGAAGAAGATCAGTTCGTCGAGGTCCGCATGGTCCTTCCCCCAGTCGAAGACGAAGTCGTAGTTGCCTTTCGCAGCCTGGAACCCCATGTTCATGAGCTGGGTTTTCACTTCCGAGGGGCTCGCGCCTTCGCTATTGAACATTATATGGAGGTACGTCTTCATGCCCATAGCACCATAGCATTCCTCTCAACCTATTTAAAATATTGCGATAAGGAGGAAGATGGTATTATCCGGAGAATGGCACTGGGGCGAAGCTGAGGATGAAGACGAGAAGGATCACGACAGCTATCATCAGATCCCGTCGGTCAAGCTGAGTCATCTCATTCAGCGGCGGCTGGTGCTGGGTGCCTAGGAACAGCAGGACGATGAACGCGAACATGAACCACCCGGTGTAGAACAGCCCGAGGACGAGCAGCATGATGACAATCCCCCAGCTGATGTACCGATGCCGTTCTTTGAAGACCGCTCGGGCGACGTGACCGCCGTCGAGCTGACCGACGGGCAGGAGGTTCACCGCGGTAAGGAAGATGCCGACCCAGCCGGCAAACAACGTCGGATGAATGATGGCGGTACTTGGAATCGTGAAGAAACTACCGATCCACTGGATGAGCAGCGGGGGGATGAACGTGATATTGCTAGAGTTGGCAGGGAGTAATACGGGGTTCTGCTGCATGAGGAAAAACCCGATGACGACGACCGGAATCGCGACAAGGAACCCGCAGAGAGGGCCGGCTGCACCAATATGGAGCAATGCCTTGCGGTTGGGAATAGGGTCCCTGGTGGAGATGACGGCACCGAACGTGCCGAGGGTTAACGCCCCAGGAACCGGAGGTAAGGGGATGAAGAATGGTAAAGAGGCGTTGACGTGATGCTTTCGCGAAGCGAGGTAGTGACCAGTCTCGTGAATTCCCAGGATGAGCATGAGGGGAAGGGCGAAGGTCAAAAACCCGAATAAGAGGTAATACGGCTGGATGCTCTTCGCGTACGTACCAAGAATACCAAAGTCTGTTGTAGGAAATTGATAATTGACCCATAGGAGGGCGCCGGCGATGGTGGTTGTGATTACTGTGGCCGCCAGCAGGATGATGTTGACGTAGATAGACCGGTATTTCCGCTGCTGCGTTTTCATGATGTAGAGCAGGTGTTCTCCGTTATGGAGCTGCAGCATCGGGATGTATCCTTTTTCTTTTAGGATGAGCCGGAGGGTTTCAAAATTGTCGCTAACAGTCTGGTCGTCAACGCGGCAGAAGAAGACGACGGCTTGCGGGGTGACTTTCATGTCGTAGAAGGGGAAGCGCTGACCGACTTCCCGCTGCAGGAATGGGATGTCCACGGGCTCCTCAGGAGCATTCGTTTCCGAGGTCGGCATGTCGCCGCCGAAATACAACCCTCCTCTTATATATCCTTCGGACCCTACCCTTGCAGGGGGAAGCATAAGTATTATCTATTTCCACTTTGTTACGCTAGTACGGATGGGATAATGCACCTGCGTGCTTCACGTGCGGGAGCGCAGACTAGACGTCGCTGTTTCAGGCCGGGCCATGTCGAAGGAGGCGTAGCCAGTTGAAACTGACGATGAAGACGCTGATTGGCAACCTGTTTTTCTTCGCTGTCATGTTCCTCATTATCACAAGAATGCTGTCGGTGACGACTGGGGCGATCTTCCCTGTGGATATCGTTACCTCGGATTCGATGAGTCCAAGTCTAGTGACCGGGGATCTGGTGGCCTGGACGCCGGTGTCGATTCACGATGTCAAGGTCGGCGACGTCATCGTCTATAAGAGTTGGCTGCATTGGCCGGATACCAAATTCGTCATCCATCGTGTTGTAGAGATTAAGCAGGATTTCGGGAAAATCGCACTTGTGACCAAGGGTGACGCCAACCAATGGCCGGACCAGGCAGGGGCACATATCCCTGAGCCGTACGTCATCGAGACTAATTTCGTCGGTAGGGCAATGATGGTCGGACCGGTGCCGCTGAAGATTCCCTTTGTCGGGTACATCGGGATTCTTGTCAACGAAGGATTCCAAATCCTGTCCCACTCGACAGCTACGAAAGACACCACGACATCGATTATCGTCTTTTTGCCTCTGACGATTTCTGTTATTCTCCTTGTCATCGCCGTGTTCTTATTTCCGCAGCGGAGAAAAACAATCCAGGAGAAAATCCACTTCGCTATTTTCAGTTCACGGCCCTTGAACTTGAAAAAAACCGCGGTGTTTTTCTTTGTGATTTTCACGGCGTTCCTTGTAATCATCCATCTCTTCGCCTTCGATTCGGTCACTGGAGCAGTGGGCGTTGGTGAGTTCGCCTCGAAAGACGGTATGGATCTCGGCGCCCTCGCCCCGGGTCAGACCGGACCGCCCAAGGAAATCTCCATAATAAACCCCAGTATATTCCCGATGAAGGGGGTGGTCTTCGGGAGAGGTGGGATAACCACACTGCTGAATCCGGTGACGTTTCAGGTGGGTCCTGGACAGACCAAAGAACAGATGATTAGCGCGACCGTGCCCAATGGGACCGTAAACGGCTCCTACCTTGGGAACATCGCTATCTATTCCTCACCACTCTGGGTCATCATGCCGGATGAGTTCCTGCTTGCGGCGGTCCATTTCAACCCTCAGATCGCAGTGCTGCTCATCGATCTTCTCTCCGCGTTGCTCCTTACCATCCTGACGATGCTTCTAATGGTCGGCGTCGCCTTTATCCAAGACAGAATCACCGTTCTTCAGATCAACTTCTCCTGGCAGCATGCCTCGCGTCCACTGCTGAAAATAGGAGTACGACAACGGCTACGACGAGTGAGAGCCGCCGTTCACCATGGGCTTGAGAAGAATATTTACTGGGTGAACGAGGTGAATCTCGCTACGCTGCAAGCACGACCCGGCCTCATCGGCGTTCTCATCGTCATCCCCTTCTTCCTCCTCCTGAGAAGCGAAACCTCCGCCATGATTCTCGCTGCCCTGCTTGCCGGTATTGTTGCCTATTTTTTCAAGTGTCGACTACGGCAGAAGATCGTCATTGCGACCGTGTTCTCACTTCTGGTCTCCCTCAGTCTCATCCTTATCCACGAGAGCCTGAGCATCTTCTCCACCGCTCAACCGCTCATGCAGTCGTTCAGCCT
>CAIRCU010000024.1 GCA_903877165.1 Methanobacteriota archaeon | reverse complement strand
TCCATTTGATAAATTTCTTATTGATCTTTACCTAACATCAGCAGATAAATTCCTTGGAATAAAAGATGTGAAAATCCATAAGGAATTTTTAAACCATGAACAAAAAATGCATTCGATTGGATATTATGATGATAGCAAGTACTATCAGAAATAGCGTGTAAAACATGTTTTATAAGGAAAATAACGATGACGAATTAAGATTAGGCGATGTACTCGAAGGTTATGTTTTATCATCAATCTCCATCAAGAAACCAAAGCAACCAGAATACAAGATTGACGTCAAGATACCGGATTATTGTATAATTTTAACGCCCTGCTGTAGCATCGAAAAAGGACAAATCATACTAAGTCCACTGATTCATATTTTAAGAGATTTTTCAAAAAATGAATACTTTGCCGAAGACTTAATAAGAATAAATAGGAAGATGCCTCCTGATAAAAAATTTCCAGTACAAGAATGGAATGTTTTTACACCACAAAAAAAATTAGAAATTGAAAGCAAGGGGCCATCACAATATAGTAATGTAAATTATTTCATCTATGAACCTCATGAAAAACTGAAAACATACGAGTTGAACCATCACCAAATAAATTATTATATGATAGATTTTAAACGCACACATAGACTAAAATGTTCTATGATAAAAAGAAAGACTGAAATGGTTCCTTCCGATATGGAAATTCTTCAATCAAAACTATTACAATTATCAGATAGCTCTAGGGATGACTTAAGAAATAAATTATCATATTTTTATTGGAGGCTGGGAGAAGATTAGGAATTAAATTCTACCCCCCTTCCAAATGTCATGGATTCCTTAATTAAAATAGTGATGTTGTAGGCGATGATTTTACAGAGCATCTCATTCTCCTGGGCGATTCTGTCCTTTGATTTGATTGTTTCCCCGAACTTCTTCTTGATAGCGGCAAACGTGCTTTCAACATTGCTCCTTTTGTGGTAATGCGCTTCAAATTCTTCTTTATGAAGTTGGAAGTAATAGTACGCCTTCCTCCATAATGGTGAACCTTTTGCCTCACCAGTTGCGTTCTCCTTGAATGGTATGTATGCCTTTGCGCCAATTTGTCCTGCTATTTCATAGTTCTTCCGAGAACTGTATGCCTTGTCTGCTGAAATTTCTTCAATATTGAACCCCTGAGCAGACATCTCTTTTAGAAGCGGCTCAAATTGAGGGCTGTCATTACTGTTTTCATCAGTGATAATAGCATCAGCTACGATGTTGGTTTTTATGCCTGTACAGATATGGACTTTGAGCCAGTTGTGCATTCGTTTCGTACCGTGTTTCTGTTCGCAATATTGTCCGAAGGATGAACATCGGAACCCAGAAGAGTCTATAGCAAACTGTGTTTCAATACCCGCAAGAGGCAATGCTGAGAACCTTACGAGTTGTCGGAGTATCGGGGTCATTTCATTATTGAGTAGAGTCCGTGAGAGGGCGTTGTAATGAATGTCGTGGTTGATCTGGGAGCGTTGTAGGGCTTGATGGAACAAGCATTGTGCTCTCCGGCTTGAGAGTTGGCTGTATGCCTTCATGATACAACAGAATAGGAGTTCCTTGCGTGGATGGTGTGGTCTTCCTGTCTTTTGTTCTGGGTCTTCGATGTCAGAAACAAGCTGATAAAGGAATTGGTCGAACATCTCGATTTCCGTTGCTTGGCTGTGGTTGTAATGTGACCAAGGCTGAGAATAGGACTTAGAAGGCGTTAGTGGAGCCGCTACGTCAATGTTGGCGGCATCAATACCGAGATACATTCTGACGGCGAGGATATGTTTGCAGGGGCGCATTGTGCCGTTCTTGGTGAAGTCTGGACAGTTGCAGATGAAATGGTCTGGGTGGGCATCAACGCGGTAACTGCCGATTCCCGTCTGAGATTGGACTGTGAAAACACCAATGCTGACCTTGGTTATCGCGTGTTCTCTGGAGAGGATTATCTTCGCTCGTTCCTCTCTGGTTCGGTCATATTTTGTTGTCATAACCTTTCACCTTAACTACTCTTTAACTACCTATATACAGTATCTACTATATATAACTACCGATAAACTACCAATATAACTACCGAAATATATTTAATTAACTATTTGATTATAGGCAGTCAATGTCGAAGAACAAACGAGGAAACATAACTAAGGTAGCCCCTGGAAACAAGACTGGAACCTCCCTTAAGACCTCCATACCTTCCTATCTTGTAGCCAAATATAATATCTCCGTCGGAGATGAACTAGAATGGTCTGATTATGGGGATTTCCTAAAATTCAAAAAAATTATTAATGAAAAAGCCAAATGAGCATACGTCTTGATCCTCTAACAGAACAATAGTCAATTCTATATAATCACTTCTACATAAAACTAATTGTTTTTTTTAAATCAATAGAATAATATACTTTAGATTCCATACCAAAGTAATTACCTGGGTATTAACTAAGGTAATAACCTAAGTATTAACTAAAGTAATAACCTGGGTATATAGTTAAGTGTATACTTTGGTGAATAATCTTGACAATAATAAAACCAGTTGAACGGGAACCCATCTTTCTTGCACCTGTAAGAAAAGAAGGAAAGGTTTCTAAAATAACTGTTCCAAAGGATTTTATAGAAACCTTTAAAATAAAATTAGGAAAAACCTATAAAATCCGTTTTCTCGAAGAGGTTGGTGATAATAATGGTTCACAGTCCAAATCCAAAAAATAGCGAAGTTGATGCATATTCTTACATCAAAGAAGAACTTCAAAAACTTGGGTGGAACATCAGGAATCCAGCGAGAGTTCCAGAAGGAGAAGTATACAAACAAAACGAGGCGTTAGCAAACAAATACCTCAAGGAATGTTTAGTCAGAGATATGCCGGAGGCCATTGTCAAACTTAATGAAGAGGAATTTTGGGTAATTGAAAGCAAACGTGATAAGAAAGACATTGATCTAGCAATCGGGAAGGCAAAGGACCAATACGCTGATAAGATTAATAAAAGTCGCTGCATCAAATGTGTAGTTATCTCTGGCGTGGCCGGTAATGATATTGATGGGTTCACTGTAATCAATCAATATCTTCATAAGAACTCTTGGGAAACGATTCTTTTCAACAATAAAAGAAAGGACACCCTTCTTTCAAAAGAACAGATTGCTTATATTCAGAGAAACAAAACAATAAATTACAACGAGTTCCCTGATTTTCCAGAAGAAAAATATCTAAGTTCGGCAAAGGTGATTAACGAAACACTTCACAATGCAGGAATCAACAAGAATAAGCGAGCCAGATTCATCGCAGGACTTATCTTGTCATTGTCTGTAGGAGAAGAAATAAGTCTGAGGATAAAAAACACAGAGTTATTGATTAAGAATATAAATAATTTAATAGAACAAAAGCTTAAGGAAGCGAAAAAAATAAATTTCTATCCCTTTATCAACCTAGAAGTTCCCCCATCTGAAGAGAATCACATTAAATACAGACAAGCAATCATTGATATTCTCAAAGAACTCCAAACCCTCGACATTCAAAATGCGATGGCGTCTGGTAATGATATTCTAGGTAAGTTCTATGAAAAATTCCTCAAATACGGTAATGGAGCAAAAGAAATCGGCATCGTCCTAACACCGCGACATTTGACCGAGTTTGCTGTCGAAGTAATGGACATCAGATATAATGATTACGTACTTGATCCATGTTGTGGCACAGGCGGTTTCCTCGTATCAGCTTTTGACTATGTGAAGAAGCATTCTAACAATAATCAATTAGAAAGATTCAAGAACAATGGAATTTTCGGTATTGAACAGGATGATGAAGTAGTAGCCCTCGCCCTCGTTAATATGATATTCCGGGGAGATGGAAGAAACAACATGAACGAGGGAAATTGTTTCCAGAAAAATATCCTTAAGGTAATCAAGAATAGTATTGAAACAGGTCGTTTCGAGAAACGAGAGGGGAAACCGAATGAGGACCCAGTAATTACTAAAGTTCTGATGAATCCTCCTTTTGCTTTGAAGACTTCTCAAGAAAAAGAAAGTTCATTCATCGATTATGGTCTATCCCAGATGGAGGACAATGGATTATTGTTCGTAATAGTCCCTATATCGGTTATGCAAGAAGCATCTGGGGTCAACTGGAGAAAAGGTCTTCTGAATAATAATTCGCTCTTAGCAGTGCTGACACTCCCAGAGGAATTATTTTATCCAATCGGAGTCCATACCATCGGAGTATTTTTAAAGAAAGGAGTACCACATGATTTTGCAGAACAACGCGTCTTCTTTGCTAAAGCTAACACCGATGGTTTTAAGAAACGTAAAGGAGAACGGATATTCGATTCAGAAGAAGACAACAGGATTGCTAAAATAAAGATGGAACTGAAATCGTTTTTAGCGAACCAAGGTGCAGATGTCGTGAATATTCCTGAGTTTAAACAAATCGCGTATCTGGATGCGGAGGATGAGAACTATGAACTCGTCCCAGAGGCTTACTTACAAACAGACTATTCGACACTACGAAAGGATGACTTTGAAGAAACAGTTAGACAATATCTCAGTTACTTGGTTAGCGAAGGTGACATCAAGGCAATTGAATCTTTTATCAAGGAAAAATCATGAGTGACATTTTGGATTCACGAAAGTGGAAAGAGTTCAAGTACTCAGATATTTTCGACATTGAACGAGGATACTATAATAAAAGGCCCGAGGAGTACGGAGATTTCAAATTCATTTCCGCATCAAGGAGGAATAACGGAGTTACAGATAGACTTGATCTTTCGGTAGTTGAAAAAATCTATAAAGGTAACTGTATAACTGTTGTGAATAACGGTCAATCAACTTCTGTCGCTTTTTATCAGAAAGATGATTTTACATGTTCCCATGATGTGAATATACTCAGATTGAAAGACCATGAGTTAGACATCTACATAGCTCATTTTTTATTACCTATCCTACATAAAGAAAAATATCGTTTCAACTATGGACGTAAATGGCGATATGAACGCATGGAGAAAACAACCATTCGATTGCCCGTTAAAAGTAATGGAAAACCTGATTGGGCGTCAATGGGAAATCATACGAAAACCTTACTGAAAGAAAAAATACCAGGAAGAATTTTTACCAAATTAAATGAAAGCGGTTTAAAGAAAGGAACCATTAACTTGACAAATCGGAAATGGAAGAACTTTGAGTATCACGAGCTTTTTGAATTAAAAAAAGGAGAACGAGTCGTCAATGACGAAGTAAAAGAGGGACCTACACCTCTAATACGTCCCATCGAGTATAACAATGGTGTACATGGTTATGTTGAACTAGAACCCAATCATAAGGAGGGTACTATAACCATTAACTATAATGGTAGTGTCGGGGAGGCGTTTTACCAACGAAAACCATATTTTGCGGTTGATGACATTAACATACTGTATCCTAAATTCAAGTCAAATTCTCTGATAGCATTGTTCCTGATTACTCTGATAAAACAGGAGAGATATAGATTCAATTACGGAAGAAAATGGCATCTGAAACGGATGAAAAAAAGCATCATTCGACTTCCGGTTAATGATTCTGGTGAACCTGATTGGAGATTCATGGAGGATTATATCAAATCATTACAGTTATTTTAGCAGAGGGAAATGAAAAGAGTAGAAATATTTATTTAATACAATATATATTCCATTTGGGGAGTCTGCAACCCTCCCAGAACTTCTTCTCGGGTTGTCTCCCATACCTGGCTCCCCAAGGGTTTCCCTTCAATGGCACAAAAAAAACATCAAAAAACAGCTTCGATTAAGACAACTTCTGATAATAAATCTAATGACATACATGTAACAAGTCCAAACGAACATCCATCAGCGAATCATGATGAAAGACATGGAGGCAGTGGTATTCTAGATGTTCTAATGATGGAGTATACTGCACTCAGAGCGGAACTTGTCAGCATTTTTAATCGCGAAACACAATTGTTTACCCTTATAGTAACTGCTTTGGGGGTGGTCTATGGAATCATTTTTGCATCTGGATTCTTTGACCTGATTCTATTTATCCCAATCCTTATCTATCCTCTCGCCCTGAAATATAGATACGGTACTTTCTCAGTAAAAATGATTGGGGACTATCTAGAGAAAAGGACAGAGGAACAAATAAAGATAATTATTAATGACCCAAGATTGACTAATGAACTGAAATGGAAGGGATGGCAACATTACTGGAATGATCCCAATGAACCGATTTGTAATGAAGTGAAGAAAAACAAAACTGAATATGACTTAAAGCCAAAATACATCTTGTTTGTATTTATCCCTTTGATTCTAGCTGCTCTATATTCCTTGTTGATAGTTATCATTGCCATTTTTAATTCTGTCCCTTTTTTCATCAATGAAGGATGGTCGGGGCTTAATGCAACTAATCAAACAGCATCTAAATCAAATTTAATTATTTCTAAAACTATGTTCTCCCCAATCACGCATGGGATTTTTTTAATTGTTTTACTTCTTCTTATTGTTCATTTCTATTGCGAATATAGAGAAGATAAGAAAAGACAATAGAATGCAAAAAAGAATAATAATCCGTTTAAACAGAGTTACTTTTAAGTCAAGTCCTATGGTTTTAGGTCAAACAAGAGTTTTAGGGCAAAGCCGCAGCCTTCAAAAAATTTATATAGCCCTCATCATTTATTCCCACATATTTCCCATTACAGTGAGGAACCACCCATGAGGAAACCGGGAAGGAACAAACTCATCGCCTTTGGCATCACGTTTCTGCTCGTGGCATCCACGCTCATCGGCTACGCCATCCTCAACTACAAACCGGCAACAGCAGACCCAAACTCTGGCCCCCTCCCACAAACCATGGTGACGACCACAGATAACTCAACCCCGAGCACGACCATCAAAGCCGGGCCCACCCAAGGCTACGAGCCCCTCGCCGTCCACTTCTACGCAAACCCTACCAACGACACCAACATCGTCGCGTATCACTGGAAGTTCGGCCCTGTCGGCTACATCATCCCACAAGACAACTACAATGCCATCTTCAACAGACCCTACAATAAACTCCTCAAAATAGGTATACTATGTACCCTCCTCTCCTTCATCGTATTTCCCTCAGTTATTGGCAATATGAATATTCCCACCACCATATTCATGACAACCTGGTGGGGCGTGGTCATTGCAGGGATACTCAACGGCCGAGCAATGAAAAAAAACATCGTCTATGAATCCACCGCCCGCGATCCCACCATGGTCTTCGTTCGATACGGCAGCTACTCCGCAACCCTCACCGCAACCTACACCAACGGCTCGACTACCTCGGAAACCACCTGGATCACCGTCTTTCAATACGTCCCCCCAGACGTTGATCACAATGATGCCCTCACCAGGCTACAGGAAATGCAACTCCGGCACTATATATCGAGAAGAACCTGAACCCAGTACGGCGGCTGACTATGCACCTCAAGCATATGGTACGTCACCGCCTTGACCTCGGTGCCCATCCGATGCTTCTTCAGATCGAACTCCTCACCAGACACCACCGCAGCAAGCGACGTCCCGGTAATCTTCACCTTGAAAGTCCCAAAAACCAGATCCTTCGCCCCGTTCAAGAACACCAGCTCCGACAACCAGTCCACCAGCAGCTGCTCAAGCGACGGAGCCGCAGGAAGCGACACCTTCACCTCCTGAACCGGCGCAATCACCGAGCTGTCCGTGATGATATCGAACAGGCCTTTCGCCGCATGCTCGAACGCCTCATCCAACGTCTTCCCATACGCCTTGATGCCGACGTCCGCCGTATGATCAATCAGCTCATACGTCTTCATAACCGCGCCTGCGCAAGCGACTTAGAGCACGAGCACGAAAACTTGGGAGGCAGGTCCTCCAGCGTCCGGCGAAGAATCGATGAAAGTAAGGGTTTCTGCTGCCGGTAAATCCCGAGGATCTCAGACGCAGTCAACCGATCCTGCAGACCAGCAGCCATGTTGCACACCAGGCACAGCGACGCAAAACACAAGCCTTTCTCCCTGGCGAGCACGACCTCGGGTGCCAGCGTCATCCCCACGATATCCGCATGCGGAGCGAACAGCTTGATTTCCGCGGCGGTCTCCAGCCGCGGGCCCTCCGTGACCAGACACACGGCCTTTCCGTGCACTGTCGCCTTCTTCTCTTTTCGACACGCCGCAAGCAGCGCCTCGCGCAGCGTCGGGCAGAACGAATCCGTCATATCCACATGCACCCTGGAATCGTCAAAGAACGTCATCGGCCGAGACCTCGTCATGTCGATGAAGTCATGCGGCACCACGAAATCACCAGGAGCCATAGTCTTCTTCATCGACCCGACCGTCCCCACCGAGAACACCGCCTGCACATGGCTTTCCGCGAGCGCCGCAATCGTTGCACGCGCGTTGAGCCGATGCGGAGGAAGAGACCCCTCATCCCCATGACGATTCATAAAGAACAAGGTATGCTGCTTCGTCTTCGCCACCCGAAGGACGACCGGTCCGTACGGCGTCTCCACGATAACCTGCTCAGGTCGCTGTAATAGACCGGGGATGAGATGCCCGCTGATAATCCCGATGTTCATCCGTGCTTCCTCATCGGGTGACATCGTTCGTTTTGTAAATTAACCTTTCTGGACACACCGCAAGACACAAGCACTGGAACTCTGATGGCCGAACTCCTCGCTCTGCTCTAGGCACCTTTTTGAGGAAACACCGGATACCGAATGCTGAGCATCTGTCTATGAAAGTCACGGTCCTCTTCTCCGGAGGAAAAGACTCCACCTTCTCCCTCTTCATCGCACAGCAGTGGGGCTGGGACATCACTCATCTCGTCACACTCATCCCGCAGAACACCGAGTCATGGATGTTCCACTCCCTCAACCTCGACCTGACCCGTCTCCTTGCTGAAAGCCTTGGGATCCCACACGTCTCGCGCCGGACGAAAGGACACAAGGAAGACGAACTCGCTGACCTCACCGCCCTGCTCGAACCCCTGCCCATCGACGGCGTGGTGAGCGGCGCGATCGCCTCCGAGTACCAGCGGACCCGCATCGAACGCGTCTGCGACCGCCTCGGACTGAAGACCTTCACGCCCCTCTGGCACAAAGACCAAGGCCTCCTCCTGCAAGACCAGCTCAACGCCGGGTTCAGCATCATGGTCGTCGGTGTGTCCGCAGAAGGACTCACCAAGGACTGGCTCGGCCGCATCCTTGACCAAGCCGCCCTCGCCGAACTGCAGAAGTTACATGAAACTAAAGGCGTGAACATCGCAGGCGAGGGCGGCGAGTACGAGACCATCGTCCTCGACGGACCGATCCTCCACCAACGTCTGGTCATCGACGAGCAAGAGAAACACTGGACCCGCGACTCAGGGACCCTCGTCGTCAAAAAAGCACACCTGCAGGCCCGCTAGTACGTCAGGTAATGCAGGAACCTCATCTGCTGCAGAAACAGAAACAACCGCTGATCAATGTTCTGCTCCCCGGGGAACTTCTCCTTGACCTTCTCGAGAATCTCCTGAACGGTCATCTCCCCGTTGATCATGACCCACACGAACGATCCCAGGGCATCAAGGTTCGCATCAAACGTGTTCTCCTTACGTAAAATCTTGACGAACCCGACCCCGGCCTTGCTTGTAAACTTCGGCACGGTAACCGAAACCCGGCCGTCCTCACCGGTCCGCCAAGGGAACTCCCCACGCACCGGCCGATAGCCAAGGAATTCGTCGACCGTCGGCAGCGGGTTACTTCTTTTTTTCCGCGTCATGGACGTAGATCTGCCTCAAGGGGATGTACCAGAGGAGCGCCATGATGAAGCCGAAGACCGCGATACTCGGCCAGATTGGCGGAAAGTCAAAGACCGCCAAGTTCAGCCCAAACACGATGAGGAACGCGACCGCTACACCCATCAGGGCCTCTCCAGCAATGAACCCCGCAGTCAGCAGCAACCCGGTTCTTATAATCTTTTCTTTCGGTTTGACGTCAGTCTGCTTGATAGCAAGCTCCCATTCGCTGATCTGCTCCTCTTCCGCAGACCCGTACTTCTTTGTAATCGCCCGGTCCGTGAGGTACCGCACAATGCCGCCAAGGAAAATCGGCGTCGTCAACGTAAACGGCAGGTAAATACCGATGGCAACAGGAAGCACCGGCAGGTTAACCAGAATCAACACGAACGCCAGAACCGCACCGGCGATGACGAACGGCCAGACCATCTGACCACCGAGCACGCCCTGGACGATGCCCTTCATGAGGAACGCCTGCGGCGCCGGCAGGTTCGTACTCCCGATTCGATAGGCCTTGTCCAACGCTTGGATGACCAACGCGAGAACAGGCGCGGCGGCCATGACTCCGATGATCTCCGCGATTTGCTGGTTGCGCGGCGTCGCCCCGATCATCTGACCGCACGTTAGCGACTGCAGCACGTCACCGGAGATAGCGGCAGCACAACAGATTACCGCTGCGATCAGAATCGCGACACCCTCGGCGTGGATATTCCCAGACAACCCAAACCCAAGCAAAATCAGCGACGTAATCAACAACACCGACACCGTGACACCGGAAATCGGGTTGTTTGAGGATCCAAGCAGCCCAGCCATGTACCCAGCGATCGCACTCGCCACGAACGCGAACAGCACAGCGAACACCGCCATGACCGCAGAGACAGCCCACAGAGACGAAATCCACGCGTAAATAAGGAAAATAGGGATTGTTAGCAGTCCGATCATCAGGAACACGAACTTGATGTTGAGATCCTGGTCGGTACGCTTCTTCGCGCTACCGCCACCGCTACGGATCCCAGCGACCGCCTCACGAATCCCACTCGCAAGGTTCGACCGCAGTCGGAAAATCGTGTACAGTCCACCCACAACCATCGCACCAACACCGATATACCGGATGTAGTTGCCCCAAATCGCGAAGAACCCCCAGATCTGGTTCCCTACATTTGCATTCCCAAATCCTAGCGCCAGGGCATCAGTGACATCATTCGGCGACGTCGGCGTCGGCAACCCAGTAGCCAACGCGATCAGCGGAGCGAGAATCACCCAGCCGATGAGACCGCCGACGAACACGAACGAAGAGATCTTCGGCCCGATAATCCACCCGACGCCAAGAAGAGCAGGCGAGGTCGCGACCCCACCATAGAAAATCCCGGTTCCCTCGCCACTACCGATATTGAACTTACCGATGTTCGCAATCCCATGGATGGCGCCACCGAAGATCTTCAAACCAACCTGACAGAATTTAAATACCCCTGCAACGAGGACACCGACCACGAGCCAAATACCGCTGACGCCACCCTCAGCCTTTTTTCTCTCGGAGGCGACTTCGCCGCCGACCGTGGTGGTCAACACCGCGGCGACCGCGACACCCTCAGGGAAAGGCAAATCCGTCTTAAGGATCAAAGCCCGACGGAGTGGGACCATCCACAGAACGCCCAGGATACCCCCAAGCATCGCAACCAACGTCGTCTCAACATAATGGATCTCCGTCCACATCCCCAGGAGAACCAGGGCAGGGATTGTGAAAATGACGCCGGCCGCAAGAGCCTCACCAGACGCGGCCCCCATCATCCCGATATTCACCTCAAGGATCGTGCCTTTCAGGGGACGCAGGAAGGCGAACGCCATCACCGCTCCAGGGATAACCGCGGATACCGTCATCCCGGCATAGAGCCCAAGGTAGGCGTTCGCGGCTCCGAGGATGACCGCAAGGACCGCACCGACCAGGACGGCTTTTAAAGTAAGCTCGGGGAGTGTTTTACTCGCAGGTACGAACGATTGGAAGTCTTCGCGCGACATAAGACAACCTAAAGAATAATATATTTAAGGATTTATAATACTTCCCCTGTATAAGATGCCCGTTTCCTGAGGGAAAACGCCGGCTTCACACGTCAACGGCATAGCGAAGGATCCCGGCGAGACCCCCGAAGGCGCTGAAGAGCGATTCTCCCTCTTCGCTCCCACGAGAAATCAGCTTCACCATCCCACTCGTCTTCTCCGCCAGGTCCGAGAGCTCATCCACCAGGTCGATTTTTTCCGCGATGACCATTGGGAGCTGCGATTGACAGGCTGTACACGGTGGCGGGACGAAGTCTTCCAAGGCGTCCTCCGCGATGGTCTTCTTTAGGGTGAACGGACACGACTGGCATTTCAACGTGATCCGATAGCGCCGGAGGTCCTCAGAGATAAGCAAGGTATCGACGATTCCCAGCTCGAGGGCATGCCGGACTTGAGTTTCCCCGTACACCGCCAGGCTCTTCTCCGATTTCATCACCTCGGAGAGGAACCGCTTCATGATCTTCTTCTCCTGGGAGATCTTCAGGTCGGCCATGCGGTCGCCGGCCGTATCCACAAGCTCCCGCAACCCGTACTCATCTGTGTACCCGGTGTCAAACAGGTCGACGATCTTCTTCTGCAACTCGTAGTGCAGGTAGCCTTCCTGGACGAAGTACTGCTTGGTTGGTCCGGAGCCGCCGACGAGGATGCCTTTGAGGTTCGGTTCCTTCATGAACACCTCGCTGGCCCGCTCCCCGCATTTCACGAACCATTCATGCGCGGCGATCTCCGTGGCTCGTTCGAACCGACGCTGCGACTGCCCACCGCGGCCGTGCTTACCGGGCACCTGCGACGTCATGTATTTCAGCAGCTCGATGTGTTTGCCTCGCAGCATCCCGATTGTACACTCCCGGCGATCCAACAGAAGCAAACCGTAGATCTCTTTCTCCGCGAGCATCGCCTCAATCGGCTCAAGGTAGAACAAGGAATCGCAACGGTACAGGAACGTGACGAGCGGCAGAGGCGGTTCGAAGACGAAGGCGACCATCTCGGTCTGGTCGCTGCCGATGCTCTTATGGCCGACGAACATCGCCAGACCGTTGGGAGGCGGCTGCTTGTACGGCTTGAGCCGGTTCATCAGGGACTCGATTGCGGAGGTGACGTTCTTACGGGTGGTCTTGGATTTGATATTCTGGGACTGGGAGAACTCGCTGCGCAGGTAGGAGACCACGTCGAAGATCTGTTTGGACGCCGGTACGAACAGGGAGATGAGTTCCGTGTGTTTCCCTCGGCATTTCTTCAACTCCTCCAAGAGTCGCCTCATGTCGTAGATTTGTCGTGGGGTCAGCTCAGCCATAGGTCGTCATGCACCATCCGACGTGCTCCTCATCTATCCTTCGAGAAAAAAACATGGACAACCACCCGCTACAACTGGAATGCCTCGCCATTCATCGGCGTGAGGACTTCCGCGGTGTCCTTGAGCGATTCGACGAGCGGCTCGCGGTTGTCGCTGTGGAACAACACGATCTTGTCGGGCTTGCAGCCTTTCGCGAAGTTCACCAGCTGGGTGTGCCCGGCATGCGCTGAGAAATCGAAGTACTCGACCTCGCAGTCAACCGTTTCGACCACGCCGTAGAACGCCATCTTCCCCTTCTCGATGAGCAGACGGCTGTTCGTCCCCTCCACCTGGTAGCCGGTGAGGAGAACCGCGCTTTTCTTGTCGTTCTTCAGCTTCATCATGTATGAGAGGATCGGCCCACCGTCCATCATGCCACTGGAGGTCACGATGACGTCGGCTTTCAATGCGAGTTTACGGCCATGATCAGAATGCACCAGGTTAACTTCCTTCATCGCCTTCTTCAGATCCTTTGGGGACCGCAGGTACCTGGGGTATTGAAGGAATATTTTTGAAATCTTCCTGCCCATGCCGTCGAACCAGACATTGAGGCCTTGATCTTTGAGGGCGATGAGAATCTCCTGGGAACGGGCGAGTGCGAATGCGGGGACGATGGCGACGCCGCCGCGGTTCACGACCTCGTTGATCTTTTCGACGAACGCCCTCTCCATCTCTGGGCGGTTGACGTGGTCCCGGCCGGCATAGGTGCCTTCCATGAACAGCACGTCGCATTTCACGGGAGATGTCCCTTTGACGAGGTGGGTGTCGACGACGTTGAAATCCCCGGTGAACAGCACGGTCTTGTCTCCACGTAGCTCGAACATCAATCCGCCGGGGATATGCCCGGAGGAATGGAACAGCAGCTCTGTGTCCTGCCCGATCTCACGCCTCGTCCCAGGCTCCACGGGTATGAGGCAGTGCTCCGCCTCACGGATGTCGTTGCTGGAATAAGGGATGGAGTAGCCGTCCATCAACGCGATCTTAATCGAATCTTTCTGTAGCAGGTTGCTGAGTTCCCCGGTAACCATGGTTGCATTAATCGTCTGGTCGGACTGGGCGCACAGCCAGGGAATCATCCCGGTATGGTCAAGATGCCCATGACTCAGCAGTGTGAGGTCCACGGGCGGTGGCGGGAGCGGAAACGACGGTGGTTTGCCTGGGGCCATCCCGTAGTCGAAGAGGAAGCGGCGCCTGTTGTACTCTAACAACATAGCGACATTGCCGACTTCGTTACCACCGCCAAGAAACTGACAGTCAAGTGGAGAAGACATACTTGTTCAATTCCGGTTGATGAGCTGATTTGCTTTTCGGCACCGAAAAGAAGAGGGAGTTATTAATTCTTTGGTGATTTATAGGGTTGGACGTGGAGAACGGTGTCCTCTTTTTGTAAAATCAGAACCTTTGTGTTCGGCTCAATGGCCACTGTCGAATTGGCCAGCCAATACTCTCCTTTGTACCGCACGTACCCGGGTTTCTCAGGTGCCAGTCGGTCAATCGTCACCGCTGTCTCCCCGGCAAACAGCCCTATCGACGGCCGCTTACGCCGGACCTGGATTACCTTGTAGAGGACAAAGCCGAAGAAGACCGCGAAGATGAGGATGACGATTAGGAGGATGAGGAACGCTGTAGTCATGTAATCACCTGAGATCAGCCACTCTCGGGTCGGGTAGCTTGGGATGAGAAACACTCCGCCGATGACGAGACAGAAGATACCTCCGATCCCCACCACGGTAAACCCTGGAGTGACATAGATTTCGACCAGGAGGAGAACCACGCCGAGAATTATAAACATTATGCTCAGGATCGAGATGTTGAACCCGATGCCTACGAGACCTAAGAGGATCGCGATACCGCCGAAGACCTCAGCGCCGTACCCTGGCGTCGCCAGGCCGACGATCAGCGAAAACACCCCGAGCATCAAGAGCAGGCCGGCGAGAATCGGGTTTGTTAATAATCCGTAGAACTCCAAGGACAGCGGCTTTTCATAGGTTAACTGCTCCGCTCCTTTCGTATGCAAGGTCACCTGCCCGGTAGCGACGGTAACGTTACGTCCGTCGAGAGCATCCAACAACTGTGGGATGCTATCCGCCTGCACATCAATCTCACCCAGCTGATACGCGACGGTCGCATCGACGTTGCGGTTCTGCGTGATGAACTCCGCGGCGAGCGTCTCGTTGCGGCCGTACATCCGAGCGCGCTCCTGCAGCCATTGCACGAGCGCGTTGATTGTCTTCGAATCGTTGATGAGCCGGGTGCCGGTGAGACCGATCTCCACAGGCTGACAGGACCCGATGATGGTGTGGTTCGCCATGGCCGCCACGTGGGAACTGAGTAAGAGGAACGTCCCAGCGGACCAGGCGGTCGCCCCGGAGGGGTAGACGAAGCCGACCACAGGAATAGAACTGTTCTGAATCAACGCATCCATGGCAAATGTCTGCTGCAGCCCTCCCCCCGGAGTATTCAACAGCATGACGACGGCTTGGGCTTGATGCTGACGCGCAAACGCCATCGCGTTGGCGAAGGTATCCGCAGCCGTCTGATCAATCTCATCGGTAATGCTCACGAACACCACAGGGCCATGCCCTTGAGCAAGGACTGGAGGAATCACCAGGAGGATGATTCCGGCATAGAGAAAGAAAAAGGAGAGACGTCTGCTCATTCTTTCTTTTGGGTCACTGCCCGTGCGATGCCCGCGATGTATCCCATTTCGCTACCGGGGACGACGATGAGGTTCTTTTCTCGCGCGATCTCCGTCAGCGTCTGTAGTTCACGTAGCCTCAACGCGACCGGCGTTTGCTCGTAGAGTTTCGCCGCATCCGCCATTTTCTGTGATGCGAGGAACTCTCCTTCGGCCATGATGATCCGTGAGCGTTTCTCCCGCTCTGCCTCAGCCTGTTTGGCGATCGCCCGCAGCATCTCCTCGGGAAGCGAGACGTCCTTGAGGGTCACCGCCGAGATCTTGATGCCCCAGGGGTCGGTCCCGATGTCCAGGATAGCCTGCAGGCTTTTATTCAATTCTTCCCGCTGAGCGAGGAGATCATCTAGACTCTTCTGGCCCAGGATATCACGAAGGGTCGTTTGTGCAAGCAGACTGGTTGCCACATCATACCGCTGGACTTCAACAATCGCCTTCTGTGCATCTGTAATCCGGAAGTAGACGACTGCATCCACATCAACCGTGACATTGTCTCGGGTGATCACCCGTTGTTTGGGTACGTCGATGACGCGGGTACGCAAATCAAGCTTAATGATCCGATCGACCATCGGGATGATGAACACGAGGCCGGGGCCCTTGATGCCCGCTAGTCGCCCCAGACGGAAGACGACGATCCGCTGATACTCCGCCATGATACGAATCGCGGAGGCAAGCAGGATGATGATAAAAACCAATATGACAATTCCGACAATGACGAGATCTACCATAACTTCACCTCGGGTGACTCAACTCCTCTTGATTCTTAAGAGTTTCGCCTAACGCAATTTTTTTAAAGCCCCGAGGTGTTCGCAGAGGCTACTTGGGGAGCTAAATATCCATGTCTGAAATTCAAACCCTTAAGGCCCGCGAGGTCCTCGACTCCCGGGGTAATCCCACCGTTGAAGTGGAACTGACCACCGAGCAAGGCATTTTTCGGGCATTGACACCCAGTGGTGCGAGCGCCGGTCAGCACGAGGCGTTGGAGCTGCGCGACAACGACCCGAAGCGATTCCTGGGGAAAGGCGTCTTGAAAGCCCTGGACAACGTCAACAAGAAGATCGCTCCCAAAATCATCGGCCTTGACTGCTGCTTCCAAGAATCCATCGATACCCTCATGATCAAACTGGATAGCACCGAGAACAAAGGGAAGCTTGGCGCCAATGCCATCCTTCCTGTCTCCATGGCGGTCGCGCGGGCCGGAGCCGCCGCGAAGGGTCTGCCTCTCTACGTCTACATCGGCGAGCTCTATGGCGTCACTCCACACCTGCTCCCCGTCCCTATGTGCAACATCATCAACGGCGGCAAGCATGCCGGGCAGGAGAACTCCATCCAAGAGCACATGCTCATGCCGACCGGCGCGAAATCCTTCCGGGAGGGGATCCGGATGGTCGCCGAATCGTACCATAACCTGGCGAAAATCCTGAAGAAGAAGTTCGGCGCCACGGGCATCCTCATCGGGGACGAGGGCGGGTTCGCCCCAGCTCAAGTCATTGATATCTCTGAGCGGCTGGACCTGATGCTTGAGGCGGTCGCCGCTGCCGGCTACGAGGGCAAGATGAAGATCGCTTTGGACCCTGCCTCCAGTGAGTTTTTCTATGATGGCACGTACAAGATTGGTGATAAGTCGTACTCCGGCGCGGAGATGGTTGATTTCTACGTCGACCTCTGCAATCGCTATCCTATCGTCAGCATCGAGGACGGCTTGGCGGAGGACGACTGGGACTCCTGGGTGGAGATGACCAGAAAACTCGGGGGGAAAATCCAGATCGTCGGCGACGATTTGTTTGTCACGAACACCAAGCGCATCAAGAAAGGCATCGGCCTGGAGGCTGCGAACTCCGTGCTGATTAAGCTCAATCAGATCGGCACGGTGACCGAGACCCTCAACGCTATTAAGATGGCGCAGGACAACAGCTGGACCGCGGTCGTCAGCCATCGCAGTGGGGAGACCGAGGATGCCTTCATCGCTGACCTCGTCGTGGGCACGAACGCCGGGCAGATTAAAACCGGCGCTCCGGCGCGTAGCGACCGCGCCGCGAAATACAATCAGCTGCTGCGTATCGAGGAGGAGCTTGGGGGCGATGCGGAGTACCCAGGGATCGATTTCCGCGATTACGCCTAGAGTGTTTGGGTGTTTTTTGGCCTGATTCTGCCATAAAATATTTGATGGTGGACCGGTTACCCTTGGGCGAGGCGATACCTTATGAAGATCCTTGTTACCGATAAGACTGAGCAGGAAGTCCTTCAGCAGATGAAGACCGCAGGCCACGAGGTCGTGTTCAATGAGATGGACCCGGCGACACTCCTTGCCGAGATCTCGAAGTACGATGCGCTCATGGTGCGCAGCCGGACGAAGGTCACCGCGGAGGTCATTGAGAAAGGCGCTAAAGGGAACCTCAAGGTCATCGGCCGTGCGGGCATCGGTGTGGACAACATCGACCTGCCGACCGCAAGTAAGTATAACATCAAAGTTGTGAATGCGCCAACCGGGTCGACGGTCAGCGTCGCGGAGCTCGCGTTGGGTCTGATGCTTGCCACGTCTCGTTCGATTCCTCAGGCGGACCGTTCCATGAAGCAGGGTCTGTGGGAGAAGAAAGCGTTTAAAGGTGTGGAGCTCTCCGAGAAAACCCTGGGGATCATCGGCATTGGCCGGATCGGGGCGGAGCTGGCGAAACGTGCGATGGCCTGCAACATGAAGGTGGTTGCGTACGATAAGTATGTGACGAAATCGCCGATGAAAGGCATCACCCTTGTCTCCTTGGATGCGTTGCTAGGGTCTGCGGATTATATCTCTTTGCATATCCCGTTCAACAAGCAGGAGGGCGCGGTGCTCAAGGATGCAGAGTTCGGAAAGATGAAGAACGGCGTCATCCTGGTGAACTGCGCGCGTGGCGGCACCGTCGATGAGAAGGCGCTGCTCAAGGCGCTGCAGGCTGGGAAGGTCCGGGCTGCCGCGTTGGATGTGTACGAGGCTGAGCCGCCAGTGTTCAAAGACATCGTGAACCATCCCGGCGTGGTGTGCACGCCGCATATCGGGGCGTCGACGAAAGAAGGGCAGCTGCGGGCAGGTTCGATTTGCGCGGAGCAGGTGCTTCTGGTGTTGGCGGGGAAGACGCCGGAGTTCTGGGTGAATCGACCAAAGTAAGAAAAAGGGGCGTTGTCTTCTCTGCTCTATGAAGAACCTTGATGCGATCATGGCGAAGATAGACCAGGAGATTTCTGAGAAGGAGAAAGTCCGTGAGGGGGCACTCCGTTTCTCCCGGGATATCATTATTTACTGCCGGAGAGCGATTCAGCATCTGCATCGGGACTTGACGCCTGCGGCGGAGGAGTTCATCGGGCAGGCGGCGTCGTTGTTGTCTCAGATGAGGACGCTGACGAAGCAGCATCAGGATATCTTCTTTGCGGGGTACGTGGAGAATGCGGAGCAGGAGTTCGTAGAAGCCTCCTGTCTGCTGTGTATCATGCAGGGAAAGGATCTCCCCAGCCCGGAGGCACTACAGACGACGTCGAGTTCATATCTCATGGGGTTGTGTGACGTCGTCGGTGAGTTGCGCCGAGCGGCGTTGGACCTTATGTTGGAGAGTGAGACGAAGAAGGCGACTGAGTACCTCAAGCTCATGGACCAGATTTATGATGCGGTCATGAGTTTTGATTACCCTTCGGGTCTTGTTCCTATCAAGAAAAAACAGGATGTCATTCGCAGTCTTATCGAGAAGACCCGGGGTGAGCTGGTCGTCGTTTCCTCCGAGCACCGTATGGAGGACCGGTCCCGGGAGATTCATGGGTTATTGGAGAACGCTGGGGCGAAGAAGGGTGCGCGCAAGCGGCCTGCAACAGAAGAGGAATCAGATCTTGATGTCGATAAGGTGTGGTGAACAATCATCTCCGATTCCTAGTTTTTAAAGAAATCTTTATAAATACCCTTTATATACTATAAGGAGGGGAAATATCAATAATGCCCGAGGTCCAGGTGGAAAACATTGTTATTTCCTGCCCTATTGCGCAGCATCTTGATCTCGCTACTCTCGCTTCCGCGCTTACCCATGCGACATATAAACCGGAGGAGACCCCGGTGCTGATGGTACAGGTTCCCCAGCCTCGCGCTGCGGTGTTCCTGTTTGACTCTGGCGAGATGAAGGTTACTGGGGTCACGTCGCTTTCCGAGGCGGAAGAAGTGGTCTCGCTGATGGATCAGCGGCTGTCCCTGCTTGGGGTTTCGAAGAACAAACGAGCGATGCTGACCGTTGAGCATGCGGTAGCTTCACTTCATTTGGGGATGCCGCTGCCGCTGGATGAGCTGCGGAAGACTCTGCAGGTTGTGCCGGCGGAGCAGCCGGACTTCCCAGGGTTGATGGTGAAGACCGAAGACCCAAATACAGTTATACTCCTGTTTGATTCGGGGAAGATGGTCGCTGACGGACCATCGGTTGAGGCTGTCACGGACGCGTTGACTGTGCTTTCATCGCGTCTTGCATCAGGAATGAAAACGTAAGAGAAGGAGGAAAGAAAGAGCTATGCCGGAAGTAATCGTTGAAAACATCGTGGCATCGACGTCGTTTTCAGATAAGTTGGATTTGGACGTGATCGCCCAGTCGCTGGAAGAAGCCGAGTATGAGCCTGAGCAGTTCCCTGGGCTTGTCTACCGGTTGAGTAACCCGAAGACCGCGACCCTGCTGTTCCGCAGCGGCAAAGCGAACTGTACCGGGGCGAAGAACATCGAGGACGTTCGGACCACGATCAATATCATTGCGGAGAAGTTGAAGAAACTCAACGTCGATGTCTACAAGAACCCGGAGATTGTGATCCAGAACATCGTGGCGATCTCGGATTTGGGCGGTGAGTTGAATCTCAACGAGGTCGCGATGGCGCTGGGGCTGGAGAACGTGGAGTATGAGCCCGAGCAGTTCCCTGGTCTAGTGTACCGCATTAAGGAACCGAAAGTGGCGATGCTGCTGTTTGGCTCCGGGAAGATCGTCTGCACCGGCGCGCGAAAGATCGCGGATGTGTCGCTTGCCGTGGAGAAGTTATCGCAGGAATTGACGTCGCTTGGGCTGATTCACCATTAATGGTTCGTGGGTCGTCCCCTGATGGATCGGCAGTCTATCGGGCTCCCGGTCCGCACGGTTTTTTTCCTTCTATATAAGAATTTTGGGTGATTGGGCGAGAGTTAGCTTTATGTACTATCACGATATATCCTGCCTCAGAGGGGTCTAATGAAAGAATATTAAAGATCTGTTTCTTTTTCATTCTTTTCCTCCCAGACAAGTTAGACCCCTTTTCCTTTCACCCCTCCTGTTTTTTTTACTGCTATGACGTCGTGATGGGAAGGAAAAAAAATGGAAAAAAAGAGAGAAGAGCGACGCCTGGTTTAGATTGAGGCGTAGAACTCTTTGAGGTCGTCGAGCTTGGGGTTGAGCATCCCGCAGATCTTGATGGAGAAGATGTCCTCGAGCAGCAGGGTGTCTTTGATGACGACAGAGTACCGCTTGTTGATGAACTCGATGAATTTCTTGGCGACGGAGATGTCTTTGGCGGTGAAGCAGAGGAGGACGTCGTACTGTCCGTGGAGGATGCAGGCGGTTCTGACGTAGATCCCGAGGGTCTTCGCCGAGCCTTTCTTGAAGCCGCTGATGAGTTCGTCGATGGAGCCGCTAATCGGTTCGTTGGACCGTCTGATGAGGAGGAAGTAGTGGCGGACGCCTTGCTTTTCCTTGTCCGGGACCGCGGTGTATCCCCAGATCGTTTTGTTGCTTTCCAGCCGTTTTATGATTCTCCAGACCTTCTGCCGCGAGAATCCGCACTGTTTCGCTATTTTATCGATGCTTTCGTTGGAGTTGCGCTGGAGTTGTTCGATGACCTTCTTTTCGTCTTGATCTATTTGTTTTTTGCTACTTTTGGCCATAGTATTCGATGCCCCCTGGTGATTTATTCTCCTTTCCTTGCCGGGGGTGGAAACATCCGGTGCCGGACCGGGGAAATAAATCACACCTGTTTTTTCTTTTTTTAATGTTATTTTTGTATTGTAACAGGCAATTCAAATGCCCTTTATAATGTTTTTGAATAACGTTTATATTATGAGAAATTTTCCCGCCAATGAGGGCCTACATTTCACAACGCCCGTTCCCTTTTTATAAATTTCGGTCCTCATTTTACGCCAATACCAAAACTCTTGCTGAATCGTGATTATAACCGTGTCTTTAATAACACCTCCCGTGATACCCGCTAACCATGAACTCATGCCGGGCCATCCGTTGCACCGCCTGCTGCCAGCAGACCAACATGCTGCTTACATTGGCAGACATCGCCCGCATCGAAACGCTCGGACTCCCCAAGACATCCTTTACGAAGCAAGGATCACTTGGCCAACAATTAAAGAACACGAACGGGCACTGCGTCTTCCTCAAAGCTGGTCAGTGCTCCATCTATGATCACCGACCCCAAGGCTGCACCCTCTATCCCGTCATCTTCAACAAAACCACCGGCGAAGCGAATCTCGACGACGCCTGCCCACGTCATCGGGACTTCCCGCTGACACTGGAGACGAGACGACAGCTGCGCAGACTCATCCAGACCTTATTTCCAGATGGCCTCTAACCTGCCTACTCCTCAATGTTCCACTAAAGCAACGGCTCTTTTCAACACATCTTTCAAAAATGAAAGCCACTGCCGCACCATATTCATGAAGGGGTGAGCTGGTGGAAGAGAGTTGATCAACGGGGTTGTCAGAGTTATTGGGATTGTACCGAAATCCGACGCATTCTCCTTGTTCTGTACCATGAGGGCCCCATGGAACTCCGCGTTTTTCTCGCCAGGCGCAATCACATTCACCTGCACGCTTACGGGCCCCTCCTCGGGGGTGAGGTCTACGCCGGACGAGGGAGTAATCGTCCATTTCCCCCACATCAGGGAGGACAAATTCACCGTCCAGTTCAATCGTGAGCCAGGATCTCCGAAGTTCTGCACCTGAAAGCTCCCCGTGACGTTTACCCCTGGCTGAATGCCCACCCATACGAGACGCCCTATGCAATATAAATCAGGCTTTGGCGGTGGCAAAGGTGGCATAGGGCAGATGTATTCAATTTTAAACACCGGACTCATGGTTGGCCAAGGATATGGATTGACATACTCCCAGACGACTGTTTTCTCCGGCGTCACTTCAATAAATTTTCCGGGGACTCCATCGCAAATTAGCGTATCCCCGTCCGGAAGGCGCTGTACACCACCGAAAATGTCTGAATACAGACTCCCCGGTGGAACCGCCGTATAACTCCAAGTATAGTTCTCAGGACCATATACTGAACCCGGTTCGAGATAATACGATCCGTTGGAGTCCACTGGCGGTGTAAATTCATCGGCTGTCGAATAGGGTCCACCAGGACGGTTGTTGCCGTTGTCGAAAATAAGTATGTCTCCTTCACCAGGATACCTGGGTTTTATCCAGATGCATTGGTGTTGGAAGAACAATTTTTTATCACTTGCGTTTCCGCGTTGGTAGGCCTGTGGGTTTCCCCAGCGGTACAGCAGATCGCCGCCGTGCCCATAGTGCCCACCGGTGTGGCCAGCGGCCTCCTCAGTGGTTGTGCTGTGATCGATGATCCAGACTTCGTCGAAATTATGGGCGCTGATGAGTATTTGGTCAAACGCTGGGTTGTAATCCACTGAATTCGTGTGAATCCAGTCTCCATAAAAATATTCACCGAAATTGATGTCAATTAATTCCGGGTGATCTCCGACGACACCATAGTTGTTTTTTGTTGAATCGAAATCCTGGATGAGATGATCCCATTGGTGCCATTCCCAGACGATTGTACCACTGGACGGACCTGTTTGGTGGACTTCGATGAGGAAATCTGGGAAAAATGAGTTCTCGATGGTTGCTGGGTCGCGTCCCGCGGCAATCGCTTGAGCGGGTGTTTTTATTTCCTGAACGATCATCAACACATTTCCATTTGGTAACGGCTTCACATCATGATGGCAGCAGCATCCAGATCGAGAAAATCGGTAGTCCCAGATCACCGTTCCATTCCATGCAATTTCTTGGAAACCACCGGAGCCCGTATCGATTGGAAGGAGAATGGTACCGTTCCCTAACCAATACGAAGCGTACCTGGGTGCATACGCACTTGACCACGTATGATTTACCGCGCCCGTGCCATTGATTAAATAGGTTGTTGTTGAATAAAACGGAGTAAACAAAATCTGGCCATCTGGAAATCTTCCCGATGTTTTCATATCGAGAGGCATGTTCTTCGCTTCAAGTACCGAGGACAGACAAGGTCCAACAAGTACGAGTATGAAACAAAAAACGAAGATCCGACATTTTCCGTCTTTCTCCATAAAGGCCCCTGTATAATAATAAATTTTATTGGTTAAATAGTTATCTCATCAGATAACCTTTTTTTCTCAGTCCTGGGGGATGTTATAAGGTAGAAATGAGGGATGCCGGTCGATATCGATTAGTGGCAACGGCCATTTATTCTGTACCATTCTTATACCAAAAACGAGTTTGGGAAGTATCCGTGGTCTACCCCAATAATTCCTGTTCCAAAGGTTTGTGCAGTTTTCAAAAAGAGCATGCCGTTTGTTTCCCAGAAAGTTGTTCTTAAGGACGGTATTGTTGGTTGATAAAACGAAAAAGATGCCTTGTCTATTTGTTGAGATGCAGTTCCCAGAAATGGTATTGCCCCTGGAACCACTCAGGTATACACCAGACCAATTGTTCCAAGCAATAGTATTACCTGAGATTGTGTTGTTCTTGTGGCTCAAGACGTATATGCCGTTGCTGTTATTTGTGATGATGTTGGTAGAGACCGCATTGTCGTCACCGAAAAGACGTATGCCGTCATCGCTGTTGTTTGAAATGGTGTTACTGATAATGGTGTTGTAATCGCTGTCATCTATGTAGATGCCACTACCATTGTTGTGTGTGAGGGTGTTGCCAGAGATGATGTTGCTGTCGCCAAACAGACGCACGCCATTGTCGTCGTTGTTTGTGATGGTGTTATTGAAGATGCCGTTGTGATCGCTAAACGAGAGGTATACCCCATCGCCGTTGTTCGAGATGGTGTTACCAGAGATCATAGTGTTCCTGTTGCCAGAAAGACCTATGACAGCATGGCTGTTGTTTGAAAGAGTGTTATTGATAATACTACTGAAATCGCTACTATAATTCAGCAGTATGCCATAAGAGTTGTCTGTAATGGTGTTCCTAATCATAGTGTTGCGATCGCTATACGACAGGTAGATGCCGTCATCGTTGTTCGAGATAGTGTTACCGGAGATGATGTTGCTGTTGGCTGAAAGAAAAATACCGTAATAGTTGTTTGTTATGATGTTATTAGTAAGAGTATTGACATCGCCACCGTCGTTCAGCAGCATGCCATAATAGTTGTTTGTGATAGTGTTATTGATGATGCCGTTGTGATCGCTATATGAGAGGTATATGCCGTCATCGTTGTTTGTGAAGGTGTTACCAGAGATGGTATTGTTGTCCCCTGTAAGAAAGATGCCGTTATAGTTATGGGTGATGGTGTTGTCAATTATGGTGTTGTTCGAACCGCAGAGGTACATGCCAAAATGATTCCCAGCGATAGTGTTTCCGGAGATGACGCAGGAAGTGGATCCCCAAAGTTGGATACCGACAGTAGTGTTGGATATTTCTTGGTGTTGTACAGTGATATTGGTGCAATTCACAAGAAGTATTTGCCCTGCATCACCATCGAGTACCAAGTCGGATTCATCAGCAAGATAGACAAGCGGTTTGCCATTCACCGTGTTGTTCGTAACGGTGTTATGCCAAACAGCAGCATCGGCGATAAATAGACCTGAGTCGAAAAGAGAATTATTTGAAATAATGTTGTTAGAAGCATAATCTGTTAAGTATATGCCATAATAGGTGTTTGAGATGACGTTTCCTGAGATAGTGTTGCCATCACCAACAAGAAAGAGATAGCAGTTTCTGATGGTGTTCCCGGAGACGATGTTGCTGTCACCAGCAACCCGAATTCTATCACGGGGGGCGTCGATGATGTTGCCTACAAAGGTGTTGTGGCATGAATCTATTCGAATACCCTCACCGAGACGCCCGTTCGTATAAATGGTAAACCCACTCAAATTGACCCAATCAGACAGTATGTACACCGTGTAGGCAAAATATCCACTGATGACCGTTGTATTCTTATCCTCACCAATGAGGTTAATTGATTTTGTAATGACGACAGATCCAGCATACGTTCCGCTATACACGTACACCGTATCCCCGTCACTTGCGTTGTCAATCGCATCCTGAATCTTCGTATAGTTCCCTGGGCCTGAACCACCGACATACAACCAATTCCCTCGTGATGCCGGAAACGATGATTTCTCAATGTCCTGTGCAGCTGCTGGAATGACGCACATTCCTAGGAACAAGAGGATGATTCCGACAGCAGAACACTTTCTCATCAGCAGACCTGAATCCATGAGTTTCTCCGCTACGACAATTTTTTAACTATCTCTCCCTATAAAAACATACCCGTAAAAAGGCCCATGATGGCGCAGAAAGGACTCCGTAGAACCGGGGATAATGCGCCAGAATGCGTAATTTTCAATCCCGGCGCATTATTTCCGCTTCTTCCGCTTCGCTACAGTTCTCTTATCTCTTTCCTTCAGTCGTTCCAATCCTTTCCTTTCTAACGATCCTGTATCAGGTACTTCTTTTTTGTATGTTTCGATAATATTGATAAACTTGATAGAAACGCCAGCCAATGTTCCATCTACGAGCATCGGCTCCAGGGATGCATCCTCTACCCCGTCGTCTACAATAAAACCACCGGCGAAGCGATCCTTGACGACACCTGCCCAGGCCACCAGGAGTTCCCCCTGACGGTCGAGACGAGGCGGCAGTTACGTCAACTCATCCAGGACGTTATTCCCAGATGGCTTCTAACCAATCGTCCCACCGGCCACTCTCGTGTGGAAACAAGGAAGCGATCCGTACTCATGCCTCCACACATAATTCTTCATATAAGAAAGCCAATACCTCAGAAGATCAAAGAAGGGATGCGCAGGTGAAAACGGTGTACTCAAGGAGGTCTGTATGATCACCGGGACCGTATCGTTATCCGATGTGTTGTCCTGGTTCAAAACCAGAAGGCTTCCTTGGAACGCTTTATTCGTTTTGTCGGGAATGAATCCCTGCACGTGAACCGTCACCGGCCCCTCCTCGGGAGTGAGGTTCACGCCGGACTCAGGCGCAATCGTCCAGTTCCCCCAACCGAGAGAGATCTTGTCTACCTTCCAATTCAATCTGGAATTGGAATCCCCAATGTTCACCACCTGAAAGCTCCCGTTGACGACGGCCCCAGGTTTGACGTCCGTCCATACCAGTCTACCAATGGCATCGAGATTCGGTTTTTCTGGCGGTGTCGGGGGGATATACTCGACTTTGAATACGGAGTTATCGCCGGAGTCAGGGAACGGGTTCGTATACTGCCATACGACCTGATCGTCTGGTGAGACTTCGATGAACTGCCCAGGGACCCCGACGCAGATCATCGTGTTCCCGTCCAGGAGGCGTTGCGCGCCGCTGTAGATGCTCGAGTACATGCTCTGCGGGGGAGTGGCGACATAGCTCCATGTGAAATTATCAGGACCGTATGCTTCACCCGGGTTGATGTAATAGTAACCATCCGCGGACACCGTTGGTGTAAACTCATCCACCGTCGAATAGGGGCCTCCGGGACGGTTGTTGCCGTTGTCGTAGATAAGGATGTCGCCAGCACCGGGAAGCCCGGGTTTGATCCACGTGCACTGGTGCTCGAAGTACATTTTCTCATCACTTGCATCCCCGCGGCGGTAGGCCTTCGGGTTCCCCCAGCGGTACAAAAGGTCGCCACCATGGCCGTACCGGCCACCGGTGTGGCCCGCTGCCTCTTGGGTGGTGGTGCTGTGGTCGATGATCCAGACTTCGTCGAAGTCATGGGCGCTGATCAGGATTTGGTCAAACGCGGGGTTGTAGTCCACGGAATTCGTATGGATCCAATCGCCGGTGAAGTATTCGCCGAAATTGATGTCGATTAACTCGGGGTGGTCTCCGACGACACCGTAGTTCTGCTTCGAGGAGTCATAGTCCTGGATGAGATGATCCCATTGGTGCCATTCCCAGACGATCGTCCCGCTCGTCGGTCCCGTTGGTTTGACTTCGATGAGGTAGTCTGGGAGGAACGTGTCGCCGACGGTCGCGGGGTTGCGTCCCGCGGCGACTGCCTCAGCGTGTGTCTTCACTTCCTGGACGATCATCAGGACGTCGCCGTTGGGGAGCGGTACGATATCGTGGTGACAGTAGCTTCCCGGTCGGTTGAATTGGTATACCCAAGTCACGGTTCCGTTCCATGCGATTTTTTCCAGGCCGCCGCCATTATTGATTGGATAGACGATGGAGCCGTTCCCTATCCAGTACGGGGCGAGCTGCGGCGTGTACGTGCAGGGCCAGGTGTGATTAATCGTGCCGTTGCTATCCATGAGATACGTGGTTGACCCTGAGACTGGAGCAAACAAGAGCATGCCGCTGGGGAAGGGGCCCGCGGGTTTGCCGCCCCCAAGTGGGCTTTGCGCCCCGATGTTGGCATACAGACTGGTTGCGATCAAGAGTAATAGGACGTAACAGACGAGCACGCGCGAGGCTCTACTGGTCTTCATGGAATCCCCCAGTGGAATATGGAGGGCGTCGGCTATATAGTTTTTCATGAAAACAGACCTGTTTTCTCCTGAAACAATGTGCCTTGTAAAAAATCATATTATTTGATGTGGAATCATAAATCCAACGATGGAATCGTTCTCGCGTCGTGTCAAGACACAGGGGAAGAGTTCCATGAAATGAGTGTCGCCGAGGGGCTTGCTAAAAAAGGCATCTTATTTTATGGTGATGTGTTTGGTTTGTACCGCGGTATTCCCTGATGCATCTTTAGCAGCAATTCGGTAATATATTGTCGTGCCGGAGACAAAAGTTCCCTGCGGATTTTCACCTGAGAAACCTGTATCGAATCCTTCAGCGCCAGACGCATAGATGGTCTCAGAATAGGTGTCATTGTTTATTTTCTGCATGTCTGAATCGCTGCTGCCGTTATAGCCGGAAGGAGCGATGAATTCTTTTATGAACATGACGTCAGTGATTGTCGCATTGCTTGTGACATGTACTGTGATGGTGATGGACATTGTCTGTGTTGTTGGTGTCTCCGGGGTTTGTGTGATATTGGTAATTGCGAGAGAGGTTCTGCTGCTTCTCTCGACGTGCCCCTCCTGAAAAGTACGTTCCCCTAACACAATATTTCCTGATTCTATTACGCACCAGATCTCCGATCCATTTGATCCGTGGAGTATCGCTGAATATCTATTCATCCCCATAGGTTGCATGGTTTCAGAACCGCTTTCACTGCCCTCGCCAAAATATGTTGCATAGAAGAGAGACGCGTTGACTCTCCCAAAGGGTGAACCCCCAGTGAGTTCTGCGGTAATGGTCATGTCACCAGGTTCCCGAGGATTTTCTTGCGTCTGAACACTTTTCAAAGAAATAGTACCTGTTGATTGAAAACCTAACACTACAATTATACTTGTCATGATGAGGATGATCACAAGACCATACACGATTTTTCTCTTCGCTCTGATGATTGATTTGAAATCACCGCGATGACCAACATGAAAGTACGTTTTCACATGGGGTCTTGTGAGATAAAATAAAATCAGACTAAATATCACTACGAAAACAACGGCGTATATTATTAGGAGGTAATAAAAAAAGCCTGAGAAAGGGGTCTTTAAAAAAATAGCAAGTGATAAAGGAACACTGATCTGGAGTACAATTTCGATAACGAGGAGAATAATTGCGACAAACCAAGACCATTGCAATCCTTTCCAGAATGCGTATGCGATAACGAAGAACACTGCACTCACTACAATATCAAGCAGCAGTAGAAGGGGTGGAATCAGATTTAAAGAATTCAAAGGGCTTGCTAAGTTCAGTAGAGATGCAGAAAATAGTAGTTTGAAAATATTCGTCGATGCATAAAAAATCGCCAGTATTGCTAATATGGTTACTCCTAATGGTCTCTGTGTGTCCGGTTCGTTTTGGACGGGAGCTGTGGAAGCATCAAGAGGAAAAGTGAATTCACCGCGTGTATTGCATTGTGGGCAGGTAATAATGATTTTTTCTGAAGGCTTCCCGCGAACAAGTATCTGATGTTTACAGGTGGGACACTGAATTTTCAGTTCAACCATTGGTTTGAACCCCGCAATATAGCACAGAGAAGAAAACCAATTTGAGCTATATTTTCTTTATGGAAACACAACAAGTAATTCTTTCAGTGGTCTTTATGAAAAGACAAATGTTAAATTGATTCGCTAAATAATTCACCGTGCTAGAAAATTGGTAAGCCGCCGAAGGGATTTGGACCCCTGACCTGCTGATTACGAATCAGCCGCTCAACCGGGCTAAGCTACGGCGGCAACCAACGCCCCTAATACGGAAGTACCATAAAAAAATTGGCCTCCCCGCCCCCAAACCTCTTTCTACCACCACCAAGCTACCTTCCCCGTGACTCTATGATCGGCGGCATCGACGAAAGCGGACGCGGCCCACTCCTCGGCCCCCTCGTCGTCGCCGGCGTCCTCATCCCCACGGACGAGCCCCTCAAAGACATCGGCGTACGCGACTCCAAACAATGCACCCCGAAACGCCGCGAACAGCTCGCAGTACAAATCAACAAGCTCGCCACACGCACCGAGATCATCGTCATCCCGGCCGCGGACATCGACGACCTCCGCAAGGTCATGACCCTCAACGAAATCGAGTCGGACGCCTTCAGCAAGATCGTTGCCACCCTCCACCCCGACGTCTGCTACGTCGACGCCGCGGACGTCAACGAAGAGCGCTTCGGCACAGACATCCTCAAGAACCTCACCTACAAACCAACGATCGTCTCCAAACACAAAGGTGACAGCCTCTTCCCCGTCGTCAGCGCCGCCTCCATCATCGCCAAAGTCACCAGAGACCACCACGTCAGACTCATCGAACAGGAACTCCAAAAGAAACTTTCGCTCCCGCTGGGCAGCGGCTACCAAGCCGACCCTGTCACCATGGAGTTCCTCCGACAGTGGCTCCGGAAATACGGTGACTTCCCCGCCGACGTCCGCCGCAGCTGGGAGAGCGCACGAACCCTCTACCAAGAATACAAGACCAAGAAACTCGACGAATT
Organism: Methanobacteriota archaeon; assembly: GCA_903877165.1. GTDB lineage: Archaea > Thermoplasmatota > E2 > DHVEG-1 > DHVEG-1 > CAIRCU01. Next base: position 51,113 of record CAIRCU010000024.1, on the reverse strand, counting down.
CTAAGAAAAAAATGTGGCAGAAATGCCAGCACACGCGGCTGGCATGTCCTCCGCAACTTAAGTCATCTTAGACAAGACATCACCACCCCTCCTTAAATACCTCCAGGGGAGTTCACCGAAACTATTCACTTCCATTGTCCCAACAATACCCACCTCCTTCTGAACAACAGCACGGACTCTGCACATAAACCCCGGAGAAAGTATTAGATGACAAAACCCGATAGCCACCCACCCATGCCACAGCCCAGCCAGCACCCAAACACGCCACACCCACCCGCCCCCACCAGCCCCATCACCATCACCCTCTCCGACATCTTTTTACACAACACGCCCGCCTCAAAGGCCATCACAACGACACTTCAAACCCATAGCGAATGGATAGAAACAGACCGCGCGACCTTCTCCACGACCATCTACGACCTTGTCCGCCACTGGAGGCTGTTGTGGTTCCTACAAGACCAACCACCAAGCTTCCACGACCACGACATCACCCGACTCCTCACCACCTACCACCTCTACAAAAAAACCATCACGGACCCAACACTCCCCTCACCGCTCCGCCCACGACTCACCGAGGTCGACCGCACCCGCGCCATCAGAGAATCCATCCCAGACTGGCTCGACGTAGCCTGCCTCGCCGAACTCGGCCCCCGATGGGATAGCATCCTGCACGCACTCAACACCCCTGCCCTACAGATCCTAAGAGCCAACACCCTCAAAACCACCCGGGCACACCTCATCACGACCCTCAACGCAGAAGGAGTCCCTACCACCCCGATCACCTGGGCACCCGACGCCCTCCGTGTCACCACCAACACCAACGTCTTCCACCTCCAAAGCTTCCACCAAGGTTTCTTCGAAACCCAGGACACCGCATCCCAGATGGTCTCACATTTTCTTGACCCGAAACCCGGCATGCGCGTCTTGGATGCATGCGCTGGCGAAGGCGGCAAGACCTTGCACCTCGCCGCCCTCATGAAGAACACCGGCCGCATCATCGCCCTCGACCCCTCACCGGCCCACCTTCACGAGCTGCGCAGACGCGCCACCCGCGCAGGAGCAGATACCATCGAAACGCGGGTCCTCTCCTCAGCGAAGGCCACCAAACGACTCACCGGAACCATCGACCGCCTCCTCATCGACGCCCCCTGCTCAGGCCTCGGCACGCTGCAGCGAAACCCGGACATCAAATGGAAGCTCACGCCGGAATCCCTCGACCGGCTGCGCACCCTGCAGCGCCAGCTGCTCGAGACGTACACGCCGCTCGTCAAACCCACAGGCCGCTTCGTCTACGCGGTCTGCAGCATCCTGCCCTCCGAAGGAGAACAGCTCACAGCCGATTTCCTTTCAGAGCACCCGGCCTTCCAGTGCATCCGGGAACAGCGGTACTGGCCGGATGCGGACGGCACGGACGGTTTCTACATGGCGCTCCTCCAACGAACTGAATAAATAGGGGCGACGGCCTTACCAAAAAGAATTGCGACGAGGAGGCATCGAGCCAATGCACATCCTGAGTTGGAACATCAACGGAATCCGGGCCGCCGAAAAGAAAGGACTTGGGCCATGGATCCAGCGCACATCACCCGACATCCTCTGCCTGCAAGAAACCAAGACCGACCAAGAGCACCTCCCGACATCACTGCGGGACCTCCCCGGCTACCACAGCTTCTTAAGCCCAGCGGAACGCAAAGGCTACAGCGGCGTCGCCACCCTCTGCACACACGAACCGCTCGCCGTCCAAACCGGCTTCGGCATCGACGAGTTCGACACGGAAGGCCGCATTCTCATCACCGAGCACCCTGGGTTCACCCTGTTTAACATCTACTTTCCCAACGGCAAGAAAAATAAGGAGCGCCTCACCTACAAGATGAGGTTCTACGATGCCTTCCTCGGGTACATCGACGCCTGGCGAAATGAGCACGGCCACGTCGTCATCGGCGGCGACTTCAACACCGCACACGAGGAAATCGACCTCGCCAGACCCAAGCCGAACGCCACCGTCTCCGGGTTCCTCCCAGAGGAGCGCGCCTGGATCTCCACCTTCATCAAGCACGGATACACCGACACCTTCCGCGCATTCAACAAAAAATCAGACCAGTACACCTACTGGGACCAACGCACCCGGGCACGGGAACGCAACATCGGCTGGCGCATCGACTACTTCTTCGTCGACACCGCCTTCCTGCCAAACGTTAAGAACGCGTACATCATGCCCGCTGTCACAGGCTCAGACCACTGCCCCATCGGCCTTGAACTCACCCTGAAATAACGGAGGAACCGGACCGTATGAACACGTCACTATCCTACATCTACACCGAACAAAAAGAACTCTCCCTGCTCGGCGGCATCGGCGCCCTCCTCGGCTGGGACCAGATGACCTACATGCCGCCCAAAGGCATCCAGGAACGATCCGACCAACTCGCACTCCTCGCCCGCCTCTCCCACGAACGCCTCATCTCCGACACCTTCTACCACCACATCCAGACCCTCACCAGCGACACCACCTTCAAGACGCTCGCGGACCACGACCAACATGTCGTCAGCCGCCTCCACAAAGACATAGACAAAGCCAGGAAAGTACCCCCGGCCTTCACCGAAAAAATCTCCAAGGCCACGGCACTCGCGTACCAAACCTGGGAACACGCACGCGCCCAAAACACCTACACAGAATTCGCCCCCCACCTCGACCATATCATCGCCCTCGAGCGAGAATACTGCGACTACGTCAGACAGCCAGGACCGCTCTACAACAGCCTCCTCGACGACTACGAAGAGGGCATGACCGTCGACATCCTCAAACGCGAATTCCACACCCTACGCACCCAACTCACCTCGATGCTAGAGGCCATCACCGCCACCAAACGATATACCACACAACAGCCCATCCAAACGACCCTCACCGTCGACCAGCAGAAAGCGCTCAGCACACAGATCCTCCGCCTCATGGCCCTGCCGCCCGACGAGACACGCCTTGACGTCTCAACCCACCCGTTTACTACGACCCTCGGCGACGAGGACGTCCGCATTACTACGAATTACGAACGAGACGGACCCCTGTTCGCCTTCTTCTCCACCGTCCATGAAGCGGGACATGCCCTCTACGAACTCGGACTGCCCAAAGGCCCATACCGGGACACCGTCATCTCCGACGCCCCCTCGCTAGGACTCCACGAATCACAATCCCGCTTCTGGGAAAACATGATCGCGAGGAACAAGGCATTCTGGCAGTACTTCTACCCGGTCTTCCAATCCACGGCACCAGCACAGCTTCAAAACATCGGCCTCGAAGCATGGTACCAGACGATCAACCAAGTACGCCCCTCGCTAATCAGAATCGAGGCGGATGAACTCACCTACTGTCTGCATGTCATCCTGCGGTTCGAACTCGAATGCGCCCTCATCGACCAAACACTGACCGTCAAAGAACTCCCAAACGCATGGAACGAGACGATGCAGGAGCTGCTAGGAGTCACGCCGACATCCGACCGCGACGGTGTGCTGCAGGACATGCACTGGAGCGGCGGCGACTTCGGCTACTTCCCGACCTACGCCATCGGCAGCATCTACGCCGCCCAACTCTACGAGGCGCTCACCAAAGACCACCCGACCGTCACCGACGACCTCGCTACGGGGAACCTCGCACCAATCCTGCTGTGGCTCCGAGAGCACGTCCACCGACACGGCCGGCTGCTCACCGCCGACGAGACCATCACACGTGCCTGCGGCCATGGACTGCATTCTCAGACGTACGTGCATTATTTAAAAAACAAGTACTATGACGTGTATGACGTATAACGAAGGAGAGCCCTATGTCCCAGCTTATCCTCATCCGCCATGGACAATCCCAATGGAACCTTGAGAACCGGTTCACCGGCTGGGTGGACGTCCCACTCTCACCCAAAGGCATCCAAGAGGCGATCTCCGCAGGCAAAAAACTCCAGGGAATACGGTTGGACGCCGGGTACGTATCCCACATGCTTCGCGCGATCCAAACCCTGTACTATGTCCTCGGTGAACTTACGGATCCGCGCACGCTCATCATACACCATGAAGAGGCACGCATCCGCGACTGGGAGCGCCATTCCGGCAAAATGGACACCGAGCTGCCGATTTACCAGTCCGTGGAGCTCGCGGAGCGCTACTACGGTGACCTCCAAGGCCTGAACAAAGACGAGACGCGCAAGAAGTACGGCGAGGCGCAGGTCCATCTCTGGCGCCGCAGCTACGACGTCCGACCGCCAGGTGGAGAATCGCTGAAAGACACCTGCGAACGAACCATCCCGTACTATCAATCATTCATTGAGCCTGAGCTCCGCAAGGGCAAAACCCTGCTGGTTGTCGCCCACGGCAACAGCCTGCGTTCCATCGTCAAATACGTGGAGAACATCCCGGATGAGACGATTCCCTCTCTAGAGATCCCAACTGGAGTCCCGCTTTTATATACCTTTAAGACCGACGGTACGTTCATCGACAAGAGGACTCTATAGGGAAAACATAAATACCTGTTTTTTATGTGGGTATCAAATTAATTACGCGTCTGGATAGAGAGGATTATGGTCACTAAGCGTTTTCAATGCCCTTCATGCCGGGAAATCGCTTCCTTCTCCGGGTCCGCCGGGGAACAGGTCATCGTCACCTGTCCCTCCTGCCTGCACCAAGGCAAGATAGTGTTCCCAGCTGAGGACACCGCGTCCTATGCGATTGAGGTCTCGCATCTAAAGAAGGTGTACGGGAATCTCGTCGCCGTCAACGACATCTCCTTTAACGTCAAGAAAGGGGAGATCTTCGCGTTCCTTGGGCCAAACGGCGCAGGGAAAACGACCACAGTCGAGATGATCGAGTCGATCCGTGAGCCGACCGCGGGCACCGTCAAGCTCCTCGGTGAGGATACGAAGACCAGCTTCGATAAAATCAAAGAACAAATCAGCATCCTGCCGCAGGAGTTCCATTCCTTCGAACGCCTCACCGTCCGGGAGACCCTCGAGTATTTCTCCAAACTGTACAAGAAGCAAGCGGATATTGATGGGATCATCACTGCCCTGAATCTGCAGTCGTATGAGAAGATGCTGTACCGGAATCTTTCCGGCGGTTTGAAGCAGCGGGTCGGTGTCGCCTTGTCCTTGGTCAACGAGCCGGACATCGTGTTCCTGGATGAGCCGACCACAGGGCTGGACCCGAAGGCGCGCCGGGAGGTCTGGCAGGTGGTCGCGAACCTTCGACAGCAAGGCAAGACCGTGTTCCTCACGACGCATTACATGGAAGAGGCCGAGTTCCTCGCCGACCACATCGCCATCATCTACAAAGGACGCATCATCGCGGAGGGGTCGCTTGATGATCTCATTACCACGTACGGGCGCGGCAGCGTACTGCACATCCAAGGCTGCACCTCATCAGAAGCACTGGTGATTCTCAAAGATGAGGGATACGACGCGCGCTCCGAGGGGAACGGCACCATAGCTGTCACCATCACCTATAAGGATCGTGTCCTTGACGTCCTGTCCACACTGCGTCATGAGGCGATCGATTACGAAAGCATCGAGATCCGCCGGTCGAACCTCGAGGAAGTCTTCCTTGAACTGACGGGGTCGAAACTCCAGGAGGCTGAAGCATGAACCCGCGCATCATCGGCATGGATGTGCTCTTCAGCATCAAGAGCTGGTGGCGCAGCCGCGGTACCGTGTTCTGGTCGCTGTTATTCCCTATTATGCTGATCTTGATTTTCGGTGCGATTTTCTCCGGCACCGGCAGCACTAATTTCTCGGTATACGTGCAGGACCATGACCATTCCGCGATGTCGTCGCAACTCATGGACATCATGAACAAGACCGGGGTGCTGAAGATCACCATGGTCAACGAATCGGAGAATGTGACGAAGTACATTAAAGACCATGACATCAAAGCCTTCCTTGTGATCCCGAATGGGTACGCCCAGCATATCAATCAATCATTCGTTGATCCCAACTCGAAAGTGAATTTGACGTTCTATTACGATCCAACGGAGACCTCATCCACGGAGATTATCCGCAGCGTGATTTCCAACATCATTCAGACCATGAACATGGGCTTGTCGAATGGGCGTAATATCGTCGGACTGTCGACCCAGAGTACGATTACGGAGAAGTTCAACTACATCGATTTCTTCATCCCGGGGATGATCGGGTTCACAATCATGCAGCAGGCGATCTACGGCAGCATCGAACGGAATACGAAGTACCGTAAGGACGGGATTCTGCGCAAGCTGCTCACGACGCCTATCACTCGTTCTGAGTGGATCCTGGCGAAGATGACGTTCATGCTGTTCCTGTCGTTCCTGACGACGACGATCGCGTTGGCTGTCGGCGTCCTGGTATGGGGCGTCAAGGTGAACATCACGCCGTTGATGATCCTGACGATTGTCTCCTCAAGCTTCCTGTTCTCCGGCATCGGCATGATCATCGGCCGGTTCGTTAAAGAAGAGGAGACTGCGGATATGGCGGCGGGGGCTATCAGCTTCCCGATGATGTTCCTGGCCGGTACGTTCTTCCCGCTAGCACAGATGCCGTCGTTTTTGCAAACGATCGCCCAGGTGCTCCCATTGTATTACGTGAACGAGGCGTTGCGCAACTCCATGATCTACATGAACCAGTCCCTTGCGATCACCAATGCGGCGATCGTCTTGGTCTTCGCTGTGATCTTCTTTGTTGCAGGCGTCCTGTTGACGAAATGGCGCGAGGATTAAGAGGGGAGCGCGAACTCCGTTGCCTTGAAGAACGTGAAGTTGAGGTGCGCCCAGTCGTTAAAGTCGTTGGTCCCGTGGGACCCGTCGGAGTAGTTCATCAGGAAATACGTGTAACAGTAGTTCAGACAGCTGTGGTAGTGGCGGTACTCCCAGAAGCCTTTCTCCTGGAGGTGGGTTGCGGCCATGTTGTCGATACCGCCGAAACGGGCAGCGATGAGTCCTTCCAGATGCCCTAGCTCGTGCATGGAGCCGCCGACCGAGAGCCGCCCTCTGGCGAAGTGCGTGTATTTCTCCTGGAGCCGCTGGCAGGCAATGGTGAAGCTGTCGAGGTCGTCCCAGCCGATGACCACGAAGCCGCCGCCTTCGCTGTCGTCGCACAGCAGTCCGTAGTGGAACACGCCCTTTCTAGGGTTGTTTAGATCGTCGTTCAGGAAGTGATCCCAGTAGTCGTTGCCGATGTCCTCGTACGTGAGGTCCGCTTTGCTAGGGAGCTCCTCGCCGCCGCCGAAGTTCCCGGTGTCGACGTGAAGGGTGATGTTGTGCTGGGCGTAGGGGGCGATCATCTGGTCGAGGTATTTTTGTGGCGGCTGGTTGGTGACGTTGGGGGTGAGTGAGGTGAGCCAGTCGATTTCGAGGAAGATGTCTTTGTGGAAGGGGTTTGAGCCCATGGCGTCGGTGAAGCATTCCTGAAGGTTGGTGAGGCCGTCGCCGTCCGGGTCGAGATGGGCATGGTCATCGGGGACGGTCGGGTCGTATCCCCATTTGATCTCCCACCAGTCCGGGGCGCCGTCGCCGTCCGTGTCGCTGCCAGGCAGGGTGAGAGTGGGTTTCCAGGTGTCCGGGTGCTGCGGGGCGGTGAACTGAGTTAAGGGGTCCCAGGTGATGCCGGTGTCGTTTGGTGCTGTGAAGAGCCAGGGGTAGTACTGCAGTGTTCCTTGTCCTCGTGAGCCTCGGTCGGCGCGTGTGGAGTAGCTGGTGCGGGCTGGCCCGAGCGCTGATCCCCACCAGTTGCGGGTGGCGTTCGCGGTGGTATGTGCTGCGTAGAGTCCGTAATTGGTGTCGTTGTGCAGCAGGTTGCGGGTGTAAGTGAGGGTGCTGTATTCCGCGTAGACTGCGTTGCGGAGGTTACTGTCGAAGCTGTTATTTTGTAGAGTGGTGGCTGTGGCGTTCCAGAGTTTCACGGCGAAGTGCGTGTTTTTGATAAACGTGCTGTGGGCGATAGTGGTGTCGTTGCTACTTTTGATGCCGACGCCGACGCCGTTGTTCTTGAAGTAGGAGTCGGTGATGGTTGTGGATGTAGTGTTCCGGAGGAAGACGCCGCCTTGGTTGTCGTTGTTGTCGCAGAATGCGCAGTGGGTGATAGTGAGGGCGGTGTCGTGTTGGGCGTAGCAGCCGACGCCATTGGTATGCATGAAACATGCGTTGATGGTGGCGGCTGAGGATCCTTTGAGGAGGATGCTGATGGCGTTGTGGTAGAGGTACGTGTCGGTGATGGTGATGCGACTGCTGTTCACGATATGGATGCCTTGTTGGGTGACGTGGATCATGCAGTCGGTAACGGTGAGGTCGGTATGGCCGGTGATGGCGATGCCGAGTCGGTGCCGGTAGATGATGCAGCGGGAGATGATGGTGTGGTCCGCGTGGATGTCGACGGCCGCGGTGTCTGGTCTGCCTGCGGAGTTGAGGAAGGTGAGGTCAGTGACGCAGACATGGTCTGCTCCAATGGTCAGGATGCTGCCTTTGCCGTCCGCGGTGACGAGTGTGGTGTTTTTTTCTTGGCCTTGGATGGTGAGGGGTTTGGTGAGGGTGATTTGTTCGTGGTACGTGCCGTTTTCGATGTAGATGGTGTCGTTGTCGGTGGCGTTGGCGACAGCGTCTGTGATGTGCTGGTAGGGATGGTCTGGGGTGCCGTCCCAGGGTCCTTGGGTGTTATCGTCGTCGACGTAAAGGACTGCGGTGGGCGCGTGTGCGCTTGCGTGCGGAGGGATGATGGGAAGGATGAGGAGGAGGGCGATGGCGATGATCACGATAGGTCTGGAGGCCATGGTTTCACGTATGGGTGTATATAGCGGTTTTTATATAATTGTTTTTTTGGTTGGTTTTTAGGGTGGTTTCACCGGAACTTATTTATATTTACGAGTTTAATATATTTATTGCTACTTGCTAGCAAACGGCAGCAAGGAGATGTCTAGAATGATCGTCGTCGGCACCGTGTCCAATGATGAGGAACATCGTGAACTGCGCTTCATCGCCGAGGTCTTCCTCCTCGGAGTGCGCTTCCGTAGCCTTACACACGAGCAGAATAAACGATGAGATAGGGCTTCGTTTCTGTTACCTTGTTGCGTCTTGTTTTTTCAGCAAGCCTTTTGATCTTGTCGGTTCTCATACCGTGGGATGTCGATGAGGGTCACATGGCGATGTCCTTGTTGGTCTTGGTAGTAGGATGAGGATCGGTCGTGGTCAGTCAGTCCAGTGGACCTGTGGTGTTCGCATTCGCTCCAGAATCTGTTGGTAAGAAGACGGCTGCAGGAGGGACAACGTGTGCGTAATGTTCAATACTCGATGAGCATTGGAAGCATGCGTCCACGAAATACCCTGTGAATTCTATCCTTGGATTGAGCCGCTGTCGGTCATCTGGCTGCGAACTCTGGGGAGCAACGCGGAGCCTTTCATTGTGATTTTATCGACCGTTCTTACGGAGGGGCTGTGGAGAACGGTCGAATAGGTTTCCTAGGGAGTGTGTCGCAAGTTGGACGCCCCCAAGGAATGTGATGGAGACATAGGAGAACATGTGGCCCGGCCCGAGCTTCAAGATCATCATTGGTCCGACGAGGATGCTGGCGACGCAGCGTTTCATCTTGATGATTCCCCGTTCGTTCTTTAACGGGCCGACGGTATGGTAGGACATGCGCAGGACAAAAAAGGTATACCCCGTGCCTTTAGCCCGGAGGTTAAAGACAAATCCCTTCATCTTGGTATGCGGCACCATGGATGAAAGCGCAACGGCTCCGATGACGAGCCAGGGAAGCACGTGGAACCTCCATTTGGTGACGTTGATCTCAGCGGAGGCGTTCTTCCCTTTCGTGTCAATAGCGACCACCTTGATTGTATGCCTCAGGGAAAGACCGTTGAACTGGAGAAGCGGTTTCCAAATACAGCTATATGGTGCCGTGGTATCGTTCCCTTTGAGTTTCCCATCGATATAAAATTCGACCCTTGCGATTCCTGCGTCTGCGGATGCATCGGCTGTGATATTTATCGAACCGTATATTATCGTCCTGCCAGAGAGGTTATGTCGCTGATCCTGGAAATAGAACGAGTTGTTCACCGGTTTCGTTATGGTGATCCAAATCCCGGTTCTGATTTCGGTAGTAAACATCCATAGTGGCCCAGTTGTGTTCGCGGAATGATTATCTGTGGCGATGATTCGCCAATAGTACGTCGTGCTGTAGGCGAGTGTTGGAAGCGCACAGGTCGTATCGGTGAGGTTGCTTGCGATTTGCGGAGGTGTGGTCGTATCCCCAAAATAAACATCATAGATCACCGAATCATTATCGGGGTCGCCTCCAATCCATGAAAGATTCGTCTGTATGGAGACGTCTGTTGACTCATTTGCTGGATCTGGGTTGGCTGGCATATTTGGCGGATGATTTGGCACCGTAGTAAATTCCCATACTTCGCCTGCTGTAGAATTGCCCTGGCCATCCCAAGCAACAACCTGCCAATAATACGTCGTTAGGTACTCCATGAGGCCGGGATCGTATGAGGTTGCAGACTGATTATTCACCATGAGAGCGGGCGGAGACACCGTATCGAAATACACATCGTACGTTACCACATCCTCGGGGTCTGGATCACCACCGATCCAGCTGAGCTGTGCAGTGATGGAGACGTTCGTTGATGCATTCGCCGGGTCTGGAGTATTTGGTTTGTTAGGTGGATCATTTCGAGTTCCAGACGCAGAAGTCCCAATTGAATACGTAAGAGATGAAATCATGAGTACTGCCGTAAAAAAAAGAGTACTGCCGATATGCATTAATGATGCTGTTCTATACTTGTATTCTTTACTCCGCATAATTTTTTCCTCCTCTAAAGATTAAGAGACAAAAAAGAAAACTATAGGTAATATATAATATTTTTCATGAAAATAGTGTTGGCATTAAATTCAATTTATCGGGAGAAAGTAGGTATCAGCGCACAGTTTATACGGACGATATTGATAAAAAACCTGGTTATCCTTCCAGGCTTTTCGTCCCTATCAACGTCTTTGTGTCCACGACGCCCTTAGTCGACCGGATCTTGTTGATTACGATGTTGCCGATGGTGTCGATATCACTGGCTTGAATCTTGACGAGGATATCGTACTCCCCGAAGAGGGGATGCACCTCGACGACCTCCGGTATCCTGGTGAGTTGCTCGTACACCGCTTTCTCATGCAAGGGGCTGATGCTCAGTAAAGCGAATCCTGTTGCCATACGACCTAGCATCCGGCTGCCTGATAAAAAAGTTTCCTGCCAACACGCGGGAGGAAAACACGAGGTCCAACGCCTCTTGCTGCAGCGACGCAGGACGCAGTTTCAGAGCGTAATCCTCTTCCATTGCTCACAATAGTGCCAGGAGTTCTGCAAGGGAGTGAATCGTCTCATCCGCCTCCACGTTCAGTCCCACGACCCGGCAGCCGGCGGCGTGGCCGGCCAGGACGTCGTTGACCGTATCTCCGATGAGAACCGCCTCAGACGGGGAGACCTGTAATTGCCGGCAGGCGGCGAACACCAGCTCGGGATCGGGTTTTCCCTTCGCTACCTCATCGCTCGTCACCACGACCTCGAAGAAGGATGTGAGGTGAAAACGGGAGAGGATGTGCTCGACGCACTGACGCGGGGAGTTCGTGATCACGGCTTTGCGGAACCGCTGGAGACGTTCGAGCGTCGACCGGTTCTCAGGATAGACTATGGTGCAGTCGATGTACTGGGCGAAGATCTGGTTGCAGAACGCCCCGATCTCCGAGGGAAGACCAAGCCTGCGGAGGTTGTCGTACAAGTCATGGCCCCAGAACCGCCGCACGAACTCGTCACGGGTGATGCCGGGCTGGTCGTACGCCAGCAGGGATGTGTTGAGCGCACGCCACCAGGATTCTAGGGAGTCGACGAGCACGCCGTCCATGTCGAATAGCAGCGCCACAGGATGCAGGGTCATGCCATCACAAGAACACGAGTCGCGAGGCTCCGTCTATGAGACCATCTGACGGATGCGGCTGACGATCTCGGTTTTCTGTTTCTCGTCAAGGTCCTGGTCGAGGCGCGGGTACAGCGACACCTCTTCGAACGTCTTGTGGCTGAGGAGCAGCTCCTTGAGTTCCCTGAACGGGGGTGGCTTCTGCCACATCACCGCCTTGCGCATTGCTCCGAGGTACTCGGCGAGCTGGGTGTGCTGCTTCATCAGTTCAGGGACGATCGGATAGCCTTGGTAGATGTTGAGCGGAGCGCAGGAGGTGAAGATCGCTTTTTCCTCCGTGAATATATGCTTCTCCAGCTCCCAGGCGAAGGTGTTGAACACCTGAAGGGTCTTTGTCACCTCTTTGTCGAGGCTGCGTTCGACGTCGCCCAGCAGCTTCAGAAGCTTCGCGTGGTCCGCAACCATGAGCTCAAGAATCGCAGTAGATTTCATGGAAACACCTCCATCAATCGACTAACGAACAAAGAACCTGGCCTTAATAAACGATTCCCTCAATCGTCGCCAGGGCAGGGTGTGCCGTCCTCTGAGAAGACCTTCTTCACCGCGCACAACCGGCAGATGCGGCAGGTCTCGGTGACCACCACCTCGTCATCCTCTTGGATCCGTTGCGCGGCGATAGCGATCTCGAGGCGCACGTCGTTGTCAGCGATGACGGCCCGTCCCCGCTTGTTCGACAGGTATTGGCAGACGGCGGCCGGGGTGACGCCGAGCTTCTCCGCCACGCCCCGCTGATTAATATCGAACTGCTGGATTAGGCTTGTCGCAAGCTCCTTTCGGATGACCGGCAGCCCATCCCACAGCATGACTTCGCAGGGCGTCTTTTTCATCGGACCTGCAATGTCATGTGCTCTTCTTATATCTATGGCTGTTCTTGGAGAAAAACATGGGTGTCTAGGGTCTTTGGAGCCGACGGTGAGCCTCGGCGATGTACACTGGGTCGATATCGAAGCCGATGTACTTGAGTCGTAGGCGTTTGCAGGCGACGGCGGTCGACCCGCTGCCCATGAACGGGTCGAGGACGAGGGAGATGCGGGAGAGTCCGTGGAGCCGCAGGCACATCTCCGGCAGTTTGTCGGGGAATACTGTCGGGTGCGGTCGGGCGGACTGGATGGTCTCGTAGGGGATGAACCAGGTGTTGCCCCGTTCGCGCAGGTCCGACGTCGCGGTTTTCCATCGACCGATGTTGCTTTTGTCTTGGTATGGGACGCCGACTGCGTGTTTGTACAATGGGACGTCCCCGGTTTTAGTGAAGTGGAAGATGTACTCGTGGCAGGAGCTGAGGAACTTCGTGCTGTTCACCGGCTGGTAGTGACCGACCGCGATGTCCTGCTGCATGTGGGGATACTGACCGACGTCTGCTTTGGGGATCGCGATAGATTTGACCCAATGGATGACGTTCTGCAGGGTAAAATAGGGTTTGCAGCGCAGCGCAAGCTCCAGCGGAGTCCACTGGTCTGTGGGTTTGCTGCCGATGTTGAGGAAGAAGGAGCCCTGGTCGGTCATGACGGTGCGGCAGGTGGCAGCGACCTGCTCCATCCAGTCGAGGTACTCGCTTGGTGGGAGGTTGTCGTTGTGGGTGTGGTACGGCTTGCCGATGTTGTACGGCGGTGAGGTGACGATGACGTCCGCGTGCATCTTCTGTCTGGCCATGGCGCGCATGCCGGCTATGCAGTCCATGAGGTAGATGGCGTTGGGCTGCAGGGTGGTGACGGTGCCCTTAATCCTGGCTCGGTTCTGAGGGGGTTTCTTCGTGTATCTCGGTATCGTCTCGGTGTATAATAGGGTCGATGGTGATGTCTGATTATGGAGGTGTGCTGTGGTGATTTTATTATATAGTTTGATGTTCTTCGGATGGTGGGACGCATGAAGGGTGACGCGAAGAAGGTTCATGAGAATAATCCTTTGACGCCGGAGGAGAAGCGGATCATCGTCGGCAAGGGTACGGAAGCGCCGTTCAGCGGGGAGTACACAGAGTTCTTCGAATCGGGGACCTACGTTTGTAAGCGGTGCGGCGCGCCATTGTATAAGTCGACCGCGAAGTTCCACAGCAACTGCGGGTGGCCGAGCTTCGATGAGGAGATACCGGGTGCTGTGAAGCGGCAGTCGGACCGGGACGGTGAGCGCGTCGAGATCCTGTGCGCAAATTGTGGCGCGCACCTCGGACACGTCTTTTCCGGCGAGCGGTACACGGAGAAGAACACGCGGCATTGCGTAAATTCTTTATCGATGAAGTTCATCCCGGAGCATGGCCACGACGCGTGAACTGGTGGTGGGCGCCGGGTGCTTCTGGTGCACGGAGGCCGCCTACTCGCTACTCCCCGGGGTCGTGTCGACGCTTCCTGGGTACGCGGGTGGGACGACGCCGAAGCCTTCGTACGAGCAGGTCTGCACCGGGTCAACCGGACACGCCGAGGTGGTGCGGCTCGAGTACGACCCGGACCGGATTTCGCTTGAGGCGCTGCTGGATGTGTTCCTGACGATCCATGATCCGACGTCGCTGAACCGGCAGGGTGGCGACGTTGGCACGCAGTACCGATCCATACTCCTCTATTCAAACGAGGAGGACAAGCCGCAAATCAAGGCATACCTCGCGAAGGCGCAGCGAGAGTACCGTCGCCCGATCGTCACCGAGGTGAGGAGGCTTGAGGCGTTTTTCCCGGCTGAGGAGTACCATCGCCAGTACTTCAAGCAGCATCCAGAGGAGTCGTACTGCCAGGTCGTCATTGCCCCGAAGCTAGCAAAGGTCAAGAAGCACGTGTCGGCGAAGCAGTAACTTGGGGTCGTCCCTCCTGTTGTTCTTGCGTTCTTTCCCTTTTTCAGGTCGGAACCAGAGAAGGGATATCCTTATATAGGGTGCCGTATTTAACAATTGTTAATTGTCGGGCATGTCGACCGACCAACCTGACAATTACGATTGGAGATGTACACCCAAATGAGGGAGCATGTTTTGCGTCCCATCCTTTCCTCCTCTCCTCACCTATAGTTTAAAGAACCCCCCTCATTTGGCCCTACATCCTCTTACCATTTTTCCCATCAGGCGTACCCATGACAGCAGCAGACCTCCTCGCCCAACTATCCCAACTTACGCACACCGACGTCCGCACCATTGTCGACGACCGCATCGCAAGCTTCCACGCCAACCAACATGAAACCCCAGACGCCGTCTTCCATGAACTCTGCTACTGCCTGCTTACCGCCAACTGCAAGGCAGACCACTGCCTCACACTCCAACAAAGACTTAGCACTCTCTTCTCACAGGGATCGCACCAGGACATCGAAGACGGGCTCCGAGCCCACCACTACCGCTTCCCACCCAGAGCCTCCCACATCATCGCCGCCCGCCAACACACAGAAAGTCTCCTCCCCACCCTCCAACGCCTCCACGGAGAAGACCGCCGCCGCTGGCTCGTCGACACCATCCCAGGCCTCGGCTACAAAGAAGCAAGCCACTTCCTTCGGAACATCGGCTACGACGACTACGCAATCATCGACACCCACATCCTCGACCTCCTCACCAAATACCACATCATCCACCCACCACGCAGTCTCACCCCACGACGCTACCTCGACATCGAAACAACACTACGAGACATCGCGGACCAGGCAGGCCTCACCCTCGCCCAGCTCGACCTCTACCTCTGGTACCTCCAGACAGGAAAAATAATAAAATAAAGGATGCGCTCACGCATCCGTCACAGAAAAAAACATCAGACTTAGACGGTGATCGCTTTCACTGGGCACTCATCCACACAGGTGCCACAATCGATGCAGGTGTCGGCGTCCACCTCAGCCTTCTCGTTCACTGCGATGGCGTCCACTGGGCAGACGGACGCGCACGAACCGCAAGCGGTACACAACTCTTTGTTGACGACTGCTGCCATAGAGTAACGAACCTCCGGTTTTTCCTGATACCGGTTACCCTATATAGCCTTTACCGTCACCTGAATTTAATCCTAAAAGACTCTCCAAAGCTAGGGTTATAGGCCAGACATTAAAACATGTTATCTAAAATAGATTAATTTTTTGTTTTTTTCCCTCACGAATTTTCCGTATCCCATAAACAAGAAATCCGCCTGCAAGAGTCATGGGGATAAAAGATAATATCAGGAACATCAATGGATACATAACGAAGAATCCCCAATTGAATTTGAACATCTCGTTTTCCCACTCTTTCTGTATGATAATTTTGTAACCTACCCAAAAAATTAGTAAGTTCAAAATAAATTCCCAGAGTGAAAGAAGGAGGGCTTTCTTCCCCGCAGAAATAATTCCGTTTGATTTGTTAAAAAATTCTGAGAGAATTGCTATTGAAAAAATTATTGGAAAAGAAAATCCGATAAATGCAAACCAACCACCAAGTGATTCATTCGACCAGATTAAATTATTGACAAAGCTAAAAAGTATAGTTCCGAAAAAACCTATAATCATCCACCATTTATTTTTTCTTATAAAATCCATGGTTGTTTTTAATCTCCTTTTTTCTGTATTTAAAGCCAGTAAAACATCAAGATATTATAATATTATCGAAATACGACAGGATTATTGCCCTTTTTTATGTTGGGTCTGGTTCATAATTCCATCGGGTCCCCTTTCTCCTTCCCTGGTTGAGTTTTAAGTCAAGTTCAGGAGTTTTTAGTTAAAACAGAATTTTTAGGCGAAACTCGTCACCGTACCGAACCACCCTACTATCTCAAACACCATTCACACCAACGTAACCCGACCAAAGCGGATAGAAATCTTTGTATGGTAGTGGCGGTTACGGTCTTCGGTACCTTCGGGAAGGACATTTATGGAAGAGGTCAAGGCACGCATCTACTCAGGAACACTCTTTGGATTTTTCCAGACCCTCATGATGGCCTTCGCCATGCTCATCCCCACCTTCTACTTCAGATCCCTAGGGCTATCCCTCGCGACGTACGCGACGCTCCTGTCCATCGGTGATGTCGCCTCCTTCATCATGAAGCCCACCCTCGGATGGCTCACCGACCGCCATGGCGAACGCAAATTCATGATGCTGGGCGGCATTGTCTTCGTCGTCTGCCTCTTCCTCATCGGACAGACCACGGACCTCCTCACCATCGCTATCCTCAAGATCATTTCTGGCGTCGCCAGCGCCATCGTCTTCATCCTCATCCTCATCTACTCGCTGCGCCTCGTCAAAGACAAACCAGAACGCAAAATCGGCGCCTTCGGCGGCGTCTACAACCTCGGATGGGTCGTCGGACTCAGCGGACTGTTCCTCATTGGCATCCTCTACACCGTGTACCCGGTCAAAGCCGCCTTCTACCTCATCCTTGGCGTCGGCATCATCTGGATCCTGCTCATGTTCCGGTTCGCCAAACACTACGAAAGCCCGATCTCCGCCAAACTCTCCTTCTCCCATCTCAAGAAAATCCCCGCGCTCATCGTGTTCAAAAGCATGGACCTCGCCATGTTCTCAGCATTCATCTTCTACCTCATCTACAACGCCTCGAATACCACGCTATCCCTACCGAAAACCACCCTCGTCGTCATTGTAGAAACCCTGCTGTTCGCGGTCTCCATCTACATCGTCGGCAGGCTCTCCACCCCGCTGCTTCGACGCTACTGGGTGCCCCTCTGCATCACTTTCCACCTCCTTGCCGCAGTCACGATGCTGTTCGCCGTTACCACGAACCTCTACCCCCTCTACTTCCTCGTCGCCATCTTCATCGGCATCGCCGGCGGCTTCATCGACATCTGGATCTACACTCGCATCAGCGAACACTACGAACCAGCAGAAAAAGGCGTCATCGTCGGCACCCTAGGATGGAGCTACGACCTCGCCACGATCCTTGGTGCGTACGTCCCCGTAGTCATGGTAGCACTTGGCTTCAACGTCTTCACCGCACTCTTCATCTTCCCAATAGCGATGCTCGTCACCTACGCGGCCTTCGTCCGCACCACACGAAAAATCAAGATCTCGGACTAATCGTTTTTCGGCCGCAGCCGTTCTACCTCAGCGGCCGACCGCTTCCCACTCATCTTGAAGTACACATACACCGTGCCTAACTCAAGTCCGAACACAATCAAGAACACGAGGAAGGCGAGCAGCAAACGACCGATGGAGATGCCATACACGACAATAATCGACGCGCAGAAAGGGATGAACATCCCCAGGATGACGAGACCAAGGATACCCGCGATATCCCGATAACGGCCCATACCCCCTGGGAACATCTGCACCCTGATAAAACTACTGCCGTTTTATGCCGATAGCTTCGCGCCAGCCACCGCGTTCTGCCCGACCGCAATCCCGCCGTCGCCGTTCGGCACCCGGTCATGCACCAGCAACGACAATCCTGCCTCTCTTACAAATTGTTCAACCATCGACACGATGGGGAGGTCATAGGAGACGCCGCCCGTCAATCCAATAGTTGAGACTCCCTCCTGCTGTGCCCGTTCCACGCCCAGACCAACAAGCTCCATGAGAATAGCATGGACGGCTGAGTACGCGACATCCGCTTTCTTACGAATAGTCAGCGTCTTGCCCGCGACCGCTTCATCCAGCTGACGAAACACCTCGATTGCATCCACCACGCCACCGGAGACCGGAGCGCTGAACTCATAGCGCAGCCTTCCCTGGGCAAGGAACGGCTCCAGCTTCATCGCCGGCTCACCGCTGTACGTCCGCGTCCGACAGATTCTCAGGTAACACGAGAGGGCATCCAGGTACCGACCCAGGCTGCACGTCGACGGTGATTTTTCCATGACCTTTCGAAGCACCGCCGCCTGCTCACCGGAGAACTCCCGCTCTTCGTTACACTGCTGGAAGATGCCGAACACGAGCCGACGCGGATCCTTCGTCGCCTGATCACCCCCAATCAACGGGAAGGCACGCAGATGACCGACACGGACGTACCTCCCCATCTCGGCGTCAAGCACCTCACCACCCCAGAACGTGCCATCCGCACCATACCCCAGACCATCCAAGGTGAGCACGACGCTGCGCTCGACGCTGCAATCCATCAGCAGCGACGCCGCATGCGCCCAATGATGCTGCACCTCAACCATCGGCACATGACACTCGTCTGCGAACCGCTGCGCGACACCCCGCGACGCGTACCCCGGATGCAGGTCCAACGCCACGCCATCCAGCCGAGGCTGCCTGAGGAACAGGCTCATGAGATGCCGCAGGCTCTCCTCCAGAAACGCTGCGGCCTCATAGTACTCCATGTTGCCGATGAACTGTGTGCTGATGAGCCGCCCGTCCACGGACAACGCACCCGTGCAGTTCTCCCCAGCACCCACACTCACGATTTTCTTTGAGTACGGCACCGGGAGCACATCCGGGACGAATCCCCGTGACTTGCGTAAGAAGAACCGATGGCCCTTCCAGAGCCGCACCACGGAATCATCAACCCGATTCGGAATCCGACGGTTATGCAGCAGATACACATCCGCCCCAAGAGAGAACGCCTTCTCGTTCTCAACAATCATCGGCTCACCGGGGAAGTTCGCGGACGTCATCACCAACACATCCGTCTTCAACGACGCAAACAACAGCACCTGCAGACCGGTATACGGCAGGAACACACCGATCGAATCCAGACCAGGGGCCACCAAGTCGCCTCGCTTCTTCTTCATCACCACGATCGGTCGAGCACCACGGGACAAGAGCCGACGCTCCTCCTCGGACATCTCGGCATAACGCCCAGCGGCATCCGCATCTTTGACCATGATTGCGAACGGCTTCTGCGGGCGACCGTACCACGTGCGGAACCGACGCAGCTCATCAAGCGTGCAGCACAGGTGCATCCCGCCCCATGATTTCACCACGCCGATCCTGCCGTCCTCAAGGGCCTGGGTGAACCGCTCCACCGTCTTCTGTGAACCAAGACTTCGTCTCTTGGAATCATAGAGGGTGTACCGTGGTCCGCATCGTGGGCAGGAGATCGTCTGCGCATGATACCGCCGGTCCGAAACATCCGTGTACTCCCGCCGGCAGTCGACACATAACGGGAACTGATCCATGGACGTCCGCTCCCGGTCGTACGGCACGCCCGTCACGATGCTGTAGCGTGCGCCGCAGACTGTGCAATTCGTGAACGGGTACCCGAACCGCCGGTTCGACGCATCGCCTAGGTCCCGCAGACAATCCGGGCAGATAGCGGTATCCGCCGGGATCAACGAGTCCTTCTCCCCGGACTTGCTATGAAGAATCCGGAAATCCGTAAACGATCGCGTATCCGGCTGCCGGCGAACCTCAAGGATCACCGCAATCGATGGAAGCTCGCGGCGCAGCTCAGAGAGGAACCGGTCTGCATCCCGGTCGACGACCACTTCGACCTCCGAGCCCGTGTTCACCACATACCCGTGCAGTCCAAGCATGGAAGCCACGCGGTACACTGTCGGCCGGAACCCGACTCCCTGCACGACGCCCTTCAGGATCAGCTTCTCCGCAGTCTTCTTCACCATACGCGAACCTAAAAAACCTAACAGATCCTCGGGATCGGATCACCCAGCGGTTTCTGCAGGATTCGACGACCCCCAACCTCCGTCTCCAACACCACGCCCTTCACCTGGCTCGTGATCTCCCCGATGATCGCCGCACGCCGGCCCAATGGATGCCGATGCAATACTCCCAGCACCTCATCCGCCTTCTCCTTCACCACTCCGAGGATTACCTTGCCTTCGTTGCCAATCTCCAGCGGGTCAATCCCCAGCAGCTCACATGCAGCCCGCACTCCCTCAGAGATCGGGATCGATGCCTCATCGAGCAGGACTCCAACCCGGGATTTCTCCGCGAACTCGTTGACCGTGTTCGCCAGGCCCCCGCGTGTCGGGTCCTTCGCGGTCACGACGCCGCCCGCGGCAAGCACGCTGCCCATCAGTCCGTTCAACGCCGCGACATCGGACTTCACCCGGGTCTCAAACCCGTATCCCTCACGAAACGACAACAGAGCAATCCCATGCTCACCGAGCAGACCGGATGCGATCAGCACATCCCCGGGCTTCAGATTCGCATCCAACAGCCACCGGTACTTCACCGGCCGATACCGCTCCACCTCCTTGAGGTTTCGGTCCAGCTCAGGACGCCGCTTCCCCACCCCGCTCGTGTTCACCATGAACTGCTGCACCGCGCCACGCTCAACGACCTTCGTATCGCCTGTGATGATCGGTACGCCAGCGGATTTCGCGACCCGGGCCATAGACCGCACGATCACCTCCATAGTATCCACCGAGAACCCTTCCTCAAGGATGAACCCCGCGGAGAGCGCCAGCGGCCGGGCACCCACCATGGACACATCGTTGATCGTCCCGCAGACCGCAAGCGACCCGATATCCCCACCGGGGAAAATCAATGGAGAGACCGTATGCGAGTCTGTCGACAACACGACGTCATCGATCACCGCGGCGTCATCCAGCATCTGCAGCGGCACCTCGGCACGACCCTGAAACGAAAAATGCCTCATGATATGCTCTTTAATCAGCGCATCCATCATGGATCCGCCCGCGCCATGCGCCAAGGAAATCGTCTTCGGCATACACCAACGCTCCCCGCAAACCAAGACGGAAAACTTCAGTACGCCATACACTGAATTTATTTATACCCTCTGGTCCACCACCGGGAAGACCTCTTTAAGTATCCCATGTTATACCTCCCCCGACCATGTGGCAAGACACCGCGCTTACCCTCATCAACTTCGTCTTCATCGCAACGGTACTTCCCGCCCTCATCCTCAATCACAGGACTAAGAACACCACGGGACAATCCCTCATCATGTACCTCAGCACCGCCCTCCTCCTCATCCTCATGGCCGCGGTCTTCTACACCCTCGGCCTGTTCTGGAGCATGGTCTCCACCCTGGGCAACGCAGTCGTCTGGTCCATCCTCACCATACAGCGCCTCATCTACAACAGCACACCAGGGCAGCGACCATGACCACGCTTGTGTTATGCATCGGCAACCGCGGCAACGGCGACGACGGCATCGGCCCCTGGATCGCGGACCACGCACCACCTATCCCGGACACCGTGTTCCTCGACGCCGGAGTCACTCCGGAAAACAGCACCGCTGCAATCAAACGCCACAACCCCACCCGCCTCATCCTTATTGACGCGGCCGCCATGGACCTTCCCCCAGGGACGCTCAGACGCATCCCTCCAGGCAATATCCAGAGCTTCAGCGTCAGCACCCACGGCCTGCCTCTCAGCCTGCTCATCGACTACCTCATCCCCACCATCCCGGACATCACCATGATCGGCATCCAGCCTAAAACCCTGCATGGACCACTCAGCCAGGAGGCAAAAGCCGCGGCAGACACCCTCCTACGGCTCCTGAGAAACAACACAATCGACGATATCCCACAACTCTAGAACGGGTACTTCTTCCCCAGCGCCTCAAGCGACGACACCGCCGCCACAGCACCTGACGCACACGCAGTCACAATCTGCCGCACGCCACCAGTCAGATCCCCAGCCGCGTACACACCCGGGATGCTCGTACAGCCGAACCGGTTCACGACCACGTACCCCTCCGCATCCAGCTCGACACCCAATTTTTTCAACAGATCGTTCTGCGGGACCCACCCGATCGAGATGAACACGCCGTCGACCGCGAGCCGCGACGCCTGCCGGGTCTGCGCATCACGCAGCTCAAGCGCACGCACGACCGTATCACCGGAAATCCGATCCACCTCCTTATTCAACAGGACCTTGACCTGCCGCTCCCGCGCCTCCACCTCATACACCTTCTCCGCCCGCAACTGACTGCGACGATGCACTAAAAAAACATCCTTGCACCCGATCTGCTTGAGGAACACAGCCTCCATCACCGCGGTACTGCCGCCACCGACCACAGCGACCGTCTTGCCTCGGAAGAAGAATCCATCGCAGGTCGCACAATACGACACCCCCTTCCCAAGGAACTCCTTCTCGCCAGGGATGTCCATGGTCTTATGCTCCGTCCCCGTACAGAACAGCACCGCACCAACCGAGTACTTCCCCTTCGACGTCGACAGCGAAAACCCGGACCCAGACTTCGCGACTCCAGTCACCTCCTCGTAGAGATGCGGCTGGATGTACCGCCCCGCATGATGCTTGATTTTCTCCATCAATTCCGCACCGGGGATCGACTCAAAACCCGCATAGTTCTCCACACTCGGCGACAGCACCGCACGGCCACCGCCGTCACCACGGTCGAACAACGCGGCCTTCAACCCAGAACGCACCGCATAAATCGCAGCGGAATATCCTGCGGGACCAGCCCCGACAATCGCCAACTCGTAGTCCATACCCCACCCAATACCCAGACTTTTCTTATAACTTCTCATCCACGACGGTGAAAACAGGCCACACCACTCATACGCCTCGCAGTCCACACTTCACGAAAAATGGCCGGACCGCAGCCACCATCTCCAAAAGAAGCTCCTTCGTATAGGGAGTCACCTGCCCAAACGACGCATCCATTAGCGAGCTCATCGGCTTGAACTGCTGCAGATAGAAACACGCAGACCCCTGCAGCCACCGACCGATCGCTACGACATCCTCCTTGGACAACACCCCGGGGACCACGGTCGTGCGAAACTCATACGCAGGCGCACGCTCACGAATCAGCCGAACCGACCGCTCAATGCGTTCAATCGGGACCTGGACGCCCGCCGCCACCCCGTACTTCTCACGCGGCGCCTTCACATCCATCGCTACGTAATCCACTACATCCTCATCCAACAACGCCTCAAGCCGCTCCGGGAACATCCCGTTCGTATCCACCTTCACCAGAAACCCCAGCGCCTTCACCGCACGAAGGAACCCTCCGAGACCGTCCTGCATGAGCGGCTCACCGCCGCTCACCACGACCGCCTCGAGACGACCGCACCGTCGCTGAAGGAACGATAGGATATCCTCCGCGGGGATCAACGCCCGAGTCTCAAGAACGATGTCCTTGTTGTAGCAGTACGGACAGCGGAAGGGACAGCCTTGCGTCCAGACGATGGCGCTGATATGGTCAGGGTAATCCAGAAGCGACGTCTCTTGGAACCCAGCGATCTGCATCATGCCGGGACAAGGACCTTCTCCCGGAGGGTGAAGGTCCGACGGTCCTTGAACTCCTGCTGCTTGCCTTTGTTCCATTGGTTCACCGGCCGGATGTAGCCGACGACACGCGAGTAGACCTCGCACTGCGTCGTCTTCTGCTCCGCCTGACACCGAGGGCACTGCTGATGCTCCCCTGAGATGTAGCCGTGATCCGGGCAGACGCTGAACGTCGGCGTAATCGTATAGTACGGCAGTGTGTAGTTCTCTGCGACGGTACGGACCAGTTTCTTGACCGCGGTCGGGGAGGGATCTTCCTCGCCGACGAAGATGTGCAGGACGGTACCGCCGGTGTACTTCGTCTGCAACGTGTCCTGGAGTTCCAGGGCCTCGAAGACGTCGGTCGTGTACCCGACCGGCAGCTGCGTCGAGTTCGTATAGTACGGCTCGACGTCACGGCCGCGGTTCTGCGTGTAGACCTCCTGGTTGTAGATGCGCATATCCGGGTAGGTCTTACGGTCGATTCTGGAGAGACGGTAGCTCGTTCCCTCGCCGGGTGTCGCCTCGAGGTTGTAGATATTCCCCGTTTCCTCCTGGTAATCCGCAATCCGCTTCCGCATGTGATCCAGAACCTTCTCCGCGAACGCCTTTCCTTCCTTGGTGGCGATACTCGTGTTCATGAAGTTCAGCAGGGCATCGTTCATGCCAATGAGGCCGATGGTGGAAAAGTGGTTCTTCCAATATTCCCCGAACGTCTTCTTGACGTCGGAGAGGTAGAACCGCGAGTACGGATGCAGCCCGCTGTCCGTCAGGTTCTCGATGAGGTCGCGTTTGATCTCCAGGCTTTGCCGCGCCAGCATCATTATCTTGTCGAGGCGTTCGAAGAAGTCGGCCTCGTTCTTTGCCAGGTGCCCGATCCGTGGCATGTTCAACGTCACGACGCCGATGGAGCCGGTCTTGGGATTCGCACCGAACAGGCCGCCGCCGCGCTTCCGAAGCTCCCGGTTGTCTAAGCGTAGCCTGCAGCACATACTCCGCGCATCATCAGGTTTCATGTCGCTGTTGATGAAGTTGCTGAAGTACGGGATTCCGTACTTCGCCGTCATGTCCCACAGCGATGAGAGGCCGTCGTTTTCCCAGTTGAAATCCTTGGTGATGTTATAGGTGGGAATCGGGAAGGTGAAGGGGCGTCCTTTCGCGTCGCCCTCGTACATGATCTCGGCGAAGGCGCGGTTAATCATGTCCATTTCGCCGGTGTATTCGCTGTAGTTATTATCAGTCAGCAGTCCGCCGACGATCGCCGGTTCTTCGACAAGATATTCAGGGGTGGTGAGGTCCATGGTGATGTTGGTGAACGGGCTTTGGAACCCGACCCTGGTGGGGACGTTCATGTTGAACATGAACTTCTGCATCTCCTGTTTGATGCTGTCGTAGTTGAGTTGGTCTTTGGCGACGAAGGGGGCGAGCAGCGAATCGAAGTTCGACAGCGCCTGTGCGCCGGCGGCCTCGCCTTGCAAGGTGTAGAGGTAGTTGACGATATGCATGAGTGCGGTGCTGAAGTGCTTGGCGGGTTTGCTTTCAATCTTTCCGGACACTCCACGGAAACCTAGCAGCAATAGATCCTTCAAATCCCAACCGACACAGTACGCCCCGAGGGTGCCGAGATCATGGATGTGGTAGTCCCCTTTGGTGTGCGCATCGCCTATCTCTGGCGGATAAATCTTGTTCAGCCAGTAATGTGAGATGATGCTTTCGGTGGCGTAGACGTTGAGGCCCTGGAGTGAGTAGCTCATGTTGCTGTTTTCGTTGACCTTCCAGTCAAGCATCCCGAGGTAGTCGTCGACGACGTCGATGTCTTTGAGCAGGCCGCCGATCTCGCGCATGTCCTGGTGCTGTTTGCGGTAGAGGATGTAGGCTTTGGCGGTCTTGGCGTGGCCGTCTTCGATGAGTACTTTCTCGACGTTGTCTTGGACCTGTTCGATGGTGGGGATCTCGCCGCGTTTGAGTTCTTTTTCCAGTATCTGGATGACGGTGTCGGTGAGTTCCGCTGCTCTCTTGTAGTCTTTACCGCCGACAGCCTGGGCTGCTTTCCAGATGGCTTCGGTAATCTTGACGGGGTTGAAGTCGACGACGGTGCCGTCTCGTTTGCGAATTTTTCGGATCATGGGTGTTCCATCTCCTCCATTTTTTATGGGTTGGTGAGATTCTTAACCTCTTTTTCGAAATGGGTGATGTCCGTGAAGGACCGGTAGACGGAGGCGAAGCGGATGTAGGCGACCGGATCGAGGTCTTTGAGGCAGTCCATGACGTATTCGCCGATAGTGGAGCTGGGGATCTCTTCGAGGCCGCTGCGCCGTATTTTCTCTTCGATGCAGTCGAGGGCTGCTTCGAGCTGTTCTGCGGTGACCGGGCGTTTTTCCAAGGCTTTTTGCATCCCTGTTTTGATCTTGGTGCGGTCGTATTTTTGTTTCCTGCCGTCCTTTTTGATGACGTAGAGTGGTTCCATTTCGATGGACTCGTAGGTGGTGAAGCGGCGTTGGCAGTGGAGGCATTCGCGGCGGCGTCTGATGATGTATTTGCCGGTGTCGCGAGAGTCCGTGACTTTCGTCTCTGGAGCGTTACAGTAGGGGCAGTTCATCCATCCTCACTCACCACAAGATATGGTAGAAAACGATTATTTTTCTACCGCATGTAGTATGCGTGACGGTTTTTTATACATTGCGTTTTTTTCCAAACGATGAGGCATGTTTTCCAATTACATGCTAACGTCTAGACCGGGATTTTTGCGTTGCCCCCGTCATTGTTTGTGAGCATCAGCACTGCATCATTTTTTAATTCGCTATGGGGGTCGTTGAAACTATTCAACGAGAAGATCGCAGCCATGGACCGTCTCAGACATCGCCACGTGGCCGCATAAAAGAAAAACGTTTCGATTGAAGTATGATTCTCGGAGAATCTCAGAGAAAAAATCCCGTGGTTCATCGAGAAGAACTCGGCGATTAGAAATATTGAAATACTTGGTTACGATTCGAGCATCAAGACAACTAGGAGGAAAGTGCACCATGAAGATTGGAAATCCGCACGAGTTAATAGGCAAAGAAGTATATGACGCGACAGGCCGCAGCATCGGCTGGATGGACAAGACCTGGCGTGGTTGGAACGAAGAGTACCCGGGGTACTTCTTCGGGATCAAGACCAACGAGTACGTCCGCAACAACTGGTTCCGCGGCGACAACAAGCTCATCCCAATCCCCAGCGAGTACGTCCGCGACACCGGCAACACGATCACCCTGAACAAGACCCTGGATGATCTGTGCCACAACTGGAACAAGACCGTCACCTGCGGACCGTTCACGCTGCCGTTTGAGGAGCTCATAGAGAAGCCCGTGTTCGACAAGTACAACTCCCGAATCGGCACCTTCTGCACCGGCGTGGAGCGCAACGGAACGTACAACAACCTCGGCTTGATCCTCGACCCGTACATCTGCGAGTCCTGGCACATGCCATACAACACCACGATGCCGATCGACACGAACTACATCACCGCAGTCAAGGACACCGTTACCCTCAACATCGCCTTGAACGAGTTAAAAGACTACTGGAGCTGGAAACAGCGCCAGACCCAACCGTAGAGATTCATTTTTGAATCTCTCCCTCTTCTTTTTTATTTTATCTTTATCTCTTCTGCGCCATCGACCGCTTCTTGTACCAGCTTCTTGAGAGGTATCTTTTCTTCTTCGAGCTGGATGTGGTCGAGTCGTGCCCTAGTTGCGGGTTTAAACGGTACCGCAGCGCATCCCGTGGTGCGGACCGTGGAGAGCTCAAAGGTGCCGATGTCCTTGGCGACACGGATGATGTCTTCCTTGTCCAGACCGATGAGCGGCCGCATGATGGGGATATGGACGGCGTCCTCGATTGCTCTGAGGTTCTGTAAGGTCTGGGAGGCGACCTGCCCGAGGGACTCGCCGGTCACGACCGCAGAGGCGCCATGCTGCTGTGCGATCGCTTCGCCGTAGCGCATCATCATCCGCTTGCAGAAGACACAGGTGAGTTTCTGGTTGCAATCCTGTTTGTGACGCTGGAGGACAGGACCGTGCGGAACTCGGTACGCACGGATTGGACAGGGGAGCAGCGCCTTGAGTCGGGTGGCGACGGCCAGGAAGTTCTGGTAGCCTTGATCCCCGGTGAATGGGCGGTTGTCCACATGGACGAAGATATACTCCTGCGCCCAGTGCCGCATAGAGTAGACCGCGACTGGGGAGTCGATCCCGCCGGAGACGAGGCAGACGAGTTTCATGTGGATTCTTCTGTGATGTAGTTCAGGAATTCAGGCAGCCCGCCGGTGATGGGCAGCACGATGATGTCCGGCAGCTCGTAGGAGTGCAGCGAACGTATGCGGTCGATCACGGCCTGCGCCTTTTCATCCCTGGTTTTTGCGAGCAGGACGCATTCTTGGGCGTTTTCTATTGTGCCTTTCCAGCGGTAGACCGACTCGACCTTGGGGATGAGGTTCACGCAGGCTGCGAGCCGTTCTCTGACGAGGGCGTCGGCGATGGTGCGTGCCTCTCGCAGCGACCCGATGGTGGAGTAGACGATCTGAGCCATACGCAGGGTTCGAAGGCGTCGGTGATTTTAAAGATTTGCTGACCGGGTACTGAGTGAGGGTGAGGCTTCTGATGGTTGCTTCCATATCCTCAGGGGACCCGACGAAGAGGTGGGAAACGCATAAGCAGTCGCTGCAGCCGAAACCAGGGAGCGGCGTGTGACGGTGGGCGAAGGCGGCCGCAAGCCGGCATTCTTCTCTATTCGTACTAATTGTATAATAGATTGTTGTTATCTGAGCGTACGGGAGGAGGTAGTCGATGTGCCAATGGATTTTCTTGTCTGCCCGTAGGTGGCGGCGGATGCGCTGGTCGAGGCCGCTGAGGGCGGAGCCGACGTACACGTAGGTGCCCTGGGGGAACGTCATCTGACCGCGTTTCCCGATGCGGCATGAGAGCACCCTCTCTAGGGTGAAGACGAGGAGGTAGCTTCCTGGTCGCCTTGGCGAGGTCATAGGTATCGTGCTTCGGTGGATAAGGCGGGTGCTCTTGATTAATCTAGCTGGCCGGTTCTGATGACAAAGGGTAAAAAGGGAGGAGAAAATCACGGTGCAGTGATGGCTATGACTAGTCCGCGTCTTGAGGTCGTGGAGGTTGCGACGCTCGCCGAGGCCCGCGAGGAGATCTTCGGCATCGGGTGCGATCCTCGCAGTGTTGAGATCATGGCGCCCAAGGCAGTCCTCAAGGTCGTCCGCTGCCACAACATCCTGCTGCAGGATGCGGTGATCATCAAGCAGGATATGCTGTCGGTGGGCGGTGAGGTGGCTATCCCGAAGAACGCGTACGAGGCACCTGAGGAATCCGCCGACATCCTGATCTTCGGCACGGTCGCGCATCTGACGAGACTAGTGCAGAAGCTGGATCGCCACTACCCGCGGATCCGTGCGGTGGCCAAGGAGTTGTCCATGCTCCTAGCGGCTGTCGAGTAGTGCTAACAAAAATACATTAACCTTGGTTCCGTTCCAGGGTGGTGAGACCCATGGAGAACCCTGTGTGCCCGCTAGAGTACCGCTACGGCCGTCCTGTTGTCAAAGACATTTTCGGTGAATCAAGCAAGCTGCAGTACCTCCTCGATGTCGAGGCGGCGCTGGCGCGTGCCCATGCTGCCGTCGGCACTATTCCAAAGCGCGACGCGGAGGAGATCTCTAAGAAAGCCTCCACGAAGTACGTCACGGCGCGTCGGGTCGCGCAGATCGAGAAGGAGACCAAGCACGACATCATGGCCGTGACCAAGGCGCTCAGCGAGGTCTGTCAAGGGGACGCCGGCAAGTACGTGCATCTCGGGGCGACGAGCTACGACATCGTGGATACCGCGAACGCCCTGCAGTTTGCGGCCGCGACGGCTCTGCTGTCCCAGCAGCTGAAGGCGCTGCGGAAGACCCTGGTGGCTCTGGCGAAGACGCATCGGGATACGTTGATGCTCGGGCGGACCCATGGACAGTCCTCGATTCCCATTACGTTTGGCTTGAAGATGGCGGTGTACGCCTTGGAGGTAGACCGGCAGCTGGAACGGCTCCATGAATGCAAATCCCGGGCACTCGTCGGCAAGATGTCCGGTGCGGTCGGCACCGGCGCGGCTCTCGGCAAGCAGGCGTTGAAGATCCAGCAGCTGGTCATGCAGGACCTCAAACTCGGCATCGAGGAGGGCGCGACGCAGATCGTCGACCGGGACCGGTATGTGGAGCTGCTGTCGGTGCTCGCGAACATTGCGACGAGTATGGAGAAGTTCGCCACCGAAATCCGGAACCTGCAGCGCAGCGAAATCGGGGAGGTCTCCGAGGCGTTCGAGGCGAAGAAACAGGTCGGATCCTCGACGATGCCGCAGAAGAAGAACCCGATCACCAGCGAGCAGGTCTGCGGGCTGGCCCGTGTGGTCCGCTGCTACATCATCCCGACGTACGAGGATGCGATCCAGTGGCACGAGCGGGACCTGGCGAACTCCTCAGCGGAACGGTTCATTCTCCCTCATTCGCTGATTCTGACGGACTGGATCGTCACCCAGATGAACGACGTGTTCGCTCATTTGAAGGTGAACCCGCAGCGTATGCTGCAGAACCTGGAGCACTCCCAGGGTCTGCCTATGTCTGAGGCGGTCATGACCAAGCTTGTTGAGAAGGGCATGGGCCGGGGGGATGCACATGAGCTGCTGAGGGTCTCGGCGTTGAAGGCATCGGAGTCCGGCAAACATCTGCTTGCAGTGCTGCAGCGGACGCCGAAAGTGACCAAGATGTTGTCGCAAAAGGAACTGGAGGCGGCGATGAACCCCGCGAATTATCTGGGGGCCACGGGCGCGGTCGTGGACAACATCGTCAAGAAGCTTTCTCGGTAATCGAAGGGGTTCCGACTCCTCCCCTTGCTAGCTAAAAATATAACCGTTTTACCTATCGAAATGGAGAGAAGGTTTCACTTCGCCTTATATAGGTCAGGAATAGGCTTAAAAGGCTCTTTAAACATTACTTGTTAGGGGGGAGTCCCATGAATAAGTTGCTTGTAGTTGGGGTCATCCTGCTGTTTTTTGGTTCAAGCATTCCAATATTGGCACAGTCTGACAAGAGCAACCTCATTCCTTTATCTGATGGAAAAACTCTTTATGTCGGTGGTTCAGGACCAGGGAACTATAGCACTATTCAGGCTGCAATTGATAATGCAAGTGATGGAGAAACTATCTTTGTTTTCCAAGGCACCTATCATGAAAATGTAGTCATCGATAAAACACTCAATTTGATTGGTGAAAATAGAGATACTACGATTATCATTGGAAAAATGGATAGGTATGTACTCACGGTCAATGCAAACAAAATAAACATGACTGGTTTTACAATCCAAAATTCTCACAATATTTGGAATTATTCTGGGATAGGACTTCTGTCCAGTGGCAATACCATTTCAAACAACACGGTCAACGGAATTGATATTCTTGGTGGAGACTATAACAATATCGTAGGGAATACCATTTTGAATAATTGGTACGGTGTCTTCCTCAAAGACGCTTCGCATAATTATATCGCTGAAAACACTATTTCCAAAATGCAAGGTGGGATATGGGGACGAGGATACTGCCGAAACGACACCATACTTCGTAACAACATCTCACACAATGCGTGTAACATCAACCTTTGGGAGGAACCGCGTGACTGGGTGATTTCCAATAATCATCTGAGCACAAGAAGTGGAATATATATCGTTCGATGTAAAAATATCACCGTCACAGGAAATGAAATCTTCAATACCGATTCAGTAGGAATGGAAGTCTCGGGAAGTCATATTCGTATCGACGGTAACTTTATTCACAACGGTGTCGGGGATGGGGGGCTGGTTATTTGGGGTTGCTCGTATTCGACGGTTATTAATAACATCTTCGAGAATGATTCCTCTGGCATCTATTCTGAAAATGTATCATTTGTCAATATCACCTGCAATAAAATCAGAAACTGTAGTTATGGAATAGTGATTCGCTCCCCTGGAAAATCGAATGTCATTTTCAACAATGAGTTCAGAAATAACCATGTTGGCTTGGACACAGAAATGGTGAAAGGAACGGAAAAAATAACGTGCAACAATTTTATTGATAATTCACGACCTATTACTTTTGTGCAAGTCCTTCCCATCCGACGTCAAACAATAAAAAACCCAGTTTTCGATAAGAACTACTATGATGATTGGATAAGGGTTGGACCTAAGGTATTATGGGGTCGTACAGTCATCTTTGCCATCCCATTTTGGTATTATTCTATTCTGATTTACATTCCTGGTGTGTATTGCGACTGGCATCCAGCAAAAAAACCCTATGATATCCCGACCATGAATTAGAAACCTAGAAAATAAGCCTCTCTCCTGAATGGTTTTCTAATCCTTCTAAGAAGGGCAGCGACTATTCCTTTTTTCGATTTGAATTCATATTCACACTGATATCAGCCACCCTATTTCCTGTGCATTTATGCATCTCTACCCAATAGGTATAGGAATTATCACGTCTTCACAGAGGAGAATCTTTCTCCCGGGGAATCGAAATCGCCATAAAGCCCATGGTGGATTCCCTTCTCCGTATGGATGCTCTGGAGTGCCTGTCACGCAACGCTGAGGAGATCGTCACCGTCCAAGAACTGGAAATGGTGCTGCAGAAGGAACGGCCGAAGGCCTACATCGGGTTTGAGCCCTCGGGCTCCGTGCACCTCGGCTGGAAGATCTGCACCAACAAGATCAAGGATTTCCTCTCGCTTGGCTTTGAGTTCACCGTGCTGCTTGCGGACTGGCACGCGTACATCAACGACAAGCTCGACGGAGACCTACAAAAAATCAAGCTCTGCGGCAAGTACATGGAGGACTGCTTCGCAGCCATGGGCGTAGAGCGTGAAAAAGTTCGGTTCGTGTACGCCAGCGACTACGTCAACGACGCGGCGTACTGGGAACTGGTGCTGAAGACCGCGAAGGCGACCTCCGTGGCCCGGGTGAAACGCGCCATGGACATCATGGGCCGCGGCGAGGACGAGGCAGAGAAAGACCTCTCCAAGCTCTTCTACCCAGCGATGCAGGTCGCGGACATCTTCTACCTCGACGTGGATGTGGCGTACGGCGGGATGGACCAACGGCACGCGCACATGCTCTGCAGGGATGTGGCCAAGAAGCTGGGACGCAAGCTACCCGTCGCCTTGCACACGCCGTTGCTCACGGGCCTGCAGGCCGGCGGCCGCATGAACCCCATCGAATCCAAGATGAGCAAGAGCAAACCCGAGTCGATGATCTCGATCCATGACGACCCACAGACCGTGCAACGCAAGCTTGCGAAAGCCTTCTGCCCGGAGAAACAGACGGAGGGCAACCCCGTCCTGGAACTGTGCAAATACGTCGTTTTCCCCGAACTGCACGGCGAGTTGTTTTTCATTCACCGTCCTGAGAAATTCGGAGGCGACCTCAGCTTCCCCGACTACACGGCACTCGAGGCGGCATACACGACGGGGCTGCACCCGCTGGACTTGAAGAACGCGACCGCAGCCTCCATCAACACGATACTGGAGCCGATCCATACGTACTTCACCAACCACCCGGAGAACCTGGAGAAGATGCGGGCGCTAGACATCATCCAAAAATAAAGAGAAAAGAAAAAAAGGGGAAGGTTTAGCTTGCGGTCGTCATCGGGACGTACGGGATGAAGGCCGGATCCCCATACATGTGGTATTCAAGGAACGTCGTGTACTTGTTGTCCAACTGGGGGTTCAACGCCGAGGAGTGCGCCATCGACTTATAGATGGAGTTATCCAACGCAGTACTCATCCCGCTGGTGAACAGGGGTGGGGACCACCAGACCTCCCAGGTCGCATCCTCGGGGAGGTAGGCGTTGCGTGCGTCACGGAACGCCATCCCAAGGCTGACGTTGCCCTTCTGCAGATTCGCAAGCATGTCCGTGTATAGTAAAAAGCCGAAATGCAGATCCGGGTACACGCCCTCTGCCGCCTTGATCCGGTTCACGATGAACCGGTACGCGGTCTGACCAGGGAAATCATACTTCGTGTTCTTCGGATTCATGTACCCGCCGGCGATGTTCGAACACGTCGTCGCCGCAATAACCGTGTTGACCCCGGAGTGGAGGTACGCCTGGGTGATGCTCTGCGTGGGGTACATACCGTCCAGCTTCCCGCAGACGCAGCTTTCTATCCACAGGTACGACGGCCCGAGCTTCATCGTCTCGACCTGCCGCGGGCTGTAACACGTGTGCGCACCAAGCGACGTCCCCGGTCCGAACCCGATGATCGACGCGACCTGAACGAGGAGCTTATGCAACGGCCCATTCGGCAGCCCCAGTCCCAGGCTGGTGACGCCGACGTCGCCCATGGCGAACAGATGCTGGTTCCCATGCGCGTTCGCGAAGATAAGGTTCGAGTTCTCCTGGACTTCTTTGCCTTGGACAATTTCTGCGCCCAGCTGCGTCCGCAGCTGTCGGGGCGACAGCATGAGCTTGTTCAGGACATCGGCTTTCTTGAGGAGCCGTATCGCCTGGTCGCTGTAGCCCGCAAACGAGGCTTTGTTCTCCCGGATATACGTCGTATTGTAGCCTAAACCTTTCACGATGCTTGAGAGGGCCATTCCGTTGATTAACGACGCCCCGGTCGTCAACTTCAACGGTTCACCCAAGGCTGTGATATG
Organism: Methanobacteriota archaeon; assembly: GCA_903877165.1. Taxonomy (GTDB): domain Archaea; phylum Thermoplasmatota; class E2; order DHVEG-1; family DHVEG-1; genus CAIRCU01. The sequence continues at coordinate 16,424 of CAIRCU010000024.1, read as the reverse complement.
GAGGATCTGCCCGAAGAGCGTAAATCGCACAAGGGGCTCCTGGAAATCGTTGCCACCGCCCAGCATCACAGCCGCCGTATCTTTCCAATCCCCTAGTCCGTTGATGATGGTGTTATAGTAGATGGTGCGAGCGATGAGCGCAGAGACATCCTGGGTATCCCACCCGGTGATCCGCCCGATGATGTTCTCCTGGACGGGGTACGCACCTGGGCTGTAGATATCCCGTACATCCGGCGCCTGTTCCACCCAACTCCCCGGATTCGGGTCGATGTCTGAGTAGATGAAATCGCTGGGGATGCCGCATCCCCAGAAGTACTCCATATCCTGAACGGAGATCGGCTCGATCGTGCTGTTGTAGAGGTACTGCGGTAGCATCGTGCCGTCGCCCATAAGGGCGATATACATGGGATGATCGTAGTAATAGTCCCGGAGCGGTTTGAGGTCCGGCTGATAGCTCACGTTAAAGCCCATGCCGTCGAGATTGTTGGCGAGTTTGGCGAGCAGGACGTTGATCTGATTATGGATCTCAAAGACATGCTCGTTGGAGGCTTCCGCGAGATGAGGGTTTTTCCGCGGTAAAGAGTACCCGGGGCAGGTCTGCCCGTTGAACAAAGTATCATCGTTAGCGGCGAAGGCGAACTCGGGTTTACCATAGACGAGGCCCTTGTGGTACGCAGCGAGGTACGGCGCGAGTGACGACAGTTTGGGCATCATCGGGTAGAGGGAGCTGCTGAGCTTCTCAATTGTCACCTCTGCCTTGACTTGGCCTTGCTTCGTCACAAGCCATGAGGGCGCGGCTTTCACGGTGTATTCAACGCCACCGCGGTCATAGTAGACGGCCTCGGTGTAGGTACTGTCTTCAATTAGTTTGCCGCTGGCATCTCGCACGCCGATGCCTCCGGTGTTGGTGCCGCCGACATAGAACTCCTCACTCTGCATCCCAGAGGGAGCACCGGGGATATTGGGGCCGACGAGGAATGCCACGTTGTCCCCGAGGTCATCAACATGTTCGGGGTTCATGTTGATGCCCTTGAACTTGACGAGTGCGTACTTGTAGTCTTTAGGGATGGTGAACGTCCCAAGGGGCGGATTGCTATGGGTGATGGTGGGGATGAGTAAGGTGGTCGCGCCGCTATGCAATGTCGTGGGGCCGAGTGTGAAGTTGACTGAGGCGAGGACTTTTGGCGGCCAGGCATCGAGCGGGTTGGTGAGGACGAGGTAGTCGGTGGAACCGAATCGGTCTTTGAGTACGGTGGTGACGGCGTTGACGACATCGTCAACGGTATGAAGCCGCAGGATAGAGCCGACCCCGGGGATATGCTCACCGCAGACGATGGTTTTTTCGACCCCGAGGGTGGCCAGGACAGAATTAACAGTCGTGGTGTTAGGTTCGACGACGATGACGGGGATGCTGAGGTAGGAGGCGATGGGTGCGGCGAGGACGCCGAGGTCGTAGCCCTGCTCCGAGTCCTCGATGAGGAGCGCGGCCTGGGACCTCACCCAAAAAGTGCTTGCGAGGTCCAGGGACCATTGCTCAGCGGTTTTTGAGTTATCGATAACCAAGGTGACCGGGATTGGGATCTGTTCGCTTATCGCCCGGGTGACGGCGGTGGACGGCGAGGTGAAGTTCTCGACGTAGAGGGGGACGATCTCTTGGGATCCGGTGACGTCGTAATGGACGGCGAGCGGCGTCCCGATGAGCGGGAGGAACGCGTTTTCGTTGGAGACGGAGATGGCGGTGGGTGTGCCGCTGATGAGTTGGCCGTTGACTGCAAAGAAGTTTTGGATGGTGGCGGACTCCCCGGATGCCTTCATGGGTACGTATGTGTAAATCCCAATGGATGCGATGATGAGAATTATGACGCCAGCTATCACAATGAGCTTGTCTTGTTTCTTCATTTTTATCGCCACAAGAGATGAAATTTTTTGCTTAAAAACATATTCCTATCTTTCTATATAATATTTTCTATTATATATTATTGGCACTGTCTCTGTTGGCTTTGGTGGTTTGGGGAATGTTTTATAACGGTTGACTCCATTACCCCGGACCGAGGACAACAGAATGACCGAAGAACAGCTTTCTCCACAGTTGCAGGATCAGATTTCTCGCCTCCAGCAGACCCGATCTCAGGTGCAGATGCTTGCACAGCAGCGGCAGCAAGTCGAGCTCCAGCTCCATGAGATAGACGAAGCTATCAAGGAAGTCGACGCTGCCGGGGAAAAAACACCGATTTTCAAGAGCATCGGCGCGATCCTTGTGAAGACGAAGGGGAAAGCGGATGTGAAGAAGGAACTGGAGACTACTAAGGAGTCGCTGCAGCTGCGGAAGACGACGCTGGAGAAACAAGAGGGGCGGAGCCGGGAGAAGCTCACCGAGCTGCAAAGCAAGGTCGAGCAGGGCCTGAAGCTCGCCGGCCAAGGCGGATAAATGCGCCACGGCAAGGTCTTTTCGGTCTACAGCGACCTGCGGACGCGGAAGAGCTCACTATTCTTCCTGATCCTCGGACTCATTCTTCTTGTGTTGACGCTGCTGCAGTACGCGTTCAATATCTTCTCAGCGAAAGGCGACCTCGCCGGGATCCTGACGGCGCTGACGATGCTGTGTTTCGGCGCCTGCGCGATCCTGTATTTTTTCTCCCGGATGTTCGGGAAGCTTGCGGAGATCGCCTCCGAGGTTGAGAACGATGAGTCGCTGCGGGATGATTCCACGGAGGAGGATTCCTCCAAGGGCAATTCGTAACGACTTCAACTGCCGAACCGCCGTTTCCTCGTCTGATACGTCTTGATTGCTTCGAGGAAATCACGTTTCTGGAGCGCCGGCCAGTACACGTCTGAGAAATAGAGCTCCGAGTACGCCAGCTGCCAGAGCAGGAAGTTCGACACCCGCTCCTCCCCCGAGGTCCTCAAGATGAGGTCCGGGTCCGGGATGCCGTTGGTATACAGGTGAGAGGAGACAGTATCCTGCGAGATCTCCGGGATGTCGAGTTTCCCGTCTTTGACGTCGCTTGCGATGAGCTTGATGGCGTTGATGATCTCCTCACGGCCTCCATACGCCAAGGCGATGTTGAACGAGTACTTCGAATAGTCCTTCGTCATATCCATGATGGAGCGCGCGGCCTCCTGGAGATCCTCAGGGAGCGATTCAAGCCGCCCGAAGATCCGGATGCGGACCTGGTACTGATGAATCCGGGAATCCTCCTTCGCCTTGTTCAGCTCCTGGCGGAACAACCGCATGAGGGTTTCGACTTCCTCCGTGCTGCGCTTGAAGTTCTCCGTGGAGAACGCATAAATCGTCAAGACCGGGATGCCGAGGAGGAAGCACCAGTCGAGGATGTCTTCGATCTTCTTGCTTCCCATGATATGGCCTGCTTCAGACGACAGACCGAGCTCCTGGGCGAACCGCCGGTTCCCATCCATGATGACCGCCACATGGGTGGGCAAGGGGTCTTGTTTGATGTCGTGTATCAGCTGGGCGTCACGGAACTGCTCGATCTTCCGATGGAAGAACGAGTATAACGAGGAGCGGTACACCGCGGAGAGCATCCGACGGCCTGTCGTGCTCTCAAGTGCGTACCGCTCGAATTCATCGAACTTCTTATCCGCAAAGGACTTCAGAGAAGAACGCCTCGGAATAACACTGCACCCATGAACTCAACGCATCCCCCGTTTAAATAGATTCCACCTATCCCCCCCCTTTATAACAGGATAAAAATCTGGCTTATCTATCGGGTTTGTACGCCTAATGAAAATCACGGGTAGATGAAGATCAGCGAGGCACGTCGGTCGGCAGGGGCCCGGAGACGTCGCTGATGGTCTGCCGCAGCCTCTCGTCGTAGAGGTCGGGGTGTTCCAGGACTTCGATCGTCTCGGCGATCTCCTGACGCTCATGGCTGTCAAGGTTCTTGACGGCCAGGAGCCGATGCAGCAGGGGTAGAGCTGAGGTCCGCTGCTGTTTCGCGAAATTGAACGTGAAGTCGCCGGGATGGAACCAGCCGTGGTACTTCCCGGGGTTCTGCAGGTAGTCCTGCACGATATTGACCATGTACTCATAGGGTGTCTGTCCGACGATTCCGGTGAGGGCGCCGACGAGGTACGAGTTGTAATGCTGCCCGTGGAATTGTATAGCTAACTCCTGGAGTAACGGCTCCACTGCGGGCTGTCCGATGTCCTGGAGAGCCAGCATCGTCTCCTCGCAGGCGAGCGTGTCGTCAGACTCGCGGCCCAGGAGCGTGATGAGTGCGGGGACTGCTTGGGGGTCCTTGGTCTGCCGAAGGATTTTCAGCGCATAAAAGCAGCTCCAGGTGAAGTCGGTGCCGAGGAGCGAACAGAGTTGCGGTGTCACCGTCGGTCCTAAATGCAACAAGGCGTCCACCGCGGTATGGACCAGCGGCCAGACTTCAGATTCTTCCTTGTCGTAGAACGCGTCGGAGTCGACGGACTTCAGTGCGGCAATATAGTGGCTGATTTCCTCCATCTCGTGGTCTTGCACGGTCTCCCTCACTATGTAGTGAACCCGTTCATTTTACTTAAAGATTGTTCACCTCTGCGAATCGACGTTATTAAAAACGTCATCAAGAACGTGACAAGCAATATCGCTACTCCGAATCCCATGAGTTTCGGATACTTGTTCATCGTCTACTCCTGAAGGATGCCAATCCGTGGTGTTTCATATAGATTCGGGACGCTTCTCTTTTACCCAGAGCAGCAGGATGCCGGAGGCGACCGTCAGCGCCAGGGAGAAAATAAACGGGACAACCGGCCCGACGGTTTGCCACAGGATGCCTGCTGCGAGGGACGCAGGCAGAGCGAACAACCCGATGACCAGCTGGAAGGCGCCCAAACTGCTGGCACGGTACTGTACCGGCGCGATCTCCGAGACGATTGTTCGCTGCACCGGATCAATCGCCGCCCGATGCAGCCCGTAGAGCACAAACGTGAACAGAATCGCCCACCAGTAGGCTTGCAGGAAGATGAAGATCAGACAGAGGAGACCCCAGAACCCATAGGAAATGAAAAGCACGTTCTTGCGCCCAATACGGTCCGCGAGCCTGCCGAACGGATACGAAAACAATGCGGCGAACACCGTGAAAATCAGGTACAGAATCGGGACCGTATATATCGGGAATCCGGATCCTTTCGCAAAGATGAGGAGGAACGAGTAGCTGAACGACGCCAAGGCGAACAGGGCGCTGAGCACCAGGAAGAGCCGGAAGTTATTGTCGATATCCTTCAGGGAGAGCCCTTTGAAGATCCGCCGGCCCGTCTCCCGCTTCTCCTTGATGACGACCAACACGAGGATGACCGCGACCACGGACGGGACAGCCGCCAGGAGAAAAATACTGTTATACGACCAGCCGAAGAAATACAGCAGCGCGATGCACAGGATAATGCCGCAGACCGCACCAAGGTTATCCATCGCGTGCAACAGCCCGAAATGCTTCCCACGGTTCTCATCGGTCGACGCATCCGCGATCATCGCATCACGCGGCGCCCCCCGCATCTTCCCCGCCCGGTCCAGGATCCTGAAGGGGACCAGCTGCTGCCAGACGCTGGATAAGGCGTACCCGACCCGCGAGGCGGACCCGAAGACGTACCCAGTCCAGACGAACACCTTCCGACGACGGATCCGGTCCGAGACGTACCCCGAGGCAGCCTGCGACAGCGAGACCAACGCATCCCCCAGGCCGTCGATGAACCCAAGGATCTCCATGTTCGCGCCAAGCGCAAGCACAAACAACGGCCACACTGGATAGATCATGTCAGAGCCGAAATCATTCAGAAACGAGGCGGATGCAAACGTCCACACCGTCCGCTTGTCTTCCTTCTCAGCCATAGACGCGACCCAAACCCGCGCCCGCAATCCCCTCAGACTGATTTAAACGTATGCGTAATTATGGCCTATACCTCCTGAGTTTTTCACCGTCATCAACACCGGCACCACCGGCATCACGAACCTCACCACGATACTCATCTTCGACGAGAAAACCTTCTCGATCTCCGGCTGACTCTTCCTCGTCTTCTTCAACGTCTAAGGACGACTCCCGGGAGGAGGCAAACATCTTATAAAGCGGACCTCAATTCCAGAAGCCGGGACACATCATGACCGCCGCCGTCGAAGTCACCAACTTTGTGAAACACTACGGCTCGTTTGAGGCCGTAAAAGGAATCACGTTCTCCATCAACGAAGGCGAGATCTTCGGGCTCATCGGCCCCAACGGCGCAGGCAAGACCACGACGCTGCGCGTCCTCGCCACCCTCCTCACCATCACCCAAGGACAGGTGACGCTCCTCGGCTACGACCTCGCAAAACAAGCAGGGGACATCCGCAAGTTCATCAGCTACCTACCCGAGGACGCAGGCGCATACAAGAACCTCACCGGCCGGGCTTACCTGCAGTTCATCGCGAACTTCTTCGAAGACAGACACCACTCCGACATGGTCAAGAAAGGCGTCACCATCGCCAACCTCGGCGCCCGCATCGACGACCGCGTCGACACCTACAGCAAAGGCATGATGCGCCGCCTGCTCGTCGCTCGCGCCCTCATGACCAACCCCCGACTCGCAATCTTAGATGAACCGACCACAGGCCTCGACGTCCTCAACGCCCAGGAGATCCGCAAACTCATCAAAACCACGGCACAACAAGGCACCACCATCCTGCTCTCCTCACACAACATGCTCGAAGTCGAATACCTCTGCGACCGCATCGCGCTCATCGCGGACGGCCGCATCGTCGAAGAAGGCAAACCCGCGGCACTCATCGAAAAACACCATGTCAGAAACATCGAAGAAGTCTTCACCAAGGTGGTACACGCATGAGCGGACTGAGCAACATCATCAAAAAAGAAATCAAAGAACTCCTCACCGTACAGACCTTCCTGCCCATCATCCTCATCGCGCTCATCTTCGGCTCCATGGGCAACAGTATCTCAGGCATCCAAAAACAAGCTTCGACACCGCCCATCATTGGCGTCATCAACGAAGACAACGGCACGCTCGCCACCATGGCCTCCACCGTCTTCCACACCCACTCCACAGTCGTCTACAACGGGACATCCATCACCGAAAAAACCGAAGGACTCGCCACCGTCGCAGGGAAGAATGGGGCCGCCCTCATCATCATCCCACAGAATTTCACCTTCAACATCCAGCATAACCATCCCGGGAGCATCGAGGTCTTCTGGATCATGAAAGGCGCCGGTCTCCTGGATGCCATCCCCAGCGCCGCCGTGGAGTACCTCATCTCAACCATGAACGCCAACATCTCACGGCACCTGATCGCCTCGAACGCCTCCGTGAACGCGACCGTCGTGCTCACCCCGACCATCCGCATCGACAGCACGCAGTTCAAGAACAGGGAGTTCGACGGGCTATCGCCAACCACCATCACCAGCTTGCTGTCCTCCCAGTCCACCCTCATCCCCATCGTCATGATGATGATCATCATCATGGCCGGCAGCATCGTCATCACCTCCATGGCACTGGAAAAAGAGAACAAGACACTGGAGACGCTCCTGACGCTGCCGGTGAAACGCACCAGCATCGTCACCGGGAAGATAGCGGCCGCCGCCATCATCGGGCTGATGCTTGCAGTCATCTACATGATCGGCATGAGCTACTACCTCGCCGGATTGGGGGTGTCAGGCGGCGTGAGCCTCGCCACGTACGGGCTCGCACTCACCCCGACCGACTTCATCCTCATCGGCCTCTCCCTGTTCGTCACCCTCATCGCAGGACTCTCCCTCTGCATGCTCATGGGGACGTTCGCGAAGAACTACAAGAGCGCACAGACCCTGACGTTCCCCATAACGATGCTAGCGCTCATCCCGATGTTCCTGACGATGTTCACGGATTTCGACACCCTGCCGCCGGCACTGCAGGTCCTGACCTTCGCCATCCCGTTCTCCCACCCCATGATGGCACCAAAAGCACTCATGTTCCACGACTACACCCTCGTCGCCGCCGGCCTTATCTACGTCACGGTCTTCGCCATGATCACCATCAGCATCGTTGTCTGGATCTTCAAGACCGACCGACTCCTCACCGGCAGCACTAGCAAATGGGCGAAAGTCTTTTCGAAACGGAAGAGAAGGATGTACTAACCCGGCACCCCTTTTATTCTCCCTGAAGCAAAATATTAATAACGAGGGGCCTATTATAATCAAAGGGGTACAATGGAGCAGCATCCTCATCAGAATCACTCCCGGCTCTGGAAGTACATGCTTTCATGGAAAGGCATCGGGTTTCATCTCGCTGGCATCGCCGCAATCCTGTGGTTCCTACTGCGCACCGGCACTGGACCGCAACGCGCCCGCTACCCCTGTCAACAGATCTCCTTCGCTATTGCCATCGGCTACATTACCTTCTGGAGTTGCATGCTCGCCGGCCTCTTCGTCTGGGTCCGCTCCGCTAAAACCCGGGTAGCGAAAACCCTGCCGGCCATTCTCGCCGCAGGCCTCATGGTCTCCACCATTTCCAGCGCGGTCTTCGCCACACTCCCCACCGACGACACCTCGATATATACGGGCTCGTGGACGCCCATTCCCAAACAACCCATGGGGACCCCTGTGGGCATCTATCCCGGGCGTGTCGCCTGGGTGTGGAATCCCAATGCCACCGCCCAGAACCTCACCGGGTACTGGTGGGAGAAACAGAACGACAACCAGACCGTCATCGACGCTATGTTCAGCCAAGGCGTCTGCGAAATCACCGGCACCACGAACATCTCATCCGCTTGGGATGCCCTCTTCCATGACTTCAATCAGCATCATGGAAACGGCGATGCCGGATATCAGCCCGGGGAGAAAATCGCACTTAAAATCAACCTGAACAACGCAATCATGTATCTTGGTGGAAATGCGTATACACATGAGGATAACGACCGGGATGCCAGCCCGTACGTGGTCAAGGCGCTGCTTCGGCAGCTGGTGAATATCGTCGGCGTCCCCCAGGAGGACATCACGGTGTTCGACGCCTCGCGGGAGATGCCGAACTGCTTCTACGACCGCGTCTACTACAAGGAGTACCCGGTACTGCACCCTGAAGTCGAGTTCCCCACGGTGCACTTCGCGGATATGTCGGGCGGGGCTGCAGGCCGTGAAAAGGTCGTGCCCAGCACAGACCTCGTCTATATCTTCAACGGCACCGGGTTGAGCCGTACGCTGCCGACGTGCGTCGCTGAGGCGAAATATCTGTTCGACATGCCGCTGCTGAAGCGCCATCCGATCAACATGGGGGTGACGCTCTCCGGTAAAAACCTCTACGGTTCATTCATCGAACCGGTCTCGGACATCCATCCTGATCATCTGAATTCTTTCATCATGGGGAACCCTGCGCCGGCGACCGCGCTTCTCGCGGACCGAGACCTCGGCGGCAAAATGCTGCTGTACATCGGGGATGGGACGTTTGCGACCAAGGTCGATCATAAGACGATTGCAAAGTTCCTGATGTATCCGTTCAACAACGATTGGACGAACAGCCTCTTCTTCTCCCAAGACCCCATCGCCATGGACTCCGTCATGTACGATTTTTTATACAATGAAGGAACCGACCCCTGTGAAGGATCCCAGAACTATCTGCATCAAGCTGCCGTACCGCCCGCAAACGTGTACGACCCGGAGAACGACGGGACGTTCCTGACGCAGAGTCTCGGTGTACATGAACATTGTGATCCGAATGTCAGTATCTTCTCTCCTGACCGGTACAGCGGTCCAGCGCTGGGAGGAATCGATTACCAGCCGGTGGTCGACGGCCAGGCTGGGCCCGCCGTGGTCATCACACTGCCGCTGGAGCATCACGCCTATGCCTTAGGCAAAGAAAAGGCCCCGTTCCCCTTCACCTTTATCTTAGGGAAATTCACCGTGGAAGCTCAGGTGAACGGCGAGGTCACGTCTGTGGAGAAAATCGATTTCTACATCGACGGTCAATTGCGGTACACAGATACCCAAGCTCCATTCACATGGCTGTGGAGTTCCCCGTCAATCTTCCGGCATACCCTCAAGGTGGCCGCCTACTATACTATGGATGGAGGAACGTACTGTTCGAACTCTGAGATCGCCCTCTGGAAGCTGCTCTAGGCTGTTCTTCATAGGTATCAATAGTGAATCCCGGCAGCAGAAACATTTCCTTGGGTGTTTACAATAAGAATCTAGTATGCCTTGTCGTATTATACAGTGTTCATCTAGAACGGACGTGGCGGGATTCGAACCCGCGACCACCGACTTAGAAGGCCGGTGCCCTATCCATGCTAGGCCACACGCCCAGAGAAGAGGAAGCGCTGAGGAGGAGATTTGAACTCCTGCCCCCCTTGCGGAGGACCGGCTCTCAAGGCCGGCGCAGTGGGCCGAACTTTGCTACCTCAGCAGTCGTCTCCCAATCCTTTTCATTCGTAGGTTAAACCCAAAACGGTATAAAAAGAGTACTTACCAAACAAGAGAAAGGAAAAAAGAAACAAGGATCGGCTCGTGGGTCTATGATTTAAGGACGATTTCGATGTGTACGCCATCCGGGACTGAAATCCGCATCAGCTGGCGGAGCGCCCGGTCGCTGGCATCAAGATCGATGAGCCGTTTGTGAATTCGCATCTCCCAGTGGTCGATCGTCTCCGTGCCCTCGCCATCGGGTGACTTGCGGCAGGGGACGCGCAGCCGTTTCGTCGGCAGCGGCACCGGTCCTTTCAAGGCGACGCCGGTCTTCTCTGCAATCATCTTGATCTGCGAACAGACTTCGTCAAGTTTCGTTGCTTCTGTGCTGGTCAGTGAAATACGCGCTTTTTGTGCTGGCATGGTCCGGTACCTCTGAAATGAAAGAAAGGGAGAAGGAAGTGAAGTAGTGGTTACTTCACTGCTTCGACTTCAAGACAGACGCCCGCGGCGACGGTCTGACCCATGTCACGGATAGCGAACCGGCCAAGCTGCGGAATCTTCTTGGACGGCTCGATGACCATGGGCCGGGTCGGAACGACCTTAACGATCGCGGCGTCTCCAGTCTTGATGAAGTCAGGGTTCTCCTCTTTGACTTGTCCGGTCTTGGGATCAAGTTTCTTTAGGATCTCTTCGAAGCGGCACGCGACCTGCGCGGTGTAACAGTGGAAGACAGGCGTGTACCCCTTGGTAATGACGGATGGGTGGTTGAGGACCATGATCTGCGCGGTGAAGGACTTCGCAACCGTCGGCGGATCGTTGGTCGGGCCTGCGACGTCGCCACGGCGGATCTGGTTCTTGTCGACACCGCGGACGTTCACCCCGACGTTGTCCCCAGGCATCCCCTGGGCGATCTGCTCGTGGTGCATCTCGATGGTCTTGACCTCGCCGGTGACCCCGCCGGGCTTCATACTGGGCTTGAAGATGATCTGCTGCCCGGGTTTCATGATGCCGCACTCGATCTTGCCGACCGGGACGGTGCCGACTCCCTTGATGGAGTAGACATCCTGGATGGGCCAGCGGAGCGGGAGGTTCACGGGCTTCTCAGGGACGGTGAAGTTGTCAATCGCAGCAAGGATGGTCGGGCCTGTCCACCAGGTGATCTTGCCCTTGTCCTTGATGTTGTCGCCGACGAACGCGGAGACCGGCAGGAACTGCAGCTGCTCGTCCTTATACCCGACGCTCTTCGCTAGGTTATAGACATCGGTCCTGACCTGCTCGTAGCGCGCCTTGTCGTAGGGCGGGGTGGTCGCGTCTATCTGGTTGATCGCGACGATCATCTGCTTGACGCCAAGCGTGCGGGCCAGGAACATGTGCTCCTTGGTCTGCGCCATGACGCCGTGCTGTGCCGCGACGACGAGGATGGCTGCATCCGCCTGGGACGTCCCGGTGATCATGTTCTTGACGAAGTCACGGTGCCCGGGGGCATCGATAATCGTGATGTAGTACTTGGCGGTGTCGAACCGCTTGTGGGCGACGTCGATGGTGACACCTCGCTCACGTTCCTCTTTGAGTTGGTCGAAGATCCAGGCGAGCGCGAAGCTTTCTTTTCCCTTGGCCTTAGCCTCTTCTCTGAACTTCTCGACCATGTGAGCAGGGAACTGCCCGGTATCAAGGAGAATCCGTCCGACGAGAGTGGACTTCCCGTGATCAACGTGACCAATGATTACCAGATTCAGATGTGGTTTCTCTGCCATAGTTTCTTCTTCCTCCGACGTAGGTAGTTCTGCCTAGTATTTGAGGTTTTTCCCGACTTCGGATGTGCTTTCTAGGTTTGATAGCGTATAGGCTTCTTGTTTATAACTGTTTCCCAGGGTAAAACTTAGTTTTTGAAGTGAAAAAGAGAAGGTAAAAAAACCATCGGCGTCATCCAATGTAAATAGTTCCCTTCCTTCTCGATAAAAGATATTTTTTTATTAACAACATAACTTATATATACGAACTGCTTTATTCATTTCACGGGGTAAGAATATGAGAGGAAATATATTCATCACAGGTCTCACTTTTGGAATCATCGCCCTGCTCACCTCAACGGCCGTACTCCCAGCACTCTCCGGAAGTCAGCCCCAGCCCATCATTGAAACAAACAGGCTTTCTGCAGCCTCATCGCAGACCACAACCACACTCACATTCTATATGGCAGGAAAGACCCGGCTGGACAAACACACCGTCACCCTCACCGTGCACGATGCCGAGGCGATCACCACCCAGTTCCAGACACTCAGAGCAGAGCTCATCACACATCCCAGCAAAATCAAGACTCAACAGCTTGAACAACAATTCCTCAACATCCTCTACGAAAAAAACGCGGTTCCCAGCGGAGTTACACGACAGGAACTGATGTCATTACTCCAACCACCAACACGCAGCTATACACCGCCGGTCAAACACCCCCTGACCCAGTATAACTTCGACGGCACTGAATACATGTGCACCTTCCTCTCCTGGGGCGAAGGCACCTCCGGCCCCATCATCATCCTCCCACGTCTCATCCCCATCATCGAACTCCCCATCCCCCGCATCTACATGCACTGGACTGCAACCGATTATGCGGTGACCTCCTGCGGTGCGTTGAATTCTAATAAAGGCTTCACCGCCGAAGGCCCGCAAAAAGGCACGGCCATCGGCTTTTGGGGCATCGGCTTCACCGTCCACTTCCCCCCATTGGCAAACATGTACGGACTCATTGGCTACGCCCTCTACGCCCACGTCTCCGCTGATTACATGGAATATTATCCACCCAACAGCCCACCGGAGATCACCCAAACCGATCCTGCTGATGGCCAACAAAACGTCCCCTTAACCACATCCGAACTTCGCTTCCAACTTTCAGATGCTGACGGCGACCTCATGAGCTACAACGTGAGCACCAGCCCTGATATCGGATCAGGCAGTGGAGGCTTGAAGCCTGATGGTACTTATTCCATACCGATCAGCGGTCTGCAAGAACTCACCAACTACACCTGGCACATCACGGTGACCGATGGGAAAGACACCATAGAAAAAACCCAAACGTTCACCACCGAAGCTGTCTCTCCCATTGTCTCCCACCCAGCACCCTTCAACGGAGAACGGGAAGTCCCCACCGATATTGCTACATTGCAGTTCACTCTACGGGATCCGCAAAACGACCACATGAGTTACACCGTCCAGACATCCCCGAATATCGGGAGTACGAGTGGCACAGACTTTACTGGCGGAACCGTCACAGTACCCGTCAGCGGACTCATCTTTGGGACCCTCTATCATTGGTACATCAATGCGACGGACGGGACTCATTGGACTCGGAAAGTCCTGAGTTTCACCTCAGGCTATCCTTCTCATTTCAACCCCTTTGACTATGGATGGCAATATCGCAAACAGGTAACAATCCAGCACACAGAGGTTGCGGGGACGCTCACCAACTTCACAATCCTCATCAGCATCACCGACAGTGATTTGACTAAGGCGCAGAACAATGGCGGCGACCTCCTGTTCATGGACAATACCGGATCTGCGGTCAAACTCCACCATGAAATCGAATTCTTTGATAAATCCTCTGGAGCACTCATCGCCTGGATTAAAATTCCTCTACTCTCCTCAAGTGAAGATACCGTGTTCTACTTGTACTACGGGAATCCAACCAGCATAGATCTGTCGTACCCACAAAAAACCTGGGACTCCCATTACCAAGCAGTCTGGCATATGAACGATACAACCGATCTGACCATTTCAGATAGTACGATAAATGGGTATACCGGAACGAAATCAGGTCAAGGCGATCCAAAGGAAGAAGATGGGAAGATTGGCAAAGGCCAGAGTTTCGATGGATCGAACGACTATATCTCGATTACTGATCACTCTGTTTTAGGAACAGGCGATAAAACCATTAGCTTTTGGATGAAAATCAATGACAACAGTGATTTTCAGACACTAATGACGAACGCGCTTGGTGGGACTTATAATAATGCAGGGTTGGAAATAGCAGTGGATTACGGAATGAATATGACCGATTCAATTGGTAATGGTGATTCACCTGGTGCTTTTCTCATTGTCTGTTATAAACACATACCCGACTATACCATGTATCATTATTATACCGTGAGACAGAGCGGTTCTAACCTAAGTTTATACCTTGATGGTTCTCTGTATGGATGGACGACTACAACATCAGGTACCGAATCATCCCCTAATTACGATTTGATTATAGGGAAAAGCCATCAGGACCCATCACATTCTTACTGGTTTGACGGCCATGCAGATGAAATCAAAATGTCGAATATTGCTCTTCCAGCATCATGGATTCAAACAGAGTATAATAATCAAGATTCGCCTTCAACGTTTCTAATGGTTGGACCTGAAGTGCAAGGTCCATAATCTATCTTTTTCTTCACTAATAAAAGAAAAGAGAAGCAGGTACGCTGTTGAAAGCCAACGTGGTTGCCGATGTACTCTCAGAAAACCCCTATCCAGACCACCCCTACGCCCCCCACCCCTTCTTCACTATCGACAATGGAGCCAAAACCAACTAAGCCTTCACTATGAGAGGTCGTGGATAACGGTCTCGACGAGGCCTTTATATTGACTTGCGAGCTGCTCGCCCGCGGTCTTGGTTTTCGCCTGGACGTAGACACGGAAGATCGGCTCGGTGCCCGACGGTCGCATGAGGACCCAGCCGTCACGTACTAACAGCTTGACGCCGTCCGTACGGTCCACACCAGTGACATCATTAGAGCCTTTGACGCGCTGTACGATGGTGTCCATGACTTTTTGCTTCAGGTCGTTTGGACACGCCATCTTGGATGTAAGGATTTCATAATGGGGGATAGCGGCAACGAGCATCGAGAGTGACTGTTTTTCCTTCGCAAGGATTTCAAGGAACATGGCGAGCGCCATCGCAGAGTCACGACAGTACTGCATCTTGGGGAAGATGAGGCCACCGTTCCCTTCTCCGCCGAAGATCGCGTCTGTCTCAATCATCCTCCGTGCGACAATCGGGCTGCCGACAGCGGTATAAATGACTTTTCCGCCGTTCTCTTTGACTACATCCTCAAAACAGTTTGAGGTGGTAACGGGGGTGACAGCGACGCAGCCACGGCGTTGTTTCGTAAGGTAGCGTACGCTGAGCGCGAGGCTTTTATCGCCTAAAACAAAGGTGCCTTTCTCGTCAATGAAGATCGCCCGGTCTGCATCCCCGTCCTGTGCGATGCCGAAGTCAGCGTCGTGCTCAGGGACGGCTTTCATCACCGCGCTAAGATTTTCAGCGATAGGCTCGGAGTTGCGCCCGGGGAACGTCCCGTCCGGCTCGCAGAACAAGGGCGTGAAGGCGACGCCGAGTTTCTTACACAGGGTGGGGGTGACAAGGCAGCCGGCACCGTTACCGCAGTCGAGGACGATGTGGAATTTCTGTTTTTTAATGGCGGCGATGTCTACGCATTTGAGGATGCCGTTGATGTAGAGGTCGATGGCGCCGTCCCACGTCGTTAGGGCGCCGACGTTCTTCCAGTCAGGGAGTTTGTAGGCTTTTTTGAAGTAGATGTTCTCGATGGTGTCTTCGACGTCTTTGGCGAACTCGGTGCCGTCTTCGGCGACGCCTTTGATGCCGTTGAATTGCGGTGGGTTGTGTGACGCGGTGATGATGACGCCGGAGTCATAGTGTTGTTCTCGGACGGTGTATTGGAGGGTCGGCGTGGGGACTAAACCGACATCGGTGACGTCGCAGCCGGTGGCGAGCAAACCGGAGGAGATAGCGGTCTTGAGCATCGCATTGGAGAGTCGGGCGTCGGTGCCGATGGCGACTTTAGGTCGTTGAATAGTGCTGCGGAGCATGGTGCCCCAGGCTTTACCGATGCCGAGGGCCAGCTCGCTACTCATGTCCTCGTTGACGACACCACGTATCCCATTGGTTCCAAAGAGCTTCGACATCCTCATTCACCTTGATTCTTGTGGTTATTCTCCTAGGACGTTGCCAATTTGCTTCGCCGGATAGCCTGGTGGAATCGGCTGCGTCCAGACAATCGTGTT
>CAIRCU010000023.1 GCA_903877165.1 Methanobacteriota archaeon | reverse complement strand
TATCCATTGTTAATCCAAATTTACAATACACCACGGTTACCATTATAGGTAATGGCTCATTAAAGGCAATATCGCCGCTAAAGCCAGCTTGTTTTATCGGTGTTTTCAATGATTCTGGAATTGACACTAACAATGACAGCCACTACAACATACTTGATGTCAAAGCAGAGATAAACGTGACTCAAACCGGTGAATACGAGTATTATGGATGTCTCTCGTACTTCAATTCTTCTTCTGACCAGTGGGAACAATTCAATTGTTGGGCAGAAAATTATTCCTTCTTTAATCCCGGTATTCACACCATTTCATTGATGTTTAACGGACACGATGTCCGGTCCCTAGAATACAATGGTTCTTTTAATGCTTATATCGTCCTAAATTATGATTTAAACGGGTTGCATTTGATAGATCAAGCGAATTACATCACCCACTCCTATAATTATTCAATGTTCGATATTCCGCCGGCTCAATTTACTGGAGTATTCAACGACTTCGGCGTTGATACAGATAATAACAATCGATACAATTACCTTAAGATAGTAACTGAAATAAACGTGTCTCAACCGGGGGAATATGATTTATCTGCCTCTATAGCGTACTACAATAATACAGGTGGCTATTGGTACGGGTTCGATGGTTCCGATAACAGCACCTACCTGGATACTGGCGTACATCCAATTGTCCTAGAGTTTTGCGGGTACACCATTAACTGGCTGCATTATAATGGCTCATTCAAAATCACATTCACTCTTTATAGCAACAGTGACGCGCTCTTGAATGCCAACGATGAATATGTAACACATTTTTATAATTACACGGATTTTGAAGAACCGCCCATCAAATTTACTAATATCTTCAATGACTATGGCCTCGATACCAACAATGACGGATTGTACGATTATTTAGTGGTTACTTCAGGCGTCAACGTGACCAAGGGGGGCCAATATCAACTGTATGCCTATTTATCCTACTATAACAGCACCTATGGATCGTGGATTGATTTCCGATGTTCTGTTAGTAATACAACCTATCTTGATGCTGGTATCAAGACCGTCATATTGGAGTTTCCTGGTTTAGAAATTTATAAACTCGGATACAATGTATCATTTAAAGTTTCTCTGTCATTATATAACAGCAATGATAACAAGATGAGCGAGGCTGACTACATAACCAAGTTTTATCATTATCTTGATTTTCAATCCACAGAGGTCGTGAAGGATTCAAGCAACGATGTGTTATTGTGGGATGTTAACGGGAGCACGGGGGACTGGTCTTGGCAACCAAATATCCATACCAAACCAAATATTGACATTTCAGAAATTACCTCCACAATTTACGGAAATACAGTGGCTATCAGCCTCACTGTAAATGGAGTCATAGAGAATTCTTCCAACATTGTCTATAACGCCTATTTAAACACCACGGATGCAAGCTATTCCATGGATTGGATTAACGGCACCGGTTCAGGGTATGCCACGAATAACACTGAATCGACTGGATTTACAAATATAACCGTCACCGGCAACACAATCACCGGACGATGTGAATTACTTGGAGCAAGAATAATAATTGACCTCTGGGGATGGACCGGGCAATACACAGAATTTGGAAACACCTCCAAGAAATGGTGGTGCGATTTTGCTCCCAGCAGTCGCTTTCCTTATCCGATTACATCTATTATAACGGATCAGAAAAACGATGTATCATCAGGGATTTTTAATAACACTACCGGAGTTTGGAACTGGCAATACAATATCAGCAATAAACCAAATATAGACATCTCAACAATATCTTCGACATTTAACGGAAGTTACCTTGATTTAAGCCTTTCTGTCAATGGCAATATCGAGGAATCGGAAAATATTACCTATTGGTTATTTTTCAATACAACGAATGTGAGTTATTATTTTCATTATTCAAATGGATATGGCATGATGGTTTCATCTTTCGATGGTAAAGCAATCGGTAATACTAATATAACAATTACTGGCAATACAATAAAAGGCTCAATACCCTTACAAAGTGATGATACCACCATCACAAAGTTCTACGGATATGTCTTGGAGTGGGGAGAAAATAGCAGTCATTCTCGGCAATTCTGGATTGACAATTCACCCAATGGATATAGCCTAGATAAGGAGCCCCCATCAAAGGTCACAGGACTAACTGTGACAAACGCACATGACGGAAAGTTAAATCTCACATGGGATGAAGCCTATGATAATGTTGGGGTTAGAAATTACGCGATATACCGCGATGGGAAATTCTTATTCAACACAACGAAAACCTCCTACCGAGACATGGGATTGGTCAACGGTCAGACATATACGTATAAAATATCAGCCGTAAATCTGTTTGGCAATGAAGGTGAAAAATCGGATCCGAAAAGCGGGATTCCAACATGGACCAACAGTCCTCCCACCATATCCACTCCCAATCCAGCCAATGGATCGATAAATGTACCAGTCAGCACATCATCTTTGAAAATAGTGATTAGCGATTCCGAAGGTGACCACTTCTACTGGACAATTACCACAACGCCAAATGTAGGTAATAGTTCAGGGACCGGGGCAAGCAACGGAACCAAGACCTGTTCAATCACAGGACTTGCCTATTCCACAACATATACGTGGACTGTACACGCAAGCGATGGAGTGCACTGGACCAACCGATCATACCGGTTTACCACCGTTTCTAATAGTGGTGGAGGCGGGGGCGGAAGTGGCGGAGGTAGTGGTGGTGAAGGTGGTGGAGATATCCCACCTATAGCGAATACCTCCGCACGCGAACCATATCATGGATATGTCAACGAATCCATTACCTTCGATGGTTCAGCAAGTCATGATCCCGATGGCAACATCACCTCATGGTTCTGGACTTTTGGAGATGGAACCAACGGAACAGGGAAAACATGCAAACATACATATACCAAAATAGGAAATTGGAATGTAACACTGACGGTGACAGACAATGAGGGAAAAACCGGGGCCGATACCACGTATGCAAACATTACTAAAAAACCGAAGATGAAACCGACCGTAGATTTCTCCTATCTTCCACTAAACCCTACGACAGATGACACGATACAATTCACTGATTTATCGCAAGATACCGACGGGACTATTGTCTCCTGGTCGTGGAACTTTAACGATGGCACAGGTTCCACTATTAAGAATCCTGAACACAAGTATAATCAAAGTGGAGAATACCGTGTTACTTTATCAGTCACGGACAATGATGGCTCTAACGATACAATAATCAAAACGATTATTGTGAATAAAAGCCATAACGCCGGTCTGACTGGGGTTACTACCGGACAGAAAGGAACACCTGGTTTTGAGCTAATAGTATTCATAACGGCATTCGCTATAGCTCTTATAATACAGAAGAAGAAGAGTAAATAGCTTAACAACGCTCTTTCCTTTTTTCTTTTCAATCCCCAAAAAACCATGAGTTAGTATCCAGGTCACTTCTTGTCCGTTTATGAGCTGGCACGATTACAGTTCGAAGGTTTTCAAATAAGACTTATCAATCATCTCGTTTATGCAGTGAATTGGGGGGCTAAAGAGGAAGACGCCGCCCGGAATAGTCCCATACCGTTTCCCAGGACAGCTCCCCTCGTCTACCTCTTAAAATCTATTAAAGAAGGGAGAAACTCTTATTCTCAGAGATGGAGGATCTGTATAAAGAAAAGGCAAGATTGCTTTATCCGTAAAAGAGAGGACAGTTGTCAATTAAGGGGGGGCATTATATCTTTAGCAATAATGCCTCCAGAGGGATTTTTTGCTAGATCTTCACTTCCCACCACCCCGGGAGAAGTGTACCTCTAGCGCATAATCCCGACAGGAGCATGCTATTCACTAACATGGTTATTTTACATAGGGAGAAACAGACTTATTTCATTTCAAAAAAATATTATTTCAATACTGCCACGATGGTCTGATTTTCCTATCTATAGGTTCAAATCCCTTCCCCTGCACTATTGATTTTATTTAATCTACTGGTAAATTCGTGTTCCCTTCCCGATGAGAGCATCCTTTCATTAGCGTAAATTGGGTATTTTGTATTCTTACTGAAAATACACAACGTTCCAGTCAGTCATAGGAATATTCTTAAATCTATAATGAAATCTCCCATCGTGTTGTGGCAATGAATAGTAAAACACTTGTGGCATATTTTACAAAGGGTGGAGCTTCTGAGGAATACGCTAAGGTAATCGCAGAGACACTCACAGAGAATGGATTTGCAGTTGAGATATACAATCTTGCGCATGACATCCCTGACATCGAAGTCTTTGATACAATCATTCTAGGGACGGGTGTGCGTATGTCCATGGTTTACCGACCTTGGAAGAAAATCCTGAAACAAAAAGCACTCAGCAATAAGCATCTATTCATGTTCTTGTCAAGTGGTATGGCGATTGAGGAACCTGATAAGGCTGTCGAAAAATTTTTACGCCCATTAGTGGAAAAGTATAATCTCATGCCCAAGTCTCTGGTTTCCTTCCCTGGAAAGATCCCCGAGAAATGGGCCAAGCTAGATAGTCAAAAAGAGACTATGAAGCCTGAGAAGGCAAAAGCCTGGGCTCAGGAGATTGCCCGTCAAATTCAAAGCAAATAAGCCTCCTTAGGAGTAGTTTGTTTTATAAAAACATAACTATCAAAAAAGGAGATTTATGCCTGTGGGTGCTGAATCCCGACAGGAGCATTTTTTTTTTATTTTTTCTCGTTTTCAAGGAACGGATATTTGTAGTCGGTTGGGGGCAGGAGAGTTTCCTTAATAGTTCGTGGACTGACCCAGGATAACAAATTAAGATATGCACCAGACTTATCATTCGTCCCGGAGCATCGTGCACCACCGAACGGCTGTTGGCCGACAACCGCACCAGTCGGTTTGTCATTGACGTAAAAGTTGCCGGCGGCCTGACGCAAAATCTTTGTCGCAGTGACGATTGCTTGGCGGTCCTTCGCAAAAATCGAACCGGTCAATGCGTACGGTGATGTGTGGTCACAGACGTGAAGTGTTTCCTGGAATAGTTCATCTTTGTAGACGTACACCGTGAGGACTGGCCCGAAGATCTCCTCTTCCATGGTGACGAAGTGAGGATTACTCGTCTCAATGATCGTCGGTTCGATGAAGTACCCCTTGGAGCAATCGGTTTTTCCACCAAAAATAATCTTCGCATCTTTGGAGTGACGCGTTTTCTCGATATATTCGCAGATGGTATCAAATGCTGGTTTGTCGATGACTGCATTGATGAAATTACTGAAATCCTCTACATCTCCCATCTTGATTTCTTTAAGCATGGTCTGAACTTTCGATTTCACGGATGCCCAAAGGGAGACAGGGATGTATAATCGTGATGCAGCAGAGCATTTCTGACCCTGATATTCAAATGCGCCTCTCACGATTGCTGTCGCAACGGCATCCGCATCAGCTGAGGAGTGTACAAAAATGAAGTCTTTTCCACCGGTCTCTCCAACGAGCTTCGGATAGGAATGATAGATGTGAAGATTATCACTAATCGTCTTCCAGAACATGCTAAAAACAGGCGTTGAACCCGTGAAATGAATGCCTGCAAGTCGTCTGTCATTTAAGACGATGTCCCCGATAAGAGCACCAGAGCCGGGCAAGAAATTGATGACACCGCTTGGAAAACCTGCTTCCATGAATATTTCCATGAGGATGCTGTTTGAAAGAAGCGAGGTCGATGCAGGTTTCCAGACAACGACATTGCCCATGATAGCAGGTGCCGCCGGTAGGTTCCCAGCAATAGCAGTGAAGTTAAACGGGGTTGTTGCGAAGATAAATCCTTCAAGAGGTCGATACTCAAGTCTGTTCAATGTCCCAGGTGACGCATCAGGCTGATCAGAATATATTTTCTGCATGTAGTAGGCATTGAACCGTAGAAAATCAATTGTTTCGCAGGCGGCATCAATCTCGGCCTGATACACGTTTTTACTCTGACCAAGCATGGTCGCAGCGTTCAGTAAGAAACGGTATTTCTTTGATATGAGTTCAGCTGCCTTCATGGCAACAGAAGCACGTTCCTCCCATGGAAAATCCTCCCAAACAGGTTTCATAGCCATTGCATTTTCAATAGCATCATGAACTATCTCTGGTGTGGCTTTGTGATACGTCGCTAAAATATGTTTATAATTATGGGGCATTACAACTTTACCAAGATCACCTGTCGATATTTTTTTTCCACCAACAATCGGCATAATTTCGATTTTCTTTTTTTGAATTTCTTGTATTGCTTGAATAAGGGATTTCCGTTCATCGCTACCGGGAGCATATTGGTATACTGGTTCGTTAGAAGGTTTGGGAATATGTATGATTGTCTCGTTCACTTTAATCACCCGTTGGCATAGGCATGTAAAATAAGTATATAACTACTCTGTTACATTCAAATAAATGAAAAGGAATTTGTCCGGGAAAACAACTGATTAACGTCGAGGAATTTATACCTATGAGTACTAAATCCTTACTGAAACCCCTTTTCATTTTTTACCTGAGGGGGAAAGCGATACGGAAAAAGTTATATAAAATAGATGAATGGGTTTTACAAAATAATAAACGTAAAAAAGGGCGAAAAGTATGGATGACGTTCTAAGAGCGATTCAGAAACGGCAATCAGCGAGGGGACCCTTTGATTGCAGACATTTCATTAATGCCCAGGATGTACAGCGGATTCTTGAAGCGGCCCGTTGGGCTCCCACGGCCCATAATATGCAGAACTTCGAAATCATCGTGGTCGATGATCTGGCCATTCTTGAAAAGCTCGCGGAAATAAAATCCCCGATCACTCAAGCATTCATCGAAGAAAACTATCGACAATTATCTTTCTCAGAAGAGAAGTTGGAACAGAAAAAAGTCGGAATCTTAGGCACAATGTTCCCGGAGTTCATGAGGAACCCTACAGTAAAGCCCAAGCCAAATGAACAGACTGCCTCGTTTCAAGGCAGGCTGGTGAAGGCAAGCCCCGTGCTCCTGGTCGTTTTGTATGACCCTCACCGAAGAGCACCAGCCTCAGAGGGCGATTTTCTTGGGATCATGAGTCTTGGGTGTGTCATGGAAAACATGTGGTTAATGGCATCTTCGCTGGGCATTAGCTGCCACATCGTCAGTTCCTTCAACGATGACCCGGCTGCACAGAAAGTCAAGACACTCCTCAGCATTCCAAACAATCTGCAGATTGCGTTTACCTGCCGTTTGGGCTATGCAATGAAACCTGCCCGTGACCTGCGGGTGCGTCGCGATATCGAAGATTTCACATACTCGAATCGCTATGGGATCAAAGCATGATTCGAATTGAGAAGGTGATGATTCTTTGAAAATCAGTGGAAATGCCGTTCTCATTACCGGGGGAGCGACCGGGATTGGTTTCTCGCTTGCCGCAGAACTGTTACAGGCGGATAATACGGTGATCGTCTGCGGGAGACGCGAGTCGTCTCTGAAAGAGGCGAAACAGAAACTACCTCAGTTGCACATCAAGGTCTGCGACGTATCAAAAGAACAGCAGAGAACCGAACTCGTCAGATGGGTGACCTCCGACTTTAACGACGTCAATATCCTTGTCAACAACGCAGGCATTCAAAGAATGATCAATTTCAAGACGGGGAAAAGCAACAGGAGCCCTGATGAAGACGAGATCGATATCAATTTCAAGGCACCGGTTCATCTCTGCGAACTGTTCATCCCAAGACTCATGGAAAAAAAGACGTCTGCTATTGTGAATGTCTCATCTGGTTTAGGGTTCTGTCCTCTGGCCATGATGCCGGTCTACTGTGCGACGAAAGCTGCGATCCACTCCTTTACTGTTTCACTGAGACATCAGCTCAGGAGCACGCCGGTAAAAGTGTTTGAAATTATACCTCCTATCGTGGATACCGAGTTGGACAAGGGCGCACGGGATAAGAGAGGCCAAAGAGATAGAGGTATACCCGCTTCCGAGGTCGCCATAGCGGTGATGCAGGCGTTGGAACATGATGAGTACGAAAAAGCGGTCGGGATGGCGAAAGGAATCCAGGAGGAGGTCCGTACCAATCCGGAGCAGCTCTTCCAGCGGATGAATCAATGGTAATTATCCCTTTCAAGTAAGTCCGGTGACCATAGGCTGGCTTGGTCTCACGATGTTCACCGGGTTCCTCTTCATTTTCGGCGTAATACGCAAAAAAGCAGCCATTGTCTTGCTGGCGACCGCCGCGGGAACACTGAATATCGCCTCGGTCATGTCCCTAGTGCAGATGATCGTGTTTGCTTTGGTCATTATGATCTACGTCCCAAGCGTGGCGATCATCGCCGCCCTCGTACGGGAAACAGGCCGGAAGAACGCCCTTCTCATCACGTTTTTATAGATAGGACTCGCGTTTTTCCTCGGGACCTTGCATTCCGACTGCTCAATATATTGATGTAGGGAAGCAAACGCCGCTGTCTCACAACAACCTGCTTAAACACCAATACGCTTCCCGATACAAAGGAATCAGCCCCATGAAAATCGGCGTCTGCGGGATAGCCTGCGAGCAATGCCCACGAATGAAGAACACAACCTGCCCAAACAAGGACACAGGCTGCATTCCCAAAGACAACAAGTTCTGTCACATAGCATCCTGTGCGTACCAACGACATATACGTCTGTGCTTCGAATGCCCTGACTTCCCCTGCGAGACCACGAAAACAGGGCCGATCAGCTATGGATACTGCCAGTACCTCGCAGGAAAAAAATAAAGGAATAGACACACCTGGATGTTTCAGGAGAGAAGACCCTTGTATGAACCGCAGGACAAACTCAAGTCCCCTCCAGGCGTATTTCTTTAAACAGCTGTAGTACCTCTCGCCTCGGTTCTCGCAGAAGTCCTAACTTACAAACACCTAGTGTAGCCGTTGGAATGCACGCGCCCCTAAAAGAACCCTTGCAGATACGCATAGACGATCACGGCGATCACACCAATAACCAGGGCAAGAATCGCGATAAACTCCCAGAGGGCATCATTATTCAAGCTAGGGGATCCCTGGGCGACGAGTGCCCCGGTCGATGGGTTGAAGAGATACTGCAAGGAACCCGCCGAAAACAAAAGACTTCCGTTCGAGAGCCGCTGCACTGTCGTATCGACCCCGGTAGCGTTCTCATGAAAAGAGTCAACGACCTCGTCTCCGTTCGCATCGAAGAAAAACCCAAGGTCCCCAACACAGGTCACATTGATGTAGACTGCCCATATCCCAGCATTCGACATCGTGGTGGCGTCAGCCGCAGTAGCAGAAATCAGATATTTTCCTGAATAAGCCCATGAATGCGAAACGGTCCATGCGGTACCATTGGGAAGCAGAGCGCTGTTATTTTGTGTCTGATCGCCCCAATGCACGAGATAACGAAGGGAATCATTGTCGGCGTCAGTGGAGGTGACCGTGAATGAGTACATCATCTGTTTCATCCCAATCACCGGTCCATTAATCAATGGCGGTGCCGGCGGATGGTTCCCAGTACCAATACGGACGATGAGGGACTCATCAGCGGCTCCGCCTCTATTGTCAACGACTTGTAACCTAACCGTGTATTCCCCGGATGTATAAAACCTATGGATGATGGTCTCGCCCGTGCCTGTCGCTCCATCACCGAAGACCCAAGACCATCCAGTGATGTAGCCGTCAGGATCATGGCTAGCGGAGGCGTTAAAAACCAGGGGGTCGCCGACAAATCCTGTGGCCGGGTTCACGGAGAACATAGCTGTGGGTTGTTCATTTTCACTGGAACCATTGGATGACCCTCCATCGGAGCCGTCATGAGATGATTGTGTGGTAAACGACCAGAGCGGCCCGGTGGTTGATGCACCTTGGCTGTCCCAGGCGACAATCCTCCAATAGTATCTAGTATCAGAGTCGAGTGGGCTTGGTGTGAACGTGGTCCGTGATTGATTCGTAACGTTTTTCCCTGGCTGTAGAGTATCACCAAAGCAGACATCGTACGTCACGAGATCTCCGTCGGGATCACCACCGGTCCACTGTAAGCTTGGGGTGACCGGCTGGCTTGTACTCGCATTTGCTGGCGTCGGGTCGCTCGGGGTATAGGGTTGGTGGTTCGCTCGGCAGACAATCTGAAACGTCTGGGGCACCATGGCCGGGCAGGTGAAGACATAAGCCGCCTGTAGACGTATATCTCGAAGGGGCTCTCCAGCCGCGGTGCACAACTGGACTGTGGTGTACTCGGAAGCGTTAATCTCGGTTGGATCCCAGGTCAACGTCACAGTCGTTGACGAGACGTAATCCTGAGGCATCCATTGTACGGTGACATTCCAGGTTTTTGCCGCACCCGGATACTGGCGGAAATCCTCCCAGAGCATGTCGTACGGGACAGTAAGGTTATCATTGAGCCACATGCGGAGGTACGGGATGACTGGCGGTGCAGGTGGCTTCACGACGTCGTAGGCATCCGCTGACGGTCCATCCGTCGCATCCGCAGCCTCACCAATGGTCACCGAGTCGGTTCGGTTACTGGTTTCGACGGCATGCAGAGTACAGCTCCAGACAATGCTGGTCGATCCTGCATGAGCCATGGACATGCACGCCGTGCATCCACACGTGCAGAGAAGCAGAACGATGCTGAAGAGGACTGCCTGATGTCTCAAGGATAACACACGGTTCTAAACCGATAGGGATTTATCTCTCTTTTCTTGGGGCCAGGAAGCAGCATCAAGGCCTGCTTCTGCAGACCGACGCGATGCATCAAGGGAGGGGGTCGCTGGCCCGCGTCAGCAGGCGAATCGCAGAGACCCGAGTCCCACATAGTTCGTTTATAGTGGTCGTCGCAGGACACAGTTCTGATACGCATAGATCCAGTAGCCGGCTCCTGGGTCAAGGACCTCTGACAGGAGGTATCCTTGGGGCGCGATACGTTTCCAGCCGAAGATGTCCTTCACGATGAGCGGCTGACCGGTGGGGTTGGCGCTAGTGGTCGCCTGCGTCCAATTGTAGTCCACGCCAAGATACGTCACGAGCAGCGTTGTTTTGTTCAGAGGCTGGCTGCACGGCACCCCGATGATATTCCAATGGCCCTTCAGCGCGGTGATGTAATTGGTGTACACCATCGGAGCGAGGTTGGTAGCCCAGATCTGGCAGTCATGATAACTATACAACCAGTACCCCGACCCCGGCGTCAGCGTATACGCAAGACCATAGCCCTGGGTGTCCCGAGACCAAGAGTACAAAGTATCCATGACGATGGATTGGGCCGCCGCCTGAGACCAGGTGTAGCGCTGGCCGCCGTAGATCACGAAGAGATCGGCTTTAGTGATGGTCTGGTTGAAGGACAGCGAAATGATGTTCCATCCCGTACGTACGACGGTGATTTCAAGCTCATCATAGATGGTGAATTGGTGGACCGTGGAGCTGGCTCCATTGGCGCTCGTGTCCTTCGCCCAGATGGAATAGTTGTACGTCCCGGTAAGGCTGTAAGTCGCATTATAATAGTAGGCATTCCCCAGCCAGGGATTCAACGAGACGTTGACCGGTGTGAAACCCGCGGGCCCATCGATTCTCACTCTGTATTCAAGGAGGTTGATGTTCTCCGTGATCGTTGCCGAGATATTCACCCATTGGTTCATCAACTGCGAGGAGGGTGTCGCTACGACAGAAATGATGACGGGCGGGTCGTTATCCACGACCGTGATGGTGTACGGTCCGTTGCTGCGAGCATTCAGAGCCGAATCCTTGACGGTGACGGAGTACGAGTGGCTTGCGACACTCGCAGATGGTGCGGTGTAGAGGTACTCCCAGCGGGATAGCCCAGAGTTGTACGTCATGGCATGGTCGACCGCATCGATGGTTGCCTTGGCGGTGGTGACGCCGATATTGTCGGTCGTCTGCACCCACAGGGTGACAGAGTCACCAGTGCCGACGGAGACTGACCCGGAGTCACTCATGATCTCAGGTGGATCGTTGTCAAAGACAGTGATTGTATACGAGCCGGTGGATACGGCGTTCGCAG
Source organism: Methanobacteriota archaeon (assembly GCA_903877165.1). Classification (GTDB taxonomy): domain Archaea; phylum Thermoplasmatota; class E2; order DHVEG-1; family DHVEG-1; genus CAIRCU01. The sequence continues at coordinate 37,211 of CAIRCU010000023.1, read as the reverse complement.
CGGCGTCGGAAACAGTCATGGTATAGGTATGGCTGGCGGTGCTGTCTGCCGGAGCGGTGTAGGAGTATTCCCATCGTGAGGCTCCAGGGTTCCATATCATGGAATGATCCACGGTGTCGATCGTCGCCTTCGCATTAGCAACGCCGATGTTGTCGGCGGCCTGTACCCAGAGGATGATGGAGTCAGCGGTTCCGACAGAGGTCGATCCGGAGTTAGCCGATATGACGGGGGCGTCGTTGTCGGTGACCGTGATTGTGTACGACCCGTGCGTAAGCGTGTTCAGTGCCGCGTCGGAGACGGTGATGGTATAATAGTGCGGTGCCGTGTTTCCGGTTGGCGCAGTGTAGGTGTATTCCCATTGGAGGAGCCCAGAATTCCACGTCATGGCATGGTCCACGGTATCAATCGTGGCTTTCGCCGCGGTGACATCGATGTTGTCCGTGGCTTTCACCCAGAGGATGATAGGGTCGCCGGTTCCGACGGAGACTGACCCGGAGTCACTCGTAATCTCAGGCGGATCGTTGTCAAAGACAGTGATTGTATACGGCCCGGTGGATGCGCTGTTCGCAGCGGCGTCGGAGACACTGAGGGCGTAGCTGTGGCTTGCGATACTGCTGCTAGGGGCGGTGTACGCGTATTCCCATCGGAGGAGGCCTGAGTTCCAGCTCATAGCGTGGCCCATGGTGTCGATGGTGGCGGTCGCGGCAGTGATGCCGATGTTGTCTGTTCCTTTGACCCAGAGGGTGATGCTGTCCGCGGTTCCGACACTCATCGGTCCTGAGCAGCTGCTGACCACCGGGGGTTCGTCATCGATGACGGTCGCGGTGTACGGCGTGGTGTAGTTGACGTTGGGGGTTTTCGCCGTGTCTCTGGCGTAGAGGCGGTAGGTAAGGTCGCTTGTCGAGTAGTTATCAAGGGTGATGGTGGCGGTGAACTCGTCTCCTCCTATGTTCGTGAGGGTGGTGTTGCCTGAGAGGCTGCCGTGCGCCCAGTTGACGCTTGCGGTCAGCTGGGAGGAGGCGGTGAGGTCATCCGTGATGGTCGTCGCGAACGTGTAACTGTCTCCGGTGTGCCCGCTGGCTGGGGAGTGGTTCGTGATGTGCGGCGGGGTGGTGTCCGCCGTGCAGACGATGGTGAAGTCCTGCGGTACGAACGGTGGGCAGGCGAAGGTGTAGCTGTTGGCGGTCCTCATGTCTGCGAGGATATCGATGGTGTTGCGGAGGAAGACTTGGTCGTATTCACTTGCGTTAATGAGGCTGGTGTCCCAGGCGATGGTGACAGTGGTGGGGACGAAGGTGGTGGGGACCCATTGGACAGTGAGGTTCCAGGTCTTGGCGACGTCAGGGGAGCTGCGGAAGTCCGTCCAGAGGAGGTCGTATGGTGACGGGATGTTGTCGGAGAACCATCCTCGGAGGTACGGGGTGATGGGTGAGGGAGGTTTGGCGACGTCGTACGGGTCAGCCGGTGGCCCGTCCCAGGCGTCGGTGGCCTCTCCGAAGCTGACGACGTCGGTTCTTCCCCCGGTTTCACTCAGCGAGAGCGGGGTGACCCAGGTGATGCCGCGGCCGCCCCCAGCAGGATGGGGCTGGAGTTGGAGGAGCTTGGACCCACCCGGGGTTCCTAGAGCTGCGAGGTAGAGGATGATGAGCGCCGCTGCGACCGCGAGCGCCCAGAGCGTGATGGTACTGTGAACGGCTCGTGTCTGTCGTCTCATGGCGTCCTCTTCAGGGTGCATTCGTGGTAGGCGTACATCCAGTAGCCCTCAGAAGGTTGTAGTGTCGTGTCGAGCGTGTAGATACCGGTGCCCCATCCATAGACGAACCCAAGGACGATATGGGCTGACACCGCCTGACTCCAGGTGTAGGTCTGGCTGTCGTAGTCGATGAGGAGATCCTGGACGTTGACGGGTGTCTCGTAGGGGAGTCCGATGATGTTCCAGTGCGGCTTCAGGGTCGTGATCTGTCCGGTGCCGACCGCATCGCTCCAGACGTGGAGTTCGACGTTGACGTTCGCCCAGCACCAGTAGCCTTGACCCGGGACGAGCGTCGTCGCGAGGTAGTACTGCTGCTGTGTGGCGTTCCAGCCGTAGATCGTGGAGACGATGTAACCGTTAGCTACCGCTTGGGTCCAGGTGTAGTCCGTGCCCGCATACCGCACGATGATATCGGTTTTCGCAACCGCGGCGTTGCAGGGGACGGAGATGAGGTTCCAGTTCGTGCTGACGGGGATGCTGTGCAGTCGTACGACCGTGATTGCGACGTTGGCGGTCGCGGCTCCGCCGAACCCATCTGTGATCGTGTAGGTGAAGCTGTCCGGGCCATGATAGCCTGGTGTGGGGGTGTAGTAGCAGAAGGACCCGTCGGTCGAGGAGGACCCATGCGTTGGCTGCGTCACCGAGGCGATAGCCAGGGTGTTGCCGTCGCTATCCGCATCGTTGGCGAGGACGTTCATTTGGTTACCAGAGATGTTCTCGCGTACGGCTGCAGTGTCGGGGGCGGCGACAGGGACATGGTTAACCCCGCAGACAATCGTCAGATGCAGGGGGACGTCATCAGGTAGGCCCAGTAGGGTGTAGGTGCTCTGCAACCTCATGTTCGCGAGAGGGACTCCGTTCGCGTCGCAGAGTTTCACGAAATCATATTCACTGGTGTTGATGCTGGCGGTGTTCCAGGACATCACCACGTTCGTGGTGCCTGTGTTGGTATTGCTCTGCACATACAGGTCCCAGGTCTCTTGCTCGTGGAGGAACTGTCGATAGTCTTTCCAGAGTCGCTGGTAGGGATCGGTGAGCCCGGCGTCGAAGAACGCGTAGATGTAGGGCGATGGTGGGATCCCGGGTTTGGGGACGTCGAAGGCGTCCTGGCCGTCGCGGGCGTTCGTTTTCTCCCCGAAGACAGCCGTGTCCCAGGTGTATCCCGTCCCTTGTTTCCTGAAGCTGAGGGTTGTATCCCATGGAGGATTGGTGTGGATGAACGGGGTGTAGAGGACGTTGCCACTGACCTGTACGCCGCCGAACGTCGGTGTCGGACCCGCGGCGTCGCCCCAGTAGTTGTATTTGGCGTCTAGCTGGCTTGGCCCTTCCCAGATGAAGCCTGCGCCGGTGTTCATGAAGACATTGTAGCAGACCGTGGTACCCTCGGGGAACGCAGTGCTGCTCCCGTAGAATCCCGTCTTTCCGTAGAAGCACATGTCGCAGCCGGTGATCTGGTTCTCTCGAATCATCGTGTTCGTCACGTACCCGGAGAGCCGGATGCCGAAGCTTGGCGAACCTGTGGAGATTCCAGTGATGATGTTGTTGCAGATGACGGCGTTGCTGATCTCCCCGCCATGGCCATCGCCCCAAGCGAAGTTATCCAGGGCGATCCCCCGTACATAAGGCCGCAGGTTGGTAATGATATTGTAGCTGATCTCGATGTTGGTGTATTTCCCCGTGTCGTCCGTCCCGGTGCACCCGAGGTAGGCACTGGAAAATCCGATTCCCGTGACCGCGTTGTCATCGAGCCCGTGGGGATTGGTCCCGGTGCTAAGGTCTATTGTGTTCCCGCTAATCTTCTGTAGGGATGTGATATCAGTGCCCGAGTACGTCATGTAGTAGATCGGGTCGATGCCCCAGCAGCCGGCATCCAGGGTGTTACCGCTCAAGTCAGTGGAGCCAGGGTTCTTCTCAACGAGAATGCTGTTGCTCGCAACCTGGGTGATGATATTATCCTGGAAGAGGAGATGCTCCAGACCGCCATAGGCATAGAGACCGTAGTCCTGCCAGTCGTCAGGGTTGTTAGTCCCAAGAATCTTGTTGTCTGAAATCGTGTACGTTGCTGTAGGGGAGAAGGTTTCCGTATAGATTCCCACATTGGTGAGGCCGTCGCCGCCGTCGCCGCCGTTCGCCGGCCCACCCGCATGCTGCACGGTGAACCCTGAGAACGTGACGTCACCGCTGGCGATGATCCGGACGAGCCCGCAGCTGGAAAGGGCTGCGTCGCCTCCATCAATGATAGTACTTACCCATCCCGCACCTTGAATTGTCAGCGCCTTGGTGATGGTGACCTGGTCCTCATAGTAGATCCCGGGGGCGACTTGGATGGTCTGTCCATCGAGCGTCGCATCGTCATCGATAGCAGCTTGGATACTGCTGTAGACCTTGCCGGTGTCGATGTTCTTCACCGGTCCATTCGCAAAGTATAGCGCGCTGGTGCATTCCCCTCCGATTTCTAGATAATGAGAATCATCGGAGTACACCCAGCCGCCACAGGCGCCCTGAGTAGTCACAAGCCAGGTGAACGCCTGGTTGATGGTGGGCTGATACAGGGCTTGGTTATCATGAGCAAGCGACATCACCGCATAGGCGGTCGACTGCCAGTCCTCGTCGTTGGTGTGCGCGCCGTACGAATAGCTGAAGGCGCCTCCCCCGCCACCGCCGCCATACTGGCAGGCCATAAGGATTGTCAGTAATCCCGGTAGTTCAGCGGTGTGGGTCCCTGAAAAGGTGAATGCGTCGATCAGCCCGGTGATGCCGAGGGTGTACCACCAGTAGTTTACGTTCGAGTAGGTGGGGTCCCATCCTTGGTCGTCGATGATGTCGAAATACCCGGGGTTATCCATGAATGAATCCTGATAAATGACTTCCGCGATGGCGCCGGCGTCAGCACCGTACCCATGCCCGGGGTAACGGGCATCAAGCATGGCGGCAACCCGCGCCCAGGCTCCGATGTCCCAGGCGACGATCCCGTTCTCGTATCCTTGGTCTACCGCACGGAGATCGCGGATATGTTCCGCTAGGGCTTGCGCGCTGCCGTATGTGGCGATACGGTCGTCGTATTTTGCTCTCGCGGCGTCCTGATACGTCGTCCCTGAGATCTCAGGGAGGCCGTCGTAGAGCATCAAGAAGATGAGGTCGGAGGCGGTGCGTATCCCAGGGCTTGCGATCGTGACGTTCGCAGCATCCGTCATCGCCGTCAGGTAGGAGGCGTCATTGGTCGCGAGATACGCGTAATACAAGCCCAGGGCGGTCACGCCGTAGAGGTTAATCTCGCTAGGCGTCGAGGAATGGGTGACGTCTGGGAGGGTAAGGACCCAGTCCCAACCGCCGTCATTTGGGTCGCCGTCGGGATTGCCGTTACCGGCGTTATCCTCGGTGACGTCAGCCTGCGCATGCTTCAGGTAGTTCGCCCCCGCGGCAAGGGCGTCGCTTGGATCGAAGCTCGGGTTCGACGATGGAATCACGCCTCGCTCCGATGGCGTCAGCGGGGTTTGAAGCCAACTAGGATTCTTGGTTTGATGCGTGCCTTGCGTCTGGGCAGTGATGTCTGATGTTTGATGAGTGCTTAGCGTGTTGCTTGAAGATGCAGCGGCCATCGGTACAAAGACGGCGGCGCACATCGTTACTGCGAGAAACGCAGAATATAGCTTCCTCTTCCTCTCAGGTGTTACCATGTTTTTTACCATGTTCCTTTCCTCCGTTCATTGATACGCAAGAATCGAGGTGTCCGTGTGCCTTCCATTGTGTCTCCCTCGTGGATCTCCGATGTTTAGAATAATTTCCATGCTTTCAATTCGTCAGACTTCGTATTCCCTGCGTTATCGTACGCGATGACCTTGAGGGTGTATTGGAAGAAGAACCCTCGAGTATTCCAGTTCCATTCATACGGTGACGACGTATCATTTTCTTTGAGTACGTCATCGAGGTAGAACGCGACGCTCTTCACCCCGGATATGTTATCGGCAGCCCAAGCGGTGCAAGGCATCTTACCGATGACGAAGGTGGTAAAGAAACGAATTTTAGTGTGAAGGATGTCATCTATGTTGAGATACAGGTAGCCGCTCTCTGGTGCGGTGATCCGTACTCCTGGGGCGATAGTATCCGTCGTAGTGCTGAATTCCCATTGCGGACTTGGATTGGAGGCATGATGATTATCCCAAGCGATAATTCTCCAATAGTATTTCTTGTTATACTGCAATCCTTGAGGTGTGTAGGAAGTGGCGGTTTGGTTCGCGGAGAGTTTGGAGAGCGGTTGAGTTGTGCCGAAGAAAACGTCATAAGTGACCGTGTCCCCGCTGTCGGGGTCGCCTCCTGTCCAATGGAGGACGATAGACGTGGATACGTTGTGGCTGGCATTTGCCGGGATGGGATTAGAGGGCTTATTTGGGGGATTATTGGGTTTTACTATGGTTGTAAACGACCAGGTCGGGCCGGGGGTCGAGTAGCCATGGTTGTCCCAGGCGACGATCTTCCAATGATATATCGTGCCGTACAGGAGTGTGCCGGGGTCGTACGTGGTGGCGGAGGTATTATCGAGGACCTTCGGTGGATTAGCTGCTGTCCCGAAGTACACATCGTAGGTCACTGTGTCGCCGCTGTCCGGATCGCCACCGGTCCAGCTGAGGTCAGTGGTAATAGTGATATTGGTGGCGCCATTGGCAGGATTGGGGTTGCTGGGGGTGTTGGGAGGCTGTTCGATATGGGTCGTGAAGGACCATGCAGGCCCCTGGGTTGAGGCGCCATGGTTATCCCATGCTACGATCCTCCAATGGTACGTTGTGCTGTATAAGAGGGTACCAGGATCGTAGATGGTTGCTGAAGTGTTACCAAGAACCTTCGGTGGAGTGGCCGCAGTCCCGAAGTACACATCATAGGTGACCGTGTCCCCACTATCGGGGTCACCACCCGTCCAGCTGAGATCTGTATTAATCGAAACGTTAGTCGCACCGTTCGCGGGGCTGGGGTTACCGGGTGTGTACGGCGGCTGTTCTACATGTGTTGTAAAGGACCATGACGGTCCTTGAGTCGAGTAGCCATGGTTATCCCACGCCACGATCTTCCAATGGTACGTTGTGCTGTACAAGAGAGTGCCAGGGTCGTACGTGGTCGCAGAGGTGTTGCTCAGCACCTTCGGTGGAGTGGCCGCAGTCCCAAAGTACACATCATAGGTGACCGTGTCCCCACTATCGGGGTCACCACCCGTCCAGCTGAGGTCAGTGGTGATGCTGACATTTGAAGCGCCATTGATGGGACTGGGGTTGCTGGGGGTGTTGGGAGGCTGGTTCACATGGGTCGTGAAGGACCATGCAGGCCCTTGGGTCGAGGCGCCGTGGTTGTCCCAGGCGACGATCTTCCAATGATATATCGTGCTGTACAGGAGTGTGCCGGGGTCGTACGTGGTCGCAGAGGTGTTACTCAACACCTTCGGAGGAGTCGTTGAAGTCCCAAAGAACACATCGTAGGTCACAGTGTCGCCGGTGTCCGGGTCACCACCCGTCCAGCTCAGATCCGCTGTGACGGGAATGTTGATCGCACCATTCGAGGGACTCGGGCTGCTGGGGACGTATGGCGGCTGGTTCGGTGGCGCCGTCGTCTTGAACCACCAGAGTGGCCCTGTCGTTTTAGCTCCGTGGTTGTCCCAAGCGATGATCTTCCAATGGTACGTCGTGCTGTATAATAGGGTTCCGGGATTGTAGGTCAGGCTGGATTGGTTGCTGCTGACCTTTGGTGGTGTGGAGGAGGTGCCGAAGTAGACGTCGTAGGTCACGGTGTCTCCAGGGTTGGGGTCGCCACCGCTCCAGCTCAGGCCCGTAGTTATGGAGACGTTGGTGGTGCCGTTGACGGGGGAGGGGGCGCTAGGAAGGTTTGGTGGTAGGTTCGCCTGGCAGATGATTTTGAACAGCTGGGGGACGAGGGCGGGGCAGGTGAAGGTATAGGAGTTGTGCGTGAGCATGTTTCGAAGGGTTGCTCCGGTGCCGTTGCAGAGTAAGACGGAGATGTACTCGGTGGTGTTGATTTTGTTTGAAGACCAGTTGAGCGTCACTGTCGTTGGTGAGGAGTAGTCTGAAGGGAACCATTGGACGAAGACATTCCAGGTTTTGCTGACGCCCGGGTAGTGTCTGTAGTCCATCCAGAGCATGTTGTAGGGTGCTGCAAGACTGTCGTTTGACCAGATGCGAAGGTAGGGGGGATAGGGTGGATTGGGGGGTTTGCTGACGTCGTAGGCGTCTGCGGGTGGGCCGTCGTTGGCGTCTGGCGCCTCTCCGAAGGCGAAGGTGTCGCTGGCGCTGCCGGGTTCATGTATGTTGACGGTGACGTCCCAGGTGATGGAGAGGGGCTGGGCATAAAACACGGCTCCTGACGCGCTTTTGGCGAAGGAGAGTGGTAGTGTGGTCGTTTTGTTCTGGGTGGTGGTACCTCGCGCGTTGAGATGAACGGTGCTGCTGTTCAGCCCAGAGGCGATCCCGGCTCCTGTCATGATGACGATAATACTGACGACTACGAATTGGCGAAGAGCATTACTTTCCATGAACGTTCCCCCGAAAGAATCTTGCAAAGTAATGAATTGCTCTTTGTTTAAATAACTTTTTATATAACGATAAAAATGAATGTTAATAAAAAGGTCCTCTTTTAACCGACAAACAATTACATTTGAGGTTCCCCATCCCGGGGGTCGCGACGTTTTAAGGAACCGCTGTCCGTCTTATAAGCCCTATTTAAATACTGGTCGATGTGGAAGGCCGATAGTGTCTGGAACGTGCGGTGAAAAAAAATGAGTTTCCCTATGACTCGTAAAATCTTGAGTAAGTCGAGAAAAATCGTTCATGATTCGAGGTGAGAAATAGAGCCCAGGGATGGCGTTCAGACTTAGGTCGATGCCGAGTGATGATTCGGTCGTGAAGGCGGTCTAATCGCGTACGTTTTCCTTGGTGGAGCTTGGTGGTGATCGAAGTTCCCGTGCGCGGGATCCGGCCGACAGGGTCGCACGTCATAGGTCTTTCCGTCGTCTATTCAACGGAAAGCGTTAGATTTATAGATATATATCTTTTTATATCACTGCCGACACAGGATCCATACCTCCGGCAATAATTTATCGTTTAACGTTTAATACAAAATTATATAAAGGTGCAGCTACACAATATATTGTACGGGAAGCGAATAAACCGTGTGAGGGGGAATATGACTATGAAAACCATCCACCATTTAGAAGAAAACATCCAATGCCCAGAATGCCATTCCAATGCCTTAAACCAGGACACAGTCCACGCCGAGATCGTCTGCAACCGCTGCGGCTACGTCCTCGACTCGGACCTCATCGATTACGGCCCGGAATGGCGGGCCTTCGACCACGAACAGTTCACCAAACGCGCCCACACCGGCGCCCCCATGAACCCGCTCCTGCGCGACAAAGGACTCAGCACCGACATCGGCTGGAAAAACGTCGACTACCGCGGCGCCTCCATCCCCCATCGCAACCGCGCCCAGCTCTATCGACTCCGACGATGGAACCGCCGCACCCGCGTCAGCAACGCCATCCAACGCAACACCATCCAAGCCATCACCGCAATCACCCGAAGCTCATCCCAACTCGGACTCCCCCGGTCCATCCGGGAAAACGCGGCCTTCATCTACCGCAAAGCCACCATCAACGACCTCCTCAGAGGACGCCGCACCGAAGGCATGGCAGCCGCCGCCCTCTACGCAGCCTGCCGACAATGCAACCTGCCCCGCACCCTTGACGAAATCGTCAACGCCAGCTCTGCAACACGAACCGAAATCGGCCGCGGATACCGACACCTCGCCAAGGAACTCCAGCTCAAACTTCTCCCCACGGCCCCACAGGACTACCTCCCCCGCTTCGGCAACCACCTGCAACTCAGCACCGACGTCTTAGCACAAGCCAAAGAGATCCTTGACGAAGCCGATCGCAAAAACACCACGAACGGCCGGGGGCCGACAGGGCTTGCCGCCGCCGCTATCTACATCGCTTCAATCCTCTGCAATAAACGGACGACACAGAAGAAAATCGCGGATACACTCGGCATCACAGAAGTCACTATCCGCAACAGGTACAAGGAGCTGGCAGACAGACTCGGCATCGCCATCGACGTGAAAAACACCTAAGAAAACCCCGCGCTGCCGATCCTTTTACGCTATAGAACGCCCTTTCTTGCTCGCCTCAGCGAGGTCTTCTTATAAATATAAATCTGACAAACTTAAAATACTCTGTTTTCATCCAGGAGAACAACAGAAGGAATTCCTCGCTTCCCTTTTAGGGTGAACAGGAATCAGACACGCAGAAAAAAGCAAGAGTTGTCCAATACAATATTTATATACGAAACGACCACGTAAGAGATGAGGTTGTGTGAAGTGACCAAAGAGGTAGTTATTGAAGCGAGAGGACTCACCAAGGTCTATCCCAGCGGGGGCAAGGAATTCAAAGCCCTCGACAACGTCAGCTTCACGATCTACCGCGGCGAATTCATCATCATCATGGGCCCCTCCGGATCCGGAAAAAGCACTCTGATGAACATCATCGGCTGCCTCGACCGACCGACTTCTGGGGAACTCTACATCGACGGCCAAAGCATCACCGGACTGACCGACAGCCAACTCGCAGAAATCCGTGGAGAAAAGAACGGCTTCATCTTCCAATCCTTCAATCTCATCCCCCATTTCTCAGCGATTCGGAACATCGCACTCCCCCTTATGTTCAAAGGCGTCGCCAGAACCACCCGTGACGCAAAGGCACGGGAAATGCTGCAAAAAATGGGTATCGAACAATGGGCACAGAAACGACCTTCGCAGCTCTCCGGTGGCGAACAACAGCGAGTCGCCATCGCACGTGCGCTGGCGAACGACCCGGCAGTCATCATCGCAGACGAGCCGACCGGTAACCTCGACAGCGCCATCGGCACCCAAGTCATGCAGCTGCTTAAGAAAATCTGCAATGAAGGCAAAACAATCCTCCTTGTCACCCACGATGCAAATCTCGTGAAGTACGGCACACGTCTCATCGGTATGAGAGACGGTAAAATCGTCAGCGGTAAGATCATCCGGAGGTCGAAATGAAAGACATCTTCCGGATGAGCCTGCACACCCTACGATCGTACAAACTACGGTCATTCCTCACTCTTCTCGGAGTCATCATCGGCATCGGCTCCGTCATCATCGTCACCAGCGCTGGACTCTCCGTCAGTAGCTACATCGAGAAACAGTGGAACTTCTTCGACCCCACCGGGATGGTAGTCGGCACCGGCGTCTCAGGAAACCCGCCGCAACTCTCCATCCTCAGCCGCGTGTTCACCACCAATGACGTGGATAACATCGGTAACCTCACTCATGTGAAATCAGTGGCTCCGATTGGACTCTGGCCAGTATCAGGGTTGTACAAACGCAATGGTTTCAATGACTGGTCGAAATCAGGATCCCAGACCGCGTACTGTAGCTCCCCCGACATCCTCAACGTTCTTGGCTTAAAAATTGAGCAAGGAGTCATGTTCCAAGAGGGGAAAAACGAAATTATCATCGCCCATGAAATGACGACAATTTTCGGCGCGGATAAACCTGCACTGACGGTCGGCGACACTATTTATATCAAGAAACTAGATGGCGGGTTAGTCAAAGCGAAAATTGTCGGAATTCTGGAGCAACCAAAAAATTTCTCCATCATCAATCAATTTTTACATCCAACGATTATCTGCCCAATCGACCCCTATTACAAGGGGTTCAGCGGTTCAAATATCGGCGGAATCCTTCATAAAATCACGGTTTTTTCAGCCCTGTACGCGACAGCCACGGACCGCAACCACGTCACGGACGCACAAAATGAGATTATCCAATACCTAAACAGCAGCTCCTCCGATGCAATAAAATACAAGGACCCCCAAGCAGATTTCGTCGTCCTAACACAGCAGTACATCATCGGGCGCATCGACCAGCTCCTTGGAATTATCACTATGTTCATCACAGCCATCGCGATGATCTCCTTAATCGTCGGTGGCATCGGCATCGCGAACATCATGTTTGCCACCGTTACTGAACGGACGAGGGAAATCGGCATCATGATGGCCGTCGGCGCGAAGCGCGGAGACATCATGAGACTGTATTTGTATCAGTCGACGGTCATCGGCACCATCGGGGCGATTCTCGGTGCGATCATGGGTATTGTTGGCTCAACTTTCGTCGTCCAAGTCATCCAGGCAAACCTCGGTACATTAGGTGGGACATACGCCGTAGGCGCTATCCCGGTGAAGTTCGCTTATAACTGGATTGTCATGGCGACCTTCGTCGGCATCATGACCGGGATTCTCGCAGGAGTCCTGCCCGCCATCAAGGCCGCACGGATGGATCCTGTCGTCGCCCTCCGTCACGAATAAGGACTACAGGATCGACTCCCCTTCTTTTTAGGGGTATTCTCACGAGAGGGATAACGAGAATTTCCTCCGTGAAAAGTTGCCGTGTCTACAAATTCTACGACTGCTTCTTCTGAAGAATTCGATCAAGTGCGGAAAAATCAGCGATCATCGCCTCACGAATCTTAGGGAACCGCATACCCGCTGCAGGATGATAGGTGATGAAATAAGCCTGGCGATCCTTGATGATCACGGTACCATGTTGTGTTCGAAGGTCTACGGTGCCAAGAAAGGTTTGGGCGCTCACCCTGCCTAAACAGACGATAAGCTTCGGCCGGATCAACGCGACCTGTTTGGAAAGCCAGAGACTATTGCACGTCTCAAGTTCACCAGGCCGCGGCTGGCGATTCCGCGGAGGCCGGCACTTCACCGACGAGGTGATAAAGAACTCCGCACGCGTCCGCCCGATAGCCGCCAGCACCATCTCAAGGAATCTACCTGAACGGCCGACGAACGGAAGGCCGAGTTCGTCCTCCTCCCGACCTGGCGCCTCACCGACCAGCATGGCGCGCGCTGAAACAGGCCCAGCACCAGGGACCGCGTGGTGACGGCTGCAGGCAAGAGGACAGGCGGTGCATCGACAGATGCCTTCATGAAGACGTATCAACGAAGCCATGGTATACCTGCAATCCACAATTCTCGTTATTTAGATATCTCCCCCCATCGCTCGATGGGAAAGCTTTTCCATCTCCATAAAAAAGACTGAAGGACAGGTCAGAATGGATGCGATTTTCCGTTTGTCTCCTGGTTCTCTGTATAGTCTGCTTGAGTTTGCTGCTTCAAGACCGCTTTCAGCTCCAGGCAGTTTTTCGGGGCGTACGCGAAGGCGTCGTTGTTGAAGTACCCGTAGACATCGTCCACCGGAAGCCTAGTAATGCTAGCAGCCCACGCTTTGATCTCATCGTTGCGGTAGTTCGTTGCGTACAAGAGGGTTCCTCCATGCCAACGGAGGTACGCAAACGAAGTCGTCGTTTTCATGACGACCGGGAGGGTCGGGGAACTCACGATGCACAGTCCTACCTGATACCGCTCCAGGAGGCCATAGGTTTCTGGGGTCAACCAGCTCGCATGGCGAAACTCAATCGCCTGTCGGAGCCCAGGGTCGAGGTCTGCGAGGAACGATTCCAGCAGCGGAAGGTCTTTCTGCAGGCTCGGCGGCAGCTGCCACAGAATGACCCCAAGTTTCTCCCCGATGTTCCTGATGCGGGTGTAGAACCTGGTGAGGTCCTCGGTCGTCCCCTTCAATTTTCTTTGATGGGTGACGAGACGACTACCCTTGAAAGAAAAGACGAAGTCCTCAGGAGTTTTCGTACGCCATCCGGCAACCATGGCCTTGGAAGGGAGTCGATAGAAGGAGGCGTTGACCTCGACGGTATTGAACCTCGTGCAATAGTACGGGAGCCAGTCGCCTTTCGACAGACCCGTCGGGTAGAATCGACTGGCCCAATGGTCGTAGTACCAACCGGAGGTCCCCAGATAGTTCATCCTACCAAACGATATGCATTCGGCTGTATTTGACAGTGCAGGGCGCCCATCATGGGGGGGTAAAAACGGTCAGCGTCGCCGAGAGCGTACGGCTCCGATTCCGACAACATCACGACAGTTGCGAGAGGGATAGCGACCAGCAAGCGTTGCACGTCAATCCGTCATCAAGGTCGTCAGCGGGTTCGTCCCCTCCGCCATGAGCTTCAAATACGGCGTCAGCCGCCGGTCTATGTACCGGATCACCTGTTTGATCGCCCAGCGTTTCATGGGGTTCATCTCGACGGCTTTGAGATTCTCATCCGCAATCGACGGCACCCATTTCAAGTCATGGGAGATGCAGGCGCCCAGCAGCTGCCAGTGCAGCGGCGTTGCATCCTTCAAGGTGAAGAACCCTTTCCCCTGCAGGTTGCCCAGCGGGACGAAGAACAACGGGACAATCAGCGATTTGTATTTCCCTAAGTCGTAGATTAAATCCAGTGTCTGCTCGACATCCTTGGGTTTCTCGCCGGGAAGCCCGATAATCAGGGTCTCCGCGGGAATCCATTTGTTCTGCGCAAGAATCTGGTGCGACTCCCGGACGACATCCGGCCATGCCTCAGGGGCGAACGGTTTGACCTTCCCTTTCATCTGACTGGCGATGATTCGCGGCGAACCGGTCTCGATACCGACCTGGCCGCTGATGAACGGGCAAGACCGCGACCCGACCTCCATGATCTCCGACAGCCGCTCAATCAGCGTCGGCTTGGCGACCACGGATGCATGGGCGAAATGACTGATGCCGATGCTTGAGGTCAGCTTCCGTCCCTCGGTGAAGAGGTCGACCACCTCGTTCTCGTTTGGAGTGAAGCCTTTCGCCTTGTACCGTAAGACATCCTCCGCATGGAAGATGATCCCCACGCCCGCCTCTATATTCAAACGGGCCTCCTGCATGATGTAGTCGATGGGGAAACAGCGGTAGTGCGTCATGGTCGGCGTGCAGAACCGACAGCCGCGCCCGCAGCCACGGGCGATCTCAATTAATCCGTTTAGAGTCGGATTCCTGATCTGAGGGATCCGTTCCATGGGGGCTACCTCGCCTTGCACGATCATCGGCAGCTTCTCACCAGCAATCGCTTTCTTCACGAGGTCCACGGCAGTGATCTCCCCTTCTCCGATGACGACGCTGTCGATGCCAAGCTTGGCCATAATCCGCTCATCGGTGAGCTGCCAGGAGCCGGCGCCGCCGACGATGACCTTCACCCCATAATCGCGGATCTTCGGTGTACTGATGAGTCGACGGAAGTAAATCGAGGTGTACGCCTCCTTGCCGCCAAGCTGACTGAACGTGGTAGACGCCGGTCCGAGCCCGAGTGGGTCATGCGTAGTAATCCCAATGACCTTGGTATCTTTGGTTATCGTCTGGTTCAGCAGCCATGGGGGTACGACCGCGACGTCCTCCTCGGAGAAGCCGCTGGCTAGCAGCGAGGCCTCGATCTTCCGCTGACCACAATGAGCATAACGCAACCTGCCATCCTCAAGAGGCGTGGGCGGACAGAAAATCAATTCATATAGCCACGTGGGGATGAAACTAGGCGCGCACGCGGCAAACCCGAGGAACACGTGCTTGTTGTATTCGGATGTAAGTGTCTTGTCCGCGGTCAAGATGACTTTGACCATTCAATTTCCCCCTGCTGTGATTCAGTGGTTCTTCGTGCATTATCGTTGGCCCTCGTAGACCATTCTGTAGCCAACTGCTGTAGAGGCCCTCACAAAGCCTTTCTTCAAACCCGTAATGAACTATCCTATAAAAATAGGTTTCAATACCCGTCATGTATCGTTTTTTGACCTGTTTCCCGGGTAGAAATCCAGGGGGAATCATCCAGTGTTTGGAGAAGACGCTGAAACTCTGCATACTCCATCAGATGAACGTCACGGTTGAAGGCCGCCCTATTGCGGATGAAAGGAAAATAATGGGAGAAAATTCCGCGCATGCGAATCGCTGCACCATGACAGCCGTAGCAGCTGGTTAACAACTCGAAATGGCGGCGACAGACTTCTTTACGCTCCTCGAAAGAGGGAGGCTGGTACGGGGTCTCTTGAATCGCGCTGTGGATCTCACCGACTAGCCAGGGGTTGCCGATTAGGTACCGCCCGGGCATCACAGCTGCGCACCTCGTCTGATGTAATATAGTACAGGCGATACCGCCAGACGAGATCCCACCGTTCGCAATCACTGGAACCTGCAGATCAGCCACCGCTTCGGTGATGTAGGATTGATTAGTCAGCGGTGCGAACTTATGATCCCCGGTCCGCCCATGGATGGTAATTGCCGTCACCCCTGCATCCTGGAGTCGCCGGCACAGCGACAGGTAGTTTTGCTTGGATGGCGTCGGGCCGAGGCGTATTTTCGCGGTTACGGGGACATCCACGGCGTTGACGAGCGCCGAGATGAGACGAGCCGCATGCTCCTCATCGCGCATGAGGGCAACGCCCTCCCCTCGCCTCGTGACCTTACGGGAAGTGCACCCCATGTTCACATCAAGGAAATCGAAACCTTCGGAGACGATGAACTTCGCTGCGGCAACCATCTCCTCAGGGTTCCGTCCGAGTACCTGGACGCCATTCGCCTGCGGACCCTCGACACGCTTCAGCATCAGCATCGTCCGTGCATTGCGCCGTACGACCGCCGACGAATGCACCATTTCCGTGGTGAGAAACCCGGGGTGAAACGACGCAAGGACGACACGGTAGGGATAATCGGTATATCCCGTAAGCGGAGGGAGGAGCACGTGCGTCTGCTGAAGCGTCTGGACGAACGTAGCTTGATTCATTCTCGGCGGCGGACATCACTCCCTCAGATAAAAGACCTTCCACGCCACATAGGGCTCATTCATAGCGAACGGCTTCAATCGGGCTCATCCGAGCGGCCTTCCACGCTGGGTACAGGCTGGAGAGAACACCGACAATAATGGAGACAGTTACCGCAAGAACCACCGACGTAAGTGTGATGATGGGAGTGAGCCTTGATGAACCGCCCATGCTCATATAACTATTGAGAATCATCGTAAGCCCCTGGGATCCAAACACTCCAAGGATAATACCGATAATACCCCCAATGCTACTGACCAGCATTCCTTCAATAATAAAGATACTCATAATATCCAGGTTGGTTGCACCAATTGCTTTCATAATACCAATTTCTCTCGTCCGCTCCATGACTGAGGTCAACATCGTATTCATAATTCCAATCGAGGCAACGACAAGGGCGATGGATGCAATAGCGACGAGCACCAACTGAAGGATTCCAATAATAGACTGAACGGTCTTCAGAATAGAGGTCATGGTGGTTGCTGTCGCAAAGTCTTTCTGCCCGTGGTTACCGTTGATGGTATTTTGAATGGAGGTGGCAATGGATTCTGCGTCATTGACGTTGTACACACGCAAATAAATTAGACTGATGTTGCTCTGACCCGTTAATTTCTGAAAATCACGGGAACTCATCAGCACCAGAGAGTCTGAGGATGTACCGCCCATGCCCTGTTTTCCGAAAATACCGCTGACAAAAAACTTCTCACCGTTAATCTTGATTCTTCCTCCAACAGAAATATTGGCATCAAAGGTATTATGTGCGATACCATAACCAATCATAATCTCGTTCTGTTCACCTTCATTGAGGAATCCCCCCGCCTCCAGATTCTGACTCGCGTATTGAAGCCGCATGACGCTAATATCCATACCCGTCAGAGACACGATCGTCGTCTTGCCATTATATTCCGCGAGACCAGAACTCGCTAACTGTGTACTCACTTCTTTGACACCCTGGAGACGCTGAATATCCGCAACATCCCGCTGTGTAAAATATTCACCGTTTGATGTTGATCCTCCACCACCAAACGTGGAGAAACCACCACCGCCGGTGGACACAATGATGACATCAGATAACGACGAGAGCTCACCGGTGACCGCCTGCTGCATACCTTCACCAAGAGCCATCAGGGAGATAATCGCCATAATCCCAATCGCGATACCAAGTAATGTCAACAACGATCGCGACATGCGATTCCTCAGGTTTTTTACAGCGATCTTCACGTGATCCCTAAACATGATCCTCCCGTACCTCTCCATCCTGGATCCGAAGCAATCGTTTCGCACGCTGAGCAATCGCCATATTATGCGTCACGACGATGATGGTCTCCCCTTTCCTATTGACATCCTCTAAAATACGCATAATATTCTCCCCTGATTTCGTATCGACATTCCCTGTCGGTTCATCCGCAAGAATAATCGAAGGACTATTTGCAAGCGCACGCGCAATCGCTACTCGCTGCTGTTCACCACCACTCATCTCAGATGGTTTATGCGTCAAGCGTTTCGAAAGCTCGACCATCTCCAGAAGCTGCTTCGCTTTCTTCGTCCGCGTCTGAGAATCGACGCCAGCAAACCCCATGGAGAGCTCAACATTCTCCAACGCATTCAACGTAGGAATCAGATTGTATTTTTGAAAAATAAATCCAATCTTCTCCCGTCGTATACGAGCAAGCTCTTTTTCATTTAACGTCGATACGTCACTCCCATCGATGAAGATCTTACCAGTACTAGGTTTATCAAGACATCCCAGGAGATTCATTAGGGTTGATTTCCCGGATCCCGATGGGCCGATAATGGCGATGTAATCCCCCTGTTTAATATCGAGATTGGTCTCTCGCAGTGCGAAGACCTGCAGCGGGGGTCTGCCATAGGTTTTTGAGATGTGCTGTGTGACAATGACGTCCTTGGTCATTACGCCTTCCTTCGTTTTCTCCACCGCATATAGAGGACTACGAGCACAGCGATGACAACGATGATAAGAATCAATGATGTTACACACACAGTTAACGAGGGTGTCTGAACGCCACTTGATCCAGATGTGCTACTTGCACTACCAGAGGATTGGTAACTTGCTCCAGGCCCGGAGACCACGGCAAATGTTTTACTGACCAATGGGGTCTCGTAATAGTCATTTCCCTGTTTGAAGGAGACTTTGAATCCAATGATTTGCGTTCCGTATCCAACCGTGTCTGTGTAGATGTCAAACGATGCGGAGAACACATCATCAGGATCCATTGAGCCGATAAAATATTGCGAGGGAATCACCGTCGCATTACAGATAGGGGTAACGAGAACGCCTGTGATCTTCTCTGTTTTTGCGTTATAGACCTCGATATTAATCTGAGAGGAGCCGCCTTTCGTGATACTACGGGGGAAATTGGTAATAATCGGCGCAACATCCAACGCCTCGATGACGGAGAGTGGAGCGACTAATGCATTTGTATGCAGAGTATCCCCATTCTTGTAGTTCACTGAAAAGGAAATATTGCCCGCTCTTGTTTCCATGGGTTTTGCCGAAAAAATTACGTCTTCCGATGTCTCTGCAGCGAGTGATCCTATGAAATAACTCTGTGGGACGAATTCGACGCCGTCTCCATGCGGGGTGATAATGACTTCTTTTACTGCGTTTTCTCTTTTGTTTACCGCTGTTACGGTCAGTTCTGTTGTTCCACCGTTAGAGATTTTCGACGGTACACTGGTTGGGAGGATATCGACTGAAGCATTACTTACTTTGACTAAAAGAGGATAGACGACATCTGTGCCACTGCTGACATCAATATTGACAATGGGAAAATATATTCCCTCACTCATGTTTTTATCGACAAGAAGGATGAAGTTTATCTCGATGCTTGCTCCTGCGGCAAGATGGCCGATGTCTTCATAGTTTGCTGTCGCGCGTATTTGTTTTCCTCCGGATTGTGCAGGAACAACCCAGATATCATTGATATCAACACCAAGGGTGCCCGTAGTAGTTGTTGTATCTGTACCACTGATGGATTGTGTCGATTGTGACGCGATTTCTGCGTTTCTCACCTCAAGGGTTAACACCGCGGTATCACCAGGCATGAGGATTTCTGGGGATAACTGGTATTGTGCGATCATGACAGCTGGACTTGCCTGCACGGTGGGAATATACAGGGATACGAATGCACTGAGGATCAGTGTCGATAGAATGGCTGTTGTTATTATTTTTTTCATATTAAATTATCTCCTTCTGCAAATCAGATGCGCAACGCTTTAGTATTCTTATTACTTCGTACTTTTTTTCTTTGGATGACATGAATACGGCGTTTTGTATTTGCATCATCGTCGAGGTTGCTTCATTATCTTCCTCGATGACATCGGTCATTAAATTTCTAAACTTCATGAATTTTTTCATCATGTGCTCCCCTTGTTTTTTTACCTGGAGTATCATTTTTTTGCCATTGGGTGTAATTTCAAAGATATTTTTTGCTCGTTTGCCTTTGCTTTTTACTTTAATGAGTCCTCCTTTTTCCAACTGTTTTAAAAGAGGATAGATAGTTCCCTTGCTTGGCACCCAGGTTCCTTCGGTTTTTTCTTTAATTTCTGAAATGATTTCATATCCAGATTTTGGTTTCTTTTTTAAGGAACAGAGGAGGTACATAGTGAGTATTCCTCTCTGTTGCCCGTTATGAGTTTCAAAATTCATGATGTTGGACACGAGGCCGGGTAAGTAAAGACCAATTTATAAATATTTCGGTATTGAACGGTTCAGTTCCGATATATACTTCACCCTGCACGATTTATATGATCCCCTGCGTCATCAGATACTTGATAGCGCGTTTTTCTCGTGCTGGATAGCTAGATGAGCTATGCGACGCTTGACCACTTCAGGTCTCAATTTGCAGCTCTGGTAGAGAGAAGATGGTGATAGAAAGTGGTTTTTGGTTGATTAACCTCATTGGTACACCTCCTCGGGTCAGACGAGGTAACTCGGATGGTTGATAAAAGGCTTTGCTGGGTCGTCTTAGGCTCGTTTTTTTAGAGGAAGAGGTGGATGAGGAAAAACGCTGAGAAGCCAATCAGGGCACTGATCGGGATGGTTAGAATCCAGACCCAGACGATATTACGGGCGATGCCCCAGCGTACCGCGCTGAGCCGCTTGGTGGCACCGACGCCCATAATCGAGGAGCAGATGACGTGCGTGGTGCTGACCGGGATGCCGGCGATGGATGCCCCGATAATGGTCGCGGCGCCGGCGGTCTCAGCGGCGAATCCATTGACGGGGCGGAGTTTGGTAATCCGTTGCCCCATGGTCTTCACGATCCGCCAGCCGCCGGCAAGCGTGCCTAAGGCAATGGCCGCATGAGCGGAGATGATGACCCAGAACGGGACAGGCAGTTTCGTCGGGTCCACGCTGGTGCTGAAGTACCCGATGCTGAAGAGCAGCGGGGTGATGATGCCCATGGTTTTCTGCGCATCGTTGGTCCCGTGGCTGAAGCTGTAGATTCCGGCGGAAATAAGCTGGAGTCGTTTGAAGTGATGGTCGACTTTATCTTTTGATGTGTTTCGACAAATCCAGAGGATTGCGACCATGAAGAGGAAGCCAAACAGCATGCCAATCAGGGGTGAAACGATCATGAACGTGGCCGCGAGTTCCACGGTGGAGAATTTGATTGCGGTGAGTCCGGCTGCGGAGATGCCTGATCCCATGACGCCGCCGATGAGCGCGTGCGAGGATGAGGTCGGCAGTCCGAGAAGCCAGGTGATGATATTCCAGCTGATGGCACCGATGAGGCCAGCAAGGATGATGAGGGGGACCAGTTCTGCGTCGACGTACTCGAGTTTAATAATATTGCTGATGGTCGCGGCGACGGCGGTGCCGAAGGTGAAGGCGGCGATGAAGTTGAAGAATGCGGCGAAGGCTACGGCGCGTCGGGGCGTCAGTACCTTGGTGGAGACGACGGTGGCGATGGCGTTGGCTGAGTCATGGAACCCGTTGGTAAAATCGAAGATCAAGGCGATGAAGATAATGATGATGACGAGGATCAGTGAGGGAGTCATTCCTGCGGTCTCTTAGGTGTATTTCACTAGGATGTCGCCGACGACGTCCGCGACATCTTCGCATCGGTCGATTGCTGCCTCCATGTCTTCGTAGAGTTCTTTAAACTTGATGATTTCGACGGGGTCTTTTCTGGTGAAGAGTTCCGCGGTGGCTTTGCGTAGGAGGATGTCTCCTTCGTTTTCGAGGGTGTTGATTTCTTTGCAGTAGTTTTGGATCTGCTTGGCTTCTTTGAGGTCGCGGAGGAGTGAGATCCCGCGGTGGACGTTGAATGAGGCTTTTTGCAGGGTTTTGGCAAAATCAATCATGTACAAGGGTGGTTTTTTGATTTCGTAGAGGACGAGGCGCTCGGAGACTGCTTCGAGGTTGTCGAGGATGTCGTCCAGGGCGCTGACGAGCTTGGAGATGTCTTCGCGGTCGATGGGGGTGATGAAGGTCTTGTTGAGCTCCGCGAAGGTATCGTGGACCATACGGTCGCCGTTGTTTTCTATTTTTTTGATATTCTCTCGTTTTGCTTCGATGTCTTCATAGTTCTCAAGCATATCGAGAAGCGCGTTGACGCCTTCGACGACGTTGCTACTTTGCTTTTCGATCATGTCGAAGAAGTGCTTTTCCTGTGGTATTATCCATGAGAGGATACCCATGCCGTCTCACTCCTGTTGGCGCTCTACGCGTTTCGAAGCCCCCACGGAGTGAATCTTCCAGGTGATTATAAACCCGCGGGTTTTTTTTTATTTACTCGTGGTGCTCGGCGACAAGGTAGTTGATGACGTTTTCGGAGATGTCCTCGGCGTATTCCCCGATGCGTCGTGTGCTTTCGACGACATAGCCGACGCTTAGGGCGATGCTTCCTTTTTGTTTAGGGACAAGAGCGTTGATTTCTTCGCAGAGGGTTTCAAGGTTCTTGACGGTGTCGATAGTTTCGTGTGAGGCGCCGATGTCTTTCTTGAAGAAGGCGCTGATGCTCTTGTTGAAGATGTCTAGTGCCAGCGTGTTTGCGTTGAGCAGCTGGTTGATGATCTTCTGGTCGGTGTTCGTGTCGATGAGCCGGGGGACGTTTTGGGTGATTTTGACGGCATGGTCGCCGATCCGCTCGATGATGCGGCCGATGAAAAAGCAGGTGGAGGCCATCCCTATCGTCATGTTCATTTTTTCGGCGAGGTTGACGTTGTGGAGCAGGATGTTGTATTGCCGTGCGACGAGCCAGTGGAGGCGGTCGACGTCGTTGTCTCGTGACTGGACGTCGTCCGCAAGGAGGGGGTCTCGTGTTTCCAGCGCCCGCATCGCGTCCTCGAGCATCCCTTTGACGATGATGTGCATGCGTTTGATGGTCCGGTCCAAGGGCATCTCGATGGGGTTGAGGAGGTCTTTGAGGGTCACCGAGGTGTCGGTCTCCTCGACGACCTCGGGGCCGATGGCGAGCTGCGTGAATGACCTGATGATGTTGCGGTCTTGGACGGTGATTCTAGAAGGCGAGGTGATCTTCAATGTCGTATAGCCGGCGATGTAGGCGCCGATGAGCCGCTGGAGGAGGTACGTGGGCTTCTGGATGGTCCGGGTGTCGAATTCTATATTCCGTTGCTCATGGTCTTGGATGACGCGTGGTGTCAGGAGCAGGGAGCCATCGGACTGTACGTGGATGTGTAAAGGGTCGTTTTTCTGGATGCCGAGTGATTGGATCCAGTGTTTGGGGAGTGTAACAATATATGAGGAGCCTCCGGTCATTTGGACACGCCGTATTTCCATAGTCGTCACTCTAGGTAAAATGATAGAATGCAGTGATTGATAAGGATTTCTATAGGTTTATTGAGAATTAATAGGTCTATATATACCAATATAGTATATGGTGAAAAAGTATATATTTCGTTTTTGTTTCAACGATTATGGTGATATCCATAAAGTACGAAAAAGGAAAAACCAAGATGCTGGCGATCCCACTTCTCGTCTGCCTTATAGCCACTTTACTCCTGAGTGGATGCACGCAAAACGCAAGTAAAACTACGATTTCCTGCGGCGGCTCGACCACGGTCCAACCTATCGCAGACGCCTGCGCCCAAGCCTTCATGGCCCAGTACTCCAACGTCACCGTCCAAGTCTACGGAGGCGGCTCAGCTGTCGGTATCAAAGGAGTCGCGCAAGGCACCTACACAATCGGCGACGCATCCCGCGCAGCGAAACAAAGCGACTTCACCGGCATCACCGGCGTCAACCTCACCGACCTCGTCCAAACTAAAATCGCGCTCGACGGCATCGCGATCATCGTCAGCAAAGCCGTCTACGACGCAGGGGTCACCAACCTCTCGAAAAGCCAACTCAAAGGCATCTACAACAACACCATCAACAACTGGAAACAGGTCGGAGGACCAGACGAGGCTATATTCGTCGTCGGCAGGGACAGCTCATCAGGAACCTACACCAGCATTAACGATATGCTCGGTCTGAATTCCACAACCCAAAAACTCGACAAAGCAGCCAGCGAGAACGCCCAGGTCAAATCCTCGGTCGTAGGCCAGGACAACTCCATCGGCTACGTCGGCCTTGGGTTCGTCGACAACACCACCACCCCAGCCGTGAGAATCAACGGCATCTACCCCGACATAAGAACAGTGAAAGACAACACCTACCCCTTATCCAGAGCACTTTTCATGTACACCAAAGGCCCAGCGACAGGTGCAGCCAAGATATTCATCGACTTCGTCCTCAGTCCCCCGGGTCAGCAGATCGTCGCACAAGAAGAATTTGTACCTCTCTAAAGAGCAATGAAGAATGCCGCTCCAAAGTAAAATCAAAGAACAACTAATCAAAGGCGTCTTCTTTGTAGCGGCAGCACTCTCCATCATTATCATCCTCTTCATCTTCTTCTACCTCTTCCAACAGGCAGCACCAGCGTTCCAACACGAAGGCCTAGGCATCTTCAGCACCCAATGGATCAACGAACAACAAAAGTACGGGATTGGAGCAGCCATCTACGGTACCCTCATCGTCACCCTCGGCGCTATGATCCTCGCCATCCCCCTCGGCATCGCAGGAGCCATCTTCCTCGCAGAGATCGCCCCGGAACGCCTCAGAATCATCCTCAAACCCATCATCGAACTCCTCGCCGGCATCCCCTCCATCGTCTACGGTTTCATCGGCATCGTTCTCCTCCTCAGCTACCTCCGAATCTCCTTCATGATGCCCACCGGGTTCTCCTACCTCGCCGGATCCCTCATCCTCGGCATCATGGCCGTCCCCATCATCGTCAGCATCTCCGACGACGCCATGAAGGCAGTCCCTAGAGAAATGAAAGAGGCGTCCCTCGCCCTCGGCGCCACCAAATGGCAGACCATTAAGAAAGTCATCCTCCCCACCTCTATCTCAGGCATCTCCGCAGCCGTCATCCTCGGCATCGGCCGAGCCGTCGGAGAAACCATGGCCGTCTCCCTCGTCCTCGGCAACATCATCAACATCCCCATCCCGCCCTGGAACATTTTCGACAGCCACGTTACCACCGTCACCTCCTTCATCGTCACCGAAATGGGAGAATCATCAGGCCTGCAGACCAGCGCCCTGTTCGCCAGCGCAGTCGTCCTCTTCGTCATCGTCGCCATCATGAGCATCGCCTCCAACATCCTCAAAGAACACGTCCAAAAGAAATTCAGAGGAGGATAACCCCACGACACCCACCCGACACCTCCGCAGCCTCCCCGCCCATCTGAAACGAATCTTCAGCAGACATAACACCACCCCCAAAAACCTCCTCTGCACTGCCACATTCACCTACTCCGTCGCCATCGCCCTGCTCGGTTTCTTCTCCGCCGCCTTCTCCTTCTACGTCGGAGACACAGGCGTCCGGCTCCTCTTCACAATCTTCGCCATCCTCTTCATCATCCTCCTTTATCACTCTCTTGCGATCCAGAGAAAACGACGAGCGGCACTCGGCCTACTCGCCTTCACCATCCTCCTCATCCTCTGCGCCTATGCAGCACCGCTCTTACCGCCCGCCTATGGCCTACAACAGTTCCAGTTTACCGCCTCAATCCTCAAGTTCCTCGCCATCGCCATGCTGCTCACGGTCATGGGCATCATCGGAGCCTCTCTCGCCCTCAAGCCCATCTATAACTTCTCCCCAAGAGCAAACGAACTCTCCGCGTACTTCCTCCTCACCTTCGCCGTCATCCTCATCATCTACCCCCTCATCGTCATCATCGGCAACATCGTCGTCAACGGCGCCGGAGGCATCACCTGGGACTTCCTCACCCAAGACGTCATCAAACACGGCGAGCTCGGAGGAGTCAACCACGCCATCATCGGCACTCTCCTCATCGTCGCCGGAACCGCCATCATCGCCATCCCCCTCGGAGTCGCCAGCGCCGTCTACCTCATCGAATACGCCACGGCCGGACCCCTCGTCCGCGCCATCCGCATCGCCGCCGACATCCTCCAAGGCATCCCCTCCATCGTCTTCGGCCTCTTCGGTTTCGCCGTCTTCGTCCCCATCTTCGGCATCTCCATCCTCAGCGGCATCCTCATCATGAGCTTCATGACCCTACCAATCATCATCCGATCCTCGGAGGAAGCACTCCTCTGCATCCCACACAGCATCAGAGAAGGATCGTACGCACTCGGCGCAACGAAATGGCAGACCATCCGCCGCACCGTACTACCCCCCTCCCTCCCCGGCATCATTACCGGCGGCGTCCTCGGATTGGGAAGAGCCGCAGGCGAAACAGCACCCATCATCTTCACCGCGTCCATCTTCAGATCCCCGCTTCCCTCATCCCTCTTCAGCCCTGTGCAATCCCTCTCCTACCACCTCTACGTCATCTCTAAATACATCGGAGCCTATCCCGTCGAACAGAACGCCTGGGCCACCGCCCTTCTGCTCATCGGTATAGTCCTGGGGATGAATGCCTTCGCCATAATCCTGCGTGAAAAATACCGAGTCGAATTCTGAGCGGTGAGACACACAATGACAGAGCCAACCATACGAACAGAAAAACTTAACCTATGGTACGGCGAAAAACAAGCACTCGCCGACATCGACATCGACATCCTGCCAAATAAGATTACCGCCCTCATCGGCCCCTCAGGCTGCGGAAAATCCACCCTCATCCGCTGCTTCAACAGGATGAACGACGTGATCCACAACTGTCGAACAGCCGGGAAAGTCTACTTCAAAGGCGAAGACATCTACGACCCCAAAACGGACGCTGTCGAAGTCAGAAAAAAAATAGGGATGGTCTTCCAGAAACCCAATCCCTTCCCGAAATCAATCTATGAGAACATCGCATACGGCCCGAGAGTCCAAGGGATAAAAGACAAGAAACAGCTGGACGGAATCGTCGAGGAGAGCATCAAAGTCGCGGCGCTCTGGAACGAAGTCAGCGACCGACTCCACGAGTCAGCGATGGGCTTATCCGGTGGTCAACAGCAGCGTCTCTGCATTGCGCGTGCCCTTGCGATACAACCCGAGGTCATCCTCATGGACGAGCCCTGCAGTGCACTCGACCCGATTGCGACCGCAAAAATCGAGGACCTCATCCAGGAACTGAAGCGAAAATATACGGTTATCATTGTCACCCATAACATGCAACAGGCCGCGCGCGTCAGCGACTTTGCAGCCTATATGTATCTCGGGAAACTCATCGAATATGGCACCACCGAACAGATCTTTGAGTACCCCAGGGAAGAACTCACGGAGAACTATATCACTGGACGATTCGGCTGAGGAGAGAAGACATGGCTGAGATATTCCACAAGGAACTAGAAAACCTGAAAACAAACGTCCTGAAGATGGGGGAGCTATCCACTGGCATGCTCTGCGAAGCGGTGGAGTCACTCAAAGACCTCGATGTACCCAAGGCGGAAGGAGTGCAAGCACGAAAAATAGAACTCGCTGCCCAAAACATCAAACTGGAGGAAGAGGCCCTCCGTCTCATCGCCCTGTACCAGCCCATGGCCGTGGATATGCGCACGATTGCGTGCGTGCTTAAAATGATTACCGCACTGAATCGGATTGGCCGCTACGGTAAGGACATCGCGAAAGTCGCTCAGGAGATCGCCCCCGGCCCCCACATCAAAAAAATCGTCAGCCTGCCTCATATGAACAGCCTCGTCTGCTCCATGATCCACGACGCGTTGGAGGCGTTCCAGACCTGTAACATCGACAAGCTGAAGAATTTCAATGAACGAGACAACGACGTTGACGCCCTCCGATACTCCATCTTCCGGGAATGCCTCTCGTACATGATCGAGAACCCGCAGAACATCACGATGTGCACGCATTACATCCTCGTCGCCCGCTATCTTGAACGCTGCGGCGACCACGCCTGCGACATGGCTGAAGAAATCATCTATATGGTGAGCGGAAACCGGGTCCAAATAAAATGAAAAAGACCGTGCTGTTCATCTGCACGCATAACGCGGTCCGAAGCCAAATGGCGGAAGGACTGCTCAACGCCCTGTATGGCGACCGCTACCAGGCCTACAGCGCCGGCACTGTGAAGACCGACGTCGATAGGACAGCCATGCACGTCCTTAAAGAGATAGGCATCGACATCTCCAAGCACCGGTCGAAAACCGTGGACGAGTTCCGCGGAAAGTCCTTCGACGTTGTCGTCATCGTCTGCGACGACGCCAGGGAAGCCTGCCCCTATTTCCCGGGGAAGACCGTCCTTCACCAACCCTTCTACGACCCGGGGACATTCCAAGGGACACCTGAGCAAACCCTCCAAGAATTCCGTAAATCCAGGGAAGCTATCAAAAACTGGATCATCCAGACCTTCGGTACAGACTCACTAAAAAATGATTAATATTCGAGGAGGAAACCACGATGCAAGTCCTCTGCAGAAAATGCGGCCGCGAGTTCGACTGGGACAGCCCGGACATCTTCATGGTCCCATCGTCGTACGGCTACGGGTTAGACTTCGAATGCCGAGACGATCTCAAGAAACGACGCCCGTATAAAACAGGAAAACTCACCCTGAAACGATGACGGCTAGGCGGTGTCCTGGTCCGCCGGCTCCGGCGTCGCCTTCCGATCCGCTGCCTGATCCGTGTGCTGGCCATCACCCTTGGGCTTGGGAACGGCTTCTTCAGCGGGAGTCACAGGTTGCTCCTGCCGCCGGGTCTCCTCGACGACGGATCCGATGACCTTCTTGGCGAGGAACTCCCGTATCTCCTCCGGTTTCGTCGAATCAATCCCGAAATATTCAGGGAACAGCTTCGTCGTCGTCAACATCTCCGTCGATCCATGCGGCTTGGAGAACACCAGATGCATGTTCACCAGATCGTCCACTTCCTCGTACACCTTCTCCCCGATCATATGCCGCAGGTTCGACTGTTTCACCGGCTGATGGAACGCAATCAACGCCAGGGTCTTCAACAGCTCAGCCTTAATCTCCGGTTTCGCCACCATCATGGACTGATCTGTGAACTTCTTCTTCACCTGCATCGAGTACTTGCTGCCGGCTTTCACGACCTCAAGGCTTGTCTCGTCTTTCCGCTCGGTATCGTACGCCTGCATGAGCGCCTCAAGGGCATGGGTGACCTGGGCATGCGACAGACCCGCGGCACTCGAAATCTCCTTGATGCTCACCGGTTTTCCTGCGGAGAACAACACGGACTCCACTAGACGACTCTCGCGATTCCCCATTTTGCTATCCTCCTAGCTACACCCCAGTGTCTTAATATAAATTTCTCCATACGGGAAGCGCTTCTGATGCACGGTGATGCGCTTCTCATAGGCTAAGAACAGGACCGAAAGAAACGTACGGATGCGGTCCTCCGCCTCATCGGATAGACACAGCTCTCGGAACCCAAGGCTGGACTTCCCCAGCTCCTGGATTCGCTGCCAGACCACGACGATGTCCTCCTCCAGATGATCCTCATGGGCGGCACCGCGCATGGAGCTGCGGGCCTTCTCCGCAAGCCTCAACCGCTCCTCACGACGCAGTTCATCGAGCATCTGATGCTGCTCCGCCTCCTTGCGTACCTCGTCGAACGCCTGCAACAGCTCCATGAGCGTCACCTTCCTGGAGGAATCCCGGCGCAACGGCTCAGTAATGGGCGGCTCCGGCATCTTCATTAGCAGGTTCGTATAGGAGTACTCCTGGTCGCTGGCCATCCAGGTGGACATCGGGATGTCATCCCAGCCGAACCCCGGGTCCGCCGGCTGCTGCTGCTCGGCCTCCATGGAGACGACGAGATGATCGCTTTGGAGACGCAGGATCTTCCAGGCCATATAGATAATCCGCCCGGCGACCATGAGGTCGATCTTCTCCTGCTTTGCCCGCGCAAGATACAGGCTTGAGAAGCTCACGAGGTCGATATCCCAGGGATTGAACTCCTGGTTGACGACCAAATCAAAAATCAGGTACACGGAACGGTCGAAGACATTATCGATTGAGGAAGGCTGCGGCATGGTCTGCGCCATGGCCAAGTACTTGTTGATGTTGCTGTTGTCGCTGTCCTCATCGATGAGTGCTTTATGGAATAACAGATGGTTGACGATGTCGTTGTTAACTTCCAAGGGTTTCCACCTCCTGATGCACGGTGATTTCTCCTTTCGGTCCGACGGACTCCGGGTCGATGTTGCCGATCATTTCGGAGATGCCGTTGTCGTGCATGGTCACACCGTAGAGGAAGTCTGCTTCCTTCAATGCGATTTTCCGTAGGGAGACGCTGATGAACTGGGAGTGTTCCGCGCGCTTCTTGATCATGCGGCTGACGACCTCGGCGTTGACGCCGTCGAGGAACATGTCGATTTCGTCGAGGACGTAGAACGGGCTGGGGTCGTACTGTTGGATCGCGAAGATGAAGCCCAGTGAGGCAATGCTTTTCTCGCCGCCGGAGAGCGCGGCGAGTCGCAGGACTTTTTTGCCGCGCGGTCTGGCTTTGATGGTGAGGCCGCCGTCGAAGACCGCCTCCTCGCTTTCCAGTACGAGCTCGGCTTCTCCTCCTTCGGAGAGCTGCCCGTAGATGTCTTTGAAGTTGCGGTTGACTTCGTTGAAGACTTCGAAGAACTGTTCTTTTTTCTTCGTGGTGATCTCGCCGACGAGACTCATGAGGTTTTTCTTCTGGTCGTTGAGTCGTTTGATGTCGTCGTCGAATTTCTTTTTCCGCTCGGCCTGATGCTCGTACTCCTCGAGGGCGCGCATGTTGACCGGTTCGAGCGCCTGCATCTTCTGCTCGATGGACAGCAGCGTCTCTTTCATCGTCTCGAGGGCTGGGTATTTCTGGGTGGTGAGCTCAATGTGGTATAAGGTGATCTCGGAGTCGAGTTCCTTGACCGCGGACTCCAGGGTAGGGAGGCGGTACTGGGAGCGGGCGATGAGGTCTGCATAGGACTCGGTCTTGGTGGTCAGGGCATCCAGCTCGTTTTCCAGGCTGACGGATTTGCGGTAGAGGCTGTCGCGCTTGCCGGAGAGCTCCTTGGTCGCCCCCGCCATCTTCTCCTCGACGGTCATGAGGGTTTTGAGGTCGTCGCTGGCCTTGGCCTTCGAGGCTCTCAGCTCGTCAAGGCTGGTCTTGAGCGTCGCGACGGCATCGGTGATCGACGTGCGTTTGTCTGATAGCTCCTGGTTCCTGGCGTCGAGGAGTTCTTTCTTCTTCTGCAGGGTCTCCGCCTCGCTTTTCAAGGACAAGAGGTTCTCTTGCTGCTGGGAGAGGGTTTTCTCCAGGCTGCGGATCTCCTGCGCGACCTCTTTTTTCGTGCTCTTCAGCAGCCGTTTGCCTTTCTCCTCTTTGTTGGCATCAAGCTCGGTGAGGCGCTGCTGCAGGTCTGAAAGACTTGAGGCAAGCTGACTGTCTTCAACCGTCAGTCCCCCTTTTTCCTTGAGTCTGCCTTCGAGGTCCTTGTTGAGGACGTCGAGTTTCCCGATGTACTCCTTCTTGCGGACGTCGAGGTTCTTCAGCTGGGTTTCGCTATCGCCCTGGGTGCGGGAGTCCCGCAGGGTTCCTTCCAGGTCGGTGAGCTCTTTGCGGACTGTGGCAAGCTCGGTATGGATCTCTTCTTGATGATCGATGGCGATACGGAGTTTCTCAGTGAGCTCATCGAGCATGTGTTGGTCTGAAGTGCCAAACGAGATCTTCTCGCTAGGGGCGCTGCCGCCGATCATGGCGCCGCTGGCTTCGATGAGGTCACCTTTCATATCGACGAGGCGTACGCCGCCCATGAGCCGACGGGCATCGGAAAGGGAGTCGACGATGATGGTGTCCCCGAAGACGTACCAGAAGGCTCCCTTGTACTCGGCGTTGTATTTCACCAAGTCGAAGGCGAACCCGTGGGCGTGCTCGTCTTTGACGGCCATGAGTGCCTGCGCCCGGGGTTTCCCGATAATCATCTTGTTGAGAGGAAGGAAGGTCGCGCGTCCAAGCTTCTTCTTCCGTAAGTAGTCGATGGCGTCCGCGGCTGCGGCATCGTCGGTGACGACGACGGCCTGCATGCGCGGGCCGGCAGCGATCTCCAAGGCGAGTCTGAATTGGTCTTCGACATGGGCAAGCTCCGCGATCGTACCGCGGATGCCGGAGAGCTCTTTTGCGTCTCTGGCGGTGAGGATGGCGTTGACCGCCTGGTTGTAGTGGCCTTGGACGGATTGCGCGGCGTCGCGCTCCGCCTGCAACCGGGCTTGTTCTCGCTGCAGTTTGGTAATCGCCTGTTCAAGGTCTGTAATCTGCTCGGAAAGTTCGCATTCGCGTCTCTTTTTCTTGAGGAGCTGAGCCTCGAGGTCTTTGAGTTTTTTTCCGGATTCTTGTTTGCCTTTCGCTAGCTCCTGGGCCTGCCAGTCGATGTCCTTGAGTTCGAACTCATACGTGGATTTAGTCTCTTGCAGTTCCGCGATCTGATGGTCCAATGCATCCATGTTCTGATGGAGGCGGTCTTTCTTGAGGGATAGCTCGTGCACCTGGCCTTGTTTCTCGGTGTACTCCTCGCGCATCTTGACGAGCTCTCTGGTCAGGTCCATGGAGAGGTCGTCGGACTGGGCGACCTCGGTTCTGAGGGTGTTGAGTGCGTCATCCGTCGTCTTCCTAGCAGCCTCGGTCTCCTGGATTTTCCCGGCCAGTTCCGTGTCCTGGGTCGCAAGCTCGGCGAGTTCAGCGGCGATCTCCTCGAAGGAATGCTCCAGTGCCCCGAGCTCCTGTTTACGCTCGGCGATCTCGTCGGTCGAGTAGTTGACGCGCTCCTCGATCTTGATTGCCTCGGCGCGTAGTGCATCAATCTTGGTTTTCAGCTCGCCTGCTTCTTCACCGCCTGCGTCCGCGATCTTCTGCTCGATGTCGCGAAGGTCGGCGAGCACCTTGGCATGATCATCCTGGAGTTTCTTCTTGGCGTCGTCGAATTTCTTCTGCTCCGTCTCGTACGAAATGATCTGTTTATTGACCTCGGCGATCTGCGTTTCGACTTCCTGTTTCTTCTTCGCGGCGACCATCGCCTTGGTCTCATAGAGTTTATCCTTAAGTTCTTTGTATGCGAACGCGGCATCCCGGTCTTTCTTCAGCTGCCGGATCTGTGTGCCAATCTCGTTGAGGATGATGTCAATACGCTCAAGGTTCTTGTCCACGTCTTCGCGTTCCTTCTCCGCCTTCGTGATGTCCTCGTCAAACGTGCTAATCCCAGCGATCTCATCGATGATTTTACGGCGGTCCACCGAGCCCATCTCCACCAGGCTCGTGACGTCACCTTGCTTGACGATGTTATATCCCTCACCGGAG
The DNA here is from genome assembly GCA_903877165.1 of Methanobacteriota archaeon. Lineage (GTDB taxonomy): Archaea > Thermoplasmatota > E2 > DHVEG-1 > DHVEG-1 > CAIRCU01. Next base: position 3,991 of record CAIRCU010000023.1, on the reverse strand, counting down.
ATTCGCGCATGCGTCAGCAAATCGATGAATTCAGTATAGGAGGCGGCGTGGTCGTTGATGTAGTAGTAACTGTAGTAGTTATCCGGATTGTCTTTCAGCGGCGCGCGCTTGATAACCCTCGTGAGAAGGACCTCGTCGGCGTCAACTGCCATTTTCCGCAGACGGTTATCGAAGACCAGGGAGACCTTACAGTACTTGGAGGGATTCTTCTGCTTCTTGCCACCGTTGAAGATAAGATCAGTGAGCCTGCCGGCGCGCATCACCTTGGAGCTCTTCGGCCCCAGAACGAAAAGAATCGCATCGACAATGTTGCTCTTCCCCGACCCGTTGGGCCCAGTGATCGCCGTGAACCCGGGGAAAAACGGCACGACCATTTTCTGCCCAAACGACTTAAAATTTTCCATCTGGACTTCTTTAAGATACACAGATCATCCCTTCCACTGATGTAGCCGGTACGCTCCTGCTATCCTACTACTGGCATCCCATAGGGTAGAAACGGGAAACCGTATTTAAAAGTTCGGATAATTGTCTCCGAGACATCCTGGACGTCTGTGAACCTCATGGCGACAAACTCCAAATGTTCACGTAATATGTATGTGCTGATCAGCCGTACCATGCCTCCCAGACCGCTGGCATAATAGAAGGATTCTTGTTCATGGGTAGCGTATGAGCACTCTACTAGAACGGCTGCGTCACGATCTACGGGAGAGCGCGGATGAAAGAACCAAGCAGATCTTCCAACGGTTCTTCAAAGAGCCGGTCATCTGTTACGGTGTGAAGACGGGTGTCGTCGGGAAAATCGCAAAGAAGTATCTCCCTGAAGTTAGAATGCTAAGGAAGCAAGAATTTTTTGCTGTGTGTGAGGCGTTATTCGTCTCGGATTATTCCGAGGATGCGTTCGTGGTCTCGCTTTGGCTTCCCCATTTCGTCCAAGGGTTCAAGAAATCCGACCTTCAGATATTCAAGCGGTGGCTGGATCGCTACATCAACAACTGGGCGAAGTGCGATGGGTTCTGTAACCACACCCTTGGTGATTTCGTGGAGAAATACCCGGAGACGATACAGGAGCTGAAGCGATGGACAGCGTCTCCGAACCGCTGGGTCCGACGTGCCGCGGCCGTTACCCTGATTGTGCCGGCGAAGCAAGGGAAGTATCTCTCAGATGCCTTCGAAATTTCGGATCGGCTGCTCCTCGATGCCGATGACATGGTGCAGAAGGGCTATGGTTGGCTCCTCAAGGAAGAAAGCAAAGTGCACCAACAAGAGGTCTTCGACTATGTCCTCAGGAACCGGGACCGGATGCCACGGACGGCGCTGCGGTACGCCATCGAGCTGATGCCACAAGATATGAGAAAGCAGGCGATGGAAAAAAGGAAGAAAGAGGGGTGAAGAGCCCCGCCCTCATGAGGGGAGGATCGTCACGAATACTAAGAATATCTTAGCGTTGACGGTTGTAGTCACCGATCCTACCGTAAATGTGATTGTTGTTTTCCCCAATCCGAACATGAGTTTCGACCGGATGAATCCATAGTCGTACGGTAAGATGACTACGGTGCCGCTGGACGTCTTCCCAAGGAGTATGAACCCCCCGTTGGTGGTGATTGAGTAGCTGAGTGACAGGTTATGCGGGCCGTTATTTTGTACACGGGCGAAGACGGTGAATGCTCCGCCTCCGACCTCGGTGATGACGAGTTCAGGGCCGAAGCAGTACAGGTGGTTGTCGTTGGATCCGACGTAGACCTTCCCGTTCGCGATAGCGGGTGAGGACGTGAAGTAATCCGAACCGGCGTACGACCAGAGCTGTACTCCGCTGTCCGCGTTGAAGCAGTAGAAGGAGTGGTCTTGGCAGGTGCCGACGTAGACCTTGCCGTCGGCGACTGCGGGGCTGGCGTACACGGCGCCGTTGAGCGTCTTGTTCCAGATGATGCCGCCGGTGGTGGCGTTCAGGCAGAAGAATCCTCCTTGTGGCGCCCAGTCTACGCCGATGTAGACCTTGCCGTTGGTGGCTGCGGGCGTGGAGAAGATGGCTCCGAGTGCTCCGGATCCAATATCACGTCTCCAGACCTGGGCTCCGGTGTTTTCATTAAGACAGTAGACGAAATGGTCCCAGGACCCAAAGTAAACGTTGCCGTCTTTAATGGTAGGCGAGGAGTAAATGATCATGCCGGTCGTGAAGTTCCAGAGGACTGCGCCGGTAGTGGCGTTGAGGCAGTACATCTTGAAGTCCATGGAGCCGACGAAGACCTTGCCGTCGGCGACCGCAGGCGAGCTCCAGACGAACATGCCGGTGGTGAAGTTCCAGAGGTAGTCGCCGGTGGTGGCGTCCAGGCAGTAGAGTTTGTTGTCGCTGGACCCGATGTACAGTCGGTTGTTGACCACGACAGGTGAGGAGTAGATCATGCCACCGGTGGTGTAGCTCCAGAGTTTGGCTCCGGTGCTGGCGTTGAGGCAGTACACGTTCTTGTCGCGAGATCCGATGTAGAGTTTGTTGCTGTCGACGGCGGGTGAGGAGTAAGGGATGAAGTCGTTAGCGGTGAAGTTCCAGAGAAGACCGCCGTTGGATTCGTTGAGGCAGAAGACGGTGTTGTCGTCGTAGGAGGCACAGTAGACTTTGCCGTTGACGACAGCAGGTGAGGAGAGGACGTCGCCGCCTGCTTCGTAGGACCACAGGAGGTTGTTGGTGGCTGGTGCTTTACCGTCGGTGACTCCAGTGTGTGCAGGGTCGTAATGGAACATGGGCCAGCTGGTGTCGCCTGCTGCGGGTGCCGATGTGGGTACGTGCTGGGTGGGTCGGGCGGCGGCTGCGGGAAGCAACATGGTCAGTGCGAAGAATGCTGCGAGGATAGCTTTATATCGGAATCTGTTTTGGTTTTTCGTTGGTAACTCCCCCTTTCTCTATAAAAAAGAGACGTGCTGCCTATTTAAAACATTTGTTTTAATTCGATACCATCATTATTAATGGGAATGATACCTTTTTTCAGGAGAGATTGGGAGTAACTCCCGTAAAATTTTATTTAAAGTCTTTATTAATTATATTAAAATGATTTTGAATGAAATAAGAAGTCAATGAGTGTATTAGAGTTCGATGACTTCATGATCTATGCCTGGAGGGCAGCCTTCAGGCCGGGGGTATTTGTATTCCTGCAGCGCGAAGCCCCAGTGGTTCTCGATCTTCCGGAACACGGGGTCGGTGAAGGTGTAGTGGTCGGTTTGGATGGTCTTCTGGGTCGCAAGAAAGCGTTTGAAAGCGGCTTCTGCCTGTTCGTAGCCGTCTAAGCCAAGCTTCCTGTAGAGTCCATGGACGGTCCGTAGCGGCTGGTGGATGAAACTTTCGTACCGGACCTCGGCGAGATGACCTTCCGGGATCAGCGCCTTGTCCTGGAGGTATTTCTTCGTCATCTGCTCGTACAGGCTCATCATGATGCCTTCGACCTCTTCGATGGATGGTGGGGTCTGCACGCAGTACCGCGGGATGACCGTGCGCATAAACTTCATCATGGACATGTACAAATCGTAGGGGTTGCGGTAGAGGTAGATGAATCTGGCGTCTGGGAACATCTCCAGCAGCTGGGCAATCTTCCCGGTGTTGTCCTGGTTTTTCAAGAGCAGCTGCCGGCCTTTGTAAAACAAGGTGATTTTCTTGAGTTGGTAGAGGTAGGTCTGCTTCCAGTCCTCGATGGTCTGAGGTGAGGCATTCATCATGCAGATGTAGTCGTTGTACACCTTCATGTTTCTTGGGAAGCACCAGCCGTGGTAGTACGAATAGGGGGAGACCGCTCCCATGGCGTACTGGTCCTCCTGGGGAAGGTCCGCGTCCATGTCGCCGTTGTCCATCGGGCGTTTCTTCGGGAGGCTGGAGACGACCAGGGGCTTGAACAGCTTCTCGCCATCCAGGTAGACGGTCGGCAGGTACGCCTGGAACGTCGAGAAATAGCCGAACTGAGGATCCTGGGCAAGGATGTTATGGAGATGCGTGGTGCCGCAGCGCCAG
>CAIRCU010000022.1 GCA_903877165.1 Methanobacteriota archaeon | reverse complement strand
ACCGAATGGCAACGTGATTGTAAGGGCCCCTAAGAACGTCGCAAAAGAGAGGATTAACGCAATCGTAGATATGAAGAGATTCTGGATACACAAATCAATCACAGAGTTTAGGGAACTGAACAGGACGAAGGCCGAAAGGAAAATTGCGAGCGGCGAGGGATTCTTGTACATGGGCAGAAGCTACAGACTGAAGCTCGATGGGACCATAGACATCCCGCTTGCACTCACGAATGGTTTCTTCATTTTACGGGAGAAGGATGCGCCTAGAGCTAAGAACCTGTTCATCGGCTTCTATAGAGAGCAGGGAAAGAAACATCTTTCCCAGCGGGTCGAATTTTACAGGAAAAAGATGGGTATTGGTAATGTCAATGTGCGTGTCCTCGACTTGAAGAAACGTTGGGCTTCCTGGGGCAATAAGAACCTGAACTTCCATTGGAAAGTCATGCTCGCACCCATGAGCGTTATTGATTATATCGTCGTACACGAACTGGCCCACGCGAAAAGGAAGGATCACAGCCCTGCTTTCTGGGAGACGGTCGAATCCGTCATGCCAAACTACCATGAGAAGAAGGAGTGGCTGCGGGTAAACGGAGCGAATCTGGACATATAATAATATTCCGTCACCAATGAACAACTGAGGGCCCCCAGTCAAAACGTTCGCTGACATTAGTCAAGAATTTTTCCCATGGGCTTCTTCAACTGTTCGCTTCCTCTGGCTTTTGATCTTTTTTTACCTCGCATTCGTCAAAGATACACATGACGATGTCATAAAACGCCCGGTCCTTTTCATCATGGAATTCACCAGTTTTATCTAATAATATTTTAAATTGCCTATATGTTTCATCGACATACTCCCTATCCGAGAAATGTTCCCATCTATCTTCCCAGTGAAACGATTCTCTCAGATCTTCCAGGATTTCAAATCTGTTCTTGTTTATCATCTCCTGTTTTTCAGGGATTATTTTATTCTTCGTTATAGTCATGATTCTTGATAATGGTCTAAAGACTTCCCATTCTATGAATTGCTGGAATTTGAATATCTTATGTTTCATCAAAAGTGTTTCCTCCTTCTCTTTTTCTCCATTCTTCCCGCTGTAGGATGCCTTTCAGATTACATATTTCAACAGCCGGTCTTGTTCTCTTTCTGCCGAAGCAATCGCAGTAGCTGGAGGATGATTTGCTCGGCATCCTTCTTCATGGTGCCATCATCATTGAAAATACTGATGCCACCTTTGATGAGGTCGTCTTTTGCTTGTTCGTAGTCCATCATCGTCTTGACGTCAAGCCCCAAACTGCAGTTGCTGCAAAACTTACTCCCTGGTGAGTTCTTTGTCTTGCAGCGCGGGCAAGCAATCTGTCTGAATTGGCTTTCTTTCTTTTCCTCATCCTCAATCCCATTCAACTTGAGCACAGCGTTGTCCATGTCCCTGCCACACAGATGGACATACGTCGCAGCCTCTTGGCTCCCTTGAACCCAGCCAAAGTACTCACAGAGTTGTGCTTCAGTAAAACTCTGGGCCAGCTCGGTGGCCCGGCTATGGCGGAACTGGTGGGGGTTTACCGGCTTCTTCAGCCCTGTCTTTTTCTTGAGGTCAGTCAGTATCATGCGGAATGTCTGATATCCAATCTCCTCGCCTCTTTTTTTTGACCAAACACCGCAAAACAAGGTGCTCTCAGGGTTATCTCTATCTGGATGTGCTAGTAGCCAGTTACTGATAGCTGGAGCTGAGGCCAATACCCGAATTCTTCTCTCACCGGTTTTGCCTGAGAGCATTATCTTAGCTCCAAACTTGTCAAACTCGATGTCCTTCAACTTGATATTCAGGATTTCACCTATTCGTGCTCCTGAATCGTATAGGACCAGAACGAAGCATTTATCTCGAAGATTCAATGCTGCGGCAGCTAGCAATTGGACATCGTCGATGGTCAGGAGTTGCTTTGGCAGCTTCTTGTTGTCAATCTTCTTCCCGGTCGTTATCCAGCTAACTTCGCGTGGATATTGGGCCCGATCAAACATTTGCCCCTCTTCCTCCCGAAGCCAGCGAAAGAATCGCTTGAGGACCACCATGAAGTCCCGTTTGGTCCAATTCTCATATGGTGAGTTGTTAATCTTCGCTAGCACGGCCACGATGTCGTCCTTTGAACATGCAGAGAAATCTTTGCCAATCATCTCGGAGAGAGTCTTGAGAGTATAGAGATATTTGAGTTGCCTGACTGGCTTGATGCCCTCTCCTGAAAGCCTATCCACGAATTTGTTTATATGAGTCTTGTTTGATGAATTGATCTTGCTGTTTTGCAGATGCTGTTTGGCTTTAGCTATCCGTGTTGAATAGTCAGCAGTCATAAGCCTCCATCAGGAGTGAAGAAATGGGGGCTTTTAAGGTTTGGTATTAATGCTCCTGTCGGGATTCGAACCCGAGTCGTCGGCTCGAAAGGCCGAAATGATTGGCCGGACTACACCACAGGAGCAGGACACACCCCGAGAGGCCAACTGCCTCTTTCAGCCGTGAAACCTTATATCATAAATCCCTGATTCTACTGTCGGGTGTCTCACGTGGTAGATGAACAACTTCTTAATAAAACCTCTGAAAGACTCCGAGCCCTTCACATCACAGTCGCGACCGCGGAATCCTGCACTGGCGGACTGCTCGCCAGCCTGCTCACCGACGTCTCAGGAAGCTCCGAGTACTTCGACCGCGGCCTTGTCACCTACAGCAACAAAGCCAAGCAAGACCTTCTCGGCGTCCCTACACAGCTGCTGCAGACCCACGGGGCCGTCAGCGAAGAGACCGCCAGGGCCATGGCCCAAGGCGTCCGCGAACGCTCCCACGTCGACTACGGGATCGCGACCACCGGCATCGCCGGACCCACGGGAGGAACGCCAGCCAAGCCCGTAGGACTCGTCTACATCGCCATAGCAACCCCACAAACACTCGTTGTACGCCGGTTCCTCTTCAAAGGAGACAGACTTCAGAACAAAGCGAGCACCTGCACCGAAGCACTCCGCCTCCTCAACGAACTCCTCCCTGAAGGGTGACTTGTAAATGCTCACGATTGACGGCTCCAACGGAGAAGGAGGCGGCCAGATCCTCCGCACCGCCATAGCATACTCAGTGTACACGCATACGCCCATCGAGATTACCAACATCCGGGCGAAACGCCCGATCCCGGGGTTGCGACCACAACATTACACCGCGATCTCCTGCATGCAGGCACTGTGCAACGCAGAGGTCACCGGGCTTGCCATCGGATCACCAACCATCCAGTTTTCGCCAGGAGAAGTCCGCACGGGGACGTATACGTTCGACATCGGTACTGCGGGGAACATCACATTGATTTTTCAGGCTTGTCTACTGGGGGCATTGAAAACCACCGGGCCGCTGACCATAAATCTCACAGGAGGGACGGATGTGCTCTGGGCGCCGTCCTGGGATTATTTCGCGCACGTCTTCTTGCCGCTGGTGAAACGTATGGGGGTGAATGCCGAGGCGTCATTGAAGAAACGAGGGTATTACCCGCGTGGAGGCGGCGAAGCCTCCTTGACGATTTCTCCAAGCACTAGCCTCCAGCCGTTTGTCGTCGAAACCCCTGAGACGTTCACGGTCATCGACGGGATTATCCACAGCTCTGGGCTGCCGGAGCATGTCGCTGCGCGCATGAAGCACGCGATCATCAAGGAGGCGACGGCTGCGAGTCTTGAGGCGCGCGTGCAGGTTGAGACCATGACGTCGCCGTCCGTAGGGACCGGGGTGACGGTGTGGTCTTCGACGGATCGGACGATCCTGGGGGCCGCGGTGCTGGGTGAACGCAGACTTCCTGCGGAGCAAGTCGGCCGGACCGCAGTTCAGCGTCTCGTGGCTGATATCCGCGCTGGCGCGACGCTCGATCAGTATAGTGTGGATCAAGTGCTTCCGTACATGGTGGCTTGTCCGCAGCGGTCCGCCTGTCTGATTCGAGAATGCAGCAGTCATACGAAGACGAACATCTGGTTGTTACAACAGTTCCAGCCTCGGCGCTTTGAGCTTAGTAGCCAAGGGGTGCTCTGGCGGCTGGTGGTGGAAGCCGCAGATTTATAAACCATTGGGGGATTTGCAACAGGTGAAGGGATGCTGGGTGAGTGGTGATGCCTGAGATGCACGACTCTGCTTCAGAGGATGCTTTTCAGAGCTCATCGGTTGCTCATGATCGGTATACGACGCTTTTTGAGCGGGTGAATGCCGCGGCGTTCCTCGCGGATTTATCCGGGCAGATCCTTGAGGCGAACCATCGGTCCTCGGAGTTCTTAGGCTATGAGTACACTGAGCTGCATCGGCTGTCGCTGCGTGATCTCCTGCCGGTGGAGACGGACTGGGACGGAATTCGTGATGAGCTGGCCGCACGCGGCGGCCTGAACGTGGAGACGGATTGCGTCTGTAAGGATGGGATGCGGCGACCGGTAGAGGCGCGCCTGTCGGTGTTCCGGATGGAGGGCCGTATCGTGATGTTCGTGCTCCTGTGGGATATCCAGGAGCGGCGGACAGCTGAGCAGCGGCTCAAGGAGAGCGAGAAGAAGTACCGCGGTCTGTTCGAGTACGCGACGGACGGCATCATCGTACTTGATGCTCATGGGGATATCGTGGATGTCAATACGAGGATGTGCGAGTTGCTGGATATCACGAAGCAGGATTTGGTGACGAAGAACCTCTTTAACATGGAGTTGTTGACGGCGCGGTCCATGCCGGTGGTCGTCAGTCAGTTCGAACAGCTTCTCTCGGAGAAGAAGGCTGCGAGTTACACGACGGAGATTCAGACGACGGCGAAGCAGGTGCTTGAGGTGGAGATCAGCTCGTTTTTCCTAGTGAAGAAGGACAACGAGCTAGATAACTTCGTGCTCATTTTTCGTGATATCACGGCGCGCAACGAGGCGGAGCGCACGAGGATGAAAGAACATGAGCTGTTCCGCACGCTGCTGGACAATGTCCCCGATTCGGTGTACTTCAAGGATGCGCAGCATCGGTTCATCCTGGTGAATAAGGCTAAGGCGGAGCATGCGCACGTCCGGCTGGATCAGATGATTGGGAAGACGGATTTCGATTTCCTGCCCGCTGAGGTTGCTCAGCGGATCCGTGACGATGATCAGGCGGTGCTGCAGTCCGGGGTGCCGATTACCAATAAGGTCGAGCATCTCGTGGACGCATCCGAGGTCGAGCGGTGGGTAATCGTGACCAAGATTCCACGGTACTCGGTGGAGGGTGACGTCATCGGCACGATGGGGATTTCCCGGGATATCACTACCTTACGGCAGGCGGAGCTGGAGCTCACTCGTACGAGGGGGCGGCTGCAGATGCTGCTGGACAATCTGCCTGAGCTCGTCTGTTTTAAGGATGATCAGCATCGCTTTGTCATGGTCAACGCCGCGAAAGCGAAAGCCTGGAATGTGACCGTGGATGCAATGCTAGGGAAAAATGAGTTTGATTTCCTGCCTCGGGAGCAGGCGCAGCGGGCGTATGACGATGACTATATGGTGTTCTCTACGGGGGTGGCGATTTGGGATCGCATCGAGGATATCACGGGTCCCGTGGGGGCGGTATGCCGGCAGTCTGTGACGATTGTGCCCTGTGCTGATGCTGAGGGGAAAATCATCGGCACCTTGACGATTCAGCGGCTCCTTTCCTGAGCCGTCATGACCCGGGTTTCTCTGAGTGATTTATGAGTCGTACGAAACCTCGTTGAGCTTTGATTTTGTTGCTTCTCCGTGACTCTTTAAGGAGACGGATGTACTCTTTTCTTTCCGGATTGAAAATAACAACTAGAAGTAATGAATATAACAAAGTTTGTTATTCTTGTCCTTTTTTTCGTATTTTTTCCTGCATTTATCCTCTTGGTGTTTTCCTGCTCTTACCCGGTATTTATTAAATATTAATAATAATATTTATATACTCTTATGTATAATATCTTTTTAAGGTTGCTAGATGGGGGGTACATGGTTTAGTTTTTCCCATCTCTCCTCACCACCTCCTATGTAAACCCCCATCTATCACCTTCCCGCTAACAGAAACTTTTTATCCGACCGTGGCATCTGTAGGTATCGGGTTACGGAGGAATCGGTTCGTATGCGACATCATACACGGGTCATGGTTGTTTTTCTGTTGATCATCTCGGTCTGCTGTCCAGCGACGCTCGGTGCATCCGGTGCGTTGTCTTTGTCTGATCCGTCTCCGCCCGGGCAGCCGCCGGACGGCCCCGGAGGATCCAACTACACCCACGCTGCGATAACGGAGCATCAGTACGGCATCGGTGCGTTCTCGTTCTGGCTCTTTGAGCCCGCACAGCCGGCCCCTGATGAGGCGCCCGTGGTGGTCTTCAACCACGGCTATAGCGCCGTCACTCCCCATTACTACCAGGCGTGGATTACGCATCTCGCGCGGCGCGGTAACATCGTCATCTACCCGCGGTACCAGCTCGGCTTGGTGATCGGCCTTCGGTTCGCGACCGAACATGCCATCTGGGCGGTCCGCCACGCGCTCCGAATCCTAGGTACCACGGGTCACGTGCATCCGGATCTCGAGAAGTTCGCGATTGTCGGCCATTCCCTTGGCGGCGGGATCACCGCGGAGATGGCGGCCAAAGCCTCCTCCGTAGGACTTCCGGTCCCCCGGGCGGTGATGCCGGTGCAGCCGTTCATCCGCCCTGATACGATGATGACGGATTACCATGACATCCCCGCTGGCACCCTGCTGCTGGTGGTCGTCGGACAGGACGACAAGGTGGCGGGCAACGCCTCAGGGAAGCTGATTTTCTTCACCGCCGACCAGATACCCCTGGAGAACAAGGATTTCGTGATCCAGCGGTCTGATTCTCATGGACGTCCCGCGTTGGCCGCGACGCACATCGCCCCGGTCTGCCCCCTGAATTCGACGCTAACGGACGCGATGGATTACTACTCCACCTGGAAGCTGTTCGACGCGCTCACTGACTACGCCTTCTACGGGACGCATCGGGAGTACTGCCTGGGGAACACGCCGCAGCAGCGGTTCATGGGGCTGTGGAGTGACGGTACGCCGGTGCGCGAGCTGCTGGTCACCGACACCCCCTAAGGCGGCCTTCATTGGCCGTCCCGTATTCTTCCAGGATGACGTTTTCTCCACCTAGCTTTAAATACCAAAAATGACAACACCTAACATGCTAGAAAATAGCGAGGTCTAGGTGAAGAGAGCCATGTCCCAGAAGAAAAAAACCCAGAAGCACGGGAAGAAAGCCCTGCCGAACGACGACACGACCATGTATGACGATTTATTTGACCGCTGTCTGCGCAACGGCCTCATCGAAAAAACCAGTTACGGCTACTACTTCAAACCCGAGTTCTTCGACACGCTCGCCTTGTATGACGAGGAGTAGCCTCCTCCCCTCCTCCCTTTTTCATCGTGAAATCAGCACGACTTCCGCTTCTTGAGCCGCGCCCGCGTGTACGGCAGCAAGCCTCCCGCGTCACGGATTGCGAGGATCTCCGGTGGCAACCGCGGGAAGGAAAACGACCGCGTACCGATTGTGACGAGGCTTTTCTCCACATCCACTGCGACAGCATCGCCGGTACGGTACGCCTTCACCGCCTCCGGGCATTCGATGAGCAGCAACCCCTGGTTGATCGACGCCCGATAAAAGATCCGGGCGAAGCTTCCCGCCACCACCGCGCTGATGCCGACCGCGGCGAGACCCACCACCGGTTGCTCACGGCTGCTGCCGCAGCCGAAGTTCTTCCCAGCGATAATCAGATCCCCGCGTTGCGCTCCTTTGGCAAACGACGGGTCCAGGTCCTCAAGCAGATGCGGCTTGATCTCCTCGGCCGTACTGCACGTGTATGTGTACTTCCCGGGGAATAGCATATCCGTGTTCACATCATCGCCGTACCGCCACACCCTCATGGCTTCACCTCCGAACGCGGGTCGGTGATGACCCCATGGATCGCGGAGGCGGCCACTGTCGCCGGGCTCGCCAGATATATCTCCGCATCCTTGCAGCCCATCCGGCCCTTGAAGTTCCGATTCGATGTACTCAGACATCGCTCACCGGGTGCAAGCACCCCCTGATGTGCACCTAGACAGGGGCCGCAACCTGGCGGGAGTACTACGCCGCCTGCCTTCAGGAAGATATCGATGTATCCTTCCTTCAGTGCATCAAGATAGACCTGTCGCGATGCGGGAAGGACCAAGAGACGGATATCACGGTGTACGGTTTTCCCTTTTAGGATCTTCGCTGCGACCTTCAAATCCGACACCCGCCCGTTCGTACACGTGCCCAGGAGGCACTGGTGCAAGTGGATGCCTGCGACCTCAGCGACTGGCTTGACGTTATCCACGTGATGGGGGACGGCGACCATCGGAGGGATCTCATCTAATGGCACGTTCAGCGTCGAGGCGTACACAGCGTCAGGGTCCGCCGACACTGCCGTGTACTGGGTCGACGCTACTCGGAGGCTTTGAAGATACTTCGTGGTGACCTTATCGACGGGGAAGACGGCGTTCTTGGCTCCCATCTCGACACCCATATTCGCGATGGTGAATCGATCATCAATCGAGAATTGGGCGACATCTCCCTGATACTCCACCGAGTAGTAGTCGGCGCCACTCGCTCCTATTTGCCCGATGACCCAGAGGACGACGTCCTTAGCGCTCACCGGAGAGTGTATACTACCAAGAAGTATGATACGGATGCTCTTGGGAACCTTAAGCCATGTCTCTCCCGTGAGCAGCAAGGCTGCGGCCTCGGTGCGGTCGATACCCGTGGAGAATGCGCCAACCGCGCCGTAGCTGCAGGTGTGAGAGTCGCTTCCGAGAAGGAGTTTTCCTGGTAATGCGAGGCCTTTTTCGACGACGATCTGATGACAGACGCCCTCTCCGACGTCGTAGAAGTACGGCAGGTTGTATTTCTTTACGAACCCGCGGATCAGTTGATGATTTGCCGCGGTTTTTTCATCGGCCGCAGGGATGACATGGTCCAAGACGATGATCGGCATGGATGGATCACAAATGCCATACACATCGAGGTCCGCGGTAATCTTCTTCACGATCGGCGCGGCGTTGTCATGCATAAGGAGGTGGTCCGGGTGGACGGTGACGATTTCTCCGGGGACGACGTCGTTTTTTTTCGCGTAATGTGCCAGGAGTTTTTCTGCGAATGTATGTCCCATTTTTTTCACCTACTGAGGAGGCCTCCACGCTCGTAAATCGAGCGTTGGACGGAGGAGAATGGTGTAGACTGAAGCTTCTTCTTCGTTTTAGTATTCATAATGATGCCGGTGTTGAGGTCGGCGGTGAGCACGTCGCCTGTCGTGATCTGTTGTATGGCATCAGAGGCTGTGAGAATCGGGAATGCGCTGTTAATAGCGTTGCGCTCGTAGATCGCGCCGAAGGACTCAGCGATGATGAGGCTGACGTGCAGGGATTTGAAGCAGTCGACGGCCTGCTGGCGGCTGCTGCCGCAGCCGAAGTTCTTCCCGGTGACGATGATGTCGCCGGGTTGCACCTGTTTGGCGAGCGTCTCATAGCCTTTGAAGCCGGCGAAGGTGTACTGGCCCATTTCTGCGATGTTGGTGACGGTGAGGTACCGGTTGTGGTAGATCGCGTCAGTGTCGATGTTGTCCTGAGGGACGACCCAGGCTTTGCCTTGGAGGTGCATCGATGGTTTACGCGAGGGCTGCTCAAGTTTGCTCGACGGTTTTCCTTGGGGTGACTGAGGGAACGTCGTCGGGCGGGTGGGGATGGCGTCGGCGGTGGTGATGTATCCGGCGATGAGGGAGGCGGCGACGGTCTCTGGTGAGGCGAGGTAGATGTCGCCTTTGCCTTGTTTGCCGGTGAAGTTGCGGTTGCCGGTGGAGACGGTGACTTCTCCAGAGCCGGTCTGTCCGATTTGGCCGGCGGCGCAGCCCGCGCAGCCTGCGGAGCCAATAAGGGCGCCTGCGTCCTTGAAGATCTGCAGCAGGCCTTCGCGCAGGCAGGCGTTCCAGATGGCGTCGGTGGCTGGGACGATTTTCAGGATGCGGCCGGGTGCGATCTTCTTGCCTTTGAGGACGGCGGCTGCTCTGCGGAGGTCGTCGAGGCGGCCGTTGGTGCAGGAGCCGATGAACCCGGAGTCGACGACGGTGCCTTCGCAGTCCTTGACGGTGGTGACGTCTTCGGGGTGTCCGGGGCGGGAGATCTGCGGGGGGAGGCCGTCGATGTCGATGGTGAGGGTATGGTCGTAGGCTGGCAGTGTATGTGTCGTGTGTCCGGGTAGTGGGAAGAGGAGGATGATGGCGCCCATTTCGGTGCCCATGGAGGCGATGGTGAGGCGTTCGTCTTGGGTGCAGCGAGTGGTGTAGGGGCCGGTGAGTTCCGCGGCGGAGCCGAGGAGGCCGTTGGCGCCGGTTTCCTTGGTCATGCGCAGTACGATGTCTTTGGCGGTGGCGTTGTGTGCGGGTGTTCCTTTGAACGTGACGTGGGTGGTGGGTGGGACTTTGAACCAGGTGGTGCCGTGGGCGAAGGCGTACGCGATGTCGATGTCGCCCATTCCTTGTCCGAAGGCGCCGATGGCGCCGAGGATGTTGGCGTGGCTGTCTGTGGAGACGAAGGTGTCGCCGGATTTTACGAGGCCGTTGTCGACGACGAGGTGGGTGCCGATGCCGGCGTTGATGTCGTAGATGGGGATGCCGTGGGTGCGTGCGTACTGGCGGCAGATGTGCTGGTTGATCGCGTATTTCTGGTCGCAACCGCCCGGGTTACAGTCGAAGGTGAACAATGTTTTGCGAGGGTCGGCGACGGGAAGGTCGTGGTCTTGGAGGTGCTTGACGACGTTGGCGCCGCCGAAGTCGCGGGCTGCGCGCAGGTCGATGGTGAGGTCCACGATAGCATCGATGCTGACCGGCTCCGTGGTGTGGCTCGCGAAAATCTCCTGTATCTGGGTCTGCGTCATGGTGGCTCCCCCAAGAATGTTCGGTGTGATTTCAATGGCTATCGGCTCGTGGTATGAAAACGTTATGGTGAAGGTATCCGAAGAGAAATAACCTTACTCTGTTTTATTTTCATCTTTGTTGAAAAATTTGCTTATTAACACATAAGTGAGGTTAAAGAAGAGAAAAGGGTTTTGTGGTAAAGATTCGTCCCTGGATGTTTCAACTCATGATTTGTGGTGATTCCTTGGGGAGATGTTCATAGTAGGGTGGTGCTTTGCAGAAGGTGCGTTCCGGAATGAGCGGGGCGACCGTGACGGTGTGAATTTCGGGGAGTTGGAGGAGGGTGCTTTGAAGTTCCCGAAGTCCGTACGGGGAACGCGCAGGGTCTGCGATAATTCCCCAGCGTGTGTCCTTTCCACGGAGGGCGCGGTGGGAGAACGAGGAGATGATTTTGAGGTGGACTTTGTCAAGGGTTGTGGCAATCTGGGCGAGGCTGTGTGGGCTGCCGTCGAATTCGATGTCGAGTGTTATGTACGTGGCCTGCGTGGTTCCTAGTCTGTTCTGTAGCATGGTGTCTTACCTCGTGGAGTGGTGGTAGAAAAATGCCCAGGAAACCGGGTGTCGTTCACCGATGAAGACGGCCGTGAGCCGTCGTCGTGGCGCTCACGGAGATGCTGATAAAGGGGGCGGTGAAAGAGGTCTTCATAGGTGCTCTCCCGGTTTATGTGGGAAAATTGTGGGAATATATATGGTCGTTCCTTTATTTATAGTTTTCCTCAAAAGAACATAATGTCCACCCGAGGACACCACCAAGAGAACAGACCTCCCGCAAGACAGCGATCGGTTTCCTTCGTTAATCGATGATGATCTCTTTCTTGAAGATTAGATCCCTCATGCGGATTTTCTTCCCGTCAGGCAACAGTTCAGTCGGAGGATGAATGCCCTGTTCGAACAGCTTGAAACAGGCGCATTCACAGTGTTTTGCTTCTGACGTGCAATATTTCTCTACCATGCTCTTATACAGCTTCATCGTTTTCTCATCTTCGATGAAATATTTCACGAAGAGTGGCATTTCTGTGACGAGATCCTCCAGACATTGTACATTATATCGGCACAGAAAACCCGTTTTCAACGCAATATAGGCGAGGCACTCTTGATAGTTCTCAGACTCGCAGACCGTAAAACTTGTGTACTCAAGAACCCGCGGAAAACTCTTGATGCACGTCCTCGTATAATCAACGTAACGCGGACAACTCATGCAATCCCATCCTCATGCTACGGTTTGCCGTGCATGAGAGCATCATATCTGTAATATAATATTTTTTCGTAATGAACGGGTTAGCAGGACGTCCCTGACCCCGACGGGAACAGGACCAGAAACCAAGCCGGGAAGAGCAGCTGGCGCAGCACCACCCCACCCGCGACCTCATCGACCGGAGCAGTCAGCGAAATCGGGACCAGCCCGTAGTCCGCATGATTCTCCAGGTTCCATACCTTGACCTGCCCGCTGTACGACCCCCGCTGCGACGGCACATCCACATACACGCCCACCGTCGTACTATGCCCACTGGGCAGGTTCGTACCGCCATCCGGCTCGAACTGCCAGTTCGACCCCCAGTCCGGGACGCTGGCGATTCCCCAGTCCAGGTACGAGTCCGCGAACCCCAACGGGTCCACCCCGATGTTCTGCACCGCAAACGATCCCAGGTAGACGTGCGTCGCCCCCGCGGAGCCGTTCGCACCAAGCGAGCCGCTCACCTGCAGGTCCGGGGCAGGCGGCGTGTACGAGTCGCTGACCGAAAACCAGACCGTCGCATCGTTCTGCGCATCACTATCCTGCCCACCATCAGGAGGATACGTCCCCGACGTCGTGAAGTAACTGCCATCCATCTCAATCGTATCTGAACTCGTGAAATGATTCATCGCGACGTCATAGGTCCCGTGGAAGATCGCGCCGCGCAGATCCGTGGTATCGTCATCGGCGCCCCCACCCACGTAGCCGCTCACGTCCGCGAGGTCATCACCGCTTAAGAAATCCCGGTCCCAGACCTTTATCGTGATCTCCACGCTCGGTGCATAGATCCCAAAACTATGCACGACATCCTCCGTATGATCGTCTTCGTTATCCGAATAATCGTCATTGACCTGCTCGACCCATTCGTGCCCGTTGTTCACCTGAATCCGGTACGACCAGTCCGCATCGCCCTCCAGCCAGCCTTCGATCTCACCGATCATCTTGATCCGATGCATCGTCACCGTCAACGACACCGCGGTGACGTCGAAGTACGCCGCGTTCTCCCCGATGTTGCAGTCACCGTACGTGATCCGGAAATAGCCGTCCTCACCCCACCCCGTGCCCCACTGGTTCTTGCAGATCCAGCACTGCTCGTTGTCATTGTACCCGACAATAACGACCATGTGGTTCGTCGGGTCCGGGTCGCTGCCTGGATGCTCATAGACGCCCCCAGAGTACCCATAGAAATCATCGTACACCGTCATGGTCACGGTCAGCGGCCCATGAGCCACCATGGCGTTCTTCAGCGAGGTTGTGTCGGAGGCGACCATATGCCAGTCGTCGATCCTCGATACCAGAGACGGCCAGTTACTGCATTTCTCGGAGCAGGGCGGGACGCTGCCGCCACCGCTGGTGTACGGGAAGCACGTCTCAGGGATAGACCCGTAGGTCTTGATGAAGTTGCAGGTCGTATCGAAATAACCCCCGTCGCAGCCGAAGATGCCGTCCCCCGCCCATTCGGTCCCGCAGGAGACGATGAACTGCTCTGAGAGGTCCACCGCGGTCGTTGGGCTCTTGCTTGCGATTTTCATCGACGCCTCCAGGGCGCCAAGGCGGGCGAAGGCGTAGCAGCTGCCGCACTGCCCCTGGTTGCGGATGGGCGTCGTCCAATCCCCGCTCACGCCATCGACCACGGCATTACGCCAATCCCAGGTCGAAGGCGTCGGATCCGTTAGAACCATGCCTGCTGGGAGGGGAGTAGGACCGTGAAGCAAGCCCGTACCGTAATCCTTGGCACCGGGGAGGCTGCAGTGGCAATCCGCGGCCTCATCCACTACTATTGGCTGGCTGTCCGCGACCCAGGCGTCCATACCGCCGCTAAGAACTGAGACTGCGGTGAACCCTCGGCTGGCGAGGTACGAAGCGGCATTCGCGCTGGATTCACCATGCGCGTCATACAGAAGCAAAGATTGAGTCTTGAACGGGTCGAGGCGAGAGATGAAGCACGGGGAGCAGTCTGCGAACGGGATGTTTTCGGCATCCTTCAGATGGCCCTGAGCGTAGGCGTCAGCGCCACGGATATCCACGATACTGACCGAGGCGTTCAGAAGTAAAGCTTGATCGACGGCTATCGTCCGGAAGGGCTGCTGAGTCGGTTGTACCTGTGCGAAAGTGAACGTGAGATGAAGCATACTTGGGCTTATGAGAACGAAAACGCCGACGGCTAATACGAAGAATCCTTTCCTTTCCATGAAATCGCCTCAAAAACACAACTTCTGTTTTGATTATAAATATTTCCTCCCAAATCAATGGTGTGTATAGATTTTTTCTCCGAGGTACAGTGACTACGAACAAAGGATAATAACGAGGTCAGCCCTGGACGGCTCGCCAGCGGACGATGACACTTGCGATGATTGTCTTCATCGCACCCGCCATCTCCACGAACACGATATGTACGCTCTCCAAACGAACAGCTGGCCAACGTGCGTCAGTTGATGAGATATTTTTTTAAAGAGAAGCAAGTTACAAAACAGTAACACAACAACGGAGGAATAGCATGGGCTGCCCGTACTATCAGGATTATACCCGGATGTGCATAGGGTTTTTCGAACAGATCGTGCAGTATCCTGGTTTCAACACCTGCGAGACGGAAAAATATCAGGATTGCTTGGCGTATATCGTCATGCAGAAAGAATTCAAATGTAAATATCTGAAAAACTGCGTCTCGGATTCTGTGAAAAACATCCCGCTCCTCGTCAAATATTTTATCGAGGATGAGGCCACCATTAAAATATTCAAAGAGATCGTGGAGAAATACTGCACGGTAGAATCAAAACATAGTCAATGCGCGAATTATGTCCTTTTCGAACAGGGGAAGCAGCCCCCGTTGGACCTCTTGCCAGATGGAAAAAGAATACGAGTCCGCGATTTCTTGTTAAAAAAGGAAATTATCATAGAGTAATGTGACACCTCCGAAGGACATAGAAGCCCCATCAGGGTTCTATAAAATACTCGTAGGGTATATTTACTCTGTTAAGTATGGTATGTTATCAGATTTGGATTTGGAGGTCACATCTCGAAGTTTGGGTACTATAACAGAAATTATATAAAGCAATTAATATTTAATAATTGAAGACGGATTATTTTTCATTGAATGCTCAGGGGTTACCGCATTGAAACGAACACCGAAGGATGTACACATTAAACTCATCGCCGTATGTGTCATCCTTATCAGTCTTTCACCTTTCTATTCGAGTGGGAGTATCGGAGGATTACCTTCGTCGCAGTCCGCCCCGCAGTCTGAGGGTAGTTCTGGTTCTGTCGTGATTCATACCGAAGGATGTTGCGACGGATATACACTGCTGAGCAGATTCACGCAAACCATCTTGGTGGATATGAATGGAACCGTGATTCATCGATGGCCGTCGTTTTTCTCTCAGCCAGCGAAGATGCTGCCGGGAGGATCTATCATAGCTGGCAGCCAGTACGTCCCATGCGGAATCGATGGGATCGGTGATTTTACGTACCTCAATGAGATCGCCTGGAATGGGAGCATCGTCTGGAGTTACCATGGCTGGGAGGATGGCCGCGCCCGGCAGCATCACGATTTCGAGCGCGAGGGAAACCCGGTGGGATACTATGCCCCCGGCCAGGACTTTGTCCCCCATGGAAAAACACTGATCCTTGCCCACCATCACGTTTTTAATGCAAGCATCAGCAGACTGCCGTTTACCGATGACATCATCTACGAGATTGACTGGAATGGGACCCCGACCGGGTTTGTATGGCGTGCCTCAGAACATTTCAACCAATTTGGTTTTGATGCGCAGACAAAACATGGGATGTATGTGAATCCCGGCGTCCTCGGCGATGGGGACCTCCTGCACATGAACTCCATGTCTGTACTTGGGCCCAATAAATGGTATACTTCAGACCCAGTCAAGTATGCCTGCTTCAATCCCCAGAACATCATCATCAGTTCACGAAACACGAATTTCATCGCCATCATCAGCAGAGAGACAGGGGATGTCGTCTGGAGGGTCGGGCCGGATTACTCGAAAGACACCATCGTTGGTCAAAAAATCGGCCGGCTCATCGGATTGCATCACGCTCATATGATCCCCCAGGGGCTCCCGGGGGAAGGAGATATCCTCTTGTTCGATAATGGCGGATCGGCGGGCTACGGGTACTTCGGGATGCCACGGTACTTCAGGCTATGGTCCCGAGTGGTCGAATTCAACCCGGTGACCTACGATGTCGTCTGGCAGTATTCCCATCGGACCTTGCACTGGGTGTTCCCGCGGACCGGTGATGGCCATAAGTTGTATAGTTACTATATGAGCTCGGCTCAGCGGTTACCCAATGGAAACACGTTGATTAGTGAGGCGACGAACGGGCGTGTCATCGAGGTCACCAACACCTCCAAAGTCGTGTGGGAGTACACAACCCCGACTCGAGTTCAGCAGATCTATCGGGCGTACCGTATTCCTCCCGAATGGGTCCCGGGGAATCCTTCAGGGTATGCGTTTTGGGAATAGAATGACAGTGCAGGGATTCTTCAACAGGCTTACCCAATTTCGTTAAACCACATGAGGCATTGAACGGTAAGACTCCATCGGAAGAGGCAGGGATAGAGATTGAAGGGGAGAACAAATGGCTTACGTTGATTCACAAAGCAGTACAATACCAAAAGGCAACAAAGTCTGATTTTGGCTAATAAGATTTTCTTTCTATTATTCTTCTTATGTCAAGATAGAAAACTGCGGTTAAAATACAAAAAACAACGAATGAACTTGCTAGGAGATATATAGGTAAAATCGATTTTTCATTTTCTGTTAATAAATTCCAAAGGGGAAAATAAGCAATCACCATCAATAGTGCAGTTATCAAAAAGGAAGCGATCATTGATTTTAACAACAATCTCTTGTTTATTGTCATCTCTTTCAGTATTCGCTTTGATTGCTATTAACCTTTTTAGAGGTTTATACTATATTGACTTAAGGAGAGTTTGTTAATGGCTACAGTAGATTTCCCATAGAAGAGTTCCCACTGTGATATTACACAGAACCTGAGTCAGAAAGGTTTATATAGAAGTGTCCATATGCTGTGAGTGCTTTTAACCTACTTATAAAGGAGGCATAGATTAGTATGATGGCTGGAGGACAGACACCCATAATCATCCTTAAAGAAGGCACAAAACGTGAAAAAGGCAAAGGCGCCCAACTCAACAACATCATGGCAGCCCGCGCTATCTCCGACGCAGTGAAATCCACGCTCGGACCCAAGGGCATGGACAAGATGCTCGTCGACTCCATGGGTGACGTCGTCATCACCAACGACGGCGCGACCATTCTCAAGGAAATCGACGTGGAACACCCCGCGGCAAAGATGATCGTCGAAGTCGCCAAGGCGCAAGACGAAGAATGCGGCGACGGGACCACCACCGCTGTGATCCTCACCGGAGAACTCCTACGCAACGCCGGCGAGCTCATCGAGCAGAACATCCACCCTACCGTCATCACGGGCGGTTACCAGAAGGCGGCCATAAAGGCGGTCGAAATTCTCAACAAGATGGCAATCCCGATTAAACCCAACGACAAAAAGACCCTGAAGAACATCGCCATGACCTCCATGGCCAGCAAGGGAGCCAGCGCTGCTAAAGACATCCTCTCCGACGTCGTCGTCGACGCGGTCACCAGTGTCGCCGAGAAAATCGACGGACGCACCGAAGTCGACATGGACAATATCCAGATCCAGAAGAAACAGGGTGGCACCATCAACGACACCAAGATCATCAAGGGCATCATCCTGGACAAGGAACGCGTCCACGAAGGCATGCCTAAGCACGTCCACAACGCCAAGATCGCCCTCGTCAATGCCGCTTTAGAGATCAAGAAGACAGAGGTCGACGCCCGCATCCAGATTCAAGACCCCAGTCAGCTTCAAGCTTTCCTCGACGAAGAGGAGACCATGCTGAAGAAGATGGTAGAGAAGGTCAAGAAGAGCGGCGCTAACGTCCTCGTCTGCCAAAAAGGCATTGATGACATCGCTCAGCACTTCCTCGCCAAGGAAGGCATCTACGCGGTCCGCCGTGCTAAGAAGTCCGATATGGACAAACTCGGCAAGGCCACCGGCGCTAAAATCGTCGCCAACCTCGACGACCTCACTAGCAAGGACCTCGGCATGGCCGGCGCCGTCGAAGAACAGAAAATCGGCGATGACCGCATGACCTTTGTCGTCGACTGCAAAAACCCCAAGGCCGTCAGCATCCTCATCCGCGGCAGTACCGAGCACGTCGTCGACGAGCTTGACCGCGGCATCCACGACGCCTTGTTCGTCGTCAAAGTCGCCTTAGAGGACGGCAAGATGACCGCCGGCGGCGGCTCTGCAGCCACCGAGATCGCCATGCAGCTACGCGAGTACGCCACGTCTGTTGGCGGCCGCGAGCAGATGGCGATTGAAGCGTTCGCCAACGCGGTCGAAGTCGTCCCTAAGACCCTGGCTGAGAACGCAGGGCTTGACCCCATCGACATGATGATTAACGTCCGCCGTGCCCATAAGAAAGGCAACAAGTACGCAGGCATCGACGTCTTCAACGGCAAGATCACCGACATGATCGACAACAACGTCATCGAGCCGCTGCGCGTCAGCGTCCAGGAAGTCACGGCCTCCACCGAAGCCGCGAACATGATCCTGCGCATTGACGACATCATCGCCTCCAAGAACACCGGACCAGCCCCTGGCGGCCCCGGCGGCATGCCACCCGGCGGTATGGGCGGCGGCATGGATGAGTACTAAACGTACTCACCCCCTCTCTTTCTTTTATCCCTCTTCATTTTCTTCTTCCTATGCCCACGAAAAAGTCTGCCACCAAGACTCACGCGGTGGAGCATACTGATCAAAAGATTCACTCCTTAGAACAGGAAATCAAGACACTCAAAGACGAGCTAGCCGAACGGCAGGATAAACTCCTCCGGACGTACGCGGACTACCAGAACGCCCAGAAACGCATGGAAAAGGAGCTCGCGGCCCACGAGCTGGATACCCGCAGACGGTACCTCATCGAAATCATCGACTTCTACGAACTCCTTAAGAAGGCCTCGGACGACCCCCACCCGCAGGAAGGCCTTACACACCTGCTCGCCGCCATCGACCACTTCCTCGACCGGGAAGGCGTCCGGTACCTCGACTGCAAAGGCAAGCCCTTCGACTACAAACTCCAAAACGCACTCTCCACGCTTGAGCAGGAGGAATGCCCAGACGGCACCGTGCTCGAAGAGGTCAAGAAAGGCTACCTCCTCGGCGATACCCTGCTGAGGCCTGCTCAAGTCATCGTCTCCAAAAAGAAAGATTAACCCCTCATAAGGAGGTCATAAACTATGGCACATATCATCGGAATCGACCTCGGGACAACTAACTCCGAGGCCGCATATATCGAAGCTGGAAAACCTGTTGTTATAAAAAGCGCGGAAGGGCAATCCTACTTCCCCTCCGTCGTCGCCTTCACCAAGACCGGAGAGATGCTCGTCGGTGAAGCCGCGAAACGCCAGGCCGTCACCAACCCGGAAGGCACGGTCCAGCGCATCAAACGAAAAATGGGGACCAACGAGAAGATCACGCTGCGCGGCAAGGCCTACACTCCCCAGCAGATCTCCGCGTTCATCCTGCAGAAAATCAAGAAAGACTCCGAGGAGTATTTCGGGGAGAAGATCACGGACGCGGTCATCACCGTCCCCGCCTATTTCAACGACGATCAGCGCCAGGCGACCAAGGACGCAGGCGCCATCGCCGGTTTCAACGTCAAACGCATCATCAACGAGCCCACGGCCGCAGCCTTGGCCTACGGCCTGGACAAGACCGGGGACCAGCGGATTTGCGTCTACGACTACGGCGGCGGCACCCTCGATGTCACGGTCATGGAGGTCGGCGAAGGCGTCTTCGAAGTCCTCGCCACCAGCGGCGACACCCACCTGGGCGGCTCCGACATGGACCAAGCCCTCGTCGACTATTTCGCTTCTGAGTTCCAACGCAAGAACCACATGGACCTCCGCAAAGACCCCAAGACCCATCAGCGGCTCCTTGAAGCCGCGGAGCAGGCGAAGATCGACCTGAGCTCCACGCTTGAAACCGAGATCAACCTCCCGTACATCACCGTCGTCAACAACGAGCCTCGGCACCTTGAACTCAAACTCACCCGGGCGAAGTTCGAAGAAATCATCGCACCCTTCGTCAACCGCAGCGAACCACCCTGTCGGCAAGCCATGCAGGACGCGAAACTCACCGCTGAGCAAATCGACCATGTCATCCTCGTCGGTGGCACCACCCGCATCCCGATGGTCCAACGGAGAGTCGAAGAGATCTTCCATAAGAAACCGAAGCGAGAAGTCGATCCTATGGAATGCGTCGCCATCGGCGCTGCGATCCAAGCGGGCGTGCTAACCGGCGAAATCGACAAAGAGATCGTCCTCCTCGACGTCACACCCTTAACGCTGAGTATCGAAACCCTCGGAGGCGTGTCCACGCCGCTCATCGAACGCAACACGACGGTCCCCACGCGGAAAAGCAAGATTTTCTCCACCGCTGCCGACAGTCAGACGAGCGTCGAAATCAACATCCTGCAAGGAGAACGGCCCATGGCTGCGGACAACAAGAGCCTAGGACGGTTCCACCTCGACGGCATCCTGGTGGCGCCGCGAGGCATCCCCCAAATCGAGGTCTCGTTCGACATCGACGCCAACGGGATCCTCAACGTCTCCGCCAAAGACCTGGGCACCGGTAAACAGCAGTCCATCCGCGTCACCGGCTCCACGCGACTCTCGGAATCCGAAATCGAACGCATGCGTGCTGAGGCCAAGCAACACGAAGCCGAAGACCGCCAGCGGAAGGAACGCGTCGAAGTACGCAACAACGCAGATACCCTGTTGACGCAGACGGAGCGGACCTACGAGGAACTCAAGGACCGATTCACAGAGGACGACCGCGTCGCGATCCAGAACGCGCTGAAGGACCTCCGGGAGAAACTCACCGGAGACGACGTCGAGGCAATCAAGAAAGCCATGGACGAGCTGACAAAAGCGCTGTCGAAGGCCTCGACTACGATCTACCAGCAGGCAGCCCAACAGCGTCAACAGCAGCAGCCCGGCGGGCAGGAACCCGGCGGCCCCTCAGAAGGCCAATGGCAGCCTCCGCCAGGCGGCGATCAAGGCGGCGACCAGGGCTCTACCTACAACGCAGACTACCACGTGAAAAACGACAAGAAACGACAACACTAGACTCGTGTCACTACTTCGGAGGCCTCGGCGGTTTTCCGGGGCTCGGTCGGAGGTCCTCCACCGACCACCTCTTCCCTTTTTCCTTAATGATCATGACCGGGCATGGCGCGTTCTTCAGCACCTCCTCAGAGACGCTCCCCAGGAGGAACTTGTTGAACCCTTTCTTCCCCTGACTCGCCATGACGACCAAATCATCGTCGTTGATGTACTTGACGATTTCTTGCGCTGGGTTCCCGTCAAGCATCACAGTCCGGCTGTCTACCCCGTGATTCTTCGCAATCGAACAGACCTCATCAATGACCTGCTGCTTCTCCTTCTGGATCTTGTTCTCAAGGATTGTCGAAAGCATGAACTGCTGGGTATCATTCACTGAGATAATCGAGACATCCACATCCAGCAGCTTGGCGAAGTACGCCCCCTGCTCCGCCGCGATTCGCGATATGTCAGAAGTGTCGATCGGGATCACCACTCGTTTGATCCTTTCTTTTTCCTCGCACCCCTCACCATGCATACAGACCAGGAATCGCGCCCCGCCCAATTAAAGGTTTCTGCCGGTACCAACTGTCCACATGCTAGGTACGTCCTGTACAACAACGCCTTTTAAAGAAAATCGCCCACAACAAAGCATTGAGGAACAACCTATGATGATGATCGTTGGGCAGGTCTCAAGCGCAGAGGAAGCGAACGAAATCGAAGAAATCGCTAAATCCTTCGTCATCGGCACCCGCGCCAGAGAGCTTGCACAACGCCTCAAAGACAACTAAGGAGGACGCATCAATGACTGCGATGAGGAAACTCTGGATCTGGCTGGACGGAGCCACTTTGATAAAAGCTGTCTACAACCCCCAGGACCGCACTCTCTCCATCTTCGACGAAACCGACCACCTCCTCCTCAGACGCACCGGCCTGAGTCCTGAACAGGCACAGCACCTCGCCACCAGACTCGCGATCATCGGCGCCAGACGCATGGATGACCACGACGAACCCTTCACCTACCTCTAAGCACCTCTTTTTAATCCCGCCACTGCGGCTTCACCCACGATTCGATGAACCGCCGTGACAGATCCGGCCGCGCCTCCGCGATATCCGTGATCGTCACGATCCCCACGACCCTTGCATCCTTCACCACGGGCAGCTTCTTGATATGATGCTGCCCCATGACCTGCAGCGCCTGCTCCGTCGTCTCAAGCGCATGCACCGTCTTCACGTCACGCGACATGATCGTACGCACCGCGGTCTTCTCCGGGTCGCGCCGCATGCAGATCGTCCGCTCGATGAGGTCGCGCTCCGTGATGATCCCCACGCACTGCTCCCCCGACACCACCACAAGACACCCCACCCGCTTCTCCTTATACATCATGCATGCGTCAAACGCCGTAGCATCCTCATCGATCGCCACCACAGATCGCGTCATGATCTCTTCGACGAGCATCCAATCATCCTCATAGGACGATAACTATCACCAGCGTTATATTCTTACGCTCCAAGACCATATCCTCACCTGTGACCGTGAAACCCCGAGACGAACTGCTCACCGACATTATCCGAGCATCCAAAGCACATCCCAGAGGATGGCATGCGGCCTTCGGACACGATTCCATCCGCTACTCCCAAGACTGCTACCTCTTCCACCGGGACATCGGACTCTACTTCCTCAAGGAATACCAGAAGAACCCGTACGAAACCCTCGGGATCGGCGCGAAACTCGCCCGCCGCATCGACGACGACATTGTTGACTCCATCGAACACAACCCTAGCACCTTCGGCATCCTCCAAGGAGACATCAGCGCCATCCTCGCGCATCTTCACAACGGCGTCAGCGTCAAAGACATCATCGATGGCGCCATCACGGGCCACGACTATGGACTGCGCATGCCGGTCTCAGGACACGCCTCAGCAGACCCCCGGTCATTCGACGAACTTAACCATCGCTATCGCCAGGAAAAAAAGAAGCTCCTAGCCTCCTACGACCGCCTCGTCACCGATGAAGGCCGTGACCGCTCCTACGATTAACACTGAGGATTATGGAAGTACAGAGGGATTTTCTCCTCGGCACCCATCCGTTTCTTCTGAATGTCAAGCAGCAGCGCATCAAGCAACTCCGCCGCCCGCTTCTTGCATGCCCCACACAGTACCGTACCCTTCCGGCACGAATCATGCAGCTGCTGCAGCTCCGCATCGCTCTCCAGCAAATGATAGAGGTACAGTTCATAGATGATACACTCATCCGGCTTCCCGCCGATGCGAAGCTGCTCCTCTTTGGTCGCCGCGCCGCCGGTCTTCGCGTTCATCAACTTCTTCCTCGCATCCTGCGGCGTATCCGTTAAAAAAATCGAGCTCTCCGGTTTTGACGACGACATCTTATCTCCCGTCAACCCCGTGATGAACCGATGATACGTCGACGAAGGTTGCAGGAACCCGTACCCCCCGAAGGACGGTTCAGTGACCGCCAGAGCCGCATCAATTGCACCGATGTTCGCCTCCGTCGCATCCTCGATATACAGTGCCTTATACTCCGTGATCCGTTTGAGTTGAGAAAACCCAAGGCGTTTCACGGCCTGCTCGGCGTTATCTAACAACTCAGAGACTCTCTCATCGACCTTCACGAACACCCCGATGCGATCATCCTTGGTTTTCAGGATGCTGTACAACCGGAAATCCTGTGCGATATCCCGGCATAAACGGATGTGCGGGTCTTGGTCGACGCCAACTGGTACCAGCGTCGGCCGTACGCCCCCGTACTGCGGGAGCTGAACATGCAGGATGTCCCCGGCCTGCACCAGTGGTGCGAACACGTGTGCGAGGTTCGTGCCGCCATCGAACCCATAGGTAGCGACCAGCTGCGACCAGTTCACCTTTCGGCCCAATAGGTATGCGAGGTCCTTGACATCTTGGTTCTGTGATTGGAAATAGATGCGGCACCGCTCCGGTTTGAGACCGAGGGCGATGTAGTTCACGATGTATTCGTCTATCGCGAGTTTTTTCGCCATTGCTAGCGTCATGTTGCGCGTGGCGTACGCCTCGATGTCTGCGACAGCGATCGCGACGTCCGCCCCGATGCTCTGATAATAGATGACCTCGTCGATGACCATCTTATGGCCGAGGTGCATGCGTCCGGACGGCATCAGCCCGGTGAGAATCGCCCACGGTTTGTTATTGAGTATCGCGTCGTGGATCTGTTCGAAACCCCGTTGGCCGAAGACGACGCCCCGGCGGAACAGCCGGTGCGGCGACGGCAAGTCTTTCCAGCAGTCCTCGGTGAAGGCTTGAATGCCGAATTCATCACGGAGACGTGTGTAATCCTGATAGGATTTCGAACTCCAGGGATCTATTTTCATCTCGTGGGCTATCTCGTCTACTTGTTAAAAAACTTCCTCTAAGAAAAAGAGGAAATAGGGATCATCGCTTCCGACGCCGGGTAACTACGACGACTCCCACGATAATGAGGATAATGACAACGCCCAGGATAATAAGCAGCATAGTCGGTGAGAGGAACATAGAGGCTGCTCGGACGTTGGGGTGTGCGGAGGTCCCGAAGGGGGTGTGTCCGCTGACTGCGAAGCCTTCGCTGGGGTTGTAGATGACGGCTTCTACGTTGCTAGGTTCCCAGTGGTTGGCTTGGCTAAAGTTGGTGCTCGGCACCCAGATCCGTAGGTTAGGGTCTCCGTAGAGGCAGACGTTCTCCTCCAGGTCCCACCACCATCGCGGTGGATTGTAGATGATACCGACTTTCTCGATGCCTGCGGCGTAGATCTGTCCCATGGTCTGGCCGAGGGCGATGCCGCGGGGCACTGAGTTCTGCCAGACGCCGGAGTACCAGGATGTTGCCCAGGGGTCCATGATCTGGACGACGGAGCCATGCCTCATGAGGGCGATGTGCAGGTATTTACCGGCGGGTAGGCAGGCGACGCTGCTGATGGCGGTGGAGTGGATGTTGCCGAGGGCGTCGTCGATCTGCGTGCCGTTGTAGTAGGAGGTCCCGAAGCGGGTCATGAATAGGGTGATGACGATGCCGTCGTAGTAGTCTTGGGTATCTTGGAACCATTTCGGGGTGATGAGGCGGAGGAGTGGGAGGCTGGCGATGTTCCCCAGGATATCTCTAACGGGTCGTTTCGCGAGCGCGGCGTCAAGACCGGTTTTAACCAGCCCGACCTTGAAGTTCGGATCGCCGAGGAGTGTGGCGACGATGCCATGGACTTGCATTGTCATGGTGTCCGGCTCTGCCGTGGATCCTAATGCCCATTCGTAGGCCCGCCAGGGGTTTGTTTCCTTTTTCTCTCCGGCGAGGGGGACTTCGTAGGCACCGTTGGGGTTCGTGTTCTTGACGTCCCAGAACATGAGGATGCCGCCGTCCCGGGGGCCCCCATGGGTGTTGATCATCCAGAGGAGGATGCCTTGGTTGAGGTCGTTCATGTTCGCATCAAAGCTCGTGGAGAAGACTGGGGAGTACCCGCCTTGTTCGAGGTAGAAGGTTTGGACTTCTGATGCGCTCATGTCAGCGAGGTAGGCGCCGGATTGGCCGTTTACTGCGAGCATATCCCCCGAGTCGATCGGGTTGTTCGAGGGTGTCGTACCGGGGATGGATCCATCCGCGCAGATATACGTGAACCCCCAGTACTTGCTCGCACGGGAGTTGAATTTCTCCTCATAGCAGACAAGAGTGTTCAGCGCGGGATAGCGCAGGGTAACGTCCCCGGAGGGCCGGGTGATCTTCAACCCCAATTTCCCGCGCCAGGGGAACACGCGTTTACTCATGCTCCCGTTGATCAGGGTGACACCATCTGGGTTGGAGATTGCGGGGTTCTGGAAGACGATCTGCGGATAGAACACGGTCCTGGCCATCCAGACGGAGAGGTCGGTGGGTGAGCCGAAGAAACGGCCGGGCTGGGCTTGGCCGACGAAGTCGCGGTCCCAGGAGAACCCAACATCGTACTGCCCGGCGACGGTGATCATGATTTCATCGTTCTCCTCATCGTAGCCGAGCCGTTGGATGTAGGACCAGACGCGGTTGCCGGTGAGGTACATCTCGGCGACGGACGGCTCTTTGCTAAGGCCGTCGGAATGCCGCCGCCAGAGTTCATTGTGATAGATGACGGCGGAGGAGAGCTCCGGGTGGTTTTCGATGAAGAGGACGGGGCTTCCATGTTGGGCTGCGATGTAGGCCGCGGGACCTGCGGAGAGATCCCCGATCTGGGGTGCCCCGGGATGGTAGGTGGAATTATCCAGGGTCCAGGGATAGACAGTGGAGAAGATGATGTCGTTTCTACCAGAGATCGCGCGGATGGTACTATTAACGTCGTTGTAATTGGTCAACGACCAGGTGTTCGTGATACCATCGGACAGGGATGCTTTCACCTGGCTGGTCATGGTGTGATCGAGGTCGATGGTGTAGAGGTTGCGGACGCCGAGAGTGGCGAGCACAGTGGTCGTGCTGGCGGGCACTGCTCTGCCGGAGGTGTAGAGGAGCGGGGCGTTGAGCAGGGACGCGAGGACGGCGCCGTTCGTGGCGGCGTCGATACTGTCGCCGTAGGTGCGGGTCATGTTCTGCTGCCAGGAGTAGTCAATGGTGAAGGGGCAGTTGGTGGAGAGTGGCGTCTCGGAGTAGACGCAGATACTGTAGTGTTCGCCGAGGCAGCATTCGCCGAGGCGGTCGAGGTGCATGTCGGTGGAGGTTCCGTCTGGGAGTGGGACGACGCCTTCTTCCTTTGGTTCAGGGCAGGTGGAGGAGACGCCGGCTTCGCGAGTGGAGAGGATCTCTTCGCCGCTGGGGCCGATGAGGGAGAAACCGAGTTTGGCACTAGAGTCGGTCCAGGAGAGTTTGATATTGGCGTCTTGGCATCCGTAGGGGGGAAGGGTCGGGATCTCGACGGTCGTGCCAGGATACATGTTGACGTCGATTTGGTACGTGACTTTTCTCATGTTCTTGAGGATTTGGAGCCAGTTGCCGTAGCGGCCGAAGTGGATGACGCCGAGGTTATGGTTCTTCTCAACTACGGAGGAGAATCCCGAGGTTGTGATTGTACTGTTGTCGGCGGAAAGGGATTTGGTGGGGGCGTCGGTGAGGGCGACGCTCCATTTGCCGCTGTTATAGACGTAGGCGGAGATGAAGTCACGGTCCATGCCGCTCTGGGCATTCCAGGCGGCGACGATGCCGGCCATCATCCAGCTGTCGTTCCTTCGGCAGTAGACTTGCAGGTCGCGGTCGCCGGCAGGGATGGACATGTTGATGAGGCCTTGGAATCCGCTAGTGCCGAAGGTGACGTAGAAGCAGGGGTACCAGGAGCGGACGTAGACCATTTTGTAGCCCTCTGGGATACTGAATTCGTTGTAGATGGGGTCGATTTGATGGGTCTGAGGAACTTCGAAGTGCTCGGTTTTTATATCTTTTTGTGTGACGGTGCCGGTGATGGTTCCTTCGGTGCGGTTGGTGTTTGGGATGGGGAGGGTGTCGTCGACAACGGCGACGACGGCGTTGTCCGAATAGGACCATTCTTTGAGCGCGAGTTGGTTGGCGATGGCGGCGGGGTCTGTTCCTTGGATGGTGGTGGTGTTGCGTGCGGTCCAGCTGGAGTTGAGTCTGCTGGGGTCGACGTTGATGGTGGTGAGTTGGTCGAGGGTTCCATCGCAGTAGCCCATCCAGTCCTGCATGAAGTAGTCGATGCCTTGGCGGGTGTTGAGGAATCGTTCTGCTAGGGTGTCAGTGGGTTTGTAGTCTTCGTAGAAGAGGAGGGGGTTGGTGTACATGGTTTTGGTGGTTTTGTCGTAGAAGACGGAGGTGGGGATGGCCGCGAGGTATGCGTAGTCGTCGACGAGGGTGTTTGGCTCTTGGTTGACGAAGGTGACTTTTTTGAGTGGGATGTAGGGTTTCCAGGTGACGCCTTGGCTGAATCCTTGGGTTTGTTGTGCGGTGACGAGCGGGATGCTGGAGGTGGTAAGAAGGGATATTGTTATCGTGATATAGAGCAGGCTACGGGTGATGTGCGTGTGTGTTTGCATTTTCTCCCCCTGGAGTCTTTAAGATATATTGGTTTAAGGCTTATTAATATTTTATTATACCCATAAATGGGGTTCTTGGTGGTCTTCGGTGTGAGATTGGTGCTCGGTCCGTAAAAGGAGCGTGCGGTGGGTTATTAATATTTTCGGCGGGAAATGAAATGTTTATATCCTTCCTGTTCATTGCTTGGGTTGTATCGTGTGTGGGAGACTCGGTGTTATGTCTGAGCATTGTGCTATCTGCGGAGGGGAGATTTGCTCTGTGGATGACCGGGGGATCTGCCATCTCTGCAAGATGTCGATTATTTTCAACGAGGAGACTTTCCCGGAGATCGAGGACTGTGCCTCGTAGCCTCCTTGGCGCCGCTTGGGTGGGAAACGCTCTTATAAACCGATGCTTTTTCCAGGCGCCGTAGTCAGGTCCTATGAAACCGGAGTTACGCAGCCTGCTTAGCCGTCAGCATTACGCGGTGGTCGGGGATCACTCTGCGGTGAAGCTGTGCCATTGGACGAAGGAGAGCCTCTTGCATGGGCGGGCGTGCTACAAGCAGGAGTTCTACGGGATCCGGTCGCATCGGTGCCTGCAGATGTCGCCGGCGGTGTCCGCCTGCACGCAGATGTGTCTGTTCTGCTGGCGGATCCAGACGTTCACCGAGCAGGGTGTGGAGCATCCTGACGACCCTGACATGATTTTGACTGAGGCTGTCCGCGCGCAGCAGCGACTTCTCACGGGGTACAAAGGCGACCCACGAACCGATCAGGTGAAGTTCCGTGAGGCGCAGGAGCCGTCCATGGTCGCGTGCTCATTATCCGGGGAGCCGACGCTCTACCCGCGGCTTGGCGAGTTCTTCGCCGCGTGCCACCGTCGAAAGATGACGACGTTTTTGGTGACGAACGGGACGATGCCGGAGGTTTTGGGGCGATTGGATCCCTTGCCGAAGCAGCTGTACCTTTCGGTCGTCGCTCCCACGCAGGCTGTCTATCAGCGTCTGTGCGCCCCGTTGATTCCTGACGGCTGGCAGCGATTAAGTGAGACGATCGCATTGTTGCCATCGCTGTCGACTCGGACGGTGATCCGACATACCTTGGTGAAGGGATGGAACATGGATCCCGCGTTCGTTCCGTCGTACGCGGCGTTGATTGCCAAGGCTGAACCCGCGTTCATCGAGGCGAAAGGATTCGTCTTCGTCGGCTCCTCGCGCGGCCGGATGCATTTCGACGCGATGCCGTCCCATGAGGATGTCAAGCGTTTTGCGGACTTGCTTGCGGCAGCGACGGGATATGCAGTCACCAAAGAAAAGCCGGACTCTCTCGTCGTTCTTTTAGAGAAACAGAAATAAAAAAAAGAGTTGGAAGGGTAGGGTTTACCCTTTCAGTTTCCGGCGTTCGACTTTAACGCCCGCGGGGGAGATCACCATGAGGTTCTGGCCGATGCCAGCGATGTCTCCGCCGATGTCGTCGGTGATGCGTTTCAGCTCGTTGGTGACGCGCTTGAGCAGCATTTCTTCATCAGCAATAGCGGTGAAATCGAGGACCAGCACGTTGCCACCATAGACGTAGTCTGTGAGCTTGCGGAGATCTTCGTACTTCAGGATTTCTCCAACGGCGACGTACATCTTTGCCCCAGCGGCGGCCCCCTGGGTGTCCGCGTATTTCTCCAAGTCAATGTATCCTTCGTTCGTCCCTGTTTTCTTCTCGCCAAAAATCTTCCCTGTTAATCCCATAGTGCCATTCTCCTGTAATAAAGTCAGGACTCTAAAATATAACTCGCTTTATAAACATTTGGAGCCTTAGATGAAACTGCCGTTGGACGGGGGAATGTAATTTATAAAGGTGCAGCGGTTAACACAGTCTGAAGGGGCTTTGCGGTGAAAAGACAGGAAAGGCTTATCGAACGGAAGACGCAAACGAGAACATTGCATCATCAGGCCAGTCACGACGTTCACAGCGAGGACCGCACATCCATACAACCATTCGTCAGATCTTAGAGAGGTATTGCTCTGCTCTACTTCCTTCACGGCTACAACTCGTCCCCCACCGGGGAAAAAGCACTGCTGTTCCAAAAGACGCTGCAGGCAGTCCCACTGCAGTACCGCACTGGCCCTCCAGAGGACCTCGATATCAACGATGCCCTTAGGCGCGTCGCTGACGCGATCCGTGGCGATAAGAAAGTCGGGTTCATCGGCTCCTCACTCGGCGGGTACCTGGCGGCCGCGATCGCTTTGGACAACATCGCCGTTACCCATGTCGCTTTGCTCAACCCGGCGATCATCCCACCGGGGACAGATCTGTCCACGGTCACTTCTATGCCGCAGGCGATTCTTAAACGGATGATTAATCCGAACCTGTTTTCCCGGTGTCTTCCTGCGCGTCTGTTGATTCTGCGGGGAACCCAAGACACGGTCGTCCCGGACTCCTGGGTCCAGCCGTTCGCCAGAGCCCAGCATGCGAAGATCTTCTGCTTCAATGACGACCACCGGTTCACACATTCCATGCATAAATTCCCTGAGATCCTCGCGCAGTTCTTCGCTGAGACCCCACGGGTCACTGATGGGTGAGGACCCAGAGCGGGTCGCCGACGTAATGCAACGTCTTCACCGCTTTCCCTGTTTTCGACGTGGTCATCGCCTCGCCTGAGACCAGCGCGATGCCGACTACCAACGGCTTGTGGTGCAGCTCATCGCAGACCCAGACCTCGTCGCCTTCCTGGATTGTGGGATCCGCGGTGACCACCCCTGGTGCCATGACGTCCGCGCCGTTGCTGATGAACCGGATCGCCCCCATGTCCACGGTGACGCATCGCCCCGGCGGCCGATACCGCTCGATAGCAGCAAGCGTCATGACCTCGCGGTTGTTCCATCGGAAAAAATTGACTGCGCCGTCGACCAGCACGACTGTGTATTCCTCGAGCGTCCCGGTATCCACCGCCGCGGTCTCCGGGAAGAGGTCTGTTCTGTACTGCGCCCGCAGGCGGATGAGGAGATCCCGGACCTCTTTTTGTTTCAGCCGGTGCTGGTTCTTGACTTTCCCCACCATACCGCGGGCTATCTCTTGGATTCTTTTTAACTCTTCCCAAGCGGATCTAGGAGGGTGGTGACCAAACTCTTATAAATCACCCCTGTATTTCGTCCTTCCTAGGTAATCCTCATGGAGAAACCGTTGAAATTACTGCACGCCAGCCTCAACAACCGTGTCATCGTCGAACTGCGCGGAGGCGTCCAGTACCAAGGCGTACTTGACGGCTATGACGTCCCCCACATGAATCTGGTGTTGAAGAACGTCGATGAACAGATTAAAGAAAAGAAGACCAAGCATGAGAAGGTCATAGTCCGCGGGGACAACATAATTTATATATCTCCTTAGGATAAGGGGTAGCCACTATGACGAAGGGAACAACCTGCCGATCCGGAGGACACCGGTCGCATACCATCTGCCGCCGCTGCGGGCGCCACTCATTCCATCTGCAGAAACGGCGCTGTGCGTTCTGCGGGTTTGGTGAGACCGCGAAGATGCGGCGGTACAACTGGACGCGGCGCAAGGTGTAACTCTTCTTTTTTCATTCCACTGTTCTTTCACTCAACGCTAGGAATAGTTTCATCCATCCCCCTAGGAGATTTTTAAGCGTCCTCATACTTCGTTTTACCATGGGAACAAATCATACCTGTCCCCGCTGCGGTCAGGCGATGGAGGCCTATACCCCTATTCATCATTATATCTGCCGTGACTGCCGCCGGTCACTGTATCCCTGGTTGACGGCGCAGAAAACAGGATTATAAGGGGGAACGGATTCCGTAGTGTTGGCATGTGCTACAGCCTTGCAGTTCTGAGTCCCAAAGAGACGATTCGTGCGCGGTTCGCTGTGACGGCGCCGGAGCTTGAGGACCATCCACAGTACTATTATGTGTCCGCGTTTGACTACCCGAAGCTTCCGGTTATCACCGAGGCATCGCCTCAGACCCTGACGTATTACACGTGGGGGTTGGTTCCGTCGTGGGTGAAGACGGAGGAGGAGGCGAACCAGGTGCGGACGAAGACCATGAACGCTCGGGCGGAGAGCATCTATGAGAAACCCGCGTTCCGCCGGGCTGCCGTCTCCCAGCATTGCCTCGTGTTGGTGGATGGGTTCTTCGAATGGCAGGAGGTCCGCGGGCGGAAGTACCCATATTATATCAGGTTGAAGAGCCAGGAGCCGTTCGCGCTCGCCGGACTCTGGGATACCTGGACGAACCCCGCCACTAAGCAGGCGCTACAGACGGTCAGCATCATCACTTGCTCGGCGAGCCCGCTGCTTGCGGTGATCCACAACACGGCGAAGCGCATGCCGGTGATTCTCCCTTCGTCCCATGAGCGCCGCTGGATCGACCCAAAACTTCCTCAGCAGGACGCCCGTGGTCTCCTCACCGCGTATCCCGATGATGCGCTGGAGGCGTACACGGTCGCACGACTGGACCCTGATCACAAGAACGCGAACACGCCATCGGCGATCACCCCGTTCCGGTACCCAGAGCTGACCAAGTCTTCGAATGATTAGGCGAGGCTTTTCTAATTGTCTGGTATCGAAACTCGTATATAGGGCAAGGTAATTTAGGGACCCCAATTAAAGGACTCCTTTGAGGTAGCAACGATGGCATTTATGGACCGATTAGAAAGGAACATCGCCAAGCTGGAGAAACGCATCGAGCGCGAGCAGATGCGCGTCACCAAGCTTGAAGAAAAATGCGAAGCCAAGAAGATCACCAAGGCCGACTACAACATCAAGCGCCGTGAATGCGATGAGCGCATCCGCGGGTGGACCTCCCGTATTTCGACGCTGAAAGGCGGTATGGTCCGCGAGAAGAAACACCTCGAGGAAAAACAAGAGGAAAAAGACAAGAAGCGCGAAGAAAAAGAGAAGAAAAAGGAGCGCGCCGAAAAAACAGAGTAACCAATTTTTTTTAATGGCGGATGGCGAACGAGGAGAATGCACCTGAGAACTCCGCGTAGTTCACCGCCACATCCTTCACCTGCGCGTTGGGTGGTCCTTGACGGCACCAGGACACGATATCCTCGACCCGTAAGCGCTCGCCTTCGAAGACGGCTTCCACGCAGCCGTTCGAGGTGTTGCGCACCCAGCCTTTCAGCCCCAGCTCCTCTGCCTTCTGCTGAGTGCTGGCGCGGAACCACACGCCCTGCACCAGGCCGGATACCACGACGTGTGCATGTACTTTTGGCACAATTTCACCTCATCATGCTATGGGCGGAACCGCAGCAGTGTGCGTGGGAACGGGATCGTGTCCTTGATGTTCTCCGCATGGCAGATCCAGGCGACGAGGCGTTCGACGCCCAGGCCGTAGCCCGCATGCGGCACGGAGCCGTACCGCCGTAAATCGAAGTACCATTGATAGTTCTCTATTTTTTCTCCCATCTGTCGCAGCCGCTCCGACATTTGGGCGATGTCCGTGCTGCGCTGCGAGCCGCCGATGATTTCCCCGTAGGCCTCCGGTGCGAGCATGTCGAAGCACAATGCGGTCTTCGGGTCCTTGGGGTCTGGCGGCTTGTAGAACGCCATGATCTCCAATGGGTAGTTCGTCACCACCACAGGCGTCTCGAAGAACTTCATGATCGTGTCCTCCTCGACAGTGCGGAGGTCCTTGCCCCAGTCGACCTCCATCCCGGCTTTCGTGCGTAGAACCTCCAACGCTTCTGTGTACGTGATGGTCGGGTACTTCGCCTTGGAGAGCTTGCGGAGCGTCTCGATGTCGCGTTCCAGGACTGCGAGGTCGTCAGGGTTCTTCTCCACCACCTGCCCGATGACGAACCGGACTTCGTCTTTCGCTATCTCGGTGATATCATGGAGGTCCATCCAGGCGGCCTCCATCTCCGCCATCCAGAACTCGGAGAGATGCCGCGAGGTCTTGGATTTCTCCGCGCGGAACGTCGGCCCGACGTTGTAGATCTTCTCCAGCGCGAACACGCCGGCCTCAGCATACAGCTGCCAGGACTGTGAGAGGTACGTCTTGTCCTGGTAGTACTTCACTTCGAAGAGCGTGGATCCGCCCTCGCACTGGTTCGGCTGCAGCACCGGTGCGTCGAACTCGTAGAAACCGCGGTCGCGGAAAAACTGATGGATCGCGCCGACGACCGTAGACCGAATCTTCAACGCCGCCGTCAGCTTGCGAGACCGCAGCCACAGATGCCGCTGATCCAGGAGGAACTCTGGGCTTTGGTCTTTCGTAATCGGGAATGGTTCCGCGAAGTTCACCACCTGTACCGAGCGGGCGAGGATCTCATAGCCCCCAGGCGCCCGCGGATCCTCTTTGACCTCCCCGGAGAGTTCCACCGAGGATTCGATGAGCGCGGTCTTGGCCGCCTCAAACTGCGGGTCCGGCAGGTTCCCCTTCTTGATTGTGACTTGGATCACCCCAGATGCATCCCGCAGGGTCATGAACACGATGTTGCCGCTACTCCGGGTCCGATAGACCCAGCCGCGAACGCTCACGATCGTACCAGCAGAAATGCCGGCAAGCACCTCTTTAATTCTCCGCCACGATGTCGACACCATAATCCACGCAAGGGGATAAGTTAGCCAGATAAATCCATTACGGTCACGCCCCAAACAGCACAACCGGGAGAACCACCAGCCGTTCTAGGATAAATATGACTAAATGCTTAAATAGGGGTTTTTTTATATTGGCAATACTTTCCCATCTTATCTTGATGAGAATTCAAATGTAATCCTATACTGGGGTATCACCTTGTCTGAAGAAAAAAAAGAACCAGCTGAAGCCGAAGCACAGCCCGACGAACAACCACGCAAGGAGCGCGCGGAGACAGCCCAACCCGGCAAACAACAGAAGAAAGAGAAGAAGCAGCGTCCAGCCGTCGAAGAGGACAAGGGCGGTAAGAAGAAGGTTGAGCATGACGAGAACTTCAATTACATCGTCCGCCTCGCCAACACCGACATCAACGGGGAACGCAACGTCGTCCAGGGCCTTACGAGCATCAAGGGCATCGGCCGGCACATGGCCACGTTCGTCGCGGACACGGCTGGCATCGACCGCAACCTCAAGTTCGGCAAACTCAACGAGACCCAGGTCCAGCAGATTCAGACCGCGCTGCAGAACATCAACACGACCGCCCCAGTCTGGATGATGAACCGCCGCAAAGACCTCTACACCGGGGAGAACACCCATCTTATCAGCGTCGAGGTCGCCACACGGCTCCGTGATGACATTAACCTGATGAAGATGATTCGCAGTTACAGAGGCGTCCGTCATGAGGCGGGCTTACCGGTCCGCGGGCAGCGCACCCGCGCGAACGGCCGCTTCGGACTCGCGCTCGGTGTTTCCAAACGCCGTGAAGTCAAACCCGCCGCCGGCGGTGCGAAGAAAGAGGAGTAGTGACCCATGAGCAGCCCGAAGTTCCCGCGCAAGAAATACGAAACCCCTCTGCACCCCTGGAAAGAAAGCCGGATTAAGGCGGAGCGCGAACTCATCAAGAAATACGGCTTAAAAAATCACGTCGAGATCTGGAAAGCCAAGACGTATCTTGGGAAGAACCGCCATCACGCGCGTGAACTCCTCGCCAAAGTCGGCGCACCCACGCCCCAAGTCAAGAAAGAAAGCGACCAGCTGCTTGGCCATCTCACCCACATGGGAATCCTTCCGCTCGGTTGCACCCTTGACGACGTCCTCGCATTAGACATCGACACGGTCTTAAACCGTAGACTGCAGACCCTCGTCTATCTCAAAGGCTTCTCCAGCACGCCTCACCAGGCCCGTCAGCTTATCAGCCATGGGCATATCGCTATTGGTCCACAAAAAGTCACAGTCCCGGGGTACATGGTAGGAAAGGAACAAGAGGGAACGATCCAGTACACCATGAAATCACCGCTCAACGAGCTGTCCCATCCGGCGCGACCCAAAGTTGAAGCAACTGGCGGCCGCATCGCCCCACCACCACAGCGCGAGGGAGCCGTCGTTCCATCCGCAGCGCCAGCGGCGCCCACACCTGCGACACCCGCCCCTGCACCTACAGCGGCACCCGTGCCCGCTGCGACCCCAACTCCGCAGCCAGCGGCGCAGCATCCACCAGCTTCTTCTAATCAACCCGCGCCTGCAAAGCAAGGGGAACCTCGGCCAAAGAAAGTAAAGAAACCTACTGCGGAAACGGTAGAGAAACCCGCTGAACCCAAGGAGAGTGCATAAACATGGCACGCAAGGGCATCGCCCATATCTATTCATCGTTTAACAACATCATTATCACAATCACCGATTCGACAGGAGCGGAGACCGTCACGAAGTGCTCCGGTGGCATGGTGACCAAGTCCGCGAAGGATGAAGGGTCACCGTACGTCGCCATGCGCGTCGCGCAGGTCGCTGCTGAGGCCGCGTTGGAGAAGGGCTTTGACAACGTCAACGTCCTCATCCGCGGCAAGGGTGGTAAGAAAGGTGGCACCCCTGGTCGAGGCGCGCAGACCGCAATCCGGTCCCTGGTTCGGGCTGGCCTGAAGATTGGCACCATTGAAGACGTCACCCCGCATCCGCATGACGGCTGCAAGCCAAAGGGCGGGAAGCGCGGTCGGCGTATCTAAAGGTGGCATTTTATGATCGTCAAGTCGATGGAATTCAAGGGGAATAAGGCTGAGATTAGGCTTGAAGACACCGATGTGTATTTCGTGAACTCGCTGCGGCGGGTGATGCTTGCGGAGCTGCCGAAACTCGCCATCGACGACGTCATTATTTATGATAACACAAGTCCGTTGTTCGATGAGATCATCGCGCATCGTCTTGCACTCATCCCGATTCCCACGGACCTGAGCATCATGACGTATCGGGCTTCGTGTAAGTGTGAGGGGAAAGGCTGCCCGAGCTGCACCGTGCGCTATACGCTCAGTAAGGAGGGCGCTGGGGTGGTGTACTCTGGTGATTTGCAGCCGGAGCATCCGAGTTTTGCGATTAAGGAAACCCGTATTCCGATTGTGGAGCTATCCAAAGACCAGCGGGTCATCCTTGAGGTCGAGGCGGTGCTTGGCCGCGGCCGTGATCATGCGAAATGGCAGCCGGTGATCGC
Source organism: Methanobacteriota archaeon (assembly GCA_903877165.1). Taxonomy (GTDB): domain Archaea; phylum Thermoplasmatota; class E2; order DHVEG-1; family DHVEG-1; genus CAIRCU01. Next base: position 11,310 of record CAIRCU010000022.1, on the reverse strand, counting down.
GCCGAGGTACAGCCTCGAGCCGGTCATCCAGGTCGACAAGAAACGCCTCGATGCGGCGAAGACCTTCGTCCAGGATTTACCAGCGGGGATCGTGGAGCTGAAGGGGTCCACGCTTGAGCTCAAGAACCGTTCTCGGCTACCGGAGCTGGAGCAGCATCTGGAGAAGGAGAAGGAAGAGAGCATCACGGTGAAGCGGGATCCGACGAAGATTACGTTTGTGTTTGAGACGGACGGGTCGATGGAAGCGAAGGAAGCGTTGAAGGAGTCTGTGGCGATTCTCACCCGGAAGTACGAGGAGTTCGCAAGCCGCCTGAAAGACTTGTAGATTTTCGTTTTTATATCTCATTTTTCTTCTCACTGGTGACAGTTGATGTCGCAGTCTTTTAGACGTCTTAACCAAATTATTAGTAGATTACGAAAAATATAATCATTTCATGAGGTTAATTAAAATTTTTTCTTCTATTGTATCTTAACATCGCGGTACCTAAGGATTTATTAAGTATTACCAATTTATTACATATCACACGAGGGAGTAACTATGATCAAAAAAATTATAGGTATTTTACTGTGTATGCTAATGCTAAGCAGTGTATGGGTAAGTGCCAGTAACTCAAGCGCAGCCAACAGCGGCGTCATCACCGTGAACATCCCCGTTGGATCCTATACCATCGACAAAACCGTACAGGGTGAGCTTATTTCCGTCAGCGGATTCGGCCGACTGCTTGTCCCCGGGGAACCAAATCTCCCTTCAAAGATCTTCTCTATCGCGATTCCACCGGGCGCAATGGTCACCGATATCCACACCATGACGACGGATGTCCCCATCCTCGGCTCTCATCAAATACCTCCCTGCACCTTGCCACAAGCCATCGGACAAGAAAACCCAGGTGTGTATGAACAACGATTACAAGAGTATACGACGAACTATCAGACCACGTACACGAGTAAAGACCCCTATCCGACCGCCATCACCGAGATTGCCGGCACTGGAGGATACAGGAAATACAATATCGTTGAGGTACGGGTCAACCCCGTCACATACTGTCCTGCCTTAGGAAACTTGGTCTTCCACTCCGCGATTTCCGTGTCGATTGACTACACCATTCCAAAGGATTCTTCATCGCGGGTCATCAACGATAACCTCCCTCGGACGGAAGCAACCGCCAGGGAGATCATCCTGAACTATGATCAAGCACAACCCTGGTACACTGCCAGTCCAACCACTGATGGGCTCCATGATTACGTTATCATCACCACCGACAATTTGGTTTCATCCGTGACATCACTAGTCGACTGGGAAAGTGCGAAGAATCGAAACGTCTACGTCGCCACGACCTCATGGATTGCTGACAACTATCAAGGCTATGATCTTTCCGCAAAAATGCGTGCCTTCCTCCACGAAAAATATCCCTCATCCGAATGGGGTATCATGGATGTGTGCCTTGTCGGCAGCTATTCGGATGTGCCCATGAGAAACACCGCCCAAGGTTGTGACACGGATTATTACTACGCGGAGCTCTCACTTCCGGATAACCAATCCTGGGATGCCAACGGGAACCATCAATATGGGGAAAACTCAGGGGACCCTATTGATTTCCTCGCTGAGGTAAACGTCGGTCGCATCCCCTGGAGTGACCCAGCAGTTGTGCAGAGCATCTGCCAGAAATCTGCCGCGTATGAGCAAAACATGGATGACTCTTACAAAAAGAACATCCTCCTGTTAGGCGCCTATTTCTGGGATGATACCAACAACGCGGTCCTCATGGAAGCGAAAGTCGCTCATAGCTGGATGGCGGATTGGACCATGACCCGCATGTATGAGCAGGCCCAATCATCGTATCCTTCTGACTATGATCTCACCTACGCCAATGTTAAGACTGTGTGGTCCGCAGGAACCTATGCTTTTGTCGACTGGGCGGGTCATGGGTCGCCCGATGCGGCCTATGAATTATATCCCGAACAGCCATTCATCGATGAAACCTCGGTCCTATCACTGAATGATGCATACCCGGCCATCGTCTTCGCCGACTCTTGTAGCAACTCTGATACCGATTACCTGAACATCGGTCAGGCGTTGTTAAAACAGGGGGCCGTTGGGTTCCTCGGATCGAACAAAGTCGCGTATGGATGCCCCGGATGGAGCAACCCGATGTCCGGTTCGAGCCAATCCCTGGATTATTTCTTCACCACGGGATGCACCTCCTACAATTACACCCAGGGTGGGGCGCACCAGTACGCCCTACGGCAGATGTATGTCTATAACCTGTGGGGTGATCTGCGGTACGAGGCGTTTGAATGGGGATCGCTATGGGGGAACCCTGATTTAACCATGGGGCCAGTCACCACGAGCAACCCGCCAGGTATTCCGACACTCTCCGGTCCGACCCAAGGCGCGATCAATAATCAAATCACGTACTCCAGCTCAGCCTCAGACCCAGACGGGGATCAAGTGTACTACCGGTTCAACTGGGGCGACGGAAACGTCAGCGACTGGCTGGGGCCATATGCCTCAGGCACAGCCACCTCGGCGTCATATGCCTGGTCCAATCCCGGAAACTATGCCATCAAAGCCAGAGCGAAGGATAGCAATGGAGCGGTTGGCGCATGGTCCGAGCCGTTAGTCGTCAACATTATCCTGGACAGTGCACCGCTGACTCCAGTGATCTCAGGGCCTGCAGCCGGAACGATCCGGAAGCCCAGCACATACGTCGTCCAGACCTCAGATCCTGAGGGAGATAATCTGTCCTATTACATCGATTGGGGCGATGGGAAAAACACAGGGTGGATCGGCCCCTATGCCTCAGGCGAGCAGGTCACACAGACGCATACCTGGACGAAGCAAGGCTCGTACACCATTCGAGTCGGATCCTGCGATTGCTATGGGATGAAGAGCTCGTGGGGTACGCTACCCGTTACGATGCCGTATCAGCCCTCATGGAATCTCCTGCAGCGGTTGTTCGACCGCTTCCCGCATGCGTTCCCGTTACTGCGGCTTCTCTTTGAAGGGCGATAGCCGAAGGGATCTCGTAGCATCCCTCTACCTCATTTCAACGGGGACATCCGAGAGGGCCGAAAACGCTTACTAGCTTCATCGATAGCTCAGGCTCTCTCGGGTTTCTCTTCGCTCTTTGAGTGCAGGGATTTTCCCTTCGAAGGAGCGTTTTATCCTGGCGTCAAGGCAAATCTAATAACCTGATTCTTTATTACGAGACGTCGTCTTGGGCCTGTGGGGTAGCTTGGTATCCTTGTGGCTTCGGGAGCCATCGACTTGCGTTCAAATCGCAACAGGCCCATTATCTTCTTCGGGAGAAAAGTCTGGCGACAGAGCCAAATTCGGTGTTCAGTCGGTTTTTTTTGCTTGTCTCGCTATCCTACTGGGGGAAAGCCATGCTATTTATTGCGTCGAAGGAGGATTTTGTACTGGCTTGGATCTCTGCGCGACCCACGCTCCCAAGACGGCTAGCACTGCATACAGTATGACGTTCAACACAAGTAAGGACAATATAGGAACAAAGAGGTAGGCTGCTGAAGGAAGCGATACTCCCAGTATGGGTTTCCCGATGGTGTACCCAAGTAAGGTTGCGCACGTAATGACGGTGACGCCAACAAACGCAGCAATAGCTCCTTTTATCGCGACTTTTTTTATGCCGGACTCCGAGAGATTCCATCCCATGTATATGACGACGGCCGCTATGAACACGCTGAAGAGGATGTTACTTACAGAATACGAGAATACTGGGTCTAAAACCCCGCCCATGATCAGTCCTGCCTGTGCCGCGAAAAATGCTGCAAACAACACATAAAAGTAGAGTTCTTTCATGATATTTGGCTATCAGTAAAACTGTATATAAAAGTAGTGTCTACTGGGAGTTATTCCCTAGTTCTAGGCTCTCGCCCCAGATCATTGGTACGTATCTCATCGGCGTCGGTTTCGGCTGCACAAAATTCAATGTAAGATAACCATGATCGTACTGATCCAGTGCATTCTTGAACATGCCATAATCGAATATCCCCCTACCATGACCAAGTTCGTGGAGGTGAAGCGGTAGCATCACCTTGGCGTTTGGTACCATCTTATAGAACGTTTCGCAGGTAAGTCCATCAGTATAATGGATGAAGAAAACATCCACGCGCTTGGCTGAGAAGTCTGGGACGTTGTCGTAGAGGAAACCGTCACCGGTGTGCAACAAGCCGAACCCGGATGCATTCACATAGTACCAGTCCACGGGAGTATCATATATGCCTTCAGCGGCGTTCTCCTCTGGAGTTCTATGTTCTCCCGAGTATGCGGTCACGGACACGCCTTTTATGATCATCGTCTCGTTGGGTTCAATCGCAGTCAATCCCGATGTGTTAATGTCGAACTGTTTTATCGCGTCCAGCATGTCTACTCCCCCGGGGTCCTTGACGATGAATGGGGTGAGACCGGAGTAGTCGATCCTGACTTTTCCGTCTGGGACAATAATGGTAGCTCCATGTTCCTTTGCTTTCAGTATGACGTTTTTATCGAAGTGGTCGCCGTGCGTATGGGAAATCAACAGCATGTCAACGTACCCGCCAAGGTTTGCCAAGGACGGGTATACGTACGAGCCGGCCAGGTCAAATCCGATTGTTGCATTGCTAGTTTTCGCAATGATGCCCATGTTGTATATGTACCAGAGTTTCAGTTCACCTGGTGGTACGCTGGTTTCGTTTATTTCTTGGATGGCTCTATCTATTCGGGTCTTGAGGAGCATGTAGACTTCTTGGTAACCCTGTGGGGTTGTTAAATCTTTGAATTTTGCTTTGATAAACTCGTCGAAGTCATGGAGAACAGCGAGCCGTGTTTCCGATGTGTTCTCAGGGCCTGTGTTTAGTATCTTGCCATCTAGTTGCTTGACATCTGCAGATGGCTTCATGGTATCTGCAAACACAGGGGCGGTGTGCACAGAGCTGGAGAAGAATTGGATATAGACTAGGGCACCGACAAAAACCAGTGCGACAGCGACTAAGAAAATTTTAAGGATTTTGCCATCGCTCTTCTCCACGGTCATAGCGTTCCGCTTACGGTATATAATATAAATTCTTTAGCCTATCCCTCCATGTAAAATAATGATAGATCCGGTAGTGAATATCTCTGTTGAACCTTTCCATACGTCTTTTGTACTTGTTTCTAATGGATACCTTCTGTAGCATCGGTTCCGTCTGCCGCCATCCTCTTGTGTTCTGCGTTCACCACAAAGTTCTGCTGCAATAGTGAGAAATGCAGCCGCTGTACCTGCTGGCGCTCAGATCCCCGAAGAGAAGACGTCTAAAAAAAGCAGTGGAAGAGTCACGTATCAATCTGTTTTTTTATCAACAGCGGCTGGGAGTACTGCGTGGTCTAAAGTCTCAGCGGAAGACCTGCCGCATTCTGTCGCCGAAAAATACTCCTGCTGGGCAGATGTAGATAGCACCAGGCCCATTCTGCGGTCCGCGGAGTGCTTGTAGAGAGCGGCGTCTGCATGCGTTTTGGCTCGCGAAAATCGGGGAGGAACTCGGAAAACCCATGATCCATTACTCCTCAAAACACGAGAGCGAACAAACACATATGTTCTACGTCATCGATGATACGGTATTCTATGAGTATGACCTCAAACCTGATGGAAAAATCAAGATAGTTACCTCATATCCGCTGTGCGGAACGAATACCACATACGAGGATTACCCGGGAAAGAAAATCAACGTTGTGTGTTCGAACTGCGGAAACAAGGGAATCGTCTCAATCGAGGAATCAAAGAAAAAAAACGCGATGGCTCAACCTCTTTTCTCGGCCAAAAAAAGGGAAAATCAATTAAAAATAGTGAACTGAGAGAAGTTCGGTGTGGTCGCATCTGAAGAGATGGTTATTTTCGTGAGTGGCGTCCAATGCCCGGTTTGGGTGTTTATGTGCTCCTCGCCATCAAGTGGGAGAATGGTGCCCATCAGCTGCGTTATACTGACAATCTCTTTTTAGAAAAAGGATTTTCTCCTTAAGAATGACCGCCGATAAGCAAGGATGGATCCCCGAACAGCGTCCACTCTTCGATGGTTTTACGGTCGATCTGGTTCGAATTATCCCCACCGATGAGCGTCACATAATCAGTGATTGCCTGGCTGTGCGCCTCACCCAGGATATGCTTACTCTGATTGCCATAGGCGTTGAAGAATCGTGCATCCAGCCATCCACCGCGGTGTTGCAGGGTCGCATAGCCGATATCGCCGTACCCAAGCCCCGTTGACCCGATCGTTGCAATAGCCCCGCCAGAACGCATGCTCACCAAATACCAGCTCAGGCACTCCGGGACCCATTCCATGTAGAACAAACGGGTGTGGGAATGATTCATCGCATAACTGAGCAGAAGCAAGGGGAGATGCCGCATGGTCACATTGAACTGACTGTTGTGACAGCCGCCGATCACGACAATGGGGAGTTTGTCCTTGTTCGTCAACTGCCCTGCCGTCTTCAACGACAATCCTATGATGAACTCATCGGAGTCGGGCGCATGCGTGGCCCATGAGGAGGGATTGCCGTGCCCTGCGAACATGACCAGGCCAGCGCCGTCCGAGATGGCGTCGATGACGTCCTGTGTCTTCGAAAAAGAACCAGTGGAGGTATACAGTTTGGTGACATTGAATCCTTGTGATTGCACGCAGGCTGCCGCCTGGTCGCATTCGATTTCCCCCTCAGGGATTCCTGAGAGGTCGCCGTTGATGCCAGGTACGAAGGTGTCGCCTGCCACACAGATCATTTTTTTGAACCAGGAGGAATTTGTGCTGTTTTCGTAGGAGATGATTTTATTGACGACGGTGGTTACTTCACTGGGGTAGACGCAGGCGAGCCGGCCGACGCAGACATCGGGGATATGGTCGATGATGTCACATTTGGAGGCGTTCTCGTTCCATTCTCCGATCACGTTGTTGTGGTTACTGTCCCAGTCGTCGAATTGAGTTGTTCCCGTGGTGGCGTTGTATTTGTAGAGGTCGGCGTAATAGAGGTCGCTGGCGTAGCCTGCCTCCCATCCGTCGTCGTTATGGACGATGCGTTCCGGGACGTACCAGCCGAAGAGTTGGCCTCGGCGTCCTCCCACGAGCAGGACGTACTGCACGCCATAGGTTTGGTTCATGTCTGCGATGCAGAGTTTGATTTTCTCCGGGGCATCGCGGCCTTTCTTGTAGGTCCGGTAGATATCCTCCGTCGTCTTGATCATGGTTTTGATGCCAAGCGCGTTCTTATGGTTCACCAGCGGCTGTAGCAGGGAGACGAATCTCCGGGGAGCAATGATGAGTAAATCATATTTATTTTCAAGGGGGGATGAGCCAGACCTTGAGTCACGGTAATGAACGGTGACGGTTGCTTCCTGGCTGATATTCACTATCTGGGCTGCTGGGTCATAGCGGACCGGATATAAGGTGACTGACAGGTAGATCGTGTTGTGCGCTCCGTGCTTCACGGTGTACTCCGAGGAATGGTCGGGGAAGAGGTCTGAGCTGTTGTAGACCTCAGGGTCTGCCTGTCGTGTAGCAGTAGAGGCCGCGGTGTTCGTCAGGATCGGTGATGGGGCTGGCTGGATGACCCCAGGGACCGTCTCGTTCATAGACGCAGCATAATCGACCGAGACTGATTCAATGGCTGTTCCTGACTGGAATGAGAAGACTTTGGTCACGTAGGGGAGCACTGGTTTTCCTTCGTCTCGCAGTTCGCTCGTTGCACCCTGCATCGTCACCGTGACGTACGTATCTTGGGCGGTAATGAGCGGGTGGTCGAAACTGACGGACGCCTGCATGACGTGCGTCTGCGAGCCTGCATCGGGGACGCTCATGCCGTATCCAGTGGTGCATAGGAGGCTGACGAGCAGAAGGCACGAGAGAGTTCTCATATCCCCTCAGAGCACCCTTCTCTTATGTCATATATAATATTTGTTTGACACTTGTGGCTAGAACGACACGACGGCTGGGTAACATCCCCCTACAGCCACGTCTTTCTGGCGCCTTATGCGGTGATGGAGGTGATGAGGTAGCCGAGGACGACGAGGAACGCCCCTGAGAAATAGATCAGGAGGGACTGTACCGAGGTATGCCGCCATTTCTTGATGTTGTGATGCAAAATGAAGTTCGCACCGATGACGAACACCCCAAAAATCGAGATGATCGGCACCAGCTTAATGATGATCTTGGACAGCTCGTTGATGACCGGGGTTAGCAGCCCCAGGACGCCCATTGCTCCCAGGTAGATGGCGACCGCTTCGTGCTTCTTGCGGTACTTTCCGCCGCTCTTGAACCCATGCGTCGTCGTCGTATAGAGAAACCCGGTGACGAAGGTGATGATCATCCCGGTGAGTATCAAGGTGCCTTCTTCCGTGAGAAAATCCGCCATGGAGCCCTCACCATCCCATCTGAGGCCTCTGCATCCATCCCATCCTCTTTAATGTTTCTTTTTCGTTAAAACTCTCGGTCAACCTTCTGGTCAATCATCCGTGGCAGCTCGTAGAACTCCTGTTCGCAGTTCGGGCAGTGGATCGGGTTCTCCCGCGACTTGCAGATCCACCGATGCCCACAGAACGGGCACATCTCTCGCTTCATAGATGTGTACTCTCACTTAGGGGGCTTCGACGATGAGGAGCGTCCCGAGGAGGAACCCCGTGACAGCCGTACATTGCTTCCCTGCATTGCTGGGCTTCGCAGTGACGATGATTTGCACCTTGCCAAGTCCAAGGATGGGAACCCGCTGAGTCACAACCTGGGATGAATTCAGTTCAGCGATCGTATCGGACAGATTCACATTCACCCGGTGCTGTATCCCCCCCGTCATTGTAATCTTCCAGCCCACTGACGTAAGCGTCGTGTTCCCTTTGTCGTGGAACCCGACCTGCAGGCCGAGTGGCCCACCGTGGACCTCAAGGCTGGTCTTCGCCGGATAGACCACGTAGCAGGCGGCGTAGCCGACCTGACAGCATCCGTACTCGATCCGCATGAACCCGTCCTCGCCCCAGCCTGTTCCCCAGGAGTTCTTCAGGATCCAGACGCCATGCTCCCCTTGCGTGTCATCCCAGCCGACCAAAGTCACGCAATGGTTGATCCCCGCGGGCGTATTGTTGTTAAACACCCCGCCGGTGTAGGCGCCGAAGGCCTGGTTGACCGCGACAGCAACGGAGACCGGCCCGTAGGTATAGATCGCTTGTTTAATGGAATCCGCGTTAGGAACCCCTTGGCCGAAACCGACGAACTTCCAGGAGTCGATATGGTACGAATGGTGGTACGGCCCATTACAGAAGTCATCAGTCGAGTTGTACGGGAAGTTCTGTTCAAGCACGGCGCCCGAACCGTTGTACCGGTCCGTGCGGAACTGGTGATAGTCATGGGCGAACCAGCCGCCGTTGCAGCCCCAATGGTTTGTGTTACAGCTCACGAGCCATTCCTCGGAGAGGTCTACCTCGACATGATCGTGAATGAGGATCGCGCTTTCCAACGGCCCGATGGTGCCGAACGCCCAGCAGCTGCCGCATCCATCTTGGTTCTTCACTGAGGAGACGCCGTCGTGGTCACGCCAGTCCCATTTGTCTGGGAGGGATTTTGTTGGAATGCAGGGGTCAAATGAGGCGTTAACCCACCAGTCCTTCGGTACGACAAGCCCGCATAGCTGCCAGAGGGGACGTTGCGTCGCCGGGGTTTCTCCCACACTGAACGTCCAGTGGTCCTGGACGGCCTGCTGTTGCATCGTCACGAGCTCCGTGGGAGTCACCCATGGGGTGGTATCCGTCGGGAGAACGTTATCAAGTGTGCAGCCGCACGATGCGAGAACAGCCGGCGTGCACATCATAAGCATACATAAACTACACAGAATCCATGGCGTTTTCATCAGAGGTCCCCTATGACTATTGCCTACTGGTTACCTAAATTAGTTCATGTTTATAAATATATCCTCTTTGAGCGGTAGGAATAGCTATTGAAAGCAGCACCTTATCGAAGACCGAAATAACCGATGTGCACTCGCGTGGTGTGTTTTTTCAAATCTTTTCGAGGGCGGACTGGCGATTCGTTTCTTTTATCTAGTCTGCGGCTATCGTTTTTCAGAGACGTTTGGTTTCTCGAGAGACCATGGAGGAAAAAATAGGAACAATAACTATATTATAGCAGTAGTCCGTTCCCTTTGATGCACTCTAGGAGGAATGCGATGCCCGCATTAGAATTAAATGAATCCATGTCTTGTGAGGCTGAAGACCGCCCTTCGTCACCGCTCGAGATTCACCGGTACCACTGTCTTCGTACCGTGTTCATGATTGGGTATATCCTCGTTCTTGTATCGGTGTACGCGTTGTGGCGGCTATTTCCCCTGGTGTCTGAGACGGGTAAGGTCGTCTACCTATTCGGCATGCTAATCGGGCCAGCAGCCGTGTTCTTGTTGCTGCTGCACCTGTACGAGTTCCGCGGGTTGGTGCGGTCTGGGACCCATTCGGTGCCGCTGACCCTAGATTTCACGTACTTCGGGTTCCTCGTCGCGTCCGCGCTGACGTTTGTGAGCCTATCCCGCCTAATCCTATTGTACGATATGAATGCCCGGGCGTTCACCCTCAGCTGGTGGGGTTCGGTCGCGTTGCTCTTCGGTGAACTGCTGGGATGCATGCTTGCCGCGCGGTTCATCGTCCGACGATGGATTGCCACCCGGCTCCCGTCGTTTTTCGAGGCCTCGGAGCAGCATCACTTCCGGCATCCACGGGACCGTCCACGGTCGCTACACCGCAATATACCAAACTGGACGATCTGGGAGCAGGATGACTGCTTCACCAGGATAAAACGCGTCTAGTCGCTCTGGTGAAAAGAGAAAAAAGGATCTCTCCTCTCATTCGGTGGGAGGAGAGGACGGTTGTGTTTTTTAGAAGGAGCTGATGAGTTCCGCGATCCGCTTCCTTTTATCTTCCTCGTCGGGCAGGGTAATGGAGGATTTCCATTTCTTCGTCCCATCCGGCAGGTAGAATCCACGGGAGATCGCGATGAATTCTTTTGAGAGTGCTTCACCGACGGCTTTCTTATGGGCGACTTCGATGAAGTTGTTTTTTCCGAATTTGACTTCTTCTGCTTTCATTGTCTCGAATTCAACCATTGCAATCACTTTGGCGCCAGGGAAGGGCATTACTGGATTTAAATTTTTTCACCGGAAAATACCATGCCTTTTTAACGTCTTCTAAGCGAGAAATCCCCATGCTTTAGCATGGGGGATGAATCGCGCTATTTTTCTTCAAGAATTCGTTACCATGTACTGGGTGGGCGCGCCCGCGTCCGCGGGCGCTCTGAAGCACCTGCCCAGGACATCTT
>CAIRCU010000021.1 GCA_903877165.1 Methanobacteriota archaeon | reverse complement strand
CCCGATTTGCGAGATCCAAATTCGTTGCATCAACCTTTGCCCACGCTCAAGAATTGGGATCAACTTGATTTGCGCGGTTTAAAACTCGGCGTTTATAAGCCCTGGTTTCAACACGCAGATTCGGAAGTGGTGGCGGCCTGTGAATCCATGCTTAAGCAGTTCACCGATATAGGCGCGGAAATCCGTGAGATCAGCATTCCCGATCTGGAGCTGAACCGTGTCGCGCACACCGTCACCATCGTCAGCGAAATGGTGCAAGCTATGAGTTACACATACGCAGAACATCACCGCGAGCATGGCTTAGATGTGCGTCTCAACCTCGCATTAGGCCGCGCCTTCAGCTCACAGGATTATGTGCTGGCACAACGCGCACGTACGCGTATTATCAACAACTTCAGCGCCGCGCTCGCGCAAGTAGATATGATTCTCACACCTACCACTGCCATCACTGCGCCACACATTCCCAAGGACGCGCTGCCTAACGGCAACTCTGACCTGACCACTACCATCAAGATCATGCGTTTTGCCACAGCAGCCAATATGACCGGCCTGCCAGCGGTTTCTTTTCCTGTCGGCTACACCAAAAATGGATTGCCTATCGGTATGCAAGCTATGGGGCACCCCTGGGATGAAGCAACTCTATTGCGATTGGCGGTCAATGCAGAACAAACCATCGAACGCAAAGAGCCGAAAGTGCATTACAAGATTTTACCAGAATAGGTCATGAGCCTTCAAAGCATGTTCACATTGTGTTGTGCACAATTCTAAAATGAGCTGTTTCCAAGGTTAAGACTGTATGAGATGGCTCTAATCTGGTCATAGGCCATCGTATTATGTTGTTCTTCATGTATTCAGTAACACGTTGCCCATGAAGAAAATGCTTGATTTCAATCTGTTATCATTGATGTCATTTCCTCGATAAGTGTGATATGGTCATCCATCTCTGTGAGGGAATGGGTGAACGGCTATATGGTTGAGATAATTTGGCAGCGCTGGGAAACCAGGTGGCAAAGAGAGAAAGTAAATCTCAACCTGACGTATCGGAAGAAAACGGTCTACTCAACTCAATTAATGTAGACCCTAAAAAAGAAAGGAGATGGATCATGGCACAATTCAAAACGAGAGACGGTGTGACCCTTCATTATGAGGACGTGGGTTCAGGCAAACCTCTTGTGCTCATTCATGGCTGGTCTCAATGTGCTGCGATGTTCAAGCATCAGGTTCCCGCGCTAGGCAAGAAGTACCGGGTCCTAGCCCTTGATCTTCGCGGGCACGGTGATTCCGAAAAGCCCACACACGGGTATCGTATTTCGCGGTTTGCTGCGGATGTGCGCGAGCTTCTCATGGAACTTGATCTGAAGGATGTGAATGTCCTTGGGTGGTCCATGGGTTGTTCCATCATATGGAGCTACTGGGAACTGTTCGGTGGAGAACGTTTGGCCAAATTGATCCTGGTGGATGAGCCTCCCTGGCTGCTCAATACACCCGACTACGATACGGGTATAGTGGGGATAAACGACTACGCCGAGTTCTGTAACAGCATTCGTGACAAAAGAGGTGAAATGACCAAGTGGTTCGTGGAGGAGAAAATGGTTTCAACCGCCATGCCCCAGAAGGAGCGGGATTGGATTGCCGAGCAGAATCAAAAGATGCCGGCAGACTATGCAGCACGATTGTTATATATCCACTGCGCCCTGGACTGGAGAGATATCATTCCCACCATCACGCTCCCTACCTTGATTATTGGCGGAAAGAAGAGCCTTGTTCCGTGGAAGTCGCAGGTGTGGATTCACGAACACATCCCGGAATCCATAATCGAGATTTTTGAGGACCGCGGACATATCATGTTTTTCGAAGAGCCTGAGAAGTTCAACCAAATTGTGGCGAACTTTGTCGGGTAGGTCGCAGATGGGATGGGATGGAAATAAAATGTTGTGATATAGAGAACCTGTGATGTAGAAGTATTGGGCCAATAGAGACGCGGTTGACATATTGTGGCGCCGCCGGGTTGATCTGAAACGCGGTGACGTCTCCTCTCTACCTTATGATGATGAAACTTTTGATAAGGTTATAGCGGTTCAACTTATATATTTTTGTCAGCCCCCGCAAGTATTTCTAAAAGAGTCACGAAGGGTTCTCAAACCAGGCGGAAAAATCGCTCTTTCTTTCGTAGCCAAAGACGATATGGCAAAATACAAATTCACACAAACGGGTGTATTTGCTTTATACACCGACCAAGATGTTTTAAACTTTTCTTTTACAGCAGATTAATGGTCCGTCATCATAACTCATTGTAATGATTAGATCGCTCTTTGAAAAATCCGAAAATTCTCAAAAACGTGGTGCCATAGAATCTACTTATAGATCTTGACATTCCTTAATTATTCACCTAAATATGAGGTGACTAATTAAGGAGGGGTTCCCATGTTTGCGAGAGTGAAAAAATCCGGTTTGTATGAGTACCTCCAGATCGTCCAGAACCGCCGGGAAGGCGCCAAGACGATCCAGCGGGTCGTAGCCACCATCGGCCGGATGGATCAGATCCAAGAGAAGGGTGAGATCGAAAACCTGGTGCGCTCCCTTTCCCGATTTTCCGAGAAGGTCCTTCTGATCCTGTCTGGCAAGAGCGACGTCCGGGCCGATGCGAGGAAGATCGGACCGGCCCTGATTTGCGAGAGGCTCTGGAAGGAGCTGGGGATCGGCAAGATCATCCGCCGCCTTTTGGCAGATCGAAAGTTTGGCTTCGATGTGGAACGGGCCATCTTCCTGACGGTTCTGCATCGGCTCTTTGTATCCGGCTCGGATCGGTCATGTGACCGGTGGCATCGGGATTATGTGATCGATGGTGTCGATGAACTGTCCCTGCATCATCTCTACCGGGCGATGGCCTTCCTGGGAGAGGAGATAGAAGACCAGAAGGATTGTACTCCCTTCGCTCCGCGCTGCACGAAGGACGTCATCGAGGAGGATCTGTTCCTGGCGCGCCGGGATCTTTTCAGCGGTTTGGATTGCGTCTTTTTCGACACCACCTCCATCTACTTCGAGGGGGAGGGAGGCCAGATCATCGGCGAGCTGGGCCACACCAAGGATCACCGTCCCGACCTCAATCAGATGGTGGTGGGTGTCATCCTGGACGATCACGGTCAGCCGGTCTGCTGTGAGATGTGGCCGGGGAACACCACGGATGTGACAACGCTCGTCCCGGTGATCAAGAGACTGCGGAGCCGGTTTGCCATCGGACGGATCTGTGTCGTTTCGGATCGGGGGATGATCAGCGCCGAGACGATGGCCTACCTGGAGGAGGAGAAGATCCAGTACATCCTGGGCGCCCGGATGAGGAGGAGCAAAGAGGTGAAGGAGGAGGTCCTCTCCCGTGCCGGCCGTTACCGGGAGGTTCATCCGGAAGGCGTATCCGCCAAAGACCCTTCCCCCCTGAAGGTCAAGGAGGTAATCGTGGACGGGAACCGTTACATCGTCTGCCTGAATGAGAAACAGGCCCGGAAGGATGCTGCGGACCGGCAGGCGATTATTGCCTCCCTGGAGGAGAAACTCAAGACCAATCCGAAGTCTCTCGTGGGAAACAAGGGTTACCGGAAGTACCTGAAGCTGGATCGGGATACCGTTTCCGTAAATCAGGTGAAGATCGAAGAAGAGGCGCGGTACGACGGGAAGTGGGTGCTCAAGACGAACACCACGCTGACGGCGGAGCAGGCGGCCCTGAAGTACAAGGAACTCTGGCAGGTCGAGCAGGTCTTCCGGGACATGAAGTCGGTTCTGGACACCCGTCCCATCTTCCATCAACTGGATGAGACCATCCGGGGTCACGTCTTTTGCAGTTTCCTGGCACTTGTCATCCGGAAGGAACTGGATCGCAGGTTAGAGAAGGCCGGCCACTGTTTCGAATGGGCCGACATCAAGCAGGATCTCAAGGCCCTGCAGGAGATCACGATTAAAGACCGGGGCAAGACGCTCGCCATAAGGAGCGAATGCCTCGGGACCTGCGGTAAAGTTTTCCAGGCGGTTGGTGTGGCCGTCCCGTCGACGATCCGGGAGGTGGCATGACGCCAAGCACGTTGTCAAAGAGCAATCTGTGGTGCCAAGAACTTTTTCAAGGCACCCATCTATCTAAAATGGTGGAACTATTTTTTGGCAACTGTTAAAGATCAGT
>CAIRCU010000020.1 GCA_903877165.1 Methanobacteriota archaeon | reverse complement strand
TTATGGCCGCCCCCATGGCCTCCCAGCTCAGAGGCGACCTGACGCATCGCTGCCCCCAGGTCCAGCCCCCGTTCCACCAGGGCCCGGTTCCCGCGGCAGGACACATGCAGCTCCTCGTCCTTGCGGGTGAGGGCAAAGAGCGACTTATCGTGAGGCGGGACGTACATCGCCGCGATCCCCGCGATGACGCCGCCAAGCGAAGAGTCATCACTGATGAAATACCGAAGGCCTTTTTTCTCGGTCATCGTCTGAGGGAGCATCCGTAGGGCAGCGAGGATCTTTTCACGGTACTTATGGTCGATGTCTTCCACTTCAGCCCAGGAATGCCGACCGTCTAGACACAGGGAGAACCCGACGCCGCGGTACCCGGATTTCCCGCAGGCGTCCAATACATCCGCGAGACGCTCTAGGTCAACCGGGAACTGCGCTGAACTGAACCTCGGAGAAATCACTAGATCCAAGACTTCTTTGGCGCAGCCTGATTTCATGAGACTCAGCGCGAGGGCCGACTGCAGCCTCACCATCGCCTCGCCACCGAGCGTCTCAACGAAGGTGTCCTCAGATATGCCGAGATGCTGTAAAAAAAGATGGACGGCTTCCCGATTCCCTGACAACCCAGGATAATAGGGATCTATCGATGAGGAGAGTGCATCAATCAGGGTCTGACCCTCGAGTTTCACCCGGATTGTTTCGGTAACCTGTCCGGACTTGAGTGCCGCCTGGACGATTTCGTGGTTCACTCCTTGGAATCCGCCCATATGCTGTCGGTCGCCGATGGCCCCTGCAATGGCAAGAAAGACGAGATCGGTGTTCACCGGGTTGACCATGGTGGCGAACAAATAGGACAGCGTCGCGCCGCAGGCCGCGTAGTTGCCATCGATGCCGCAAAGATTCGTATTCACCTGCACGACCTTTTGTGACGGCGGTGTCGCCCCGGGTTGATGATGGTCAAGGATGATGCTGCTGCCTTTGAGCCTCTCGATGCTCTCCAGCTGCCCGCTGCCCATGTCGCTGAAGATGAGTAGCGGGTCGTCCTCGGTCATGAGACGGTCGAAGCCTTTGGTGAACGGGTTGCGCATGAGCGTCGCGAGCACGTCGTAGCCCTCGCGCAGAAGCATCCGGCACAGGATGGCGGCGGCAGCCGTGCCATCCGCGTCATAATGGGAGACGATCCTGACCCGGGTCGACGGAGGAAACGTGCGAAGAAGGCATACCGCGTCATGCAGCTTTGCTGTCAGTTCCTCTACCATAGGCACCCATGACGGGATGCGTGAGTCCCGCTAGGAAAAGCAACAGATTGGGTTATTCGAAGAGGAGCTTGGCTTGGTCCAGACTGTACTTCCAGCCCTCAGGCAGCATGCCTTCGCGCAGGTAGTACTTGGCCAGCCGGCGGATCTTGGACTCGGTGAGCGACAGGTTGCGCTTGCTCTTGAGGTCCTTTTTGTACGAGTCGATGTGTTTTTTGAGTTTCAGCGCGGTGCGAATCAATGCCTGGAGGTCTTCGGGGATCTCCGGGCGCATCTTGTTTTGCTCAAGGATTTTGCTGACGGTCTTACCCGTGGCGATTTTCACGTCCGGAACGGCGTACTGGTCGCGGAGGACCATGCCGATTTGGCTTGAAGTCTTCTCTGCTTTCGCCAGTTCCACGATTCGCGTCTCGATTTCCCGGGGGTTCAGAGCACTCCACTCCGGGTGCTTTTTGCGCATGGGACGGGTTGATCCGGACTTGCCTTTCCGGCGAGCGTGTATTCGCGCCATTGCTGACACTCCATCTGTAGGAAACTCCGTAATCCGCTCATCCTATATAAACGTAGAGGTCCTCTCTCAAGGTAAGTGATAAATATGATGAGACTCTATTATTGTGTGAATAGGGAAGGATGTTGTATGAGAAAAACCTTGCTTGTTGGAAGCGTAAGTGTCGTAGCTGTGCTTGTCCTTGCTGGTTTCACGCCATCCCTGGCGTCGAAGCCACAGCAGATACAAACCGAACTCGTCCCCATCGAGGTGACGAAATACTATGGCGGAAGCCCTCTGCAGACTCGAACCTTTGTCACACCCGCTGCCGCAGAGCAGATTAAAACCTTGCTGTCGGAGTTGTCCGCGGCGCTGGATCATCGTGACATGCGCACGGCGGCCGCATGCGTGCGTACGCTCGAGGGATACGGGATGGCATTCGGACCGCAGTTCTTACCATTAATGAGCCAGCAGAACCTCGCGTCGCATCGCAGTGCCTCGCTTCTGCATCTGACGTCCCTTGGCCCTGATGCGAACCTCTCCAACACCGCCTGCTTCTTCACTGCGCACGGTGAGGGGATGCTCGCGGGGTATTTCGCTGAGCGGTTCCTGCAAAGCGTCGCCGCAGCATTAGACAACGTCACGAATATCTTCGCCAAGATCATCGTCCTCCTCGCCCTGCTCCCGTTGATCCTGATCGTCCTCCTCATCAACGACCTCATCCCGCTGCGCATCATGATGCCCACGGGTACCCTTGTGCTCGCCAACGGCACGATCTCGAGCATCGGCTTGCAGGGAGTCAAGCGGGAAAAAATCGGTGCTGATCACGCTCAGGTGAACCTCTCCTGGTTTACAGGGATCACCTTGAACATCCTCCCGATCAATAATCACTCGGCGTTCACATTCGTCGCCGGGTTCGCCATGAAAACCGAAGGGTACATCGCCTAATCGAGTTGGACCACCCTTCTTCCTTTTTTTCTTTTACTTCCTTACCGCACTGGAATATTCTTGTGCATCCCTGTCCGATCGCCGTCCTTCGGTCCTGAGAAGAGGTACCGCACCGTGAGGAACGCCAGGGTCGTCCCCAGGAAGATGCCGAACACAGCGGACGCCTTGGTGAAGACCGAGACTGACTGCATGCTCGGGATGGTCAAGCAGCAGATGAGGATCGTCGAGCCGCCGATGAGGTACTGCACCCACTTCATATTAGAGGGACGCAGGTTCTGCAGCGTTCGTACCGGCCGTCTCGACGGCAGTTGCACGAACCGGCCGCATGAATCACAGAACCATTTGTTCGTGTCTGAATCCAGGCGCAGCGGGGAATCGCACTCCAGACAATGCGGATGATGGTAAAACGACAGCTTCGTCTTCGTCTTCCCAATCGATTTCAGCAGAGGCGACGCCATGCTGCGTTTCAGCAGCGGAGGCGTAATCAGGCAACTGATGATGATCAGCATCAGCGAGGCCATCTTGATTTGGTTGGCCAGCAGCCCGCTTGCCGGCCCAAAAATCCCGCGGTCGACGCCGGTGGTGACGATGATGAGCGCGACGCCCATGACTGGCATCATCCCGATGCCGACGCTGACCGATTCCCGATTCTTTAACCCGGAGAGCCTCGCACCGATCGTGCCGCCGAGGAAGTTCCCGGTAATCCCAATGAAGACAAACGCGGCGATGAACATGACCATGCCCGTAACGTCCGGAGTGTGCAGGATGCTGAGGAAGTCAAAGCTTGCCCCCACCCAGACGAAGAACAATGGGATGAAGAACGCGTACCCGATGTTACGGACGTACTCGACGATGACGCTCGCCTGCGGGGTCTTGCGGATGAACAACCCGGCGATGAACGCCCCGATGATGGCCGTGATCCCCATGTTCTCAGCGAACGCGGCGAACAGGAAACAGACGACCAGCCCGCTCGTCAGAATCACCATGGGCGCCTTCCTCGTCACGTTCTTACGCAACGTATAGCGGACGAACAGCATACCACCGCCGATCGTCAACCCGAAAAACAAGGCGATCTGAAGGAGCAGGACAAAGGAGTTCCCGTTACCGAACACCAAGGCGAACACGATCATCGCAAGGATATCGTTGAGGATGACCGCGGTGTTCAAGGTCATGCCGATGCGGGTCGCGAGCATGTCAAGATCAGAGAGGATCCGAATGGCGATGGTCACCGAGGTCGCCAGCATGATCGCGCCGAGCGCCAGGCTCTGCGTCATGGACAGATGCAGCAGCTGCCCAAGGATCGTCCCCAGGATCAGCGGCACGATGATGCCGAAGACGCCGGCGAGCAGCCCGGCCTTCCTCGTCTTCTTCAAGTCGCTCATGTTCGTCTCTAGGCCGACGATGAACAGCAGGAAAACCACTCCGATGAAGGCGATGTCCTTGAACTCAGGCGTTGCGAGATTGAGATTGAATTGGAACAGTGACGTGCCCAGCACCTTAAACGACGCGCCGGACAGCAAGCCTATGCAGCACGGCCCCAGGACGATGCCCGCGAGGATCTCCCCGATGACGCCGGGCTGTTTGATCTTCTCCATGCCGAAATTGAACATCTTCGCAAAAATAATGGCCACGCAGACCTCTAGCAGCATAGCGATGCATCCCGAACCAAGACATAGGCGCGCCGGTATTTAAAACCGTATTCGCAGGTGCATACTCAAAACAACAAGCCGACGCCGCCGAGAGTACCAAGTCTTTAAATAACATCGTCCTCATGTCCTATCCTGACCCCTATGGACCAGACGACGACCTTCCCCGCACTCCTCCAACGCATCTGTGTCAAAGACATCATGACGCCGGCAAAAAACCTCGACATCATCGGCGAGCAGACCCCGGTTGCGGCCGTCCTTGCCAGCCTGAAGCGCCCCGGGCACGTCTGGGTCGTTCAGGAGACGGATCTGCGCAGCCTCACGGGCGTCATCACCACCACCGATGCCCTCAGCCTCTTCGCGCCCCCGGTCGGAAACCAGGAGTTCGACAAGCCATCCCTCACCTCGCTTTCCTTCGGCCTCGCCCTGACCGCCGCGGACATCATGACCGCCAAGCCGTTCACCGTCTCCCCGACGAGCACCCTGCATTCCGCTGTCACAATCATGAAGGAAAACAGCATCACGCAGCTCCCCGTCGTCGATAGCAGCAACAACATCCTGGGGGAGATCACCGGCCGGCATCTCATCGACCGCTACCTCGCCACACGAAGCAAGGACCAGAAAGCCTAACGCGATGAGGAAGCAAACTATTTAATTTTCCAGCGAATCGGGAAACACGGTAATGGATGAGCGATGACCCTGGAACTCTATAACTCAATGACACGATCCAAAGAACTCTTCTCCCCACTCCATGACAAGACCGTGAAGATGTACGTCTGCGGCATGACCGTGTACAGCGACGCCCACATCGGACATGCCCGCACCTACGTTGCCTTCGACATCATCCGCCGTTACCTCGAATACACAGGATACACCGTCAACTACATCCAAAACGTCACCGATGTCGACGACAAGATCATCGCCGCGGCCAAACGCGAAGGCAGCGAACCTCTCGCCTATTCAAAACGATTTACCCAACGATGCCTCGACGACCTCGCCGCTCTTGGAGTCCGTCCGGCGGACATGTACCCCAAAGCCTCGGAGAACATCCCTGCCATGATCGCCATGATCGAACAGATCCTCGCCAACGGCTACGGGTACGTCACTGACGGCGACGTCTACTTCTCCGTTGACCGCTTCGACGCTTACGGCAAGCTCTCCGGGCAGCGCCGCGACGAGATGAAAGTAGGCGCCCGCGTCGAACCCGGCGAGCATAAGCACAGTCCCTTGGACTTCGCCCTTTGGAAGGCAGCCAAACCCGGGGAGCCCTCCTGGGAATCGCCCTGGGGGCGAGGACGGCCAGGCTGGCATATTGAATGCTCCGCTATGAGCAGCAAGTACCTCGGGTTGCCCTTCGACATCCATGGCGGCGGCATGGACCTGCGGTTCCCCCATCATGAAAATGAAATCGCACAGGCCGAAGCCGCAACCGGGAAGACCTTCGCCCGATTCTGGATCCATGTCGGTCTGCTCACCATTCATGGGGAAAAGATGTCCAAGTCACTAGGCAACTTCATCACCATCCGCGACCTCATGACGAAGTGGGATCCCCAGGTCATCCGGATGTTCTTCGCACAGGCCCAGTACCGTAGTCCACCAGATTACACGGAAAAAGCACTGGGTGATGTGGCGAAAAGCCTGGAGCGGCTCTACCGCGTCAAGGAGCGACTCGAAACACATGCTTCAGTTATTGAAAAAAGGACCACAAGTGGTCTTTCACCCATCGACCAAGAATACGTTTCAAGCATCGAGTGCCTCGTGGCAGAGTTCACGGCGGCTATGGATGACGATTTCAACACACCGAAAGCCTTCGCCGCCCTGTTTGAGTTCGTCAACAAGAGTAATAAGTACTTTGAGAACGGGGAGGCGCCTTCACCCCCGCTCTGCCGCAGGGCACTGCAGACTTTTGTGCAAGTCGGGAACGTTCTGACCCTGTTCCAGGAACCTTCTGCGGCTCAGCCCAAGGACGATTCGGTTCTAGTACGAACACTGGAAGCGCTCTGCCTACGGTATAACGTGATTGCTACAGAACCGACCACAGCTGGATTGCTGGATGCCCTCCTGGCAGGGCGGACTGTGGCTCGGAAACAGAAACAATGGGCAATCGCCGATGGCATCCGACAGGATCTTGAGAAACTAGGTTTTGAAATTCAAGACACTGATCGAGGGTCAGTCTGGAGGAAACGATAAAGTATGAAACGTGTACTGGTTGGATTCGACGGCTCCGAAGGAGCCGAGAACGCTTTGAACAAGGCGATGAGTATTGTTGATGACTCCGGGCAGATCATCCTACTCGCCGTGGTGCTTCGACCCTCAGAAGTGAAACCATTGGATGCCCATAATGTGCAGACGATGAAGAACCGGGCGAACAGCATCGTCAACATCGCCATCCGGGATGTCGGGGACCATGAGTTTGCCCTCACCGGGATCGTACGCGAAGGCGACGATATCGCATCGGTGATCATCGATGTGGCAAGTGAGTTGAATGTGGATGCGATTGTGCTCGGTAGCAAAGGGTCTAGCGAGCTTGGTCGGTATCCGATCGGCAGCGTGGCGAATAAGGTCGTACAGTTCGCGAAAAAGCCCGTAATGGTCTGCCGCTAGAAACCAACCTGGTTTTTACTTGCCTTTGCTTTGATGGGCCCGGATGCTTGGGCGGACCTTTTCGGCGCCCTTACCCTTGTACATCAGGCCGCGGCCTTTCTGTCCGGCGCTGGTCTTGCCGCGCAGGACGCGGCGACGGTTGGGAAGCGCGGAGATCCAGTTGATGACCGGGTCGTTGACGATGGCGGGGTGGGCGGGGTCAACGAGAATAACTTCGAAGAAGTGGTTCATCCCGTCTTTGCCGACCCAGTAGGAGTTGAGTACCTCCATGTTGGGGAAGTGGGCTGCGGTGCGTTCTTCGGCGATGCGCTGCACACTTTTAGCCGCGGTGATTTTCCTAAGTCCTCTGGCTTTTGGTTTGCGGCCGCCTTTGATTTGGTGGCGGTGGAGTCCGCCGTGACGGACGCGTGCGCGGACGATGATGTAGCCCTGTTTGGCCTTATAGCCAAGGGATCGGGCGCGGTCGATACGCAGAGGTCTGTCGACACGCAGGAAGTTTTCTTCAGTCCTCCATTGGATAAGGCGGTTCTTCTGAGGTGATTGGTAAGAAGTATCTGGTTTTTTCCATTGGTCGCCAATGTAGCCGTATACGCTTTTAGCCATGATGTATCGCCATCCTATAAGGGGACTGGTGGTAGAGGCATAGGAAGGGGAATGTTTATTTAAAACTTTTGTCGTCCTCCACAAGGCGGTATCGGGAGCGGTGTAGTGCTGTTTTTATCAGTGGGGAGGCTCGCGGCTGTCGACGGGGGTGAGGAGCGGGGTTGGATGGTCCCAGGAGGCATGGAGGAGTGTCGACTGCTGCTGGATCTGGAAATCATGCAGGGCGGGGTTGAACTCCTCGATTTTTTGGATGATGTAGTTGCTGGAGTGAACGCCGATGTTGTGCTGAGCGAGGTCGACAGGTATCCATCCCGCGGTTGGGGCGAGGCATTCCGCCCAGGCGTGCCCTTCAGGAATTAGTGAGTTGTTTGGGATGAAATAGCCGGTGAGCCGGCGGCTTGGGATCCCGCGGATCCTGGCGAGGGTGATGAAAAGGTCCGTGAACTCGTCGCAATCCCCGACTCCCGTCCGTATGACTTCCTCCGCCCCCCATCGTTTGTCCTGCGGCTCCGGACGGTTGATGATGCCGGGGATAACCTCGGAGACTTCCCGTAGCCATTCCCGAAGACTGTCGGTCTTGAACCAGTGTTCGGACGCCAGCGACTGTAGGACTTTTGAGTTCAGCGGCCAGTAGGGGTGGCTCTGCTTGTATTTCCGTGCAACATCAGTAGGGATAGTGGAAATCTCGCCGTATTCCTTCGGTGGAAGGGACGGTTGCGGCGTGACAGCGACAATCCGTTCAAACGACAGCGTCCCCCGCGTCGGCACCTGCCCAACGTATAAAAAATAGGCGTTCAGGCCTTTCGCCTTCAGAGTACAGCCCTGGGGCGGAACGCGGATTTCCACCTGCTGCCGATACAAGGGATAGTGGTAGAACTTGAGGCGCAGTGTCGGTGCCCCAGCATTCGCCTTGAACGAAAGTCTGTCCTGATGATGCACCAGCCAGCCGCGAGGAGTACGCATAGGGAACCCGATAGGGAGCAGAGATGTCGTCAACCTTAATAAACATGAGCGGGTTTCCCCCAGAGGGAGTGCCATGGAGACCCTTTTCAACCCATCCCAAGAGACCCTACCGCGCAAAAAACTACAGGACCTCCAGCTCAAACGCCTCAAAGAAACCGTCCAGCGCGTCTACGACCATGTGCCCTATTACAAGCAGCAGCTCAAAGCCCTCAAGATCCAACCCTCCGACATCAAGACCCTCGAGGACGTCCGCAAACTACCGCTCACGACCAAAGACGACCTGCGGAAGAACGCACCCTTCGGCCTGCTCGCCACACCGCTGGACCACTGCATCGAGCTTCATGCATCCTCCGGCACGACCGGGGTGCCGGTGACGGTCTGCTACACGCCCCATGACCTCGATGTCTGGAGCGAAGTCATGGCCCGCTGCCTGACCATGAGCGGACTGACCAAGCATGACATCCTGCAGAACCCCATCCCCTACGGGACGTTCACGGGTGCCTTCGGCTTCCATTACGGCGCGCAGAAGGTCGGCGCCCTCGTTATCCCCTCCGGCATGGGACAGTCCGAGCGGCAGATCAAACTCATGGAGTACTACGGGACGACGTTCCTCTCCGGGGTCGCCTCGTACATGATCCGCCTGGGGCAGGTCGCGACCGAGATGGGCCTCGATCCCAAGAAGCTCAAGGTCCGCAATGGCCTGTTCGGCGCGGAGATGTTCACCCCGGGGCTAAAGAAACGGATCATGGACACCTGGGACATGGACGTCCATGACATCTACGGCCTGACCGAGATGTGCGGGCCTGGTGTCTCCACTGACTGTAACGCCCATGATGGGCTGCACCTCTGGGAGGACCATTTCCTCCTGGAATGCCTCGACCCGATCACCTTGGAGCCTGTTGGTCCTGAGGAGGAAGGCGAATTGGTGATCACGACACTGACGAAGGAGGGCATGCCCTTGCTTCGGTACCGCACGCGGGACATCGCGATGCTGTACGACGCTGCGACCTGCGACTGCGGGCGGACGCACGTGCGGCATTCGATAATCAAAGGACGCAGCGACGACATGCTGATCATCCGGGGGACGAACATCTACCCCGGGCAGATCGAGTCGGTGCTGATGAAGCATCCCGCGGTGGGCGGCAACTGGCAGATGGTGCTGTCCACGGAGGACGACATCGATCAGCTGACCGTGGTGGTGGAGACAAGAGAGTTGCTCAGCCAGATGGACTGCGAGAAGCTTGCGTCAGTGCTTCAGAAGGCGATTCAAGCGGTGATCGTGTTCACGCCGCGTCTCGAGGTCGTCGCACCCTATGCGATTCCAGAAACTGGTTTAAAGGCGAAGCGTGTTGTGGACAACCGGAGGAAAGGGTAGATGAAACCGCGCGTCCGACAGCTGTTGAAGCAGCCTGGTGCTCTGGCGGAGAACGAGGTCAAGGAGCTGCTGCGGCTGTATGGGATTCCGACGACGAACTTCATGGTGGTCTCTTCGGAGCGGGATCTTGATTCGTTGTCGCTTCGTTTCCCGGTCGCGCTCAAGGTCTGCTCTCGGAAGATTCTGCATAAGACCGATGTCGGGGGTGTGAAGCTTGGCATCCGGGATCTGCCGGGTTTGAAGGCTTCGCTGCGGGAGTTCCGCAAGCGGTTCCCCGACGAGGTGTTCTTGGTCGACGAGATGGTGAACCCGGGTGTGGAGATCATCGTGGGGCTGGTGCAGGACCCGTCGTTTGGGTTGTGCATCATGTGCGGCATCGGCGGGATCTTCACCGAGTTGTACAAGGACGTCTCGTTCCGCGTCGTGCCTATAGAACGGGTGGATGCGGAGGAGATGGTCGAGGAGATCCGGGGGAAGAAGCTTCTGGAGGGCTTCCGGCATATCCGTGCGAACAAGGAGCTAGTGCTTGATTTGCTCATGAAGATCTCAGGTCTTGGGGAGGAGCTTGGCAATTCGATTGATCAGTTGGATTTGAATCCGGTGCTCGTGTATGCGGATTCGTTATGCGTCGTGGACGCGAAGATGATTGTGAAACAGCAGGGTGGATAGAGTATGAAGGCACGACTTGTGGATTATAAGGTGAAGGATCTTGGCCAGGCGCAGTCCGGGCGCAAGGAAATCGCGATTGCGGAGAAAGAGATGCCTGGATTGATGGCTGTGCGGGAGACGTACGGGCCGAAGAAGCCGCTTCGGGGTGCGCGAGTCACCGGAAGCCTGCATATGACGATTCAGACCGCGGTGCTCATCGAGACGCTCGTGAAGCTCGGGGCGCAGGTGCGGTGGGCGAGCTGCAACATCTTCTCCACGCAGGACAACGCGGCTGCGGCGATCGCGGCATCTGGCGTTCCGGTGTTCGCCTGGAAGGGTGAGTCGCTGGCGGACTACTGGTGGTGCGCGCAGAAATCGTTCGAGTTCCCAGGGGGGAAGGGCCCGCAGCTTATCGTTGATGACGGCGGTGACGCGACCCTCATGATCCATAAGGGAGTCGAGGTCGAGCGCACCCCAAGCCTGCTGAAAAAGAAGTATCGGAATGAGAATCAGGATTTCGTGGAGCTCATGAACCGGCTCAGACTCATCTATACAGAGGACCCGGAGTTCTGGAGCCGTCGGCTCAAGGACATAAAGGGCGTCTCTGAGGAGACGACGACCGGTGTGCATCGGCTGTATCAGATGATGGAGGCCGGGGAGCTGCTGTTCCCAGCGATCAACGTCAACGATTCGGTGACGAAGTCGAAGTTCGACAACCTCTACGGATGCCGGGAGAGCCTGGCGGACGGCATCAAGCGCGGAACCGACGTGATGGTCGCCGGCAAAGTCGTGGTGGTCTGCGGGTACGGGGATGTGGGGAAGGGCTGCTGTCAGTCCATGCGGGGGTTCGGCGCGCGGGTGATCGTGACCGAGATTGACCCGATCTGTGCGCTGCAAGCGGCTATGGAAGGGTACCAGGTGTTGACCGTGGAGGATACGCTTGGCGTTGGGAATATCTATGTCACTGCGACCGGGGACAAGGATGTCATCACCGTGGAGCACATGAAGCGGATGCGGGATCAGGCGATTGTCTGCAACATCGGACATTTCGACCATGAGATCCAGGTGTCGAAGCTTGAGCGGGTGCCTGGCATCAAGAAGATTAACATCAAGCCGCAGGTGGACAAGTACCGGTTCCCGGACGGCCATGAGATCTTCGTACTATCCGAAGGCCGCCTGGTGAACCTGGGCAACGCGCACGGGCATCCGAGTTTCGTGATGAGCAACTCGTTTACGAACCAGTGCCTGGCGCAGATGCGGCTGTGGGAGAAGAAGCACAAGGTCGGTGTGTACCAGCTGCCGAAGGACTTGGATGAGGAGGTCGCCAGGCTGCATCTATCGCAGCTGGGCGTGCATCTGACGAAGCTGACTGAGGAGCAGGCGAGGTACATCGGCGTGAAGGTGGGGGGGCCGTACAAGTCAGAGTTCTACCGGTATTAAACCGCCATGAACGCTTCGACTGAAGATGTAAATCAAAAGAAAAAAGGGTTGAAAAAAGGGAACGGCAGGGGGAGGCCATGGTTTAGTAGAACCGTTTCCTTCTTTCGATGCGAAGCCAGTGCTCAGAGAGCTCTTCTTCCCGGAAATCGTCTATCACATTACACATACGTAATAAATTAGGCATAATGGTATTTAATACTGTCGATATAAATATCGTCAAATGCCGATAACAGTGAAGGAAAACACAAGCCTAAAAAAGGATTTATTCAGATTCCCTGAACCTGCGTTGACCACTGTGATTTTGCGAGTTAATAAAACTTACGATTCCTCCCAAACCCTTTGTAAACGCCTTAAAGCATCCGCCAAGAAAAACACGCAGTGGCAATCTATATCAAACCCACCCCGCTATCCCCCACCACATAAGGAGCCGTTAACCACTTATGATCACCCTCATCGGCACCGGGCACGTCTTCGACCTCACCACACCCCTCCTCACCATTCTGGACGACAAACACCCAGACGTCGTCTGCGTCGAACTCGACCCCCAACGATACCAAGCACTCCTCCAACGCCAAACCGCCTCAGACGCGCCCAGCGGCCCTCCGGACAAGAACCTGCCCTTCATCTACCGCCTCCTCGCCAGATTCCAGGAAAACATGGCGCACCAATACGGCGTCCAGGCAGGCAGCGAAATGCTCACCGCCATAAACTACGCCTCGTCCCACCAGCTCCCCCTCGAATTCATCGACACCAACGCCCAGCAGCTCTTCACCACCATGTGGCAGACCATGCCCATGAGCGAGAAACTCAAACTCCTCCTCTCCGGCGTTACCGGCCTCTTCGTCAGCCGCTCACGAGTCGAAACAGAACTCGCCAAATACGAACACGACTTCGACGCATACATCGCCGAGATCAGCGCCCGCTTCCCCACCATTAAAAAAGTCCTCATTGACGACCGAAACCAAAACATGGCCAACGCCCTCACAGCGCTCAACGACCGCTACCAGCAGATCGTCGCCTGCATCGGCGACGGCCACATCCACGGCATCACCGCCCTCCTCACCCAGCACCAGATCCCCTACGAGGCCATCCGGCTCCACGACCTCCAGAGCATTTCAGCCGCATCCGCCGACGGCGCCTCAGCCTCGTTCTCCACCGAATACCAGCCACCCTCCTAACGACCCGTGACGACAAAAAACGATGTACTCAGGTTTTTTCCAGCGAAAGACCATGCAGCGCTTCCCAGTTCCCAAGCTATAAAAAACTCGTTCCTGTTGTCAGTGACGCGCATGGGCCTGTAGCCTAGACTGGATAGGGCGACAGCCTCCTAAGCTGTAGGCCGCGGGTTCGAATCCCGCCAGGCCCGTTCCCTCTTCTCGGAGGGATTTGGGTCGAAAGCACCTACTTTTTCGCCTTTTCGAATTTCCGCGTTTTCCTCGCTGTTTATCGAGGCAGCTTTGAGGACGCGGTTAATCCAATCGTAAGGTGCAAGTTTGTAGTAGTGGCTTGCGTCCTTAATGTAGCACATTGTGGTTTGGATCTTGGTGTGCCCGAGCCATTCCTTGACTTCGAATTCATCAAAGCTTCCTGTCTGGATCTTAGTCCGGATAAGGCGGGCTATAGCACAGAAATCCCGTGCGACATAGTTGTGATACTTCGGGATTACAGTCTGGATTATAGGCGAAGCTTTCCTGTTGAGGAACATTCGAAGCGACTCCTTGCAGAACGGGGTTCCATCATGCTTGAGGTAGAGAAAGTCCTTGGAGTATTGGTTTGCCACCTTTGGTCGCCAGCTGTCAATCCAGTTCTTGAACGATTTACGACGATGGTTCGTCATAATCTCAACCGGCGTCACGATTCTCGTGGAATTCATCTTCTTTGGCTCCGTAATCTTAATGAAACCCCGGTCATGGTCGTCTATCGTTACGTCACTGAGTTTCATAATTGAGGGTTCGCTGGGGATTCTCCATCCGATGATGAAATTGTGGGTGAGGATGTACTGGATGAGGGCGTTTTCGTACTCATCCTCGGAGTAGGTGAGGCGTAGGATCTCGGAGATTTGTTCAGGGAAGGGTATTACCTTAACCTTGTAGTAGGGCGCTGAGGGTGGTCGGTAGTCCCATTTCGAGAGGCCGTAGGCGCGGAGGAACATGCGCATGGTCTTCCATTCATGTCCGAGGGCACCGAATCCTGCGTTTTCGATTTGTTCGCGGTAGTCCATATGTCGGATGAAGTTCTCGTAGGTTGGGTGTCTGAAATCTACGGGGGCGTGATGTTTTTCCATGTAGCGGGCGTAGGTGATGCGTTTGGCGACTGTGGTTTTCTTCATCCTTTGCCGAAGGATTGCGTGGATGGCGACGTCGTCGAAGGATGCCTTGGTGGGGTCAAGTATGATGGGGAAATCGATTCTATTGACTTTCTTGAGGATTAAATCGATGTAGTCCTCCATAGTAATGCTCGGTGGTTGTAGAAAGTCGATAGTATGCTTGCCTGGGTTGGGTATCGTTGGTTTCCATTCTTGGTGTCTACCTCCTGCTAAACCATTCGTTGGTTTGGCTTTGTAGGAGTCTGATAGGTGAGAGAATGAAGAGATGGTGGTCTGAGTGTGTTTGTGGGTTGAATAATGTTTAATAGAGCTTTCTTCTTGTATCATCCACGGGGCTGTGATACTCATATTATCATGGCTCCAGGCCACCAGGGTGCTCGTAGCACTCTGGTGGTCATCTTCCATAGATGTGAATAATTATTTTCTTTATTATATTTAATAGGGTGACTGAAAGTATTCAAATCTGTTGATGTAGGTTGGTTTATTCCCTGTCGTTGATCGGCTTATTGATGAGCATATAATACCAGAGAATCAAAGGATCTATTTTCCCATTGAAACTCAGGTGATTCAGGAGAGGCAAAAATACTTGCAAAGATGGGCTGATTTATACTTAGTAGCCTATTGCATTGAGGTTCAAAACGATGGCGGGCACCCTATACTAGTATCAGATGAAGAAAAAGCAAATCCACATTATCAAAAATTGATTCAAAAAATACTAGATATATGCTGCACTGAAGGCATTCCTTACCTCACCTTACCTAATGTTCTCTTTAATCATTATCAATCGAAGCTTAAATTTGATCTTCAAGTGATGGAGGAAGTAATTTCGCATACCTCGCCCCTAACAAAAACCAACTAAGAGACATCAGAAGTTCATTTGGGGGGAGTGGTTTTTCCAGTTTCGCCCGGTTACTTTTTATGGAAAGTAGTTGTAAGGGTTTTGGACTGGGTCTGGGTCGTATTCCCGCACCGGAACGGGAAGTCGATATTCAAGGCCAAAGATGCCACCGAATAGGATATATAGGGTGCCTGGGATTGGTCGGGGGTTGGTCGAGTTCCAGTCGCTCCAGTAGTTTTGACTCCATTGTTGCTTGTAGAGAGGCGCATTATGGAGGAGCCCTAAAAAGCCTATTTCTTTGTTGAACCGTGCTGGGCTGGTATTGTTAATGAAGTTATTGGCATGAATCAAGACTCCCATACTGGTTTGGATTACGAGTCCGTAATAGGTATTTCTGAATTCATTGCCAGTAAAATTAATGAAATTAGGGTAATCCTCGAGATATATATTCACGCCCCCTCCCTTATAGAAAAGGTTGTGATTTATTGAGCAATATATACTTCGTGAAATAATTAAATTATAGCTATTATTCAGGAAGATGTTATTGAAGCAGGATGCATTATTACAATCGAACATGCACATGGCATTTTCATTATTGGCAATGATGTTGTCGTGGATTGAGATATTGCTGATGGTTCCCATGCCGTTAGATTTGTAGATGTCAAGGGCTAAGCCTGAAGTAGTCCCAGTGCCAGCGTTCTCAAGGGTGAATCCGGTGATGGTCACATCGCCAGCGAGTTCTCGGATAACATCGCCTACCTGGTTTCCCCTAATGATTGTGATGTTCTTGTCTTCACCAATGAGAGAAATTGACTTATAAACCCAGACACATTCTAAAGAGCCTGGTTTTTGATTATACGTCCCATGGTAGACAAAGACGGTGTCTCCATTACTAGCGTTATCTACAGCGTTCTGGATGATAGTATAGTTCCCTGGTCCTGTGCCGCCGACGTACCACCATTTGCCTCCTAAGGTTGATCTCGGTTGTTTTTCAATATTTTGGGCAATAACAGGACCCAGACAGGTAATAACAAGAATCAAAAATAGTCCAACTGTTAACCATCTCGCTTTCATGATCATCCCTTCAAACCCAATATAGAGCATGGGAAATGGAAATTGTCGTATTCTTTAATATATTATTACTTATTAAAATTTATCGGTCATGACGCTGCTATTACATTAGAAGGAACATTAATAAAAAAGTGACCCTCGCCCATCTGCATTTGGGATGAATAGGGATGGGCCTAAAAAGGTCATTGAGCCAAAGATACTAAAAAATATCTTAAAACAACAAACAAAATATTTATCAATTCAATTTCAAGTTAAACTCACTATCAGCCGACTATCAAGTAAAAATAAAAAAAGTGAGATATATTTAAATAAACTTAAGCGTTCCTTTTTTTGAGGAGGATAGTATGAAAATTAGAAAAGAGGATTTGAAAAAAATTTCTTGCATCGTTATAGAAATTCTTTTGATTTCGATAATCTTCCAGCCTCTTAGTTCAGGGGATTTTAATCTTCCACCGTGGGGCGGTGGAGTTATTCATCAAGATCCTCAAACAACGGAAAATATTCGGCTGCCCGGCCCAACATCCAATGAGAGCATTGTTTGGGGTTGCGGTGGCAAGGGAGCATCATGGGGCACCAATGGTAACGGGATCGTGGGAAATGGTAAAATCGCTGCCTGTTCATTTAACAACGTTGAAGATTTTCTTCATTATTTTTTCCCAAAACATTTTCCCTATGGATACAATAATCTCATTTTATACAATTATTACGGCGACAGATTATGGTCAGATACTCAGTATTTAAACGCCGCGGCAGCATTTTCTTCACCAATGATTGACAACAACAGCCAAGTTGTCGCTTGCGATAATGAGACAATAATTTTAGTAAATGCTTCTAATGAAAGCAATATCCATGTGGTATGGCATAATTCAATACCAATAAGCCAGTTTAAATTAAGAAAACTGGGACCAACTCCCTTTAGTCCATGTATCGTAGAAAATAAAACAATCATTTTACCCTGCGCTGATGGCCCGGTTCTTGCCTATGACGTTAAGACAGGAAATTTAACAGGTGAGATCTTTCTTGGAGAAAATACAACCATCGACCCTTACTACTGCGTTCCTGAAATGACCCTAGGGGACTTTATAAAAGTAGTAGGAAACTATTTTATTTACTCTATCTGCCTGTTTCGATATAACAGCACAAGCCAAAAAATTGAATGGAACTCAACGGTTCCATATGGGGTTTTTCCACGCCAATATCAAAATTGTAATTTTACTACGAATTCAGCAGACTACGGAAAAGTAGATTTTGTCGTGAAAAGAAATAATGTCACTGAATTTCAATGCAATAATACAAATGGGGATCCTACGGATTCTATTATCGCGTCGAACTCCATTATAACAGATAGTCTAAGTACTGGAAGCGGATATTTTTCAGGAATCAACTCCATCTGTGTTAAAAATAATACATTTTTTATTTTAACTGAATATAAAAAACCGGATACGTTGCCTGTTAATAGGGTTGTTGGAAGGATCTATGCGATTAATGTTACTCCAGCGGCTGACAATAAGGTTAATCTGACCGAGTACTGGAATTACACGTACTGGGGCGAAAGCCAAGCAAGTCCCACTTTGATAAATGATACCATATATTTTGATGGATACAATACTTCCCATTTTGCAGACCTCAGAGATCCACATATCTATGCTGTATATACAAATGGGACACCGAAATGGACAAGGAATTTCAGTAACTATACAGGTAACATAACCTGGTTTACTTTTACTAGGGATCCACGAGGAGGCTTCTGGTATGAAGATAGTAATTTGGTGTATCCTAACCATAGAAAGACCGGTGACGATAAATTATTCCGTTTTCGAGAGGACAATGGATTTGAAATAGAAGAAATTAACATAACAAGCACTATGAATAAGAAAGATAAATATAACAATACTATAAAATTTGTTCCATCTTCAGATATGACGATTTGTGGTACTCCGGCCAATCCAATCATGCTTATTACAGCATACCACGAGAAGACGTTATATGCCGATTCTGAAAAATATGTCCTCGCGTTAAATCTGAGCCATAACAATACTCCAATATTTAAGATTCCAATTTGTTCCTACCGTAACATAAGTTATGCCGTAGGTGACTACACAATTCTTAAAGAAAACGGCGAATACCGAATAGTATTTCCATTAAGTAACTTGTGGTATTACAAACGATACGGAATCTTGGCGATTGGTAGATTTCCTAATAGTCTGTTTACCAATATCAGCTCCAAGCCTTGGAAATCAACCAATACATGGAATGACTCCATGAACGCTACCTACACTATCAAAACCTCTGTCAAACAAGACCGCAGCCATCTCAAAGCAATTCTGACCTCAAAAGACTATCCAATCCTCTGCCGATATACCTCGGAGAAAAACACTACCGTCACCTCCGTAGGGACAACAGATAACATCACTGACACACTACCACCCTACGCACCCGCGGGACTCTACAACCTCACAGTCTACCTCTACAATTCAAGCGGCTATTGTTATAGAAAAGAAGTATACTTGCCTGGGATCCTCGATCATGGACAATATTCAAACGACTCCTATCAATCAGGAGAAATTACTCTCCATCCACCCAACAATCCCCCTGCCACACCACGAAGACCGACAGGCAACACCACCATATACAGCGGCAAAGATTATAACTATACAACAAACACCACCGACCCCAATGGAAACCCCATCTGGTACCAATGGCGATGGAACACCAGCCTCGGAGTCTACTACTACACCCGATGGATCACCGGAGGACCCCACCCGTCAGGACAAACCTGCACCCAAAAAATCCGCTGGATGTTCCCCGGAACCTACCAAATACAAGTACGCGCCAAAGACAACCCCTACAGCCTCAACGCCACCGACTGGTCACCACCCCTCAATATCACTGCCACCCAGAAAGACAACGGATTGGTCTCCTCATGGGATAGCCTCTTCCAAGGCCAATTCGCCTCCACGACCATCACTGAAAGCCAACCAGCATCCTGCCCAGGATTTAACGCAGGAATAGGCGGAGCCTCACAATCAAACGGACTTCTGAACTGGACCTGGCATTTCGGCGACGGCACTGTATCCTACAACCAAAACATCCAACACACCTATAGCCACCTTGGCACCTTCAAAGTCAACCTCACCATCCGCAACGGCGCAGGAAACACCTACAACACCACCCAGAACATCTCCGTCATCATCCTCCGATCCAACTTCAACATCACCGGGAACCCACAACCAGGACAGACCGCGTACTTCCATGACCTCTCACAAGGAGCCTACCCGATAGTGAACTGGACCTGGAATTTCCACGACGGTAACTACTCATACGAACAAAACGCCAATCACACCTTCAACGCCACAGGCATCTATAACGTAACGCTCACGACACACGACAACCAAAACAACGTCAACACCTATAACCACACCGTTTACGTCGAATCAATCATACCTGGGTTCGTTGACGTTGAGTCAAGCCCAAACCCGATTCCCTGTGGTTTCCCTGTGACCATCAGCGCCAACTTCTTTGATAACCAAAGCGGCGTCAAGACAGTCCGCGTAAACATCACCAATCCCAATAACCAGTCCTACAACTACACGATGCAGGCCAACTACAGCACACCGTACGACTATAATTACACCTTCAACAACACCTGGCAGCCAGGACAATACAACTACACCATTTGGATCGTCGACAACGCCAACAATACAAACATTCTCCCAGGTTTCACCTTCCAAGTCGTCCCCACCCCGACCATTATCTTCACCACCCCGTTCACCCCACAAAACAACTCCGTCCTCAACCACAACTGGGTCACCGTGAACACCACAATACAAGACACCCGAGGAACCGTAGGTTTTATCGACTGGAACCGCAACCTCAAAGGCTACTGGCCCATGGAAGCCTACAACACCACCGGCGTCACCGACAACTCCACCTATGATAGCTTCGGACGATTCCACAACGGCCTCGGACCCAGCAATATCGTCGCCGGGAAATTCGGCAAAGCCCTCGACTTCGACGGCACCGACGACTACGTCGACCTTGGTAAAAACACCAGCCTGAACCTCGGCACCAGCGACTTCACCTTCATGGTCTGGGAGAAAAGCCACCAAAACACCTACTCAAACGTCTCAATCATCCTCAGCAACAAGCCCGAAGCCGGCAACAAAGGTTACTTCATGGGCGTCACTTCCACCGGCGCACGACTCTACACCATGAGCGCAGCCGGTCAAGTCACCTGCGTCAACGGCACACGAGAGACAACAAACAACGCCTGGCACCACCTCGCCTACGTCAGAACAGGCACCAACCTCTCCCTTTACGTCGACGGCGCCTTCGACCACGGGATCGCCGGAACTATCCGCAACGTCACCAACACCCAGAACACCTCGTTCTCCTACGAAAACCATGCAAGCTGGTCGCATTTCGACGGACTACTGGATGAGCCACAGCTCTACACCAGAGCCCTCAGCCTGGAAGAAATCAAAGCCGCCTACGACAACAGCCACTACAACCTAGCCCACAACTTCACCGGACTTACCGAAGGCACATACTCCTATAATGCCCAGGCCATCGACACCACCGGGAATCACAGCAGCACCGAAACACGCCACGTGACGATTGATACCACCGGACCGGTAATCACCTCGATTTCCGCATCTCCGTCAGTATTAGGCTTTGGCCACAATGTCACCATCCAGGCAACAATCATGGATAACGCCACTAATGTAGAGTATGCGAAAGCTGAGATCTGGAAGCCGACACAATGGCAGACCGCCGAGGGAATGAACATCACCATGAACGCAGTGAGTGGATCATCGAACTCGTATCGATGCGTCTTCAACGACACCTGGCTCACCGGACGATACAACTATACCATCACCGCGGTCGACACCACAGGCAACGAACGCACAACATCCAAACACAGCTTCAACGTCTCCGTCACCGCCACCCTTGCCGTCTATACCCTCAAGAACAGCTACACCAGCAACGAATACATCAACCTCACCGACCCACCCGCACCACCAGACAACTACACCCTCATCAATCGAGGAGCAACATGGAACACATTCCACGACCCTACAACAGGGAGTACCGTCCTCGACTCCTACCCTGAACAGGTGAACTACCAACCAACACCCAACGACTGGCAGCCAATCAACACCACCCTCACCTTGCTCCCACAAGACAGCCTTGCGTACGCACACGGGTACTACGCAGGCAACGACCATGGCCCCTACGCCGCCTACTTCAAACCCAACATCCAGAGCACCTGGCCCATCGCCTTCGCCTACAACAGATCCACTGACCCCACCACAGTCGTCCGCACCCAACTCACAGGCGTCGGCTACATCGATCCTACGAGCTGGTCCACCCACACCCTCCAAACCACACAAAGCAGCCAAGGACTATTCACCAACAACACCGCAACCTACCCAGGCATCTTCACAGGCACCAACGTCACCTACACCTACGAGAACATGCAGTTGAAGGAAGCCATCACCCTCAGCAACACCACCAAAGCACTGCTCCAGAGCCACCCGCCCTCACAGTACGGCCTCAGCAACAACACGTACCTCGTATTCGCCACGAAGATCGATAGCCTCGGCCTCACCTCATACGACGGCCAAGACCCGATCACTGGAAACATCACCATCACCCAAGGCATAGAATTCAAAGACGCCCTCAACCACTTCGCCTGCGCACTCCCCATCGGCACCGCCTACGAACAAGGAAACACCTCCGCGACGATGCCGCTGGTCTACCGCATCATCCACCTGAATGGCGACACCTACCTCCTCTCCGGCCTCCCGTTCTCAGCACTCACTACCATGACGTTCCCGATCGTCATCGACCCTACCATCACCGTCTATTCACTGACCAATGATGGATACATTTACAGCTCCAGTACAACCTACAACACCGCATGGACCGCACTCTCAGGAACCATCTCCAGCACGGCGACATCTCTGTTCATCGGCCAAGATAAAACATCCGGAGTTCCACCAACATACAATATCTACCGCGGGATGCTGCTATTCAACACCACGACACTGCCGAACAACGCGAACATCACCAGCGCCACCCTCTCCCTCTACAAATACAGCGACAACTCGTCCACGGACTTCACCATCACGGTGCAGAACGGCCAGCCGACCTACCCCCATGACCCGCTACAGACCGCCGACTACGGCAAAAGCCACTACTCCGGGAACGGCGGCGGACTCAATACCACAGGTTTTGGGACCGGCTATAATACCATCACCTTGACGAACTATAGCTGGCTGCAGAAACGCGGAGAGACAAAACTCTGCCTACGCAGCAACCGCGACATCAGCGGGACGACACCAACCACCCATGAATACGTCAAAGTTTATTCCGGGAACGCGGACCGACAATATACCCCAAAGCTGACCATCCTGTTCAACAATCAGTCGAAGATCAACAACACGGGATCGACCGACATCAAAGGTTACCTGCTCATCCAGGTGCAGTTCTATAAATCTGGAACCGGTTGGATTGTTGATAATGATACCGTACATGAGACGACGCCCAGGACGATCACCGCCAGTCACCAGTTCGGCCTTGACACCGTTTTCAACGGCAAAATCAAGAGAAACGACCTGAAGAATGGGAATGGGATGTATCGCATCTATGCAGCGTTCCGCGACCCCGACGGCAACATCTTAGTCGGGTCGGATTTGAAACAACTGGTGTCTTCATATCAGTTCACCGTAAGCGGACTGTAATCAGGCTTCAAGCCCGCTTCTCCTTTCTTTTTTTATTATTCTATTTTAGTTTGAAGAGTATTCTTTGCTAAGGCGAGTTTCTTTGTGTGATGTTTCACATAGAATTCTAAAGCGTGTACTAAGAATCTTTTCCAATGCCGTGAGGTTTTGTACAAATGGAGAAAGATGACTTGATAGCCGTTATCTGAGAGGATCTTCTTTCTGTAGGTGTAATCGAAGGTTATTGAACCGCAGACTTCGAGGTAGATTCCGAAGGGGACGAGATAGAAGTCAGGAGCCCACACGCGCGGCCGTCCCTGTTCGTCCCAGACGAAGATAGGGTGTTCGTACCTCCACTCGATTCCGAGTTTTTCCAACGTCAAGGCGACTTCTTTTTCGCACCGTGTCATCTTTGTGTAGACAGAATTATCCAGAATAATCACCTCTTTGAAAAAGGAAAGAAAGGTGGAGAAGGCTTTTAGTGAGAATAGAATCGATAGTCCCGTTCACCTGTGGATTCCAAAGCGGTTTTTTTCGCGGTTTTTCGCCCCGTTTTTCTCCTGTTGGGTTGTTCGACTCCCGCCAGGCCCGTTTCATTCACATCCCTGTAGACTCTAATAATCTAGTATTCGAGTCTTTTTTACCTTGGCAGGATTCAGCCGTCCTATAGGTTTGACCGAAGAGGAAACCATTCCGTATATTGCGGCAACTGAGGAGTCATCCTATCTTTGATGGAACTGTTGCATTATGTCAAAGAAGTAGGCGATCCATTGCCAGAATCGGGGGAAGAAACGGGGTGGCATATACGGTGTCGTCAGGATGATAGGGACACTAGCATTGTCTGAAGCATTATCCGTATCGATGACTTTCATGGAGCCTCGGAATTGTTTATTCTTATCCGTCGGTGCAATGCAGGTGACATTAATGGTCACCGATCCATCATCAGGTGTCAGATTTTTTCCTGATGTCGGGGAAACAGTCCACGTCCCCCAGGTAAGCGAGGATGTGTCAATGGTCCAGTTAAGAGAGGAGCTCGCGCCCCCGTAATTTTGTAACTGGAATGTTCCTGTGACAGTAGCGCCTGGTTTGACATCGCTCCAGGAAAGACGACCGGTGACGTACACTTTTGGTTTTGGCTGCGGTGGTGGTTGATTCGAGAAGATATATTCGGTGCGGTAGACTTGGTCGCCTGCATCGAAGGTCCAGACGATCTGTTTGTCTGGTGTGACCTCGATGAAAATCCCGTTCCATCCGGAGCAGATGAGGGTATTGTTGTTGAGCATCCGCTGGGCGCCGCCAAAGCCGTCTGAAAAGAGGTTTTGCGGCAGCATGAACTGCCAAGTAAGGTTAGCAGGACCGTATGGTTCCCCGCTTGGCGGTTCATAGTATTCTCCCGTATCATTGTTGATGGCAGGGGTGAACTCATCACAACTGGAAAGATATCCTCCCGGTCGGTTGTTGCCGTTGGAGAAGATGAGGATGTTTCCTGCATGGGGAAGACCGGGTTTAACCCAGCAGACTTGGTGTTGGAGATACAGTTTCTCATCCGCAGCGGTTCCTCGATCATATGCCTGCGGATTTCCCCAGCGGTAGAGGAGATCGCCGCCGTGGCCATATGTTCCTCCAGTGTGGCTTGCGGCTTCTTCTGTGGTGGTGCTGTGATCTATAATCCAGATTTCGTCACAGTTATGGGCACTGAGTAGGATTTGGTCGTTCTGGGGGTTGTAATCGATGGAGTTCATGTAGGGCCAGCCGACGTTCCACCAATAGTCGCAGTTGATGTCGGCGAGTTCAGGATGCTGGCTGACGTTGCCGTAGTTGTCTTTGGTGGCGTCAAAGTCTTGGATCATGTGATCCCAGACGTGCCATTCCCAGACGATGTCCCCACTGGTTGGTCCGGTCTGATGGACTTGGATAATAAAATTTGGGTTGAAATTGCCAAACCAGATAGTGCCAGGGTCGCGTCCTTTTTGGATGGCTTGGGCGGCCGATTTGACTTCTTGCATGATGAGGAGGAAGTCACCGTTAGGGAGGATAGAGAGGTCATGGGTGGCGTAGCCGGCGTCTCGGGTATAGTGGTAGTTCCAGAGGGTGGTGCCGTTGTAGGCAATTACTTGGACGCCGCCTTGGCCGGACTGGATAGTGAGATACACAGAACCGTTATGATCCACGTAAGAATCATATAAGGGATAGTAATCCCCCTGCCAGGTGTGGTTGACGACGCCGGTTTCATTGATGAGATAGGTGGTCTTGGAATGCCAGGGGGTGTAGAGGAAGTGGCCTTCCTTGGGGTCAAGTGTCTGGGGCGGCGTTTGGTTTTGTGCGTTCTGTGATAGGGCCCCGGAATTGAGCAGTGTCATCGCGAATAGGGCGGCGGCAGTCAGCATCACGATTTTGGCATACTTCGTATGATTCATGATTCTTCCCTTACTCCTACAGTTAGTTTTTCTTATGAAATTAGACTCCTGATTTTTTTTTACTACCTCATTGTTTTACGATGGAAAGGATGAGTAATTGTTTACCGTCCACAACTTTGTCTGTATCACCCACGATTGCCGTTACATGGATGGTGCCAAGGCCGAAGAGTGTTCCAGTCGTCACTGTCTTTGTGTCACCGACAGCTACATCGACCGTTCCCTGCACGGTTTTATTGATTCGGTGAAGGATGCCGCCTTCAATGTTGACCTGCCAGGTGGTGTTGGTTGCATTCACAGTCCCGTCGTTGGAGATTTTCACATGAATGCCTAGGCCGCCAGAGATTGTGAATGAGATTTTAGGGATCTCCGGCTCTTTTCCGAATTTAATCACCCAGACATCGCCGTTGTAGTATCCGTTATTCGACCCGGCGATAATGTAACCGCCGTCACTGGTCTGCTGTCCTGTGGTGAACGGCGTCGGTATAGTGATATTCCACACTTCGTTTCCCACACTATCTGTCTTGATGAGCCCGTTGCCGGTCGCTATGTATCCGCCGTCAGTGGTCTGTGTTGCGGCATAGCAGAAGAACGAGATGTCATTGAGAAACGGGGTTTTCCGCCATGTCTCGTTTCCGTTTGCGTCGGTTTTCAACAAACACCCCTCGTAATTCATGATGCCGGCAATAATGTAACCGCCGTCACTGGTCTGCTGCACAGAATTGCCGTAATTCTTCAGTCCGACACTCACTTGATTGTCGGTCGCCTGGAATTTCTTCTCCCAGACGAGAGAACCGCTCGCATCAGTTTTAATCAACCACATTTTACCCCAGTCCGACACATAGTTACAATCCGACATCCCGGTGATGATGTAGCCTCCATCGGAGGTCTGTTGGACCATGTGGCCTTCTTCATCCATGTCACTTCTTCCGTACATCTTCAACCATTGAAGAGATCCATCAGAGGATGTCTTCAGAAGGAACACGTCGGGTGAGCCGTCACTGCTTGCGTTCCCGCCGCCGGTCACGATGTAGCCGCCGTCGCTTGTCTGTCGGACCCAGTAGCACCATGAGTAGTTCAGACCAGCATAGGTTCTGTTCCATTGTTCATGTCCTTGCGAATCGGTTTTGATGAGCACTAGAGAATTGATGAAACCACGGCTTGTTTCAGGTAAGTTTTGAGCTCCGTCAGGGTTGGACTTCGACATGTTGACGAATGTGCATCCAAGGATATACCCGTTGTCCGAGGTCTGTTGGACAGACCATATCCGTCCTGCCCTGGTCGGGAGAGAATAATAATCAAACGTCTTGTTCCATTCCATGGTCCCCTGTGAGTCGATCTTGATGAGCCATGGATTATAGTACGCGATACCGTAAGATCTCGCGTATCCCCCGATGATGTATCCACCATCGTTGGTCTGTTGTATATCATAGGCGGCATCATCGAGGTGAGGAGAGCCAAACGTCTTATTCCATTCCTCCTTCGGAGGACTCCCGCCAAGCATCTGTGGATGAACAGTTGAAAGGGTTGGACGTTGATTCAAACCACCGCTGATGCACGGAGTGATACAAACGCCGAGACACAGGACAAGCATTCCAACAACCACGCCTCTCTTAGAAACATCTTTAAACATGAAATCATGCTTCCTTGAACTTGTGATAAAATAATATAAGGCTGATTCATTTAAATGTTTGGACAGAATAAAAATTTAAACGCATGGAGATTCGGTCTATTAAAGCCGCTAAGCTTAATCTTCCACTTATATATTCACCAGTTTAATAGCAAAACCATGCTTATATTCCCTCCTGAATCTGACTAGTGGTCCTATGGTGTAATTGAAGGGACAAAAAGAAAAAAAGAGAGATAGTGAGTTTCAAGGCGACAAGGCGATAACCACCGCAATCGGGTAGTTATCGACCCCCGATTTCACCTGTTGGATTGGTTAAAGCCCCGCCGGGCCCATTCCTTCGCTCTCCTGTTTGTACTAATCGATAACAGTAAAAAAAAGAAAAAGAGAGGGATTATTTTTGAAGATCCCTAGAGCGGGCATATCGCGGAGTAATCTATATACACTCTATTTTTTCCTCCTCCTGATGTAGACGACAATCAGTAGTGTCATGGCGAATGCACCGAGGAAGATGCTTGTCTCGAATCCGGGGGCGGAGAATCCTCTGCTTTGCACGAGGAAGGACTCGTAGGAAATCACTCCTTTTTGGGACATGTCATCTGCGAACATCGGCTGCAGGGAGACTTCGATGGTTTGTTCTTCGTTGTGGTACCCAAATGATTTTGGGGGAATGACGGTGAGGTACGCAGTCGCTGATGATCCAGTGCCTTCCGCCAAGGTAACCTGGGAGGTGACTGTGGCAACCCAATCTTTGGGAACCTGGGTGACGCGAAGTTGTACGACCGTCCCGCCGTTGCCGAGGTTCTCGATGTTGATGGGCAGCGTCGCGGTCTCACTCGGTCCAAGCTCTTTGACGTTCGTTTCTGGTAGAGACAAGCCTATCAACGATTTATACGCGGGGGTGAAGCTGAGGGTGAATTCATTTGAATATCCTTCAATGAGGCTTGTTCTGTCTGCAGTCGCCCGCATCCGTATTGTTCCGAGGCTGTAGGCGGGCGCATCGTTGTCGACTTGTATGGCGCATGTCGTTTCCACAGTTGAGACAGCGCCGGGTTGGACCGTGACTGACAGGGTCCCTTGTTGGATGGCCGCGGTGCACCACGGTGGTGCTTCGACGATTTCGACGTGTATGGGGATAAGGGCCCCTGTTAGGATGGAGAGGACGCCGCTCCCCAGCGCTGTTTTTGAGACTGTGTGGGTGATGATGATCGTGACGAACCGGAGTTCCCCTCGCGGGATCAATGGTCGCTGTGTCTCATTTCCCCATTTGATGTTCAGGACGCTCTGGAAGTTGAAGATCAGCCCTGCTTGAGTGGTTGGTATCAGAGTCGTCAGTGTACCAATGAGTACGACGACCATGACGAGACATGCCACTAGCGTTTTTTTTCGTTCATTCATTTTGTTCTTCCTCCTTATAATATCCACCGCATTTCGTGTTGAATCTCCGAACATACGGTGAAAAGGATGGGAAAAAACCGGCCTGTTCAATAATGAAGGCAATCACGAGTAATCGTGATGATTCTCACTGACGCTACGTTGTCATTATTGAGGAGCGTCTGCTGTGGATTATTGAGGCCTGTTCGTGTCATATTGACCCCCGTGTGGGAAATCTGTGGGAAAACATATGTCATTCGTCATATATATACTTTTTCTAGAGCGGATATAAAGATACATCATCGAATGAAACCAAACCTATGATACACTATGATTCAGTGTTTAGTAGAAAGGATAAAAAGAAAGAGGAATAACGAGTCTCAGCGTGCCAAGACGATGACTATGAAAAATGGGTAGTTATCACCCATCGTTTTCTCCCGCTGGCACAGCATAAACCCCCGCCAGGCCCGTAAAAAAAATGTTAGGGTTCGACGACAGCCCCAGCCACGGTTATTTCGACTCCTTCAGCAACGCCTCAACCAGTTCACGTTTGGCCCATAACCCGCAGCTGCCGTCGGTCCCATGGAGCTGCGCATGATGCTCACGGATCTTTCTCAGGAATGCGGAGTTCAACGCATCCTTCAACGACACTGTATTCAGATTCATGTCTGAATACGGAGCAAATGGGCACGGCTCGACATCGCCTTCAGCACTAATGTGGATGAAGCCTCGTCCCGCCGCAAGACACCCACCGATCTCGTCCTCATCACCAGGCACCGCGATGAAGAGGGCAGGCCATCGTTCTCGAAATCCCTTCAACGTCTCCATCAATTTTTTTCTCTGGTCGCCTGTCACCATCCATTGTTCCGTCCCCGGTTTTATCGGGTTGTACTCGATAAAGAGGAAGAACTTGCATCCGGTGTCAACGAGATGTTGGATGAACGATTCGTTCAAAATTGTATCAAAGTTCTGTGCCGTCAGCGTCAGCGATGTCCCAAAGAAGACATGCTTCCCCTGGATCTTCTCCATGGTGTGCTGCAACCTGGTGTAAATGCCTTTTCCCCGTCGGTCGTCCGTCTCCTCTTCGCATCCCTCCAGACTGATTAACGGAGCAATATTTTTTTGCTGTGCTATCGACTCAAGGATGTGGTCGTTGA
Organism: Methanobacteriota archaeon; assembly: GCA_903877165.1. GTDB lineage: Archaea > Thermoplasmatota > E2 > DHVEG-1 > DHVEG-1 > CAIRCU01. The sequence continues at coordinate 47,540 of CAIRCU010000020.1, read as the reverse complement.
TGAGCAAGCCGTTGGTGAAGATGACGAAGATCATGTCAGGGTACTCTTTGGTGATGTCGAAGAACGCAGGCCTCATGAACGGTTCTCCACCCGCGACGACGATAAACGAGATGCCCAGCTCATGCGCCTCGTCGATGATTTTCCTTAGCTGCTGGTCCGTCAGTTCCTTCTTCGACGGCGGCCGTATCGCCTTCTCATAGCATCCCTTGCAGTTCAGGTTGCATTGATGAGTGATGGAAAAAATCATGATCGGAGGCACGTGAGTTCCTTGCCGCTCCCAGGTCTCACGGGTCCGCGCCGCCTGCTTCTGCCACCGATAGGTCTTCAAGAAGAACAGCGCTTGCGAGGGATGCCGTACACTGACCTTTATCGCATCCTTGAAAAAGATACGGAGTGCGTCGTTTAACGCGAATCTGAACTCCGTGTTTTCTTGAGGAGCTGTCTTCATTTGTCTCCGCACAGTCATCGAACTCATTTAAAGGTTTCCTCCATAAAAAAATGAAAGAAAAAAAATCGGAGAGCCTCCCGCGCGTCATCCCGCAGGAGGTCACGATAGTCAATTCTCTTATGACGTTGGTGCGGATGTTGTTGCTGACGTTGTTGCTTCCATGCCCGGCGTGCCGTTGTGCTTATTCATGAACAATGCCTTCAGCATGAAGAGTCCGATGATGATCGGATGGAACCGCCACCGCCACACCATCTTAGAGTCCGAGGCGTGATTCCCCGCCTTGTCGAACGCGACCGCCGTCAGCGTATGCTTCATGGGTTTCGTCTCAGTCCATACCCAGCGGTAGGGCGGGGTAGTCAAGGTGGCCTTGCTGACGTTATCAACATAGATGACCACGTGGTCAATCCCTGACTGGTTGTCCGAAGCGTTCACCTTGACGGTGATGTTGTGGAAGAACAGCGGCATCACAAACGGGCACAGCGGTTTATCCATCAAGTACACGGCATTGGAGGGTTGCGTGATGTTCACCAATGGAGGAGTCAGATCCTGCTCCGTGAAATGCGCAGTCACCGCAGCATCGCCGGTTATCGTGATTGACGTCGGGTTAGCACTCCCTGTGACATCGCCCGTCCAATAGTCAAAGACCCAGTCCTGTGCGGGCTGCGCAGTCAGTCCAACCACCTGCCCGTAGGTGTAGGTGTCCTGGTCCGGGTCCTTCACTACCGTTCCCGACCCATGTGTGGTGATCGTCAGGGTGTACTGGTTCTGGGTGAAGTGTGCGGTGACGGCTTTGTTCCCCGTCATCGTGACCGTGGTGGGATTCGCCGAACCGGTCGCATCCCCGCTCCAGTGATCGAAGCTCCAGCCTTGCGCCGCAGTCGCCGTCAGCGTGACGACCTGTCCGTAGGTGTACGTCGTCTGGTCTGGGTCTTTGGCGACGCTGCCTGAACCGTCAAGGGTAAGAGAGAGAGTGTACTGATCCTGAGTGAAGTGCGCGGTGACCGCCATGTTCCCAGCGATAGTCACGGTCGTGGGGTTCGTCGAACCGGTCGCATCCCCGCTCCAGTGGTCAAAGCTCCAGCCGGCGCTCGGGAAGGCAGACAGGGTGACGACCTGCCCGTACGTGTACGTGTTTTGATCCGGGTTCTTCGTCACGTTCCCCGAGCCATCGATAGTAATGGTGAGGGTGTACTGGTTCTGGGTGAAATGTGCGGCCACGGCCTTGTTGCCGTCGATGGTGATCTGAATCGGGTTCGTGCTCCCGGTCGCGTCCCCGCTCCAGTAGCTGAAGCTCCAACCTTGCGCGGGAACCGCGGTCAACGTCACCACCTGGCCGTACGTGTACGTGGTTTGATCAGGGCTCTTCTGAACGGAACCCGAGCCGTCCGTCGTGATCGTCAGGGTGTACTGGTTCTGGGTGAAGTGCGCGGTGACGGCTTTGTTCCCCGTCATCGTGACCGTGGTGGGATTCGCCGAACCGGTCGCATCCCCGCTCCAGTGGTCAAACGTCCAGCCGACAGCCGCCTGGGCGGTCAGCTGAACGACCTGGCCATAAGTATACGTCGATTGATCAGGATTCTTCATCACGTTCCCCGACCCATCCGTAGAGACGGTGAGCGTGTAGTGGTTCTGCGTGAAATGTGCACCGACCGCCGCGTTCCCTAGAATCGTGAGGTCGACGGCGTTGGCGTTGCCGGTGACATCCCCACTCCAGTGATCAAATGTCCAGCCGGGGTCCGCCTGGGCGGTGAGATGGACGACCTGGCCGTAGGTATACGTCGATTGGTCAGGATTCTTTATCACACTGCCTGAGCCGTCGAGAGTCACAGTGATAGTGTACTGATTCTGGGTGAAGTGGGCAGTCACTGCGGTGTTCCCGACAATGGTGATTGTCGCAGGGTTTGCCGTACTGGCAGTACCACCGCTCCAGTGGTCAAACGTCCAGCCGAGGTCCGCCTCAGCGGTCAGCTGAATGATTTGCCCATAGGTGTACGTCGCTTGATCGGGGTCAAGAATCACCGATCCAGATCCATCTGTGGAGACAGTGAGGGTATATTGGTCTTGGGTGAAATAGGCGGTCGCCGCCTTATCGCCTGTCATGGTGATGGTGGCGGTCGCGCTGCTGCCGATGGCATCACCGGTCCAATGGTCAAATGTCCAGCCGAGGTCCGCCTGAGCGGTCAGCGTGACGACTTGTCCGTAGGTGTACGTCGTCTGGTCTGGCTCTTTGGTTACGGTTCCTGAGCCATCGGTTGTGATACTGAGGGTGTAATGGTTCTGGGTGAAATATGCGGTCACGGCCTTGTTGCCGTTGATGGTGACATCTACGGGGTTTGAGGTTCCGGTGGCATCCCCGTTCCAGTGGTCAAACGTCCAGCCGAGGTCCGCCTGGGCGGTGAGATGGACGACCTGGCCGTAGGTATAGGTGCTTTGATCAGGGTCCCTGTTTACAGTCCCGGAACCGTCTGTGGCGGTACTCAGGGTATAATGGTTCTGGGTGAAGACCGCGGTCACGGTCTTGTTCCCCGTCATGGTCACGGTCGTGGGGTTCGCCGAGCCCGTCGCATCCCCGCTCCAGTGGTCGAAGGTCCAACCGGGGTTCGCCGAGGCCGTGAGGTTCACCGTCTGGCCGTAGACGTACGCGGTGAGGTCCGGGTTCTTGGCGACAGTGCCTTGGCCGTCATAGTTGAGGGTGATGATGCGTGGGGGGACGGTGAGTTCGAAGATGGTGCGTTGGACGGTTGGGTTCACGCCGAGGATGACTGCGCATTTGTCTCCTGACCCGGGGATGTAGCCGCCGCCGTTCGCGATGGCGTTGTTGACCATGGCCCATCCGTTCGTGTTTAATCCATGGTTCCCGCAGTCGAGCAGGTACCAGATCGCGTTTTGGATCTGCTGGTAGTCCGTCCCGATTTTATGGTTCAGGATGTAGTTGACCTTGCTCCAGTTCTGATGGTACAGGTAGCTGGGGAGGGCGTTGTCGTAGGTGGAGTACAGCGTGGCCTGGTAGACGACGCCGAGTTGGATGTAATGGAAGTAGTCCCCGCACCACCCGTAGTAGGATCGGCTGCTTGGGTCATAGCCAGCAGGGACGTTGGATAAGGTCGTGTTCAGGTACGATGCAGGGGGGTTCAGATGCAGGATCATGGAGATCTGGGTGGTCGGGAGGTGGACGACCAGAGGCGTGCTCGTCAGCGGCATGGGGTTGCCGCCGTGGGGGGCCCATTCCGTGGATTCTACGAGTGGGGTGAGCGGCCCTGTCAGAGGCTGCGCCTGCCATGTCGGTGCCGACAGATCTTCTGAGAACTGTGCTTGCACGGCGGGAATCACCGCGGTGCCGATGAAAATTAGGCTTAATATGATAACGATGGCTTTTGCTCTTACGTACTGTACCATGGTGGAGATCCTCCCTTCTATCTTAATCCGGTTTGAAATAATACCGATTATTATATTAATATCTTTTGTCAGAGTGGAGCTTAAGGCGTAAATAATGATATTTTTCCTATTTTTTAAATAAACAACATCATCCGTTCATATAATTCATAGGAAGAGGAAACCGAATACTCAGATAAGTGGCATTATATGCATCGTGAGTGGGGAACCATAACAGGGAGCTTTTCTTCAATGAAGTGCCTATATTCTCTCCCTTTGGTTGGCAAACCATTCCGCGTTCTCCCTCCTGAAATGTCGGTATCGGGCTTGTTTTTTCGCTTTTATATAATAATCTCTGGAAAAATTAATAAGTCAGTCCCGCCATTTGCTTCTATAGGAAAAATATACGGGAGGACATTATGAAGACGAAGAACACTCAATTAAAAGGAGCTATTGTTTTGCTGATTACAATCGCCATGGTTCTCTCGGCGACCGCTGTCTCAGCAAAAACGCCGTTGTCCACCAGCCATTCTGGACTAGCATCGCAAGGCACTGCCTCACCAACCAACATGCGCGAGGACTTCCTGCACTACGATGACGGCACGAACCAGAACTCAATCGGCCTCACCGCAGGTGGCACTTTCGAGTCCGCAATCCGCCTAACCCCAACCGAACTCGCCAATTACGCGAACCATGTCATTGACCAAGTCCGCGTCCACTACGGCTACCCCGACGCTACGCCTGGACCCGCGCTTTCCGGCCAAGTGAAGATTTATGATCAAGGAACCGCGACAACCCCTGGCACCCTGCTTTACAGTCAGGACTTCACGGGACCTGATGTTTTCTCGTGGTTTAACGTGTCCTTGACGAGCCCTGTTACCATAGCTGGCGACAAAGACATGTGGGTCTCAATCGCCTGGTTGAATACAGCGGCTGGCCAATATCCTGCTGGTGTTGATGGTGGCCCCTATGTTCCCGGGAAAGGAGACTGGGTCTGGGACGCCACGGACGGCTGGATAGAAATTGGACCTGTCGGCCTACCGTATAACTGGAACCTATGGGCTCGAGTCGGCCTAGGAGACACGACACCCCCAGAGACGATCATCGCCCTCGACGGCACATTGGTGAACGGCACCTACATCTCCAACGTCCAAGTCACCCTGACCGCGACCGATGACCTTTCCGGCGTAGCCTCGACCATGTACCAAGTCGACTCCGGATCCTTGAAGGCCTACACCGCGCCCTTCTTCGTGATGACCGACGGCGCACACACGGTGTCCTACTACTCCGTTGATGTCGCCGGCAACATCGAGACGACGAAGAACGCCTCCTTCACCATCCTCCATGCTATCCAGATAGAGCTCAAGGGTGGATTAGGAGTTTCCGCGATCATCAAGAACACAGGCCCGACGCCAGTCGACCTCACCTGGAAGATCACCATCACCAACTGTATTATATGGATTGGCGGTGCGAAGGCATCTCCAGGCACCGTGACCGTACCCGCAGGCGGCCAGATCAAGGCTCATGACTTTGTCTTAGGCCTTGGCACCGGTAAAATCACCGTCACCGCAGGCGACCTCTCAAAGACGGCCACTGGAAAACTCCTGTTGTTCTTCGTCTCCGGAGTCGCCTAAGACTCCCCCCTCTCTTTTTTTTCTTTTTTTCTTCACATCATGATGCCATCTGCTGTCTCGTTCTTTCAAGCACCGTGGCGCTAGGGTAAAATCCCTTCAATAGAAAGAAATATATACTCATATTCAAATAAAACATTCATGAGTGAGTAGAAATGTGGAAACCATCTTTCTTCAAAATCGGGTTTGTTGTCGCCCTCAGTCTGACGATGATAATGCCGCTGTCTTCTGCAAGTCCGCAAGCGTCACATCCTGCGATCACGCTGCCGCAGCAAGCATCCTCCGGTAGCAGCATCATCTTCCAGGATGGCTTTGAGAACTACACGGATTTCGCGCTCGATTTCCCACCATGGACCACCCTCGACATCGACGGCAGCCCGACCTTCGGCATGGATTATTACGATTGGCCGCATGAAGGCGAGCCTCAAGCCTTCATCATCTTCAACCCATCCACCACGACTCCGCCCATGACGGGCATCCCTGACGCCCAGCCTCACAGTGGGAGCAAATACGCGGCGGCGTTCAACGATGACAACACTGGAGACGCCAATAATGACTGGCTGATCACCCCCCAACTTTACGGCACGTTCACTTCTTTGACCTTCTGGGCGAAAACCTATAGCAATTTGTACAACCTCGAACGATTCCAAATCGGCGTCTCAACAACCACCACCGACCCATCAGCCTTCACAATCATCTCCCCGTCCCCCTACGTCCTAGTGCCGACCTCGTGGACCCCGTTCACCTTCGACCTCGGCAGCCACTATGGTAAATACTACATCGGCATCCACTGCTGCTCCACGAACTCGTGGTTCCTCATGATCGATGATTTGCAGATCATCGGAGAACCAGGACAAGACATCACGCCACCCGTCACAACCTGCCAGTTGAACGGGACCATGCAAGGCGACATTTATACGCACCACGTCACCGTGACACTCAAAGCGACGGACGAGAAATCCGGGGTGAACTACACCAAATACCAACTCGACGGCGGCGTGATAAAGACATACATAGGACCGTTCACCGTCTTCCCGGACGGCACCCACACCATCACCTATTACTCCGTCGACAACGCAGGGAATACCGAGACGAGTAAAACAGCCACCTTCACGATCCAGCACCAGCTTAAAATCACCATCAAGGGTGGACTGGGCGTCACCGTCACCCTGCAAAACACAGGGACCACGGCACTCGATGTCGCCTGGCGCATCGAACTGACCGGCCACGTCCTCTCCGGCAGCCTCAAAGAGAATACCACCACCATCGCCGCCGGCGGCCAATACAAAATTAAAGACCAAATCCTCGGAATCGGCAAAACCACGATTACCGTCTCAGCCGACGAGATCTCCAAAACCGCAACCGCTAAGATCTGGCTCTTCTTCGTCCTCGGGGTCTCCTAAAGCACCCCCCCTCTTTCCCTTTTGTTTTTTTATCTTCATATCACCCTTGTACGATGCATTTTTATACCTTGAGCCTATAATATCACGATGGGGAACACTATGAAGCACCATATTTTTACTCAAGGAAGGCTTCTCATACCAGTCGCACTCTTCATCTGCGCCTCGATGATCGCCGCGGCAACACCGCAAAGCAGTCTGCCACAGGCATCACCAGAACCGCGACCAACGCTTCCCAGCCACTTCGACCTTCGGGACGTGAACGGGACTGACTACGTCTCCGGCGTCCGAGACCAAGGACAGTACGGGACCTGCTGGACCCACGGCATCATGGCCTCCATGGAAGGCAACCTCCTCATGACCGGCAACTGGGCAGCCGCCGGAGAAACCGGAGAGCCGAACCTCGCCGAGGCCCACCTCGACTGGTGGAACGGGTTCAACGACCAGAACAACGACGACGATCCGGGCGGAGGAGGAATCCCTGTCCACGAAGGTGGAGACTACCTCGTTGGCTCCGCGTACCTCACCAGAGGCGACGGCGCCGTCCGCGAAATCGACGCACCCTACACTAACATCGACAACCAACCGGCCCGCACCGACCCCTCCTACCACTACTACTACCCCCACGACATCGAATGGTACATCGCAGGCCAGGACCTCAGCAACATCGACTCCATCAAACTCAGCCTCATGCAGCACGGCGTCATCGGCACCGCGATTGACTACGAAGGCTCCTTCATACAATACCCGCAGTACACCTTCTACCAACCACCCTCCAACCCCAATCCACCCAACCATGCGGTCGCCATCGTCGGCTGGGATGACACGATGACCACCCAAGCCCCCCAAGGGCCAGGCGCGTGGATCGTCAAGAACAGCTGGGGCACCTGGTGGGGGTTCAACGGCTACTTCTACATCTCCTTCTACGACAAATGCAGCTGCCAGAACCCGGAGATGGGCGCCGTCTCATTCCAGGGTGTCACCCACCTGCAGAACAACAAGATCTATTACCATGATTACCATGGATGGCGGGACACCTTCACCGCAGCATCCGAGGTCTTCAACGCGTTTACCTCGACAGGAAGCGACTACCTCCAAGCAGTGAGTTTCTTCACAGCTACCGACAACGTTGGATACACCGTGAAAGTCTATGGGGGATTTGCGAACGGCCAGCTGCAGAACGAGCTTGCCTCAAAGACAGGGACGCTGGAGTATAAGGGGTTCCATACCATTGATCTCTCCAGTCAGGTCACGCTCTCTGCCGGGGTACCTTTCTACCTCTACGTCGCCCTCTCTACAGGTGGCATCCCCTTTGACCGGACGTCCGATGTCCCCGTACTTCTTGGAGGCTCAGTACGGACGATTGTTAAATCCATCGCTCACCCCGGGGAAAGCTTCTATAAGAACGGGGGCAACTGGGTGGATTTGTACAATTACTCCTTCTCGGATTCAAGCTGGGATGGGACCGCCAACTTCTGCGTGAAAGGCATCACCGGGCCACGGCATGCCCCAGCCTTAAAAATCAACTCTATTTCAGCAGGCAAAGGGTTCACGGTGATCGTGATGAACAACGGAAACGCACCCGCATATAATGCCACGCTGAGCGTGAACGCCTCCGGAGGATTGTTCCTTAAAGTCAAGAACCCGCAGATTTCACTTGGCGGCATCGCCGTGAATCAGACGAAATCCTGTACCATCCAGCTCTTCGGGCTAGGATTAGGGTACGTGAAGTCACTGCCGCAGATGATACTCACAATCACGGCGAACGACGCCTCACCGGTTACACGAACCTTGAATTTCAAGCTGTTCGGCAGCCACGTCACCACTGCATAAGACGATACAACTAACCAAACGAAGCGCTGTCCATGACGTTCGAGGCTCTGACGGGAGAGCATGCCTCTATAGTCATGGATATCTTCACCTTTTAAAGACTCCCAAGGATGTTCATTGATCGCGATCGGTTTACCAGTCGCAGGGAGTGAAAAAGGAGGTATATGGTGCCGTAAGGATGGCGGGGGGGGGGGAGGCGTCACCGTACGGTCGTCGCGGTCCAAAAGTCGATGGTGTCTTTAGAGAGGTTGGTGCCGTCCGACGCAACCGCATCTAATGTATGAAGCCCTCTGGTAGCGCTCAGTTGCCAGGTGTACGGCGGCTCGGTATCCGTCGCCATGAGCACACCATCCACGTAGAACGACACGCTAGTCGCGTTGCTGGCGGTGGCTTGTATAGATGCCGGGCCGATGAAGCGAGCTGCACCCCTCTCAGGAGTGATTTTTTTCAGTATGGTCGGCAGTGAAAGGCCGGAGAAATATGTGTAGTAATTGAGGGGAGTGGTGAACTGGACTATGGGGACATGGGGGTTAAGGTTCCCGGTCACGTTGCCGAGGTACATGATGCCGGAGTCCGGGCCGTACCACGTAGAGAAGATATCAGCAGTGTAGCTGAGTCTGAACCAGCCGTTTTCTCCCCAGCGGGTCCCCCAGCTGTTCTTGAGGATCCAGCAGGCCTGCGAGTCGTTGTAGCCGACGAGCGCGACGACATGCCCACCCGCGTTTTGTCCCCACGTGGGGGTGTAGACGCCGCTGTGATAATAGAAGAAGTCCATGGGGAAGTGGATGCAGACGGCGAGTGGGCCGTGGGCGATGAGTGCCTGTTTGATGGACTCATTGTCGTGGGTGACCCATCCCCAGTCTGTGATTTTTGTGGTGCGGTTTTCCCAGCCGTCGAGACTTCTGTAGGGGAAGTCGGCGGGGCGGTGGGGGTCGGGGAAGCAGCCTTCGTCCGGGACGCCGTAGGTCATGAGGTAGTTGGCTGCATCCGCGAGGTTGACGTAGCCTTTGGCGATCGTGCCACCCGCATAGAAATAGAGGTGGGCTTCTGAGAGGTCCGGTGTCGTCTGGGCATGGAGGGCGTAGCGGACTTTGGTTTCGAGGGCGGCGCAGAGCGCGTACGCTTCGCAGGTGGGTGATGGGGACTGGTCCTTGATTGGGGTGGTATAATCTGTGCCGTTAATATCTCGCCAGCTGAAGGAGGCTGGGAGGGCGGTGGCGCTTGCGGCCATTGAGCCCGGGTGCAGGGAGAGAGGCCCGATAAGGAGGAGGAGCAGGATGCAGGGGACGAGAAGGGAATCGGAGGCGTGCTTCATGATTCCTATTATTATGCTTGTTCTTTTTATAATTGTCGGGTGATACCCCCGACGATGTTGTTGTCGTCAGGTGATGAGGCGGTGGGGGGCTGCGCAGGGTCGTTTCTCTCTGGATGGGGCTGGAAGCGAGCTGTCGTCTTCCTCGGAGAAACTCAATGAAAGAAAAGGGTTGGAGGGTCTTCGGGCCGTTGGTCCGAGGCCCTCGTATGGTGATTGTCCTGGGTGTTATTCGGTGGACACGGTTGCTGCGTCGGTCTGGTCGACGAAGAAGGCGTAATGCTCCTTGACGTAGGTTCCATCAGCGGGGATCTTATGGGGGAGCCAGTGAGAGACCGATGAGATGACGAGGATGTTGGAGTCGACGATGTCAGCGTAGGTGAGATTCCCGTGTTTCATCGCCCCGTTCCAGGTCATGGTGAATTCCTTTGATTTTTGAGGGGGTAGGACGACGAGTCTTCGAAACGCGATGTCTAGAAGTCCGTAGTGGTAGGGGTGCCCTTGGGCATCTTTCCATCGTGACGTGATCTCTGTGACGCAGGATTTCAAGACGCCTACGTACAGGGAGTCGCCGGTGTTGGTGACCTTCACTGTGATGCCGATCTTTGCGTCGCCTTTTCCAACCGCGGTGGTGTTCAGCGCTAATGGATGGACGGTTCGTTTGGTGCTGGCGTTGATGAGGAGTTCTCGGTACATGCTGACGGTTTGATCGACGGTGGTGCCGACACCGACTTGCTGAAGATAGCCGCCGTCGAAGAACACGGTGGGGTAGGCTCGCGCTTTGAACATGTACACAAACCGGTTATACGCTATGGAATTCCTGTTAGCGACCATCGCCACATAGTAGAAGGGGTAGGCTGAGGAGTTATCGAAGAGCGACTTCAGGGCCTCGGCTGCGGTCGGGCAGTATCCGCACCACGTCGCGGTCCCCTCCTCGATGAAGACGGTATGCGTCGGGGTCGCTGTGGGTGCAGGTGTGGTCTGTGCGGTTGATTCCGAAGGACTGATGGCTGCGTTTGCAAATGGTGACAGGATCACCAATGCCATGAGGACGAGTAGGATGAGTTTCTTCATAGTATCCCCCAAGAGTTTCCTTAGGAATATATGATGCTAGGCTTATTTAAATATTTTTTCGCCTCACCCTTTGAGGTTTCGGCAGATACTCTCAGTGTACCCTAAGGAGATATAAGGATTGGCTGTCAGGAATCCAATGAAAAAACCGTCGGTCTCAATCGCTCAACCCATCCTGGCGAAGGGAGCCGCCACCCGGGTCCGTACCTCATATTCCTATGGGTCGTTGTCCGGTCTTCGCGGCAAGACGGGCAGTATGCAAAAATACGATGTAGTGTAAAGGCCTTACGATGAAAACCTATATAAAACACAAGGAGAATTCCTGAGTCACATCACGCAACTTCGCTTGATTAAGAAAATTGCCCATGCAGACATGCCTCATGCGATTTTTAAATCACCTGGTTGCCGTGAGACCACACAACTCCGAATCTAAGGAGGAACACCCCAATGAAAGGCACCATCAAATGGTACAACTCGCGCAAAGGCTATGGATTTATCCTCGGAGAAGATGGAAAGGATATCTTCGTTCACCGCTCATCCGTCCCCTCAGACATGAACCTCAACGAGGGAGACAAGGTGGACTACGAGGTTGAAGACAGCGACCGCGGCCCTAAAGCCGTCAACATCAAAAAAGAATAGCCACCCCAACACCATCCTCAATCAACCATACCAACCCTGCTGCCCGTTCCTCGGCAGGATGGGCGGGCACCATCGCTACCTAAACGCCATTACTAGAACCGCGTGCCATCCTGTTTTTCCCTTTTCCGTTCAACACAACTCTCATTAAAAGACAGGAGCGGCACCCCAACAGAAAACCTATTCAACAAAAAAGGGCGGCTATTTCGCGCTCACTTCCTTATCCCGAGCGAAACATTGATCACACATCGTCTCGCCCTCAGGGATGCTCTTGCCGCACTTCTCGCATTTCCCATAACGCTTCGTGATGAACCCAACCACGATCTCATGGTGCTTCGTAATCCAATGAAACATCAGCTTGTTCCGATGAATCCGCGGCGACACTATCTCCCGACCCACCCCAGGAAACACCACCAAGCTAGTAAAAGGTTTCGCCACCACCTCCCCACGATGACGGGAAAATATTCTTAAACAGCCACACCATAAGTCACGCACTTAGGAGCCATTTTCCCATGCGCGTCTTTGTCACCGGCGGGGCAGGATTCATCGGCAGCAACCTCGTCGACACCCTCATCGCCCAAGGCCACACCGTCACCGTCTATGACAACCTCAGCTCCGGCCGCAAGGAATTCCTCACCGCCCACCTCCACTCCCCACACCTGACTCTCAAAGAAGCAGACCTCCTGCAGCCCGCAGCCCTTACCAAGACCATGGAAGGCCACAACCTCGTCGTCCACCTCGCAGCCAACCCCTACGTCAGGCTCGGGGAGACCCAGACGGACCTCGACCTCACACAAGGCACCATCGCCACCCATAACGTCCTCGAGGCCATGCGCCACAACCACATCCACGACATCATCTACTCCTCCAGCAGCGTCGTCTACGGAGAAACCACTGGCAGCCTGCTCTCGGAATCCTACGGGCCGACCCTGCCGATCTCCCTCTACGGCGCCGGCAAACTCGGCGGCGAAGGACTCCTCAGCGCCTACGCCGGAACCTTCGGCCTACGCTGCTGGATCTACCGGTTCGCCAACATCGTCGGACGACACGGCACACACGGCGTCATCGTCGACTTCATCACCAAACTCAACACCAACCCCCACACCCTTGAAATCCTCGGGGACGGGAGACAATGCAAACCCTACCTCTACGTCACCGACTGTGTCAACGGCATGCTCCACGGGTACACCCACAGCCACGACCAAGTCAACCTCTACAACCTGAGCTGCACCACCACCACGACCGTAACCAGAATCGCAGAAATGGTCGTCGAAGAGATGGGATTATCAAGCGTGAAATTCGCCTACACCGGCGGGGACCGCGGCTGGAAAGGAGACGTCCCCCGCTTCCAACTCGATCCTAATGCGATGAACACCCTCGGCTGGACCGCGACCTACACCTCCGATGAGGCGGTCCGCAAAGCCATCCGGGACACCCTGGACGCTAACCTTTAAAGAACTCAAAGAGGTTCACACCTGATATGGAACTAACGATCATCGGAACAGGGTACGTCGGACTGGTGACCGGCGCGTGTTTTGCGAAACTCGGCCACACCGTCACCTGCGTGGATGTCGACCAAGCCAAAGTTGATGCGATTAACAGCGGCCGATCCCCCATCTACGAACCTGGGCTTGAGGAAATCCTCCGAACATACCACAGTACCCTGCAGGCGACGATGGATGCTGACGCCGCAATCAGCACCGGGGACATCACGTTCATCTGCGTCGGGACTCCCTCGAAGAAGAACGGCGCTATCGATTTGTCCTATGTGCAGAGGACGGCAACTCAAATTGGAACGGTGCTGAGGACGCTACCTCGACGGCACGTGGTCGTCGTGAAAAGCACGGTGGTTCCTGGGACGACGGACACGGAGATACGGCGGCTCCTCGAACAGCACTCCGGCAAACGCGTCGGAGTCGATGTCGGCCTTGCTATGAACCCCGAATTCCTCCGAGAAGGCAGTGCGATCAATGATTTTCTTCAACCCGATCGCCTCGTCATCGGCGTCTCGGATTCTACAACCGCTAAGACGCTCCGACAGCTGTACAAGGATTTCTCCTGCCCGGTCCTTGAGACAAGCCTTTCTGCTGCGGAGATGATTAAGTACGCTAGCAACGCGTTCCTCGCAACCAAGGTGTCGTTCATCAATGAGATCGGGAATCTCTGCAAACTCCTAGGAGTCGATGCGTATCAGGTCGCAGAGGGCATGGGGTACGACAAGCGCATCGGACGCGCCTTCCTCGACGCAGGCATCGGCTGGGGTGGGTCGTGCTTCCCCAAAGACATCGATGCACTGCTTGCTTGGGTCCACGATCATCATGCGCAAGCACCGATTATCGCTGGGACACGCACGGTCAACGATGACCAGCCGCTACGGCTCATCCCGTTGTTACAGCGTCATCTGCCATCCTTGAAGGGAAAGACTATCGGCCTGCTCGGCCTCGCGTTCAAACCGCAGACCGATGACATCCGCGACAGCCGTGCCATCCCGATTGCCACAGAACTCCTGAAGCGAGGCGCACGCATTAAAGCCTACGATCCCAAGGCGATGAACAATTTCAAGACGCTCTTCCCCGCCATTGAGTACTGCCAACAGGCACAGGACGTCCTGACCGCGGACGCCATCCTCATCACCACGAAATGGGAGGAGTTCTCCACGATTGATTTCACCGGGAAGATCGTGATCGACGGGCGGCGGCTCGAGCAGGCGAAGAAGACCGCCCGCATCTACGAAGGAGTGTGCTGGTAACCATGAAAGTCACCAAGGCAGTCATCCCCGCCGCCGGACTGGGAACACGGTTCCTGCCGGTGACGAAGGCGATGCCCAAGGAAATGCTGCCGATCATCGACACCCCAGCGATCCATTACGTGGTCAAAGAAGCCATAGACTCCGGGCTCGACGACATCATCATCATAACCGGGCGCGGGAAGCGAGCAGTCGAAGACTACTTCGACGAATCCCCTGAGCTTGAGATGCATCTGCGGAGCAGTAAGAAAGACGACCTCCTACATCTGGTTTCGGATATCGCGTCGATGGCGAACATCCACTACATCCGACAGAAATCCCCAAAAGGGCTCCCGGATGCCATCCTCGCGGCTGAGAAGCACATAGGCGCGGAGCCGTTCGCCGTCCTCCTCGGCGATGACATCATTGTATCACAGACCCCATGCACGACCCAACTGTTGCAGGTCTTCGACAAGTATCAATCCTCGGTGATCGCCGTCCAAGACGTCCCCCGGGAAAAGATCGACCGGTACGGGGCGGTGACTGCCACCCGCGTCCCGGATCCCAGCCACGAGCTTTACCTCGTGGATCATATCGTAGAGAAACCACGGCCGCAGGAGGCGCCTTCTACGCTGGCGGCTATCGGCCGGTACATCTTCACCCCTGAGATGCTCGAGGCGATGAAACACACCAAGCCCGGGGTGAATAACGAGCTGCAGATCGCGGATTCCCTCAACATCCTGTCGAAGTCGCAGAAGGTCTACGCTTGTGCCTTCAAAGGGAGGCGGTACGACGTCGGCGACAAGCTCGGCTACGTCCAGGCGATCATTGATTTCGCTCTTGAGAAGCCTGAGCTACGCGATGGCATCCTGTCCCACATGAAAACCCGGTGACGGCCTACACCTGTGTCTTCTTGATGCAATCCACCACGAACTGCTGCTGCTCGGCAGTAAGCTCCGGATACATCGGGATGGAGACGATCTCTTCAGCGAGCTGCTCAGCGACCGGGAACTGGTCCTTCCTCCACCCGTGGGAGGCGTACGCGGGCTGGAGATGCAGCGGGAGAGGATAATGGATGCCGCACTCTATTTCCTGCTTCGCGAGTGCCTGCATCAGACGGTCGCGCTGCGTCGTCTTGATCACGTACATGTAATAGACGTGCTTCGCGCCCTTCGCCTCGATGATCCTGCCGAGTGATGAGGGCAGGTGCTCGTCGTAGAACCGGGCATGGGCTCGTCGCTGCTCCGTCCACTGGGGCAAATGCCGCAGTTTCACCGAGAGCACCGCGGCCTGCAAGGCATCGAGCCGGTAGTTGTACCCCTCGGTCTCGTGCTCGTACTTCTTCGTGCGACCGTGATTCGACAGCTGCCGCAGCCTCTGCGCGATGTCATCGTCGTTGGTGGTCACCACACCACCGTCACCGTAGCATCCTAAGTTTTTCGCAGGGAAGAAACTATAGCAGGCAACCGTCCCATACGCACCTGGCTGACGGCCGTGCCATTCGGCTCCATGGGCCTGGGCAGCATCCTCGATCAACACCAGATCGTGGGCCACCGCGATCTCCCGAAGCCGATCCATATCCGGCATCTGACCGTAGAGATCTACGACGATGAGGGCCTTGGTTTTTTTCGTAATAGCTTTTTCAACCTGGTCCACATTGATTAAAGCGGTCTCTGGGATCACGTCGACGAAACGGATGATGCCGCCAACATACGAGATGCATTCCGTCGTGGCGATAAACGTGTTAGGGACCGTCACGACTTCATCGCCGTTCCCGATACCGCAGGCAAGCAACGCTAAATGCAAAGCCGCAGTCCCATTCGCACATCCCACAGCATGCTTCACATGGGTATACGTTGCGAATTGATCCTCAAAAGTCTTCACGTACGGACCCATGATGAACGAGCTGCTCTCCAAGACCTCGCCGATAGCCTGGTCAATCTCAGGCTTGATGGAGTGATAGTTACTCTTGAGATCAACAAGAGGGATTTTCATTGTGTCTAAGCCCCGCGTCGTAAGGATCGGAGTTTTCGCGCCGGGTTCCCCGCATAAACCCCTGGTGTTGTGATGTCTTTGGTCACGACGGCACCGGCGCCGATGACGACATGGTCCGTGATATGCACCGGGAGGATCGTGGCATTCGTGCCTATGGAGACATGGCTGCCGATGGTCGTCGGCTTCCACATGGTCTCATCGCCACCCGCAGGATGTCCCACGGAGAACAAATCGTTGACGAACTTGGCGCCATGTGAGATGAAGCAGTAATCCCCGATGGTGACGAGGGAACAGATGAAGACATGGGACTGGATCTTACAGTGTTTCCCTATTTTCGCGGTGCTTTGGATTTCCACGAACGGGCCGATGAAGGTATTTTCCCCGATTTCGCATTCGTAGAGGTTCACAGGCTCGACGACGGTGACGTTCTTTCCGAATATGACATCCCGAATCTGCGCCTTTAAGAGTGTTGGTTTGTTATTCATCTTTCGCCTTTCCCCTTAGGTTTCCTTCCTGCTGCTTTGTAGATTTTTTCGATGATCTGGACGGTCTTGAGGCCATCGAGCATGTCTGTGGCGATCCTGCCGCCGTGCACCAGAACATCAACGATGTTTTGGTACACCTTGTCGTGGTTGGACATCGAGCCGAGCGCTTTTCCGTAGGTGTTCGGGGGGTTCCCCGGGGGCAGGCTGGGGATGGTGTACCCCTCGATGTTTTGGTACTCGAGGACGTTGAGGTACTGACCGCCGATTTTCACGGTCCCTTTCTCACCGAAGAGTGTGAGAGATCCTTCCATGTTCTTCCCATAGCTGTTAATGGTGAAGTTGATGGCGCCCAGGGCTCCGGATGCGAACGAAAGGATAGCGACGCCGGTGTCTTCGAATTCAACGGTGTCATGGTGCAGGAAGTTGTGGGTGTAGACTTTGACATCGTCGACATCCCCGACCATCCAGTAGAGAAGGTCGATGAAATGGCTGTATTGGGTGAAGAGGGTGCCGCCGTCGAGGTCTAGGGTCCCACGCCAGTCCGACTCCCGGTAGTAGTCTTGGTTGCGGTTCCAGAAGCAGTTGACTTGGACGTTGATGATCTTCCCGAGTCGTCCCTCAGCGATGGTTTGTTTGAGGGCGGCGACGGGTGGGTTGAATCGGTTTTGTTTGACGATGAAGAGCCGATGGTTTGTTTCCTCCGCAGTGTGGATCATGTGTTCGCAGTCGCGCACGGTAGTGGCCATGGGTTTTTCGCAGAGCACGTTGCAGCCTTTCTTCAAGGCTGCGATGGTATGTTCCGCGTGGAGGCCGTTGGGAGTGCAGACGGAGACGAGGTCCAGGTCCGGCTCCGCGGTGAGAAGATCTGTGAGGGAGTAGTACGCGTGACACTTATACTGAGTGGCGATGACGTCTGCGCGGTCGTGTTTACTATCGCAGACCGCGATGAGGTCGCCGGCAGCGCTCGCATGGCGTGCATGTTGGGTCCCGATGTGACCGACGCCAATCACCGCAATCCTAAGGTTCTTCATGGTTCACTGCGGATAATTCCTCTCCCCTATTTAAACAATGACCGGGGTGCGACGGGAGTGGTGCCCGCGTTGTTTTCTATGGTTTCCTCCCTGAAGACAGTTTTATATATGGTTACCTCTCTTAGGTTATGGGGTGAAAAGAAACTATGAAGAGATTATTGGTCGTAGGAAGCCTATGTGTTGTACTAAGCCTGTTGTTTATTCCGCTTTCCTCAGCTGTCGATACCCAGCTGTCGCAGCCGACATATGCAGCAACCATGGTTGAGACGTTGACTGATGAGCAGGTGCTCAGTGTTCTTCCATCGGCGGTCCAGCAGCAGCTGCTGCCGGTGCTCCTGGCCCATCCTGAAGTCGCACAAGCTCTCCATGCGAGTGCGCGTGCGGACTCTTCGCAGATGGCTTCGTTGGTGAAGAACGCTAGTTCCAATCATACCCTGTTGATGAAGCTGTGGACGTTTGTGTTGTACTATCGGGTCGGACGCCTCTATGCGAGTCTGTTGTTCTATTCCCAGTTCCAGTCGAAGATTATGCTCTGGCGGGTCATGACCTGGGGCATTCGCGTCCTTACCTGGGTGAAGGTCGGCATCCTCCTAGGGTTTGTGGAACCACAGGTTCCGCCGACGACGCCGGAGGTCGTGTTCACTCAGGATTGGACGAACCGGACATTGACGGTCACCGCGGTGAACGCTCAGACTATCCTATGGAGCAACATCGATATGATCGGCTCGGGTGCTTGCAATCCCCTGCCGACCGGGAACGTGACCATCGGGCAGCAGATCACGAACTGCTCGGGCACCATCGTGCTGCGGTACCTCCCTACCGACACGATCCTGTACGTCGCCGACTTCTCCTCGTAGTACCTCAGGCAGTCTTACAGTCTGCTGTAGAGAAGTCCTCGCAGAAACCCAAGACCGTACCCCACGTGAATTAGGAGGAAGAACACGGGGCTGCTGATGACGATCGCCGGCCGTCGTGCCACCTGCAGGATACTGATGAACGAGAGCAGGACATATCCCACGACAAGGAGAGGGACGATCCAGGCCGGGATGAGCCCCAGGAGCGTGAGGGCCACGAGGAAAATCCCGCCGATAATGAACACCGGGCCGATGAGATGGAAAAATTTCAGGGTCTTGGGATGTTTCTTCACTATTTTCGCCCGAGCAATCCCGTAGCGGTACATCTGCCGCCACAGGCTCCGGAGCGTCGCCCGTTTGAAATGCAGGACTTTTGTCCTTGGCGTATAGAGAATCTTGTACCCCGCGTCCCGGAGACGGATGTCCAGCTCGTAGTCCTGACCGCACCAGAACTCCGGGTCGAACTTCCCGACTTGCTCCACGGGTTTCCTACGGTAGCAGGCGAACGAGATGTGGTCCGTGAACCGCTCCGTCGGATACCCCGCGTTCTGCGAGAAGAAACTCCTCCCGCCAAGGTAACTGAGGAAGGCGGCTCCTGAAGCCTGCGCGACGAAGCTCTGCTCGGACGGGGAGAGGTTCGAGCAGCCGACCGCGGCGACGTCAGCTGGCTGCTGCTGCAGCGTCAGAGCCAAAACAGTAAGAAGGTTTTTTTCGGCTATTACATGCCCGGAGTAGTTCATGAGCATCTCACCTGTGGAATGCTCAATGCAGAGGTTCCGTCCAATCGCGGTGTTCCCCGAGGGGTTGTCGACGATCGTGATGGATGGATGGGCCTTCGCGTACTCCTCGGCGATCGTCTTGGTCATGTCGGTGGACGGCCCAACGGCGAGCACGATCTCGATTTTCTCCTTAGGATACTCCAATGCCAGTAGTGAATCAAGGCATGGCCGGAGGGTCTTCTCCTCGTTACGCAGCGGGATGAGAAACGAGACCATGGGGCAGTCGAGCGGCATTGCGTGTCGGAAACGGCAGAATCTATATAATTTTACTCACGGTACCCACACTCGCCTTAAAGGAGACACGATGGCGACGAAGGACTCTCGTCAGATTGCTGAGCAAATAATTGCGTTCTACAACGAATACGACCTCAAGGTCTCCGGCAGAATCCACGACCAGACCGCGTACCAGCTCCTCGAGGACATCGAAACCCGTTTCCCTGTCGACAGCATCCAGATTGCAGACGGCACCCGCCTGTGGAACCTCCTGCGGATTTTTCTATACTCAAACTTCCAGCATCTCGGGGATCAGACGGGCCCTGGGACCGAACGCATGGAGATGGTCAGATCCTTCCTCTCCACCTTCAAAGAAGGCCTCCAGCCGCTGCGGCTGCCGCGGACCACAGTCTACGGCTTCTCCAGCAGCGAGAGCAGGAAGCTGTATAATGAGACTTACTACGACATCTACCTGGATCCGCTCTACGACGTCCTCGACGACAATCTCACGGTCTGCGAATGGCCTCAGACCTCAGGCATCAGACGAGACTATGACCATCCCCTCTACTCCAGGCATTATGTGCCCATGCACTTCCCGCTGTGGTCAAAGACGTTCTGGGATCTCCTCTTCCACCAGCTTACCAGACGGCAGACCTTCAGGATCGAAAGCCAAGAGACCCTCGAACAGGTCATCGAATACATCAGCACGACCGCAGCGGTAGACAAGAGTCGCCTCCGCCGTAACCTCTACGATTTCATCGCCGTCTTCGTCTACGTCAAAGACTTCCTCACCGCCACCCTGTCCGACACCAAACCCCGCATGGTACTAATCCGCTGCGGATACGGCCGCTTCCCGATGGCGCTAGCCCAGGCCTGCCGAAAGCTTCACATTCCCTCCGTCGAGATTCAGCACGGCCTGATCACCAAATACCTGCCCGCCTACCGGCGCACCCAGCAGACCACGAACCACGACTGCGTACCAGAGTACCTCCTCGCCCACGGCGACATCTACGCAGACCTGGTCCGCACCGGCAACCTCTTCAGCCCAGACAAGGTTTTCGCCACCGGCTACCCCTACCTTGCGAAGAAACTGCAAGAAAAACCCAATGACGCAGCCATGAAATCTCAGTATACCCCCTATGCCCGCAATATCCTCTTCACGTCCCAGTGGATCGTTGCCCGAGAAGTCCAAGAGTTCGTCACAGAAGTCTCGGAAAGACTCGACGCCCTGAAGCTGGACATCGGCATCCTCTTCAAACCCCATCCCTATGATAAGACCAAGTACGAGGACTGGCGTCACCCGACCAACCTCATCCTAATCAACAAATACGAGGACACCTTCCGGCTCTTCGGCTTCGTCGACCTCCACTCCACGGTCTACTCCACTAGTGGCCTGGAAGCCATGGCCTTCGGAACCCCAAACATCTTCCTCGACCTCTTTCACCTGACCCCCTCCGCGGACACCCCCTACATCGTGTCCACCCCCGAAGCGTTCATCGCCTCCACCAAGCAGATTTTCGAAGACTACGCGGCTGCCGTCAAGGAGACCACACAGATTGCAGACCTCTTCTTCACCCCCAACCCACAGCAGCGTTTTCAGGAATTCTTCCAGCACCATGGAGTTTGATGAAAACTATTTATGTCACGAAATGATAACGCCCGCCCGATGGCTCCTCCAAGAAACGAAAGCAAATTTCAACAGGCGCTAGCCGACCCTTCACTACCCTACATCGTCGCAGAGACCGCCTACATCCACGAGGGCGACCCGAAGTACTTCTCCGCCATCCTCGCTGAGCTCGTCAAACACCACTGCTGCGACGCCGTCAAGTACCACATCCTCATCGACGTCGACTCCTATATCACCCATGCCCATCACCTTTATTCCTTGTACGACAAGTTCAAACTGCCCCCTGAAACCTGGGTCGCCGTCCTGCAAGAAACCAAAGACCGAGGCTTTGAAACCATCGTCCTCGCTGACGAGAAAAAAGCCATCGACTTCGCCTCGGAACATCCTGACCTCGTCACCGCCGTCGAACTCCATGCCATCGCAATCAACAACCTTGAGATGCTGGAGCGCGCCAAGAAACTGCCCATGCCCGTCATCCTCGGCGTCGGAGGATCCACCTCGGAAGACATAGCCTACGCCTTGAAATACCTCAACCGAACCGACGTCCTCCTGATGTACGGGTTCCAAATTTATCCTACCAAGTTCGAATACATTAACCTCAAGAAAATCACCACGATGCAAGAGACCTACAAAGTCCCCGTTGGGTACGCAGATCACACCAGTTGGGATTCCAAGGACAACACCCTCATCACGATCTCCGGTTTTGTCAAGGGTGCAAACTTTATCGAAAAACATGTCACCCTCAACCCCGGGGAGAGGCGCATTGACTATGAATCTGCTATCGGCATCGACCAGCTCTGCGAAATACAACGACAAATCCAGCTCCTCGTAACGACACTAGGGACCGGCAAAATGGAGATTAACGAATACGAAAAAGCGGTCGCCTCCAATGGCCCCATGAAATTCACTATCGTCGCCGCCCGTGACCTGAAAAAAGGCCAAAGACTCACCCGCGAAGACATCACCTTCAAACGCACCGAACCGGAAAACACGGTTGAACAGCGCGATTACCTCAAGCTCCTCGGCAAGAAACTGACTATGGATGTCAAGCAGGCAGAGGCCGTCAACTGGGACAAGGTGAAATAAGCATGCAACAGGCCATCACGATAACCGCACGGATGAAATCCACGCGGCTGCCCCTCAAGGTCATGCGCTACATCGAAGGACGCCCCATGATCGAGCACATGATCGACCGCTTAACAACCTCAAAGAACGCTGACATGGTCATCCTCTGTACTTCGGTCGACCCTCAGGACGACATCCTTGTCGACGTCGCTGAGAAAAAAGGAATCAAGTATTTCCGCGGCAGCAAAGAAGATGTCCTCGACCGACTCTACAATGCCGCACGATCCTTCAACGTGGACTTCATTGTCTCCACTACAGCGGATAATCCGCTGGCCGACCCCGTTTATATCGACAAGATAATCGACACCTATCGACGGACCCATGCGGACTATATCACGACCATGAGCCTGCCTCTCGGTGCCTACGGCTATGGTCTGAAGATTGAGACCCTCGGGAACGTTATCGCATCGAAATCCGAGACCGACACAGAAATCTGGGGTCATTTCTTCGAGAAGAACCCTCAGGTAAAAAAAATCGACCTCCCCGTGGAACCGTTATTGCGGCATCCGGAGATACGACTGACCGTAGATGAAATTGACGATTTAAGACTCATGCGGCTCGTGTTCCAGCATTTCTACCATGACAACCCCCGGTTCACCCTCCCCCAGGTCGTCTCCTATCTGCTAGAGAATCCATCCCTGTTGGAGATCAACAAGCAGGTCCAGCATTGGTCGACGACCAAGAAATAAAAAGAGGGCCACCTTCTTGGGTTATTTCAGCTTCTGATCAACAAACTGCTTCTGACAGGGGATCTTCCAGAACGAAGGGGCTGTGATGATCTTGAAGAACTTCTCAGCGCTGTTCCCTTTTCCAAACTCAAAGGTCTTCTTGACCTTCAGATTATTCGTCTTTGCGATAGCCTTGAGTACATCGGCATGTACTGCAGGCACGTTAATGATGGAGCGGCTCTTGCTACGGTTCTGCTGCCGTGTGCCGATGTTCACGGTCGGCACTCCATAGATCCCTGCCTCTCTGATGCCGCTACTGGAATTCCCGATGACGAACTCCGCGTTCTTCAACAGCGTCAAGAAATATTCGAACCGCATGGACGGGAGCACCCGGAAATTCCGATTCTTCTGCAGCGTCTCGATTTCCTTGATGATGATTTCCGAGCCGTTGTCGTTGTTTGGGTAAATGACAACGTAGTTTTTCCTTGATTGTATGAGAGCGGAGACCACATTCTTAATGTCATGCTTCAGCGAGTCAAGCTCCGTCGTCACCGGGTGATAGCAGAACACGGCATACCTCTCATAGGGGATCTCATAGCGCCGTTTTACTTCAGGAAGAGACGGTAGGGTGTTGGAGAGCATGATGTCAATGTCCGGAGAGCCGATGACGAACAGAGTTTTTTCGTTCTCCCCCATCTGTACGAGACGCCGCCTCGCAACATCATTAGCGACGAAGTGGGTATGGGCAAGCTTCGTGATCGCATGTCTAATAATCTCGTCGATGGTCCCGGAGACCTCACCGCCTTCTATATGCGCCACGAGTCGGTTATTAAATGCACCAACGATGGCTCCAGCCAGCGCCTCGACCCGGTCGCCATGGACGACGATAAGGTCCGGTTTGATTTCGTTAATGAAATTGCTGAATCCCATGATGGTGTTGGCTAGGATGATGTCCATTTCCGTGCTGTGGGTCTGGTTGATGAACACAAACATCTCTTTGTAGTTCTGTTTGCGGACCTCGTCGTAGGTGAACCCGTACTTCGATAGGGTGTGCATCCCGGTCACGAAAATGAAGCAGTCGAACTCGCTAGAGTGTTCCACTCGGTTGATCAGGGGCTTGAGTTTCCCGAAGTCTGCGCGTGTGCCTGTCAGGAAAACGATCTTTCGCTTTAACGATTTTTTGTCTTGTCTCTGCGCTGCCATGATTGTCGGGAATCCTTGTAAGTTCAAGGTTGAATAGGTTTTACTTTTTGGTTTTGGTTTGCTCCCAGATTGGGTTTTTCAGGTGCCACAGCCCGTACATGTCTTTTTCGAAGATATTGCGGTTATACCATTTCTCCGCGATGGCCCAGAATTCCTCGTGGCTCATGCGGGTGAACTCGAGGAAGTCGTTGTAAATGATTTGGTCGAGTTTATCGTCTTTTTCTTTGACAAGCTGAATAGCCTCGTCACGGGTAATCATCCCGGCGCGGACCCATCGAGCTGCCAGCTCTGTGGCCGTCGAATGGCCGAATTTAAGCCATTTGAAGAACTGGTTCATGTCGTAGCCAATGGTGTCGACCTGGTTGTAGTCCTCGATGGTGCCTTCGCGTTTCCATTCGTGGCCGACGTGCTGGAACCCATATTGTTTGGCGATGAGGTAATGGCGGTGGGAGTCCCAGGGGATGTAGTAGCTGAGGTAGATTGGATCAAGGCCCACCTTCTTCATCTCGTCGTAGGTGGGGAATTTGCACATGTCCAGGTCTTTCATGGTAACGCCGTCGCCGACCCATTCTTCAAACTTCGTGGGTTTGACGACGTCGTTGGCGAACTGATCAAGTGCTGAAGGCGTTTCTGTGTCGCTTTGGCTGCCGCCGTACTCGTAGCATACGTTTTCACCGTAGACGAGCATCTTGATGCCGAAGTCCATGGTGAACTTGTATGGGATTGCGTAGAGCAGGGAGTCCCAGTACCAGGATGGTTGACCGAGTTTTATCGCCGCTTTTTTCGTGAGGACCCGCAGGGTGTTCAACCTGGGAGTGAAGGTGACCAGGTCGCAGTTGAAGGTGTCGCAGATGTTCTTGATGTTTTTCCGTCCTGTCTGCGTCCAGCTGTAGTTGTCGACGGAGATAAGCAGCGGGTTCATGTTCAGTTTCTTTTTAAGGGTAAGGACTTGGACGTGGCTGTCTTTGCCGCCACTGACTGCAATCGCACAGTCGTAGGAGTCGCCGTTGCTGCCGCGGTACTTATCACAGAATTTCTGCAGTTCCCTCCAGCGTTGGCCCCAGTCGACGGTCTTCTTTTTCTCATAGTTAAGACATGCGTTGCAGACGCCGTCTTTGAACTTCAACCCGGGCCGGGTATCGGGCATGACACACCGTTTACAATAATTCATCGTCTTCCCTCAATCTTCTGATGGGCTGGCAATAAAAATGGCTGTATTTATAAGTTATCTGTTTCTATGAGGTGATGTGGCTCTTTTTCAGCTGGATGTCCTTGGGGATGTCCTTGGCGGCGCGTTTCCCAAGGATGTCTTTGAACAGGTCTGCCTTGAGTTCCCCGGTTCCTGGTCGTTTGACCCAGATGTTGTCGGTGGTGAACCGTTCGCCTTTCTTGATGGGCTTGATGGTGACGACGCAGGCGTACGCGAAGTCAATGGTCGGCTGTTCTTCGCGCAGGATGGTTTTCGATCCACCCAGCGCCTGGTGGATAGCGGATGATCCCTGGATGAGTTGTGTGAGCTCCTGCGGGGTGATTGAGATTGGAACATCGGGGCCGGGCCAGGTCTTATCCGAGGTGAAGTGCTTCTCCAGGATAGACGCTCCCAGCGCCACGGCGGCATAGCACGTGTAGTTGCCGAGGGAATGGTCACTGAGCCCCAGGATAGCATGGGGGAATTCCTTCTGCAGCTGCGGCAAAGCACCCAGCCGGACTTTTGCGTACGGCGTGGGGTACAGTGAGGTGCAGTGCATCAGGGCATAGGGAACGCCTGCGGCTTCCAAGATATCCACGCTTTTCCGTACGCTGCGAAGGTCGTTCATGCCTGTGCTGAGGATCACGGGTTTGCCGAACGATGCGATGTGCTCAACGAGCGGGTAGTTGTTGCATTCACCTGAGCCAATTTTATAGGCTTGCACGTGCATCTTTTCCAGTCGGTCGGCTGCCGCCCGTGAGAACGGCGTGGACAAGTAGATGAGTCCTTGTGATTCTGCGTAGGCCTTCAGGCTTCGGTCCTCGTCCTCAGACAAGCTGCAGCGTTCCATGATCGTGTAGATCGACTCGATGGCGTTCCCCGGGATGACTTTTTTCGCCTCGGGGATCATCTCGTCTTCGATCACGTGACATTGGAACTTCACGCATTCCGCGCCCGCGCCTGCCGCGTCCCGGACCATTTGTCTCGCTTTGCCGATGTCGCCCTCATGGTTGATTCCGATTTCTGGGATCACGAAGGGAGTGTGCTGGGGTCCAATGCGTCGTTTTCCAATGGTTATCTCAGGGTTCATAGCGGAATCCCACCAAAGACTCTTTTTCTTTGGATTGATTTGAGGGATTTCATCGAACCGATATTAACATTTCCCTTGAATCCGGGGGTCGCTCCTGTATTTGAGACACAATCTTTAAAAAGAGTCGGTCTTTGATTACCAGGCAACTGATTCCATGATCATCTCACGGACTCCACTACGCATGAGCTTTGTCGGAGGCGGCTCAGACCTCCAGGTCTATTATAAGACCAGGTTTGGTGCCGTCATCAGTACGACGATTAACAAATACGTGTACATCACGGTGAACGCCCGGTTCACGGACCATATCCGCGTCGGGTACTCCAAAATCGAGTATGTGATGGGCGTCGATGAAATTGAGCACAATCTCGTCCGAGAGGCGTTAAAGACCGTGGGAGGGATCACGCGCGGCATCGAGATTGTCTACATGTCTGATCTACTCCCGGCCCATGAGGGTTCAGGCTTGGGTGCCTCAAGCAGCGTTCTGGTCGGCACCCTGCATGCGCTTCATGCGTTCAAAGGTGAGTACGTCTCCGCGGAAACCCTCGCAAAGGAGGCCTGCCACATCGAGATTGATATCCTCGGTCAGCCTATCGGTAAGCAGGACCAGTACGCGGCCGCCTACGGGGGGTTCAACCATATCCAGTTTAATGCGGACGAATCAGTCGATGTCGACCCGATCATCATCAAGGCTTCGCTTAAGGAGGAGTTGAACAATAACCTCATGCTCTTCTACATCGCGATGCCCAAGCAGTCGGTGGAGATCCTCACCGAACAGAAACAAAAAACGGATCAGAACCTGCACATCCTTGACAAGATGGTGGAACAGGTCGCAGAGTTGAACGAAGCGCTCCGCAAGAATGACCTCACCGAGTTCGGCAACCTACTACACAAGGGATGGATGTACAAGCAGCAGCTCGCATCGAAAATCTCCAACCCTATCATTAACTCCTACTACGAGAAAGCCCGTGCAGCAGGCGCCCTCGGTGGTAAAATCCTGGGCTCCGGCGGTGGCGGGTTCCTCCTCTTCTACTGCGAGCCGCACAAACAGGATGCGGTCCGCGGCGCCCTCTCCATGCTGAAGGAGACCCCATTCCGCTTCGAATCAAGCGGCAGCCGTATCATCTACGTCAGCGATTAACCCCACGTCGAATAACATGTAGGAAGGGAAAGGACCATGGATACCTTTCGGAAGCAATTCACTAAAGACTACCTCCAAGAACTTCAGAAGACCCTGAATGTGATGGAGCCTGACTTCCTCGAGAAGATAGAGGAGTTCGCCTCGATTCTACTGGATGCTCGTGCACAGCGTCGGACAATCTTTATTCTAGGCAACGGCGGCAGCGCGTCCACCGCCTCGCACTTCGCCAGCGACCTGTCAAAAGGCACGATCGTGCGGGACTTCCCCCGCTTCAAGGTCATGGCCCTCACGGACAACGTCCCCACGATGCTTGCGTGGGGCAACGACGCAAGCTACGACGACATCTTCGTTGAGCAGCTCAAGAACCTCATGGAGCCCGGTGACATCGTCATCGGGATCAGCGGCAGCGGCAACTCACCGAACGTCATCAAAGCCCTTGACTATGCCAACAGTCATCAGGCTGTCACCATCGGACTCTCCGGATACGACGGCGGCAAACTCCTGAAGACCGCGCGTCACAACCTCCATGTCCCCTCCTTCTATATGCAGCGTGTGGAGGATATTCATCTCATTATCGAGCATCTTCTCACCTCGCTGATTCGCGAAGAACAGCAGCAGAAGAGGAGACCGTAATCATCCGGTGATGTCCCATGAATGTGTTACTGACGGGGAACCGAGGATACATCGGGTCAGTCCTCACGCGGCTCCTTCTGCGGAAAGGCTACAAGGTGACCGGGTTTGACACCGATTTCTACCGCGGCTGCGAAGTCAGCCCTCTGGGCTACACGATCACGCAGATCACCAAGGACATCCGCAGTGTCTCCAAAGGCGACCTCAAAGGTATCGATGCGGTCATCCATCTTGCTGCGCTCTCCAACGATCCCCTTGGTGAACTCCGTCCCCAGCTGACCACGGACATCAACTACCGCTCCACCGTGAGGCTCGCCACGCTGGCCAAAGAACGTGGGATCAGGCGGTTCGTCTACGCCTCATCACAGAGCATGTACGGCATCGCCCAGACGAGCGATGAGCTTGATGAGGACTCTAGCGAGAAGAACCCCATAACCATGTACGCGAAGACCAAATGGGACGCGGAACTCGAGCTCAAGAAGCTGGCATCAAAGGACTTCACTGTAGTCTGCTTCAGGCCCTCGACTGTCTTTGGGGCAAGCCCTAAGCTGCGTTGCGACATCGTCTATAATAACTTCGTCGCTAGCGCGTACACCACTGGGAACATCGCGGTGAAAAGCGACGGGACGCCCTGGCGACCCGTAGTCCATGTCCAAGATGTCTCTAACGCCTTCATCGCTGGGCTTGAGGCGCCCGCCGACCTGGTCGCCAACCAGTCGTACAACGTCGGCATACGGAACGGCAACTTCACGGTCCGCGAACTCGCTGAGGCAGCCCAACGCTTGGTGAAGGGATCCACCATCGTCTACACCGGTGAACACGGTTCCGACTCCAGGACCTACCGCGTCTCCTTTAAGAAAATCCTCTCCGAGCTTAACGACTACTACAAGCCCCAATGGGATCTTCTTTCCGGAGGCCGAGAACTCGTTGAATTCTTCGATGCCATCCATTTCACTGCGGAAATGTTCAAAGGCCGGTACTGCAACCGCCTTGTCCAATTGAAATACCTTCTCGACCAGAAAAAAATCGATGAGCAACTCCTCTGGAACGTCTAGAGAGTGTCCTATGGTGACCATTCGTCAAGCTGTGATCCTCGCAGGCGGCCAGGGAACAAGGTTACGGCCAATTACCGACACGATCCCCAAGCCGATGATCCCTCTGAACCAGAAGCCCTTCCTCGAGTACCTCCTCGAGATGCTCCGAGGCAATGGGATCACCAACGTCGTGCTCCTCCTTGGATACCTACCGGAAAAAATCATGGAGTACTTCGGCGACGGCTCACGTTTTGGACTTTCCATCAGCTACTCGGTCGGCGCGGTCTCGGATGAGACCGGGACACGTATCCGCAACGCTGCCAACCTGCTTGACTCCCACTTCCTCCTCATGTACTGCGACAACTACCTGCCCCTCGACCTCAAGGCCCTCGTCTCATTCCATGACGCTCACCACACCAAGGCCACCGTCACCGTATACACCAACAAAGACCATGCCACGAAAAACAACATGTTCGTCGATGACAAAGGCTTCGTCACCATTTACGACCGCAGCCGTAAAACACCGGAACTGAACGGCGTCGACGTCGGATTCTTCATCCTTGATACAAGCATCCTTTCGCGAATGCCTCCTAAGAATTTCTCATTCGAAGACATCATCCTCCCTAGATTGATTCACGAAAGGCAACTCGCTGGCTACTGCACCGACCATAAATATTACAGCGTCGGCTCCCTGGAGCGACTCCCGGTTACCAAACGCTATCTTCAACCTAAGAAAATCATTTTCCTTGACCGCGATGGGGTCATCAACACAAAGCCGCCGAAGGCCGAATATGTCAAGAAATGGGAGGAGTTCGTGTTCCTCCCCGGCGCAATCGAGGCGCTCTCTCTGCTAACAACGCATGGGTATCAGATCTTCCTCATCACGAACCAGGCGGGGATCGCCCGTGGTGCCATGACCGAGGCAGACCTCGCTGATATCCATACAAAGATGAACGCTGTCCTACAGAAGAACGGCGCGTCCATCACTGGGATTTACTACTGTCCGCACGGCTGGGACGAACACTGCGACTGCCGGAAACCCAAACCTGGGATGCTCTTCCAGGCGGCACGGGAACACCTCATCGATCTGACGAAAACCGTGTTCATCGGCGACGATGAACGCGACTTGCAGGCGGGAAGCCAGGCGGGTTGTACAACCCTCCTCGCCACACCCGACAACACCCTCCTCCAAGTCGTCCGTAAACTCCTTGAATCAGATGGAAAAACACATTAAGGATTATCCGACATTGCTCGCTGCTGTTCTCACGCAGTATGAAACCTCGCGGTCTTCTCGGTTTCTTCTCGCCATCGGCGGATGCAGCCGGAGCGGCAAGACGATGCTGGCCCAACGCCTCATCCAAGACCTCGCAGACCGAGGCATATCCGCTGTCCGTATCCCTCTGGATAACTGGCTGGTTGGTCGCGATCAGCGAACCGGGACAGAAACCGTCCGAGAACGCTTCCAGTACGACAAGATCACAGATGCGGTCGCTCGACTGCGACAGGGGGACGAGGTGTATCCCCCGGTCTATGACCCTACGACTCGTTCCATCGTGCGCATACGCAGTGATCGGCCCTTGTTTATCCCTGACCATGGCATCGGGCTCGTCGATGGCGTTGTCGCCCTCGATATTCCTCAACTCCTAGCTATGACCGACCTTCGTATCTACGTCGACATCCCGGATGTGCTCAGGGTGTCACGTCTCCATGAGTTCTACTTTGTCGACAAAGGATGCTCCCTTGAAGAAACCGCCCGGATCATCCATGATCGAGAAGGTGAGGAGGTTCCGGTTATCAAGGCCACGAGGAGATATGCGGATCTCATCTTCGGCCCATCGGAGGGGAACGAAGTTTTTTAAGGTGCTGATTAATCAACGGAACGGATAGCGATGTTGTTTAAGGAACGTAAACTCAAAGGGGTCTATGAAATCCAGCTCGAACCCAAGGAGGACAACCGCGGGTTTTTCATGAGAGCGTACGACGAACACATTTTCCATGAGCACGGGCTGCATCGGGACTGGGTCCAAGAGAACCATTCGCTTTCGGTGTACAAAGGCACGGTTCGCGGGTTTCACTTCCAGTTCCCTCCGGCCGCGGAGACAAAACTCGTCCGTGTCATCAGCGGGGAGATCTTCGACGTCTTCGTCGACCTGCGCAAAGGATCACCAACCTTCGGACAGTGGGACAGCATCATCCTTTCACCGCAAAACAAAAAATTGCTGTACATCCCGCGCGGCTTCGCCCATGGCATGTGTACGCTCATGGATAACAGTACGATGCTGTACAAGGTCGACAATTACTTCACCCCGGAGAAAGAAGGTAACATACAATGGAATGACCCGGATTTGCGTGTCCCCTGGCCTGTGACCGGCACCCCGATTATCTCCGAGAAGGATTCCAAAGCCAAGAGCTTCAAGGACTTCGTCAAGACCTACGGGGGTATCGAGCTTTAAATGAGACTCTTCGTCACTGGTGGGACCGGGTTCATCGGCCAGCACGTCGTCCATGCTCTGCATGCCGCCGGCCATGAGCTTTTACTCTTGACTCTGGCAGACGAGGACCTCAGTCGGCTCAAGACCTATCCTGGCCTGCTCTTCTTCCAGGGAAACCTCGCGGACATCGAACCGGTGAAGACCCGGCTTGAGGCGTTCAAACCAGAGGCCGTCGTCCATCTCGCCTGGGAGGGGATTCCTAACTACGATTACCAGACGAGCACGAAGAACCTGTTCCACAGCCTCAGGCTCATGAACGTCCTGGCTGAACTCGGCTGCGAAAAGGTCCTCTGCACCGGCAGCTGCTGGGAGTACGGCGAGAAGATCGGCCAGCTGCGAGAAGACTCCCCGGTGAAAGCATCCACTCCCTTCACCGCCGCGAAGATTTCACTGCAGACCATGGGCCGGGAGATCGCCAAGGCAAACGCCATGGACTTCCTCTGGGTCCGCCTCTTCTACGTCTACGGACCCGGCCAGAAGAGTCATTCGCTCATCCCCCATATCATCACAGCCATACGCAGTGGAAAATCGCCGGAGATCAAGACACCGCGCACCCGCAACGACTTCGTCTACGTCGAGGATGTCGCCAGCGCAATCACTGCACTAGTCGGCAGGAAGACTAAGGCAGACACCTTCAACATCGGCTCCGGTGTCTCGACAGAGATTTCCGACATCATCACCATGGTGTATCGTTTCTATGACGTGCAGCAGCGCTTCACACCGCCCGCAAAGACCACTGATACTCCAGTCAACTTCTGGGCAGACATCACAAGGATCCAGTCTGAGACCGGCTGGAAACCAAGGGTACCAGTCGAAGAGGGCATACGCCGCACCGTGGAATTCTGGAAGACAACCCCGCTCTAATCTCCCCTTATGTTTTTATATGGGAATAAACTATCTGACACTTCACTAGACCAGCGGTCACCTAGGAAGGAGTATGGAAACCAAGCGCATCGTCATCACCGGATCACTCGGCTACATCGGCACCGTCCTCGTGCCGTATCTGACAAGACAGCATCATGACTGCATCGGATACGACGTCGGGTTCTTCCGCGACTGCACCCTCTACCCCCCTGAACCTCAACGCATGGAGTTCAAGGACGCCCGCGACATCACCGTAGCAGACCTCCGAAGGGTCGACTCTGTCGTCCATCTCGCCGGCGTGTCGAACGATCCCTTCGGCAAGCTCAACCCCCACGAGGTGTACGACCCGACATTGACCTACTCACTGCGCCTCGCCAGTCTCTGCAAAGACCACGGCGTCCGCTTCATCTTCGCCAGCAGCTGCTCCATCTACGGCAAAGCCTCAGAGGAGATACTGACAGAAGACTCGCCACCCAACCCGCAGTCTCCGTACTCGCTCAACAAACTCCAGATAGAAGACGGCCTGCGCGCACTCGCCGATTCCTCGTTTTCCCCTATCATGCTGAGGTTCGCTACCGTCTACGGTCCCTCCCCACGACCCCGGTTCGACCTGTACGTCAATATGTTCGCCGGCATGATACTTACCACCAAGAAAATCGTCCTGAACTCCAACGGCAAGGCCTGGCGGCCCAACGTCCACATCACTGACGTCCTCAAGGCAATCAACAACGCGATAGAGTACCAGGGCACCCCTGGCACCCCGCTCATCCTCAACGTCGGGGATACCCATGACAACTACCAGGTCATCGACATCGCTCAGATGTTCACTGAGACTGTCCCCGGCACCGAAATCCGCTTCCTTTCCAGAGACGGCACGAAAGAAAGTGCAGTCGATGTTGACCTCGTCAAGGACCAGAAGATCCAAGACGGCGTCGACAAACGGACCTACAAAGTCTCCTTTGAGAAGATCAAAAAAATATTCCCCGGATACTCCTGCAGCTGGAGGATGCGCGAGGGGATACAGGACCTGCTCGCTACACTGGAATCCCACCACCTCACCAGCGAACAATTCAACAACATAAACTACTACCGATTACAGAAATACGAAAACCTCTTCCAGACGCAACGCATCACCAAAGACCTCCACTGGATCCACGAGCCTTCGAGACCATGAACACCACCACAACCACCCATTTACTCCTGCGAACATTCACCATCGAAGATATCACACCGCAGTACCTCACCGCCCTTAACGACCCCACTATCGTCGGCCTCACCGAAGCGCGACACCGCAAATGGACTCCACAGAGCGCCACCGACTACGTCAAGGACTCCAACCAACCCGGCTTCTCCGAACTCGTCGGCATCTTCCTTAAAGACACCAAGAAACACATCGGCAACATCCGCCTCTTCAACTTCCACGAGGTTCACAAACGCGTCGAACTCGGCATCATGCTCTATGACAAGGCCGAATGGTCCAAAGGCTACGGCACCGAGTCAATCATCGGCATCGAAGACTACGTCTTCAACACCCTGCACTACCACAAGATCTGCGCTGACTACTATGAAAACAATACCGGATCCGCGCGGATGTTCAAAAAAGCCGGGTACGTCATCGAAGGCGTCTTCAAAGACCATTTCTACCTCCATGATCATTACGTTGACTCTATCCACATCGCAAAATTCAACCCACAACACAGACAAAAGGAGCACACGACATGACAACGCCAAAGAGGCGCATCCCCTCCGCCGGCCCATCGATCACTGAAGCAGAAATCCGACTCGTCACAGAAGCAGTACGCTACGGCTGGTACGAGAAACGAAACATGCACATGGACCAATTCATCAAGGAATTCTCCGAGTACACCGGCGCGAAATACGTGCTGCCGGTCGTCAACTGCACCTCCGCCATCCACCTCGCGTTACTCGCCTTAGGCATCAAGCCGGGCAATGAGATTATCGTCCCTGACGTCACCTGGGCTGCCTCCGCCTGTCCCATCCACTACATGAACGCGACCCCGATTTTCGTGGACATCGACCGACAGAACTGGTGCATCTCCCCGGAGTCATTTGAAAAAGCGATTACCACTCGTACGAAAGCCGTCATCCCCGTCGACCTCTATGGAAACATGCCAGACATGGATCACATCCGAGAAATCGCAGACGACCACGACATCCCTGTCATCGAAGATGCCGCAGAGGCCCTAGGGGCCAAGTACAACGGACGGCAAGCCGGGACCCTAGGCGACATCGGTGTATATAGTTTCAACGCGACCAAGCTAGCAATGGCCGGGCAAGGCGGCGCCCTGGTTACCGACAACCACGACCTCTTCGATAAATGCAAACAACTCCGGCATCACGGCATGGTCGAATACTCAAAGAAGATGTTCTGGTGCGAAGACATCGGGTACAACTATCAATGGACCAACATCCAGGCGGCGCTTGCCTTAGCACAACTCCGCCGCATCGAGGAACTCGTCGCCATGAAACGACAGGCGTTCCACTGGTACACTGACCGGCTCGGTGCCGTTGAGGACCTGCAATTCAACTCAGAGGCACCCAATGTCCGAAATACCTATTGGATCGTCAACGCAATCATGGGCAAGCGGTACCATACGACCAAAGAACAAGTCATCGAGGAGTTCCAGCGCAACGGCATCGACAGCCGACCCTTCTTCTACCCCATCAGCTCCATGCCTGCCTACACCCGATACGTGAAAGGAAAAAATATGGCAAAGGCAAACCCCGTGTGCTACGATATCTCACCGCGAGGCATCAGCTTCCCTGCAGCAGCGACACTCACCGAAGAAGAAGCTGATTTCGTCTGCGACGTCTTCGTACACTACCTGAAGCACAAGAAATAGAACCTCTGATGACAAAATGGTAGAATCACCCCTGAACTACACTATCTTTATCCCGACGTTCAGAAGACCGCAGTACCTGACGAGGATCCTCGGTTATTTTCAACAGTTCAACCGCCCGTACCACATCGTCGTCGCCGACTCAAGCCCACCCGACGACCAAGCCCTCAACAAAGACGTCATCGCCCGGTTTCCATCATTGACGATTTCTCATCTGACATCATATCCTCCTGACCTGAATCCCCATAAAAAGTTCGCAGACATGGTCTTTCACACCCAGGACCCCTACTGTATTTTCTGCGCCGATGATGATTTCATCAACCCCTATGGGGTTGAAGCAGCGGTACAATTCCTGGAGCAACATCCGGATTTTTCTTGTGCCCATGGAAATTACATCGCCTTCCGTTACCTCCCCCAAAAACAGCGGTTCCTTTGGCAGCCGATTTACCCATACGTCTCGCTTACCTCCAACGAACCGCAAGACCGTTTCCGCCAGCATTTCGTGGATTATTACCAAGTCCTGTACTCAGTCCGCCGTACGAAACTAGTGCAAACCATTTACCAGGAGTTTCTTCGGTCGGATACGGACCCGATGCAGTTCGGTGAGCTCCTCCCAGATTTACTCACCGTCATCTATAGTAAGATGCAGCGGCTCAACGTCTTCTATGGCGCCCGGCAAATCGAATCCCGCGTCGCGTACTGGCCGACTCTGTTTGAATATATGGACCAAGGCGTGTACGAGCCAGCATACGAGACGTTCAAAGCATGCCTTTCCCTCCACCTCGGTCAGATGACGGGGATGACAACGCATCAGGCACAAGTGTTCGTTGACGACACTATGAATCAGTACCTCGCTAAACAGAGAAAAAAGGAATCCATTGGTTCTTTAAGCATAAATATGAAAAAGCTACACGTTCCTCCTGTCATCTTCCAGCTTTTCCGAGAGGTCTATGGCAAAATAGCACGTCCCGACGATTACATATCCTGGACTACACGAGACCCCCCTCTGAAAAACCTCGATGCTTTCAACAGAATTAAAAACGCAGTCATTCAATCATCCCTATAGGGATGAGCATAAACAGGACTACTTGTTGTTCTCCCCGTTTCCCTTGATTTCTGTTTTAAGGTACTGCAACATTTCCTTAGGTCTCAGCAGGTTAAGGAAGAAATCCAAATCCACCTTACGAAACTCCTTGAGTACGGAAAGGATACCAAGATAGATCAAGAGCCCGACCACGGCGAAGAATAGAACAGAGAACCAGCGATTCACTGTCACAAAATGCAGGATAAGCTCCAGGACACCAGCCATGACGAGACCGGCGAGCACATGGAAGAACAATCGAGGCTGTACGAGTTTGATTTTCGTTAAACGCCGGGCCACAATCTTCAGACCAATAAACCCGATAGTCGCTGAGATGGTAGTGGCGACAGCGGCCCCCGTTGGTCCGGATATCCCAAAGCTAGAAAGAAGCCCGTTTCTTGGGATTAAAACCACATTCAGAGTAATATTGATGATGCAGACCATGAGACTGTTCTTGGCCGCGGTCATCGGTTTGTTCATCCCGATAACTAACGCAGTGTACGGCGCGGTGAAACTAGACACTAACGCATAAAACGTTAACCCCGTCAGCACAGAAACCGCAGGCAAAAAGGAGCTGTTCAGCATGATGCTGATGATAGGCGCGGAAAAGACGAGTAATACGACCACGATTGGAATCATGATGAGAGAGATGTACCGCTCGGCCGAAAGCGTTATCTCTTGGATTTTCTCAACGCGCTTGTCCGAATGATATTTCGAGAACATTGGGAACAGCACGATGATCATGACTTGGGCGATTATCAACATTATCTGAAGGATTTGCTGAACCGAGAAATAGTATCCGACTTCCGTGTTTGTCCAGAAATATCCGATGAAGAGTTTATCAATATTCGTCGAAATCGTCACTACCACTGAGACGAGAAGAGTTGGTAAGGCAAATACAAAATAGCTTGAAGCCAGTTCCCGATTCGGCCGCTTCCATGGGTATTTCCTAAGTAGCCAGAATCCAACTACACAGGATGCAACCATCCCGAATACGTACGTCATCGCCAATGATCCAACAGGGTGACTGGCGATGAAATGTCTCAGGGGCTCCAGGAACGCTGGCCAATGAACCGGGGACCCGAGGGACACCAGACTCACACCAGCTAGCGCAACAATAATTGTCAATGGAATCTTCAGGGAATTCTCCGTCATTGAGGTTAATTGCAGTTTCGCTATCTCTCCGGTGCCGTTGAAGGTAGTAATTGGGATCGACTGGATGTTATAGAAGATATAATACACAATGAAAACTAGCACGACGGTTTCTGTCGTGGCGTCGGTGAAGTTACCATGGAGGACCACTCTCCAGATGTAAATTCCTGCGACCAGAATGGCAACCATGATGCCGGTGAGGAGTAGTTTTATTGCTGTGAATGTCCCCAGGCAAGTGCCTAGGTCTTTGCCCTCGGAGATTCGTTTCACGTTTGCCTGGCCGAACCCGAGATCCCCGATAACGTTGAAAACAGAGACAAGGGCCATCGCGACCCCGATGGTCCCAAGAGCCCCTACTGCGAAGCTACCCCAGAGTTTTGCGAGAACCACGAGTCCGATCCATCCCACAAATCGGATGAAGAATTGAATGGAAACAGCGAAGAGGGATTTCCTTGCTATCATGACTGGGTGGAAATTCATCCCTCTCTTAAATACCTATAGGGTTACGGAAAGGAAGACGATTTTACCAAATCCTCGCCTGAGGCTTTATTTCTCCGTTGACTATTGCACCGGGGCCAATGAAAACCGAATTTCCAATAATGGACCCTGTGTTAATAGTGGCGTTAATCCCGGTTTGTACGTCGTCCCCAATGATAGCTCCAAGTTTCCGTCGTTTCGTGTCGACTTTTGCCCCGTTCAAAATAACTGAGATTTCGTTTTTGTCGAAGCGGAGGTTCGCTATCTTTGTCCCGGCACCGAGGTTGCAATAACATCCGATGACGGAATCACCAACGTAGTTCTGATGAGGGACATTACTGTGATCCATCACGATGGAGTTTTTTACCTCACAGGCATTACCGATATGACAGTGGTCTCCTATACTGGTGTACGGTCGTATGTAACAGTTCGGTCCGATTTTGCAGTCTCTCCCTATGTATACGGGGCCTTCGATATACGTCCCTGGAAGTATCACGGAATCCTTGCCGATAACGACCGAGTTTGTCACTGACGCCTTGCTGTCGATGGTTCCATGGCAGCGAGATTTCTGGGTCTTTAAAAGTTCTTCATTGGCGTCTAGCAGATGCCAGGGGTAGACCACGTCTCGCCATTCTTTGAGATGCACGGCGTGTAGTTGATCGTTATGTGTCAGCAGGTTGATGGAATCGGTGATTTCGAACTCCCCTCGGGGCGATATCTTGGTTTTTTTAATCGCTGGGAAAATCGACGCATCGAAGTGGTACATGCCTGCGTTGATGATGTTGGATGCGGGGTTCGGCTCTTTCTCATAGATAGCCTTGAGGAGGTCTCCTTCAAGGTCGACGACGCCATACTGTGATGGATTCTCGGTCGTCGTCACCCCAAGCTGCGCGTCTTTTTTCATGATGTTCTTGATGTCGGTCGTCCCAAAAATGGTATCTCCGCATAGGACCACGAAATCGTATGCGAAGGATTCGACCATGCCTATCGCGTGTGCCGTTCCCAACGGTTTCCCTTGGTTGATATAAGAGATTTTTACGTTCCAGGGTTTACCATCCTGGAAGTAATCTCGAACCATCCCGCTCTTATAATTTATAATGAACAGGAAGTCTTTGAGTCCTGCACGCACCGCGTTCGTCAGGTTCCATTCCAGAATTGGTTTTCCTGCGATAGGGAGCATGACCTTGGGTCGCGTGTAGGTCAGCGGGTGCATCCGCTTCCCTTCGCCTGCCGCTAGGATGACGCATTTCATCGTTGGTTCCCTCTCATTCCACGGTCACGGATTTCGCCAGATTACGAGGTTTGTCTATAGAGCAGTGCCGCAGATTTGCGGTATGATACGCGAGTAGTTGAAGGAGGACGGCGATGACGACGCAGGAAAGGCTCTTGCTTTCGCACGGGAACCGCAGAACATAGTCCGCGTGCTTCTCGATTTCAGTGTCCTTGTCCTCGGCGACAGCGATCACCGGTGAACCTCGCGCCTTGATCTCGCCGATGTTCGCGATCATTTTATCGTAGGTCGCTTCCTGAGCGATAACAGCGATGACGGGGGTGTCTTTCGTCAGCAGGGCGAATGGTCCGTGTTTCAACTCACCCGCGGCGAATCCCTCTGCATGGATATATGAGATTTCCTTCAACTTCAGCGCGCCCTCCAAGGCGATCGGGTAGTCGACACCCCGACCGATGTAAAACGCGGAGGTCGCATCCTTCAAATGCTCAGCCATGGCTTTAATTTCATCAGTGCGCTGGAGTACGTCTCGGACGTACCGGGGGAGTTCCTTGAGGTGGATGATGTAGGTGTACATCTCTGCAGACCCCAGGGTGTCCTGCAGGACTGCTGACTTCAGACTGAGGAGCAATAGCGTGATGATTTGTGCTGTGAAGGTTTTTGTCGCAGCCACCCCGATCTCAGGACCGGATTGGGTGAGGATGTAGCTGTCCGCGATCCTCGTTGCTGTACTGCCGATGACGTTGGTGATGACGAGAGTCCGCATCCCGGAATTTTTCGCGTCTTTTAACACGGCGATAGTGTCCGCGGTTTCCCCGGATTGGGTGACCGCGATGACAAGGACAGAAGGATTCCTCGATCCATAATACCGATATTCCGATGCCAGGGCGACTTCAACGGGGATGTCCGTTAGTTGTTCAATGAAATATTTGCCGACGAGGCTTGCGTAGTAGGAGGTGCCACAGGCGACGATATGGATAGCGGAGAATTTTGATGCAAGGAGTTTTTCGACGTCCTCGCTGAAGGTGATCGTCTGTTCGATTTCCGAGAGCCTTCCGCGGAGGACTTGATGGATGGTCTCCGGCTGGTCGTAGATTTCTTTGAGCATGAAATGCGGGAACCCTGATTTCTCCGCGTCCTTGACGTCCCAGTTGATAACCTCCTCTTTCTTGTGGACGGGTTTCTTCTGGGCGTTGAGGATGCGTATGGCGTTCTTCGTAATCACGCAGAATTCCCCGTCGTCCAGGAACATGACTCGGTTGGTGTATTTAAGGAAGGCTGGGATGTCTGAGGCGAGGAAGTTTTCATTATCACCCACGCCGATCACCAAGGGGCTTTCTTTTCGCACGCCGATGATTTTCTCTGGTTCGTTTTCGGAGACGACGACGATAGCGTATGATCCTTTGAGTTTGGCGACCGCGGCGAACACCGCCTCTTCAATGTTACCGTCGTACACTTCGTCGATGAGATGCGCGATGACTTCGGTATCCGTCTGGGAGACAAATTTATGGCCTTTCTTGATAAGGGTTTCCTTTAGTTTCTGGTAGTTTTCGATGATGCCGTTGTGGACGATCGCGATTTTCTTGTCGCAGCTGAGTTGGGGATGGGCGTTCTCTTTTGTGACGCCGCCGTGGGTCGCCCATCGGGTATGACCGATGCCAGTGGTGCCTTTCAGAGCCGGGATTTGTTTTTCGATATTCGCGATTTCGCCGACGTCTTTGTACACCCTCAAGGTTGTTCCGATGACCGCGATTCCTGCAGAATCGTAACCGCGGTAATCGAGGCGTTTGAGGCCGTCGAGGAGGACGGCGCGAGCTTCACGAAAACCTGTGTATCCGATGATTCCACACATTACATCACGCTTGTTTCGCTGGGGATGCGTTTCTGTATCTTAGTCATGGCGCCGATAGTGCACTTGCGGCCGATGAGAACGCCGGGAGAGATGGTGACGTGACTGTCTATGACGCAGTCTTCACCGATCATCGTCCCGATAGGTGACGTCAACCTCTTGCATTCATCTTCGATTTCAATCGTCGTCTTCTGTGCGAGAGCGGAGAAGGATTGTCCGATGGTGCAGCCTTTGCCGATGACGGAATGAGAGACGAGGGAGTTGGAGCTGATGTGGACGTCATCCATGATAACGCTGTTTCGGACTTCGGTGAACGGATGGATGGTGACGTTGTCACCGATGGTCGTTGAGGGGAAGATGCAGGTGTTCGGCCCGATTTCGCAGTCGTCGCCGATGATGACCGGTCCGACAATGTAGCAGCCTGCATATATCGTGGTGTCTTTGCCGATGCAGACCGGGCCTTTCAGTGTCACGTTCTTTTCGACGGTGCCACTGACCGAGGCGCTGAGATGGTGGCTCATGACTTCGTTGACATGGATGAGGTCCCAGGGATAGACGATGTCCATCCACAGGTCTGCGAGGGTCGTACTGATCTTCTTTTGGTTGTCGATGAGGTTCTGGATGATGGTGGAGAGGGCGTAGATGCCTTGGGCGGTGCACCGTTCGAGGTCCGCGAAAATCGATTTAGGGAGTTTGTAAATCCCGGTGGAGATGTACTCGCCGATGTCTTCTTTGGGTTTCTCGACGATCTGGGAGATTTTGTTGTCTTTGAAGAACACGACACCGTACTTGGATGGATTGGGGTGTTTCTTGATGAGGATGGCGTACTCGGCGGGATTGTCGATGAGTTTCTTGATGCTGCGGCTGTCGATGATGTTGTCGCCGGCGAGCAGGATGAAGGGTTCATGGACTTTTCGTTTGGCCTGCAGGAGGGCGTGTCCGGTCCCGAGTTGCTTGTCTTGGACGATGTAGGTGATGTTGACCTTGTCATAATCCTTGAAGTACTCCTGGATGACTTCTTTTTTGTAGCCGACGATGCAGATCACGTCGGTGATTCCTGCGTCCTTGACAGCATCGAAGACGTATTCGAGGACCGGTTTGTTGGCGACGGGAAGCATTACTTTGGGCATCGTCTCCGTAAACGGCCGCAGCCGCTTCCCTTCACCTGCTGCGAGAACAATCGCTTTCTTCACCATGGGTCAATCGCGCATCAATAATTATCCTTGTATATGATGTTTGTGTTCAGAGAAAAGAAGGCTCTGATACTGAAGATGCCCATGAGGGACTTGGTGAGCCGACTACCCGATAATCTGAACGACCGACTCGTTGAGAATCAGGAACTCGACAAGCTCCTGGGTTTTCTTCAGGTTTTTCAACAGATCCTCGTTCACCGTGTATTTAAACCTGGAGAGCATCCGACTCCCAGTCGGCCCCCAACTACCGATCTCCACGTACTGCCCGTCGACGTTCTTAATCCCCCCGAGAATCGTGTAGGATTCGGTGACCATCCGGTACGAACACGAGGCACATTCGACCACCGTCCTATAGGGGTTGAACGTATTATCGACCTCGTAGATTGGCTCTATTTGCACAACGGTCAAAGCCCCATGGCACTGCGGGCATCGCAACGCATGCGACCCGGGTTCATGAGGGTCGCCAATAATATTATTCTCCTGCATACTGCTTCCTTCCGGACTCTTACTCCACCTCGTATTATTACTTCGTTCTCCCATATATAGTTTCGCCCTCCTCGCTTTGTCTTTCTTCGCATCTTGCGTTATGGTCTATTTTCCTTGAGCTTATTAAAGCCAAACGTGATTCTCTTCTCTGGTTGATATGAAGATTATCACGTTTCTCTCTGATTTTGGCAGGAAAGATAGCTATGTCGCCCAGATGAAAGGGGTCGCTTGCAGTCTCACCGATGCCAGGCTGATAGATATCACCCATGAGATTCCCGCACATCAAGTCCGTCAAGCAGCATTTCTCCTCTGGACGGTCGCGGGGTGGTTCCCCAAAGGCACCGTGCATGTTGCCGTTGTCGACCCGGGGGTTGGCACGACGCGAAAGGCGCTTTTCATTGTTACGAAAAATTACGTGTTTGTCGGTCCTGACAACGGCGTCCTTCTCCCCGTCTGTCATGCGATGGCTCCTTTTACCGTCTATGAGATCACGACCCCTGGGCTTCAGCAGGTAAACTCCGGGCAGACCTTTCAGGGACGTGATCTCTTCGTCCCGGTCGCTGCTTACATCACGAAAGGGGTACCGTTCGAGAAGCTCGGAAAACTCACGACGTCATATGTGGATGTACGCTTCCCTGTCGCGGAGCGGCAGGATGGCCGTATAAATGGGGCAGTTCTGTACATTGATCATTTCGGTAATCTCATCACGAATATCAAGGCGCAGCTCCTTCCGAGTCTTAGTGGTAGGCTGCATGTCTCTTTCGCTCGGCAGGAGGAGGATTTGCCGTTGGTCCCCTCCTATGGGCATGTTCTTGAGGGAGAGCCGTTACTGACTATTAGCAGCAGTGGCTTTCTTGAAATCGCGGTCAACAAGGGAAACGCGGCGTCTCGTTTCCAGACCGCTGAGGATGATGCGGTGTCAGTCAGGTTGGGTTAAAACTCGTGTCTGGCTGCGGGATCCAGGGTTGTGTACTTGTTGTCCCCGATGTAGTAGAGGGGCTGCTGCTGTTCGATATTGAGTAAATCGTTGGTGAACGCATGGTCATCTGCGGTGGCTGCGACGACCTCGCCGATGATGAGGTCGTGGTCGCCGATGGGGATTGTTTTAACAAGGGTGCATTCTAGGTGGGCATAGCCTTCGGCGATGAGCGGGGTTTTAAGTTTTGTGCTTGGAGTAAGCGTAAGGT
The DNA here is from genome assembly GCA_903877165.1 of Methanobacteriota archaeon. Taxonomy (GTDB): domain Archaea; phylum Thermoplasmatota; class E2; order DHVEG-1; family DHVEG-1; genus CAIRCU01. The sequence goes on along the minus strand of CAIRCU010000020.1, from coordinate 3,184 downwards.
GTGTGTTCTTGGCTTTGTCGTTGTTTCGCCCGGAATGGGTGCCGCAGTAGTGGGCTTGCGGTGCGAGCGCGTAGGGGATGAAGTTGATGACGAATTCTTTGGTTTTTTGGATGCAGTCATACGAGTACCGTTTTGGTGACAGGGAGATGCCATAGAGCGGCGGCGTGCGGGAAATCGGGGTGTGCCAGGCGAGGGTGATGATGTTGGTCTTGCCTTTGTCGTCGTTACAGGTGACGAGGGCGGTCTGCATGGGGAAGGCGTAGTGATAGAAATGTGCGAGAGTCTTGTTGACTTTCATGGAGATTCCTCCTGGGTTGTTTTGAGGATGGCGTCGAGCAGCCCGTGTGCGTAGTTGATGCAGCCGAATGCGGTGAAATAATCTTTTTTGCTGTAGTAGTACTTCGTGTCCTCATAGTATTGTTCAGCGAGCCTGGCGACGGCTGCGCTTGAGTCGGGGAGTGAGGCGGGGAGTTTTTTTCGGTTCTCCTCAAACATGGTGATGTCCTTGGTGATGCGGGTGGACTGGTTCATGGTCTCAAGACGCTGTCGAAGGTGAGGCGGTCTGGGGCCTTAAATGTTGCTTCTCTAGACTTTTTGTCGTCTGTTTTCCGATGAAATGTTTCGTCGCCTGGGAGCCGACAATTGTCGAAAGGTATTTAAACTTACAAACCAACTTTTATCTGAAATTACTGATAATTAGGATGTGGATGCATGAGTCCTCGGCATGGGAATCGCTCCTTAGAGACTGCAGTTCATGAGCTCTTCGATTCGCAGGCTGAGTCACGCGTCTATCTCTTTCTCTTGCGGCATGACGGGGTACTCAGCGACGAGGTGATCCGCGGGACGCGGCTGCATCCAAGCACGGTGCGAGAGCTGCTTGCCCAGATGCATAGCCGGCATCTCATCTCTCGGAAGAAATTGAAGACCGAGTCGATTGGGAAGAACCCGTACCTGTATTATGCCGTCTCCCCGCTGGTGCTCGTGCGGCGGCGGGCGAAGACCCTGGAGCGTCGGTTGAATGCCTTGACCGTGTTCGCGTCGGATCAGGACTCTGGTGTGCATCGCGTGCGCATCTGGATTCATCGGGAGGATGCCTCATGATCGCCCATTGGATCGCGACGGTGCTTGTCCGTCGGCCGAAGACCGTCCTTCTCGTGTATACGATAGTCACGATTCTGATCGGGCTGCAGATTCGGAATCTGTACATGCAGTCTGATCTGGTGAGTTATCTGCCGAATAACGACCCCATGGTGCAACAGTGGGCGGCAATCAACCGTGAGTTCCGGATCGGATCGAGTATTATTGTCTACGTCGAAGCCGATGACATCCGAGATCCCCTCGTGCTTCAGGAGATGGATCGGGTGGCGGCGAGAGTCGATACGTATTCATTGGACCACGGGGACCTCGACGGCGTGATCTCGGTGACGAGTCTCGCGAGCCTGATCAAGGCGGAGCATGCGAAGCCGGCTCTTCCTGGCGGGCTTGGTGGCGAGGGCATTGACGAGATCCCGACCGACCCAGGGTTCATCACGACGTATCTTGCGCGGGTCCAGGCGATGAAAGGCACGCTCTTCCTCGATACCTACAAGGACGGCGTCATCGTCTTCCAGCTTTCAGAGACCGCTGACCAAGAGAAGATTCTGCAGAACGTGAAGGATGCGATTGCGAAAACCGCACACTACTCCGATATGACGGTGACAGGGAGTTTTGCGGTGAATCAGGCGATGCGGGAGCAGACGTTCCAGTCGCTTATTATCGTCTTCCTCATCGCACTCGTGCTCGTCTCAATTAACATCTACCTTTTCCATCGGGACATGAAAAGCTTCGTGATCTCGTTCTTACCGCTCGGATTCTCCCTCGTCCTCACCTTTGGGATCCTGGGAGTCGTGCACCCTGAGTTGACCACCCTGACGATCGCTGCGGTCGCCTTGCTTATCGGTCTTGGGGACGATTACTCAGTGTACCTCTCCAGTCGGTTCGCTGAGGACAGCACTGACGACGACCGCGTGCATCGCGTCGAATCCATGTTGAAGATGACGGGCAAGGCCGTGCTGCTCTGCTGTGTTGCCACGATGATTGGGTTCGGGTCCCTGATGACTTCGAGTATGCCGCCCATGGTCGCTTTCGGGTTCGTCTGCCTGCTTGGCACTATGTTCATCTTCGTCTCGGCAGCGATCCTTGTCCCTTGCCTCTGCCTCATCATGCGCTACGAACATCATGAGACGAGCCCGCGGTGGACTCGATTCGCTCATTTCGTCGTCGATCAACGCAAACGCTTGTTTATCATTGGCTGTGCCTTTGTCGTGCTTTCATTGCTGGTTCTTCCTCAGGTGAAGACCGACGTCAACTATCTCGACATGGCTCCAAAGGGCATTCCTGAGGTGCAGAAGCTCCTCGAGTACTCGGAGAAGTTCGGGAAAGGCGCGAACTTCAACGCACTCCTCGTGCAGACCGACGCCCAGGGTCTCACTAACCCGGAGACGATCGATGCTATTTATTCCTTAGAAAACAAGATACGAAGCGCGGGTGGATCCGCGTATTCCATCGCTGACGAACTGAAGAAATATAGCGATGTGTTGGACCGCACCACCCTTCTGAAGAACATCACGGCGTTGGCGGGGATAAACACGATATTGTTTGATAAGATCGTGCAGAACGGCCTGGTGGATACTGACTGCTCAAAGACATTGGTCATGGTGTCGTTTCCCGCACAGCTCTCCGTCGAGCAGCTTGATGCCTCCGTCACCCGCATCAATGCGCTTGCGGCTGCAGCTGACCTCCCAAGCGACGGTCGTGTCTCTTCCCTGGTTGGCCAGGATGCCGTGACCGTGGTCGTCAACAGGCAGATTATGGGAACGCAGATGACCTCGATGCTGACCGAGATCTTGCTGATTCTCGCCTGCCTTATCATCGGGTTCAGTTCGGTGAAGACCGGCGTACTCTCTATCATCCCGGTGATATTCGTGCTCGCCTGGGAACCTGGGTCCCTGGTGATGCTGGGCATCCCTCTGTCTGTCATCAACATTACCGTCGCAGCGATCATAGTAAGCACAGGCATCGACTATGGTATCATCGTCACGCAACGCCTCAAAGAAGAACGAGGCAAGGGACGCTCGAAGATCGACGCTCTGAAGACGACGCTTGAGACCAGCGGTTTGTCCATCGTCACCGCCTCATCAACCAC
>CAIRCU010000019.1 GCA_903877165.1 Methanobacteriota archaeon | reverse complement strand
GAGCACGAATAGAATTACGTAACTGATGAGAATCAGAATCACAGCGAGTGAGAAGTTCACAAAAACCATAATGATGGAGAGAGTGCTAAGACCGAAGATTAGTAGGAGGGCCAGACGAAGCTTGTTCAACACAGATCCAGATGCAAGGTGAAATGTCGGCAGCTTGAGTCTCGGCTTCTTCTTCAATGGTGCTGAGGTGGTGGTTCTGGGTTCGACCGAAGTACGTGGAGATGCCTGAGTCTGGACGACCGATGGTTCTGGAATGGGAACAACAGGGATTTCTACCTTCTTTATTCGTTTCTTTGCTGGCATAGCGAGTACTCTAAAAGCTTCGCACTTATTAAAATTTATTGTACTCCTCTTATTTTATCCCTTCCCTGCCGTCTCCTTAAATCGGGTACGGAATCTTTTTTGAGGGGGAAGTGATTACCGTTCCCTGGTATGGAGCGACCAAAGACTGATTTACGATACAACGGCGTCCTCAAGGAGCTTGAGGAGTTCCAGCAGCGTGATTTCAGCTTCGCCAGCGGCCGGATCCTCGGCTCAATGTGCGCCCTGCCACATCCCATCGCGCGTGAGGCGTACATCCGTTTCCTGGAGACGAACCTCGGGGACCCTGAGCTGTGCCCAGGGACGAAGGCTATCGAGGATCGGTTCATCGCGTTCCTCGCTAGGCTCCTGCATGCGCCGAAGACCGCCACCGGACAGATAGTAAGCGGGGGAACCGAGGGGAACATTACAGCGATGTGGCTTGCCAAGCAGCTCTCCAAGAGAAACGAGGTCGTTCTCCCGAAAAGTGCGCATTTCTCGTTTGCTAAGATCGCATCTCTGATGGGCATGAAGCTGGTGGAAGTCCCATTGACTAGGGACTACGTCATGGATGTCTCCTCCCTGAAGAAAAAAATAGGCAAATCGACTGCTGCGGTGGTCGGAATCGCTGGGTCCACGGAGCTTGGCACCATCGATCCAATTCCCGAGATCAGCGAGCTATGCGCCCAGGAGCATGTGTTTTTTCATGTGGATGCTGCGTTCGGCGGGTTTGTGATTCCATTCCTCCGAAAACTCGGGGAAGATGTCCCCCAGTTTGACTTCCAGTGCAGCGGCGTCAGCACCGTTTCGCTGGATTCACACAAGATGGGCTACTCAGCTATTCCGCTCGGCACGCTCATGATTCGGAAGTCATCCTGGCTGGAAAGCATCACTGTCGAGTCTCCCTACATCAGCAGCGAGCGCCAGGCGGGCATCCTGGGGACGCGCTCGGGTGCGCCGGTTGCGGCCGCATACGCGGTTGCACGGTACCTCGGGGAGGATGGATACTGCGAGATGGTGCGATCCTGTATGGAAGTGACGCGATATGCGCAGCGGCGCATCACCGGGCTTGGGCTGTCGCTAGTGACTCCGCCGACGATGAACGTCCTTGGAGTCAAAGTGAAGAAACCTGCGACGGTCGTCAAGAGGCTTTCGGAGCAGGGCTGGCGCGTCAACAAAGTCGAGCGGCTCTCCTGCATCCGGATCGTATGCATGCCGCATATCACAAAGGAGATTATCGATGAGTTCATTCCGGTATTGAAGAACACCTGTGAGGAGGTCGGAGAACTGTGAGCCTGGAACACCTGAAGCAATCCTTGTATGACGCCCCGATCATCAAGAAAGGCGAGTATTACTACATCATCCATCCCATCACGGACGGCGTGCCGATGATTGCCCCGGAGCTTCTCAAGGAAGTCACGGATGAGATGAAGACGCAGATTAAGAAAGTCGGGAAGATCGATCGCATCGTCACGATGGAGGCGATGGGGATTCCTCTGGCCTCGGTGCTTTCCCTGCAGCTTGGGATTCCCTTCACGATCATCCGGAAGCGAGAGTACGGGTTGCCTGGCGAGGTGTCAGTGGAGCAGGTGACAGGGTACTCTAAGTCAAAGCTGTACATCAATGGCCTGAAAAAGGGTGATCGGGTCGTGATTGTCGATGATGTGCTCAGTACTGGTGGAACATTGCGGGCTGTCCTTACGGTATTACAAAAATTAGGGGTGGATGTTCTAGGAGTATATATCGCAATAGACAAAGGGGAATGTCAGAAGGAAATTTGTTCATTATTTAAAATTCAACTATTTGCCTTAATTAGAATTAAGATTACCAATGGTTCTTTGACTATTATTGATAAGAATTTGTGAATAAATAATATAAAAATTCTCAAATAAGTCTAATAAACAAATATAAATAATTATTTATATGAGAACATACATTATAGTCAACCGGTGAATCGATGAAGGGGGGCCATATCAGTCTTTTTATTATCATTTTGCTCGTAAACGTAAGCATCATCACACCCTCCATCCTAGGCGTAACACAACAATGCCAACCTGCTCAAACCAAGGAGGAGCATCCAACCACCGGGTCCTACTATGCTGTCATCGCCGCTTGCACACAATACCAGAACTCATCATATAACATCCCCAAGACCCACTCCTACAGCCATAAAACACTCGTGCGGTTCTACGAGGGTCTCCTTCAAGGGAAAAACTGGCAGCAAGATCACATCATCCTTCTCCTCAATAACAACGCCACAAAAAACAATATCGTCACCGCTTTGCACACCATGGCGGCTACCCTCGGTCCTGACGACGTCTTCGTCTTCGAATGGTGCGGCCATGGCACCTCAGTGCCTGACACCAATGGCGACGAGGGAAACGACACCACAGACGCGGCTATCTGCCCTTACGACACCTATAAAAACGACCAAGGCCAAAAATTTAACGTTATCACGGATGACGAACTCGGTAGCCTGTTCTCCAACATCACCTGCAAGGCCCAGGTCCTCATCTTCGACTGTTGCCTCAGCGGAAGCATGGTCGATAACGTATCCCAAGACAACCTGCTATCCCCTGATCAAACACCATGGACATGCCAGGGACCAAATTCGTTCGACGTCAACGGTCCCAACCGTATCGTCATCATGTCCACCCCACCAGGCTGCATCGAACGAGGCAGCTATCTCTTTGGTTTCCCCTTGAACACAGCATTAGGGGTCGCCTGTCAACAGCTCACGCACCGCCAGGGCACGACGGTTTCAGCGGAGGAGCTATTCACCGTAGCCAAACCGCTGTTCACTGCAGAGTCAGCGTTCTTCTGGGTGGGCTGGTGGTTTTTGTACACTGCGCTCTTCCATGCCTTCATCCCCCTCCCCGTCCTCCCAGCCATCATATCCTCTGCCGAATGTATCTTTGCATACATAATGGTGCAAATATATGAACAACAAACCAACGGGGATCTCATGAAAAATAATGCCAATATCTGCGATGAATACCCTGGCGAACTGCCTCTCCTGCAAACCTAAGGACAACACATCACAAACTATTTCTTCGGCGACACCATTCACCCACGCGAAGCCCTATGGTCGACCAAATACCACAACACACCCACTGCCAGATCTGCCGCAAGGCAACCACCAGCCAGGAGCCGTTCTGCTCCGAGGAATGCAAACAACAATACACCGCCATGAAGAAACGCAACCGACTATGGGTCTACGTGATGTACGCCCTAATGGTCTTCATCATCATCGTCATAGTCGTCTCCTCCCTCGGCAAATAAAGAAACCCGAAGGAACATCTCTTTTTTCTCATTCTTCAACCAGGAAAAACGAGAAAATATCAAGACGCAGAAGACCTACTCGCTGAGCTCTTCTTGGAGATCGATGACCATCTCGGTCAGCACATCCTCGAAAATCTGATGCCGGTACTCCTTCACCGACCCGTTCGCGAGATGCGCCCGCGCCACGAAATCACGGCCATCCTTCAGAATCTCAATATGACAAACGGTCTCCATAGTTTCCCATACCACAGTAGGTTAACCCCGCAATCCGGTCACTCTATATATAATTTATTGTACGCAAGCCTTATCACATTCGCAGCATTGACCATACCTCGTGAGAGGAACGCCCCTATGACGCAGAACCCAGTCCGCCACCCTGCAGTCGCAGGACAATTCTACCCAGCCTCCGACACCGGTCTCCGAAGCCAGCTCACCGACTGCTTCCACGACCCACGCGGCAACGGTACCATCCCCGCACTTGCGAACCGCCCCCCTCCCATCAACGGCCTCGTCGTCCCCCACGCCGGCTACATCTTCTCCGGGCCCATCGCCACCCATGCCTACAGCGCACTCGCCACCCACGGTTTCGCCGACACCTTCATCATCCTAGGACCCAACCACACCGGTTCCGGATCCGGCGTTTCCGTCATGACCCAAGGAGCCTGGCGTACACCCCTCGGAACCGTTCCTATCAACGAGACCATCGGCAGCAGCCTCCACCACGACATTATCGACGCAGACGACGCCGCCCACCGCTACGAACACAGCATCGAAGTCCAAATCCCATTCCTGCAGTTCATCGCCGCAGGCAGACCCTTCGACTTCGTCCCTATCTGCATGATGATGCAGGACCTCGACACCGCAACCGAAGTCGGAGACATCATCGCCTCCGCCATCCAGAACCAGAGCCGCCGCGTCGTGATCATCGCCAGCTCCGATTTCTCCCACGTCGGATTCAACTATTCGACCATCCCGCCAAAAGGCGAGCGCGTCGACGAGTACGCGAAACGACAGGACCACCTCGCCATCGACAAGATCACCTCACTCGACCCTCAAGGACTCGTCTCCACCGTCGAAGCAAACCATATCACCATGTGCGGGTACGGACCCGTCGCCTCCATGTTGACCGCAACAAAACGACTAGGCGCGACGAAGGCGGAACTCTTAAAATACGGAACGTCGTACGACGTGCACCCCGACACCTCATGCGTCGGGTACGGCGCACTCGCCGTCTATTCAGGGGTATTCCGATGAAACGACAACCAATCCAGGACTTCGCCATTGAAAAACACATGACGCTCGACCACCTCATCAGCGGCTTCTCGGCTGCTGGCGGGTTCAGCGCCAAGCATGTCGCCACCGGCGTTGACATCCTCGAAGCGATGATGCATGACAAGGACTGCACCAAGATCCTCTCGTTCCCCGCCTGCATCATGGCGACCGGCACTCGCGGCATCATCAAGGAACTCCTCAAACGCAAGCTCTTCGACGTGGTCATCACGACCGCAGGCACCCTGGATCATGACTTGGCGCGGCTCTGGAAGCCGTACTACCAGGGGACCTTCATGGCCGACGACCGGGAGCTGCACCAGCGGGGCATCAACCGTCTCGGCAACATCTTCATCCCAATCGCCAGTTACGGCACCATCCTTGAGCAGAAACTCCAGCCCATCATCAATGATTTATACAAGGAGACGCAGAAGTGGTCTACGAAGGACTTGGTCTGGGCGGTCGGCCAACGCCTTGACAAGGAGAAGAAGAAGGAGGACTCGGTCCTCTACTGGGCCTGGAAAAACCGCATCCCCGTCTACATCCCAGGGATTACGGACGGGGCGTTCGGCTGCCAGCTCTGGATGTACTACCAGGAGCATCGGAACCTGACCATCGACCTGTTTAAGGATGAGCAGGAATTGTCCGACCTGGTCTTCGAGGCGAAGAAAACCGGCGCGTTCGTCATTGGCGGCGGCATCTCCAAGCACCATACGATCTGGTGGAACCAGTTCAAAGGCGGCTTGGATTACGCCGTGTACATCACGACAGCAGTCGAGTGGGACGGCAGCTTATCCGGTGCGCAGACACGCGAGGCGATCTCGTGGGGCAAGATCGCGGAGCGTGCGCAGAATATCACAATAGAAGGCGATGCGACCGTGTTGATGCCGTTGATGGTCGGAGCACTCATCGATCGCTTGTGAACGACTTGCGGTCTTTTTTATCCATCACTCGGTCAAGGAGCGTTGTCTCATCCACCTGGCGCGTGGTTGGTGAGTCTGCGAGTGAATGCGACCTGCTCTCCGCGCCTCGCTTGTTCTTCGCGATGAGGTCAAAGACCTCACCGATGAAATCCAGCTCCTCAATCGTGGGCGACCAGCTGACACTATCCTGGTCTATAGAGAAATTCGGTGCATCTCTGTTGAAGTGGATATCGAGGAGGAGGCCGCCTGAGTTTTGTTCTTTGCGGAGTTGCAGCGAGATGTAGATGTTCTCTGGTTTCTTCATGACCCATCCCATCCAAGGTAATGAAACTGGTTGATTGTTAATATACTTTTCTTACATCGTCGCGTTATCATTATATTTAGTATGCTGTTATCGGAGGTGAGATGAGACGATGGTTGCCGGTTCAGCGTGGTAGCCCCCATCTGTAAGCTGCTGCTCGCGTCTCTTCTTGCCGTCCCGGGCGTGTCGGGACGTCTGGTGCTACTGTCATCCGCGATTGGCGGAGGCGGCGGTCTTCTTTGGCGTCTGGCCGCAGTCTTGATTCTTGTCATTGTGCTGTTGAGTTACTTACCGATGCTTTCCTCTCAGAGGGTACTGCGGCATACGTGGGATGGACATCGTCAACGGTGTCGTGGACGAACAGTCTGACATCGGTGCTGGCGTTCCGGCTCCTCGTCTAAAACCTCTCCTTCAAGGCTGTCTGTGCCGTGATCTGGTCAGGTGGGGTGTACAACTGGCTCTTCCACTCTCAGCTTGTCTACTTTGGCGACGGCGGGTATCGACTTCCTCGTTCCTAAGAAAAATTAAAGCCAGAACATGCTGCGCATCGCCATCTTCGTTTTCGCAGGGAGATCCCGTGTTGCGCGGCCTTCCAGCATATCCACGGTTGCGTTGGCGACGGTTTCGACAATCTCCTGGAAATACCATCGTCCGTAATCGCTGTTCGCCTGAGCGGGGCTGCCGATGTAGCCTTCCGTGGCTCCGACCTCCTTGAAGGTTTTCCCCAGCGCCTTTGGGGAATAGACATCATATACCATCGGAGGGAGGGTCTTATAGATAGGATCTACGAGGTAGGGGTATTGGTAAGTCATCATCGAGGTCTCCCGGAAGCACCCGTGAATCTCGAGATGGGTGTCGAATCCGACTTTCGGCTCTCGTCGTTCAACCTCCTGGCTGTAGAAGTACGGCCCCCAGGGCTCAATGATCTTGACCGGGTATGTTTTCGTGATTTTATTCATCGCCGCGTAGATGCCTTTGAGATGGCCCATGTCCATGTGGAACGTGCAGATGACGAAGTAGCGGAATTTGTATGCGGCGAGTGAGGAGACCGTATCCATGATAATAGTTCGGATTGTTTTCACGGGAACGGAGATGGTCCCGGGGAATCCTTGCGCCATGCCTGTATGACCGAGCGGGATTGCGGGGTGTAGCAAGGGAAGGATCTCCGGCTTCCTTTTTTGGACAAGCCGCATGGCCTCTCTGGTCGTATCTTGGGTGGTGAGGAGATCCGTGCCGATCGGGAGATGTGGGCCGTGCTCCTCCAGGGGGCTAATGGGGATGAACACGACGGTTGTTTCGCGGTTAAGCTGATCGAGCTGTTTCCAAGTGAGTTCCGTCAGTTGGAGGATTTTTCCGTTGTCTTTGGTGGTGGCTTTGGCGGGTTTCAGGTTATCACCTCGCAGCCGTCTGTGGTGACGATGACGGTGTGTTCTTTTTGGGCGACCATGCCGCCGTGTTCTTCCCGCAGCTGCGGGTATTCGCGGATGACCCCAAGCCTGGCGAGGCGTCGGAGTGGCAAGTCACTGTTATGTGGGAGGAACGGACGACACCAGCGTGACGCGAACGGTAGGGTTGAAAACGCGGAGCGGATACGGTCGTAGGTTTGCTTGAGTGCACGGTCACGGACCAGATGCGTCTTGAAGGAATCAACGCAGATGAAGATGTTGCTGCCTTCTCCGGAGATGACGTGGCCGCCACCGGTGGTGGCGAAGGGTTCGATTGCGATGGCGTCTCCTTCTTGTGGTTTGCGGCGGCTGGCATAGGCGCCGATATTCGGGATGGAGAGGCCGGAGTGCAGTTCGTACTGGGTGAGGCTATGGCCCATGAGGTTCTCGATGGGTTTGAACCCGTACCCCGTAATAGTGGTCTCGACGAGCTTGCCGATGTCTGAGGGGGGGACGCCGGGTTTCATTATGGCGATAGCATGGTCCAGGGCTTCGTTTGCTGCTTGGATGAGCTTCGTATGCGTCGAGGTAGAGATCTCATGGGTGACGGCGGTGTCTGCGATGTATCCGTTGATGTGGACGCCGACGTCGAGTTTGACGAGGTCTCCGGAGTTGAGGACGAGGGGATCCGTGGCGGTGGGGGTGTAGTGGGCGGCGATGTGGTTGCGGGCGATGTTGACGGGGAAGGCGGGTCTGCCGCCGCGTTCTTGGATGCGTTGTTCCACGGCGGTCGCGACCGCAAGGTAGGTGGCGTTGGGTTTGAGGAGGCTTTGGCCGTAGTCTCGGGCCTCCCGGGCGATGGCTCCGGCGCGTTTATACGCCTGGTAGACTGCTTCATCCATGGAGGGCCTCCATGAGGTCGTGTTCGGGGATAGCGCCATGGCGTAGAATGCGGGGCGGGGTTGTGGTGAGGTCGATGATCGCTGAGGCGGTCTGGGTGCGAGGGCCTCTGTCGAGGGCGATGAGGGTGGGTGCGGTGAGTTGGTGGCGGATTTCAGGGACGGTTGCGGGTGTGCGCTGGTCGTGGAGGTTGGCGCTGGTGGCGGTGAGTGGTCCTGTGGCGCTGAGAAGCTCGAGGGCGGTGGGGTCGTTGGGGATCCTGATGGCGATGGTCTCCTGGCCGCTGGTGATGAGGGGTGGGAGGTGTGGTTTCTTTTTGAGAACGAGGGTGAGGGGCCCGGGGAGGAAGCGGGTGGCGAGCCTGCGGGCCTGAGGGTTGAGTTCGGCGAGGGCTTCAAGGGCAGGGATGGAGTGGACGGCGACGGGGAGCGGTTGGAGGGAGGGGCGGTGTTTGAGGCGGAACACGGCTTCGACCGCGGTTTTGTTGAAGATGTCGGCGCCGAGGGCGTACAGCGTGTCGGTGGGGTAGATGATGATCTCTCCTCTGCGCACGGCGTTTTTGGCGTCGGCGATGTCGGTTTGGCTCATTGTGTCACTTTTTGATGAAGTCGCCGAGGGTGTAGCTGGCGGTGGTGCCGGGTGTGGTGGGGGTGGTGGCTGGTTTTTCGGTGCTGATGGGTTCGAGGAGCTTGATGCTGAGTTCTTTTTCGAGTTTGGCGATGACCTGGTCGGAGGGCCTGAGGTCGCCGTTTTCGATTTTGGCGATGGTGACGGTGCGTTCGCCGATGCGGAAGCCGAGCTCCTGGCGGGTGAGGCCTTTGCGTTTGCGTGCGTCCTCGACTTTGTGGTTCCAGTCCGTGATGAGGTCTTGCTGCATGTCTTTGTAGATGTCTTTGGGCTGTGTTTGTCTGGTGCGTTGGACGAGGAAGCGTTGGACGGGGGCTGGGGGACGTGGTGGTTCTTCAGGGGCGCCTTCAGCGAATTTGATGCAGTCGGGGCAGACGCTGAGTTTGGCGCCGTCGACGATGGCGAGTTTGCAGCCTTTGACTTCTCGTCCACACAATTCACACGGCATGCATGTCTCCTCCTGTGTACTGATCCTGATGGCTGATGAGGGGTTAGAGTAAACCGGCTTTCTGCAGCACCATGAGGTCTTCGGTGCTGAGTTTCTCGCCGTTCCTGAAGCGTTCGTAGATCTCGTCGGCCTCCCGCTGGGCGGCGGTGACGTCCGCGAGTTTCTTTTTCTTCTCCTTCTTCTTCTCGGTTGAGGCGATAGTCTTCTCGAGTTCGTGGATGCGGTTGACGTGGTCGATGAACTCTTTGTGGATCTTGTCGGCCTCTATTTTGGAGATGACGATGTTCTCTTGGATCTCGGTGGTGCGTTTGACGTACTTGTCGAGCTGCTGGAGCAGTTCGATCATGGATTGGTGCTCCTCTTGCGCTTTTTTCGCTAGCTTCTCGACGGTGTCGTGCGCCTTTTCCGCTTTTTGTTTGAAGAGTTTCTCGTCGTCCATGGCCTGTTTGAGCTTGGGGTCTTTGTTGAGCGTCTCTTCCTGGGTCTTGATCTTGTTGTGCAGCTCCTTCATGAGGTCGATGAACTTTTTCTCCTTCTGCGTGGTCATCGGCTGCGTCATGTGCTCGTTTTCCATTTTGCGCAGCTGCTGTTTGAGCTCGTTGAGGTTGACGCCTGAGCTTTGGACTCGGTCCTTTTCGAGGTCCTTGATCTGTTTCTTGAGGTCGATGTGGCCTTTGGTGAACTCGGTGCGTTGTTCCTTGGCGTGTTTGACGCGTTCGTTGTACTCGTCGCGTTTCTTCTTGTGTTCGTTGATTTCATTGCGGAGCTGGCGGACTTTCGCGTTTATCTCGTCGCGCTCTATGGCCATTTTCTTGGATTTCTCATGGAGCTCGTCGCGGCTGCGTTTCAGCTCGTTGGCCCGGACCTGCAGCTCGTCTTTAGTCTTCAGCATCGACTCGATGCTTTCTGTCGGCTCCGGCGCCTCCGTGGCCTCAGCAGATTCGTCCTGCTCAGTCGGTTCAGTGGATGCTGTGGTCTCCGTCGGTTCCGTCTCGTTCGCTGGCTCAGCGGTTTCAACGGGTTCATTGGGTTCTTTGTCCATTGTCTGCCTCAGGAAAAACGTGACGGGTAAAATATATGGTGTATATTAAAAGTTTGTTGATGAGGAAACGCCTTCCTTCTCCCCTGGATTTATCCGCTCGTTTCTGCGAAGCCACCGCCAATGCGGGTACAAAAGCAGAACGACGACTCCCGATTCGCATCGTGAATCCCACTCCCTTTATATAGACGCACGGCTTTAAGGGACACCTGGTGAGGTACCTCATGGATCCATCGGAAGAACCCACTGAATGTAAGCTGGAACCACCCATGAACGGCCTGGCATGGCGCGTGTCGCTCTCCATCGTCGCCAGCATCGGCTGGCTGATTTTCCTGATCGTCTGGCTGTTTTTCTACGCCGCGCATTACAACGGATACCAAAACGTGGCTATCATTCTTGCGTCCGTCCTCGTCCTCGGCTTCATCGTTGGCGTCCCATGGCTGATCTGGGGCCGACGGTACATGAAGGACTGGGACCGGGAGCAGATGAACCTGCCGGGATTACGCTGGCGCCTCTGGGCCTCCGGCATCATCTTTGTTGCGATTCTCATCGGACTCATCTACTGGTTCTACGTCTACGCTGGACAGTTCTCCGTCTATCAGAACATCGCGGTCTTCATCATCGCCCTGCTCCTCATGGGCGGCATCGTCGCCGCAATGTGGGCGCCCTGGGGCATGAAATACGGCAGCAGACGCCCCTAACGCCAAGGACGACCTACCCTTTTTTTTCCTCCCCTTTTTCATCGCCTCTACGGTACCCCATAACGCCGTCAAGGATCACCGCGAGCAGACCGGTCGTGAATACCATGTCGAAGACACTGGCGCCGCCGATCACCGCGGTCCGAGGCGCCGGGATCGCCGTGTTGAGCAGCGTGTACAGGTGCAGGAGGTCCGCGCCGACTAACACCCCGCAAACTCCGATGACGTACGCGAACGGCGCCGCCTTCCACCGCTGACCCCACAGCAGAACCACCGAGCCAAGGCTTGCTACGGCCACCGGCAGCAGCCACCAAGGGAACCGGGCTACGATACCCCGCGCAGGATCAGGCACAGTCACCAGATATGCGACGACCCCGACTAGCAGCACTCCCAGCAGCAGCCCCCTCCAGGGCAGCCGATGCTTCCAGACCAAATACAGGCACAACAGCAGTGGAACCACCGCGCCCCCGAGGTTCACCCCGACACGCCACGACCCATAGGTCAGTAGGGGGAGATTCGAGAACGGCACCCCCACCGCTTCATCCAAGATCCCCTGGCCGAGGAGGAACGAACCGACGATGATTACGACCGCCTCAGTCATCGACAACCCCATGTTCCGGAAGGCATGCGTCAAGACCAGGAATAACACGAATCCAAGTAGGAGAAAAAATCCGATGATCAGCGCGAGCGCAACCCAAGCATCCACAGTGATTCTCCAAGTGCAAACGAACAACCACCCGCCGCTTATAAAGATAATCGGCTGAAAACCTTCACAAAAACAGAATCGAGATACCCCTGGGTTCAGCAGCTCGTCGTTCCTTAGAAATTAACAGAAATTTATATATAGTCGTAACCTATATAATGAGGTAATAGGGGGTCAACTATGGTTTATAAACCACATTCTCCGAAAACAATACTTGAAGCTGTTGTACTCTGCCTCCTTCTCGTCGGCACCGGATTTATGTCCGCGGTAGGATCCCGCAGTAACCAACCTGTTACGGCACCATCAACCACCATCAACAAAACATATTTTAACCCAGACAATGCCACTGGCTCATACGTCCTTGACCGCAATTATTACGCGAAAGACGACAACCCTGCCTCCACCACCGCCACGGACAACGACGACGCCGGGTATAAACGCGACGGCGGCAACACCATCGCCCAGGCCGGAACCATCTACGTCGGCGAAATCCTCGACGACACCGAAGGCCGTGGACGCACAGGGAAACTCACCGCCTCTACCGATACCTTAGACTGGTTCGTCTTCGCTATTGCAGCCGGCCAACAAGTCCACATCACCATGACGCCGCCTTCCGGCTTCGACTTCGACCTCGCCCTCTACGACGCGAATGCAGTCTTGCTCGTGAACTCCTCCCACCCAGGCTCCGCCACAGAAGACATCCTTTACACAGCCCCGGACACCGCGAAGCTCTACATGCAGATCCGATTCGTCAGCGGCTCCGGCCAAGGCCAATACCACTTCACCATTGACATGATGAACCAGAACGATGCCAACAAAGGCACAGATGCCAGCAACACCATAGGCGGTGCCGTGCTCATCACCCCGGGCACCTACCCAGGCTCCCTGAACATGACCGACCCCTACGACTGGTACAAATTCCAGGTGACCAACGGCCAATACATCAACTTCACCCTCTCCATGAAGAACTTGGCATTCCTCACCGACTTCGACCTATGGCTCTACAACCCCAGCGGCACACTTGTCTACGAAGCCAATCAATACTACGATGACACCTTCGACTACCAAGCAGGCGTCACCGGCCTATGGTTCGCCCGTGTGTCCATCTACCCCGGCTGGGTCGACTGCCCCCACCCCGTAGACTGGAAATACTACTCCTACGGCTCTGGACCCTACAGCCTTACCTTGACCCTGAAATCCTCTGGGACATCACCACCCGGACCCATTCCAGAGCCTCAGATCACCCCCATCGCGAAGACCTTCACGGTCCCCAACAACCCAACATCCAGTACTGATGAATATGGATACCTCGCTTCCATCCCCGCCTGCAACTACCTCTCTGGCGGACAGCGCTACCTCGCTCCCATCATCTACAGCGGTGACCAGACCCCGACAGCCTACTACGATGACGCCACCAGCTTCGGCGTCGTCGACGACACCACCCAGTACCTCGTCAACGACTGGAACGCCTACCTCGCCACCCATGGCAAGATCGCCACCCAGTACACTGTGCCTTCTGACCCCGTCCAAGCCGCCGCGGACATCGCCGTTAACAATTGGGATAACTCCCAGACCGCGGTCGTCGCCGTTGACGGCAGCCACTACAACGACACCACAAAGCAGCTTTTAAAACGCACCGCGACCATGCAACATAAAGCCTCCGTCGAAACCCTCGCTGGCGACAGCCCGAAGATCAAGAGCCTCGGCGGCACCTCCGGCTACCCGTTCTTCCTCGGACCTAAGTACTGCGCTCTCAACGTCAGCATGATCGGTGTCGCGGCGAACCCATCACTTGGACTCATCATCCCCCAGTTCATCACCGCAGCCCAAGACTGGTGGCCCTCACCCTACGACGGCGCTGGGAACGCCATCGACATGTACTACCCGGTTACTCGTGCTGGAGTCTGGTCAGCAGCGACCGACCATGTCTCCAACGCCTGGTCCTTTAAGATCACCAAATACGAAGGAGACCGGTACCACGTCGACGTCAAAGACACTGACACAGTCCTTACAGCGACAATCACTACCAGCACCGCATCAGACCTACTCGTCTTCCTCGTGGACCCGACGGGTCACCTACGCGCACCTGACATCCCCGTTTGGAACGGCCCTGTGAATCCCATCCACATCTGGAACGGATTCGAAAACCCAGCAATTAACCCCTGGCGTTGCTGGAACCCAGCTGCTCATACTCAATGGACTGCTGAGGTTCTCCACCCAGAGGCCGGGAAATGGGAGATCATCGTCGTCCCACGGAACGCCGTAGGTAGCTCTGTTAGCTACACGCTCATTGCAAACCTCCGCAGTGTTAACCAGAATCGGGCAAACGCTGAGATGTCCGCTGCCAACGCCGCGGTCATCGCCTCTATGATCCATGCCCCACTACTGTACGTCGCAGCGGACAGTGTCCCCACCGCGACCTCAAGTGCCTTCACCACACTCGGCGTCACCAAAGTCATCTTCGTAGAACGCGGCGAGATTGGAAGTGCAGTTCGCAGCAGCCTGCCGACCATTGACAAGGACCTCAAGACCACACAGGACATCGTCACTGAGATCAAGAGCCTCCCGGGAACCGAGAACTACATCACGATTACGTCCCTGAAGACCGACAAAGGCTTCTTCGCCCCAGCGGCGATGCTGGCCGCCTACCACGGAGCCCCAGTTCTCCGAATCGAGGACATCCCGGGGAACCCCGCGGCGATCGACGACCGGATTGAAACTTGGCAGTTGTGGGATGGAGACTACTACCATGGGTCCCGCTCCACCGGACACCTGCCGGATGCCACTGCCCCGGTCGAACAGAACATGATGAAGGTCTACATAAGCCTCCTGAAATACTTACTCCAAGGTAGCGGCACCGTCCCAACCTACGGGCTTGACGCCAAACGCTACTGGAACGAAGAGATGGTCAAGGACGTCCAAACCTATGTCAAAGGACTAGGCCTGGACCTCGCCGGACAGGAAGGCTACTGTATCGTCGCCCCACGCAAGGACATCTGCATGGACCTCCACGCTGACCTCATGGGGAACAATTCCTACGCGGGCCAGATACCTGGAGACACCCCAGCCTATACGAATGATGTCATCGTCCGTGACGTCCTCTACCCGGCCTTGATCTTTGCGAACCCGAACCGCAACATCACCACCTCGCAACTCATGAACTACCCTGATGGTGGAACCTGGAAGACGAACGATGGAAAAACCAGCAAGGTCTACGCTGCCCGTACAGTAAAAGAAGCCTTCAGCTCCCATTTAAGAACGTATATAGGCCACTGCTTCTGGGTCGCACATCTCCAGCAAATCAACGACGGCGCCAGCGTCATGTACTACTCTGGGCATGGGACTGGCGGTAGCGGCATCAGCGGCCAATACCAGCAGACGGCTAACTGCAACTGGCCGGATCAGATCTGGTGGGACGCCTGGCGCGGGTACGCCGACGACAACTGGAAGACTTCCCGAGACAATGGACAGGTCTGGTACAACCCAGAGCCACCCCAGCTCTATGATGTCATCCACTACAAGTGGGTCGACCAGCTCATGGGCAACCTGCGCAGCGACGCGATCTTCTACATGTCCTGCACCACCGCTGACGGGGACTGCCCCATGGTGTATCTTGACCATGGCGCACTCTGCTGGTACGGGAACGGCGGCACCGGGCTGTGCCCTGAGGCGGACCTCGCGGATGACCTCTTCTTCCAAGATGTCATGATCCATGGGGTCTCAATCGGGGTCGCGTTCTCGCATCAGGTCTGGCTTCACTACCGGGACTTCACGACCAGCGACAACACCTCGATGTATGGAAGTTCATCCATGCAGGTCACCACCATCCAGAACATCTACGGTGACCCTGCCCTGGTCATCTACAGCCCCGAGTGGACCTCGCCAGTACCGGTCGACGCCTCGTTCATCTAAGGGCGTCCACCGCCCCTCTCTTTTTTTCTTTTCTTTTTTCATCGATTAGCATAGGACATGGGTCTCTAAGGAAATGTTTTAAGAAGGAACCGCAGGGTTTCAGTCATATTGAAATAAAATCGTTCATGTGATTTTTTGTTACCGTTGTTGCTTATTTTCTTTAAAGGAAATAACTAAATATTTGATATTCATTAGCATACCATAAGGAGGAATGAAAATATGAAGGATAAAATCGTTATGAAAGGTTTGATTATTGGTATCATCTGTATTTTGATACTACCATCGATTGCTGCCGCTTCAACCGAAAGTACTTCAGACTACAACCTGACAATTGTAATAAAAAATACTAAGTTTTACAAAAATACTACAACGAACGTGGTTCTCTCGGTCAATGTATCAAACGAAGGTCCAGACTCTTGCAACAACTATTCATGCAACATAAAAATCTATGGCATCTTTAATCATGGTGTTAATCTTATCAAATTGTGGTTTATCCCATGGTTTACTGGAATATCGTACAATGGTTCAGCGATAGCTCCTGGTGGGTATGAGAAAAAACTCGTTACAATATGTAATCCAGGTAGTGGATTGTGGATTGCACGATGTAATATCTCTTCTTCTGGAGATAACAATCCTAAGGATAATAAGGGCCATTGCTTGATTTGGGTTCCCGAGTTGTATTTACTCCACAGATTATTTCCGAAATTATTTCCGAGATAAAACCATACCACTGCTTAACCGCTGCGAATATATAAGGGTATTAACAGAGGTGGTGTTCGCCTCTGTCTGATTCATTTTTTACTTATTACTATTATGACTTTTAAGAAACTTGTACCCGTAGTAGATGGCGCCTGAACAGCCATCCTGCTGGATCTTGCGGAAGGTGCTTTCGACCTTCATCCCGATCTTCACGTCATCGGGGTCGCAGTCGACGATCTGCCCCGTGATCCGAGGGCCCTCATCTAACTGGATGATTGCGACGGGGTAGGGGACTTGCTCCTCGAAATCCTCTGGACCGACATGGATTACGGTATACGAGATGACTTCGCCATGACCGGAGAGGTACTGCTCCTTCATCTTCCCCATGCTTTTCCGTCGGCAGAACGGGCACGCCTCCCGAGGCGGGAAGAACACGCGATCGCAAGAACTACACACATTGCCAAGGAAGTTATACCGCTGGGGGATCTCCCGCCAGAACCGGGCGACGCCTTCCTTCATGTTTACATCGCCTCCAGGATATGGACGACACACGTTGCACCAGAACCGCCCACGTTATGTGCCATGCCTCGCTTCGCATCAGGCACCTGACGTTTACCTGCGTCGCCACGCAGCTGCAATGTAGCTTCGACGACCTGCGCCACACCGGTGGCACCGACCGGATGGCCCTTGGCCTTCAGGCCGCCGCTCGTATTCACCGGAAACGATCCGTTAAGAGTCGTAATCCCCTGCTGGACGGCTTTGCCGCCTTGACCTTTTTCAACAATTCCAAGATCCTCAATCGCGCAGATTTCCGCGATAGTGAAACAATCATGGACCTCAGCGAAATCAATATCCTTTGGCGTGACCTTGGCTTGCTTGTAGGCCATGCGTGAAGCATGAACAGTTGCATCCAGGGTGCAGATATCCCGGCGGCCATGTAACGCGAGGGTGTCAGAGGCTTGCCCGGACGCGGCAATACGCACAAGCTTATCCGTATATTTCTTCGCCTTGTCCGCCGCACAGAGCACAATGGATGCTGCGCCATCACTCACCGGGGAACAATCCATAAGGCCCAAGGGATAGGCCACCATGGTAGCTCGTAAGACCGACTCAAGGGAGATAGGAGATTGATACTGAGCATAGGGGTTCAACGCCCCGTTCGCGTGGTTCTTCACCGCGACATGGGCAAGGTCCTCACGAGTCGTCCCATACTCATGCATATGCCGTGTGGCAATCATCGCGTAAATCCCGGGGAATGTCGCACCGAAGAACGCTTCCCATTCCTGGTCCGCGGCGGTTGCGAGGGTTTCAGTAGCTGCAGTGCCGCCGACGTCGTTCATCTTCTCGATGCCGCCGACGATCACGATGTCGTTCATCCCCGAAGCAATTGACAGGAAGCCTTCCCGGACCGCCAGACCACCTGAGGCGCAGGCGCCTTCCACGCGGGTTGCAGGAATGTGCAGGTGGGAAAACCCGGAGACTTCAGCGACGAGGGCGCCGACGTGCTCTTGGTCGACGAATCGTCCGGAACTCATGGAGCCGATGTAGAGGGCATCGATGTCTTTGCCTTCGATGCCGGCATCGAGGATGGCCTTGGAGCCGGCTTCGGCGATGAGCTGGCGGAAGCTGCGGTCCCAGAGTTCTCCGAATTTCGTGAGTCCTACTCCGATTACTGCTACGTCTCTCATGCGTCTCACTCCATAAAGAGTAACTTAGTGATTTTTGAATACGTCCCGTAGTCGATGTATTTCTTCCGTTCGACGAGCTCCGCGACGGTGGGTGCCTTATGACGGGCAAGCGATGCGATCTCGTCGGTCACGGTTATATCAAAGCCGTCGCTTCCGGCTCCTGACCCATAGCTGGTCAAGAAGATACGGTCCCCGGGTTTGGCGACATCCAGGACAGAGGCAAGCCCGATCATGGAGGCCCCGGAGTAGGTGTTCCCGATGTAGGGGACGAGGAGTCCCTGTTTAATCTGTTCAGGGGTGAACCCAAGTTTCTTTGCGACGTTGACGGGGAATTTGCCATTGGGCTGATGGAAAATCGCATAGGTGTAGTCCTCCGGGTGCGTCTTGGCTTTCTCCAGGAGGGCTGTCGCGCAGTTCGTGATGTGCTTGAAGTAGGCGGGCTCCCCGGTGAACCTGCCGCCGTGAGAGGGGTATTTCATCTCCGCGCGCCGCCAGAAATCCGGGGTATCCGTAGTATAGGAAAGGGTATGGTTAATGGTTGCGATGACCTTGGTTTTACCGATGAGGAAGGCGGCACCACCAGCGGACGCGGTGTACTCTAGGGCGTCGCCAGGGGCGGCCTGTGAGGTGTCAGCGCCGATGGCAAAGCCGTAATCAATCATACCTGCTTTAACGAATCCGACGCAGGTTTGGATGGCGGCGGTGCCCGCTTTGCAGGCGAATTCGTAGTCCGCGACCATAAGCATAGGGGTGGCACGAATGGCTTCCCCGACGATGGTGCCGGTGGGTTTGACGGCGTAGGGGTGGGATTCGCTGCCGACGTAGATAGCCCCGATGTCTTGGGGGTTGATGTTGCAGCGACGTAGTGCGGCACGGGCGGATTCGACGCTGATGGTTGCGGTGTCCTCGTCAATGGAGGGGACGGATTTTTCGATGACCCCCAGGCCTCTGCTTATGGCCTGGCCGTCTTTTCCCCAGACCGAGGCAATGACCTCTGCTTTGATCCGGTTGCGGGGGACGTAGGCTCCGTAGCTGACAATTCCTATTTTTTCCATGCTGACCCAGAACAGCTAATCTCGAATAGTACTTAAAGGTACCGCTCTAGCTTCGGCAAATGTCGATAAAAAAATAGGGGGTTTAGGTGAGGGAAATCTTCTTTCCCCCTTTGAGTGCGGTGACGGAGTCTTCGGCGGCTTTGTCGAGTTTGTCTTTGTCTGTGAGTGCTTTTTTCGCGAGGATGTTTTGGGTGCGTAGGATCTCTTTGGCTTCTTGGAAGCGCTGCATCCGTTCTTTTTTGGCACCCATGATCTTGGAGCGCATCTCGACTGCTTTGTCGTGGTTGCTTTGGGCTTCCTCTCTGAACTCGAGGTATTTCTTGTGTTTCTTGTTGGATTCGGTGATGAGCGAGGCGATTTCTTTCACGACCTTGAGGAACTCCTCGTGTTTCTTCTGGCTTTCCTCGTAGAAGTGGACGACCTGCTGGTGCTCCTCGTCAGCTTTCTTGAAGAGGCCGGTGATGGATTTGTCGACGTCGGTGAGGTCGGTTTCGATGAGGTGTTGTTTGACGAGCTGGACTTTGAGGGCTTCGTACTCGCGTCGTTTCAGCTTGATTTTCTCGATGAGTTTGTTTTCGGCGCGGGTGTTCATGGGTGTGGTTTCTTGCTCGTATTCCATGAGTTGGATGTCGGCCTTGAGTTCCTCGGCCTGAAGCGGCAGGTTCTTGATGACGTCGCCTTTTTTCTTGCGTTTGGCGGCGATGAGGTCTTTGGCTTGCTGCTGGTATCGGGTGCGTTTCTCTTTGTGCTCTTTCATCTGTTTGACGAGTGCGTCGCGTTCGGTCTTGATAACGTCCATGGAGTCGCGGAGTTCATTGCGTTTCTGGTTGAGCATGTCGCGTTCGTCGCGGGAGAGTTTCGCGAGCGTGTTGAGCTCGTTGCGTCTGTCGATGAGCGCTTGGTACTTCTTCTCCGCGTTCTTGATTTGCTCTTGGTCTTCCTTATTCTTGGCTGGGTTCTCGAGCACCAGATACACCTTTTTCAAAAAATACCGAAACGTTCTCCAGTTATAAGGTTTACTACGTCTTCACCTGGACTTTGACCGTGTTTTTGCCTTTCGTCGCGATCCAGGGGACTTGGATGTCGGCAGCGCCCCCCGGGGGTATAGCGCAGTCGAGGGTCGCGATTTTCTTGCGGTTGAGGAAGAAGTTGACGGAGGCGTTGGGGGCGCTCACCGTCCCTTCGTTGGCAACGGTAAACGAGGTCATGACGCGGTCCCCGGCGATGAAGGAGGCGGGGGTGTGGGCGACGTGATGGACTTGCAGGATCGGTGTTCCGTCTTTGATGAGCGTGAGGAGGGAGAGGTGCTGGGGTCTGACCTTCTTCGCTTTCACCGAGATGTCGAGTTCGCACCAGTCCTTCGAGGGCGTTGCGGGGGGTGCGTGGACGGCGACGGAGACGGTGGCATGCTGACGGCCGTCGATGGTCAAGGTCTGCGGGGTGATAATGACGGTCCAGGGAGTGGCGGGGTGTTTCTGAGAGGACGTTATCGTGTAGGTCTTGGGGGATCGGGTTGTGTTTTCCAGGGTGATCTCGTACTGGGCGTGGCTTGAGGAATCGATTTCTTTGAGGAGTTCAGGGGCAGTGAGTCGGACGACGCGTCGGGTGAGCACGAGGGTTATTATAATTATGATGAATATAATGATTACCATGAGGAGGGTGATGAGCACGAGGGGGGCGAGGTCGCCGAATGGTTCGGTGAGGCCGAGGTTTTTTGCCAGGGTCTTGAACCAGTCGTATGTGCCTTGGATTTCTCCCGATCCTTGGACTTTGACGAGGACGGTGATGGTGTCCGAGGTGGTGGGGCTTCGTATAGAGGTTGTGGTGATGGTGATGGTGTCTGATGTCTCATCGGTGTTCTGGGGGACGTGCTCGATAATCATGATGGCCTTGGTGCCGTCGGGGGTGGAGGTGGAGCCGCGTATGAGGTTTAGGTATTTGTCGGTGTTATCGACGGTCCAGTGGTTCTCTGAGGCTGCGGTTATGGTGTAGCTGTCGGTGTCGTCGATGGCGCCGGTGTTGTTGTTGCTGATGACGATGATAAAGCTGCGGTTTTCTCCTTTCTGGACGTTGAGGGCGTCGGGGTAGCCGACGATGTCGACAGCGTAGGAGATCGCATCTGGGGAAATGGTCGCGGAGGCGCTGGTTTTCGCAATGCCGGTGTTTCCGGTGACGCGGAAGGTGAGGTCGATGGTGTTGTTGTAGGCGCTCTTATGGTCGTTGGTGGAGTTCACGATGACATGCAGGGTCGCGGCGCCGTTCGCTGGAACGGTGGTCGTGAACGTCGGGATGTAGACGGACCAGTTGCCGTCGGTTTTATTCGTGATGTCGAGGGTCACGGTGTCGGCTTGCTTTCCGGTGATCATAAGGGTATAGTCGATGCTCTGGCCGGGGAGGATGCTTTGCGAGGCGGGGGTGGCTGTGTAGTTGATGTGGATGTTCTGGGTCTCCGTATCGGTTACGGTGAGCGTCGAGGGGCGGCTCGTGGAGTCGCACAGCAGGCTGATTTTACGTAGTGATGCGAGGAACGGTGCGTGGGAAAGGGTCAGGCCGAGACGGAGGTGGTGGCCGTAGGAGAGTTCATAGTTGAGGCTGGGGAAGACCAAGGCAATAGGGCCCTTATTGTTCCTTTTTAGGTGGAGGAGAGTCACGCTGGCGTTGGCGATGATAGTGTCATTATCGTACAGCGATGCCTGCAGGGTGCATCGTTTGGCGAAAAAGAGGAGTGGAGTCTTTAGGTAGATGGTGGCGGTAGCATTCTTGATGATCTTGCTGCGCGAGAAAGCGGAGGCAGTCCAAAGGGTGGTCGAGGTGGTCAGCGGAACCGTGGTTCCTGTGCCGTTCGCCGCCTCGGCCGCGGTCATGTTTTTATCCGTGTGGAGATATTCCAGTATTGCTTCCGTCGGACCGGGGAGTTCTGCGGGGAAGAGAACGGAGGTAGGGTGTTGAACTGAGTCGTAGAGGAACCGGGGGTCTTTGAGCACGGTTTTCGTGAGGTCGGTGAAATCCGCGAGAGTCAGGTTGCTGTCGTAGAGGAGCAGGAGCATCTCACTTTGGATTTCCTGAATCTTTTGTCCGATGGATTGGCGTATGGGGGCGTGGGTTTTGTTGACCCAGCGGTCGATGCGGTTTTCCCATCGTGTGATGTATTTATCCAGCCGGGCGGTGTGGTTGGCGCGTTCTCCAGGGTTGATTTCCATGCTGACCAGGAGGCTTTCGCCAGGCATGATGGTCGTGTGGATGTCCTGGAGTGTGACGGTGATTTGCTGTTCGGATGGCTTGTTCGCGATGGGCGTCGTCGTATTCTTGATTTTCTTGAAGACGGGGAAGTCAGAATTTTCATTGAAGAGGTAGAGTGAGACGTTCAGGTAATCTTGGTATTTCTTCAGGTGGTAGGGGACGTCGAGGTAGATGGTGAATGGGACGTCGCCGGTAAGCGTCAGCGGCGTGTCGCCCTCGTATTTGTATGTTTCTGAGATGCGCAGGGCGCTGGGGAACATAAGCATGATATCCGAGAGGTTCATGCCAGGGAAGATACTGGATAATTCCTGGAATATCTCTGTCATGTTGTCAAAAAGCATACTGGACATAACGGTCAAGGTCAGCCAGGTGATGAAATTCTGGTTCGCTTTGGATAAAAGCCATGTGGTGAAATTTCTATCTGATTTCGGTTGGGAAAAAAACTTGGTCGTATTGTTCGACAGTATGCTCGGCGGATATCGGGAGTCGCTGTTCTTTATCGGCGGGGTCACCGAAAGCGGGGCAAAGGCGAAGAAGGACGAATCTGATGCGTTATTGAGGGAGGGGAATACATCGGTGAAATACAGCGTTGTTTTTCCACCGGATTCGGCCCGGGCCACAAAAAGACCACTGAGGAACGGCAGTCCGCTGGCTACGAGGAGAACGACAAGGGAAATCACTCGTAGTTTCTTAAGGAAAGGTCTCAGGGTCTCAACCTCACATTTTCTTTGTGTTTGCTAGATTATATAAGTCTTCGTTTACACTTGTTATCATTTGAAATTAAAAATAAAATATAGAACATATATAAGGTTTGTGGCAGGATGCTTGGAATATGACCCTCCGAATAGACAGAAGAGGACATTCCCGGGGGTTACACGAGGGGCGTGTTTTGAATCCACTGCAGGTCGCTGACGTATAATTGGCGCATGTCGGATAGCCCGAACTTCAGCATCGCCAGACGCTCCAGGCCCAGGCCCCAGGCGAGCACCGGGCTGGTCACACCAACCGGTATGGTGACCTCCGGGCGGAAGACGCCGCTACCGCCAAGCTCCATCCATTTCCCGTTCCAGAACACCTCAACCTCCATGGAGGGCTCGGTGTATGGGAAGTACCCGGGGCGGAACCGGATCTTCTCAAATCCCATCCGGGAGTAGAACTCCTTGATGATGCCCAGGAGCTGCCGGAACGTCGCATGCTCCTCATGGACGATGCCTTCGATCTGGTGGAACTCTGGGAGGTGCGTCGTGTCGATGCTCTCCTTGCGGAACACCCTGCCGATGGAGAACACCTTGGCGGGTGGCACCGGGTTGAAGTACAGGTAGCGGATCGTGTTCACCGTCGTATGAGTCCGCAGGAGGACGCGTTCTGCCTCCTCCTTTGAGAAGGTGTACCCCCAGCCGGTGGAGCCGGTGGCGTTGCCGTTCTCATGAACCTCCGCGACTTTCTTGAACAAGGTAAGGTCGGTGACCGAGAGCGTCTTGGGCCGTTTACAGTAGAGGGTATCCTGCATCTCACGGGCGGGATGGTCCTGCGGGATGAAGAGGACGTCCATGTTCCAGAACGTGGATTCGACGTAGTTGCCCTCGACCTCCTGGAATCCCATCTCGACGAAGATCTGGCGAATCTGACCGATGAGATTGATAAGGGGATGCGGGGTGCCGCCGTGGGCCGCGGGCGCGAACGCATGGATGTCGTACGGGCGGATCGTCTTATGCGCCCATTCCTGGGATTTGATGATGCCCGTCGTGACTTGGGAGATCTCTTCTTTGAGTTCGAGGCCGTGGGCCAGGACCGAACGGCCGTCGTCTGTAAGGGCGACAATGGTCGTGATCTGGTCTTTTTCTTTCAGGACGTTTTTTCTGGCGAGCAGTGGGCCGACCCGTGCTTTTTCTTGAGGAGTCTCAGGGTGTTCGTGCAGCTCGCGCAGGAGCACCTCGACGTCGGTGATGCTGCTTACCGCCTGGCTGCCCTTCGTTGTGATGGTGACGACGGTCTCCTTTCCTTTTTGGATGGTCGCCCAGTCGTTGGTCCGCAGCCAGCCGATGGCGATAGGGACTTCTTCTAAAGCGAGGACATTACGCAACTGGGTCATCTCAGCGGAGCCACCCTGGTCCACCAGAAATTTCAATGCACGTTTCTCCGGCAGGCCTTTCTCGAGGAAATGGCGGCCGTCTTTTCCCAGTGAGTACACGGTGGTCATGGACGTCTGCAGGCTGACGAGCTTTTTCGACTGTAGCCATGAGGCCGCGTTAGCGACTTCGACGTCTTGGCTGAAGTCACCTTTCTCCGTTACTTGATTGATAGTGCCGTGTCCCTGGAGCTTCTGTAAAGTGAGCAGGACTTTCTTCTCGTTGTACGAGAGTTCCGCGATGGTCTTATCAATGTCCATATCTGCGTGCAGGAAAATAGTGACCCCCTATTAACATTACCCCAGAATGACGCATGGAAAGGTATAATACCGGGGATGATTTTTCGTCCAGATGAGGTTTGATTAGCATGATTGGAAAACTCCCAGACGACGTCCTACAAGCCATCCTGGAAACACTACCGGTTGAGTTCTCGGTACTGGATAAAGACGACAAGGTCCTGGCATGGAACAAGCATACGACGCGGATCTTCAAGCGGGCGGAGGCCGTGGTCGGCCGGGATGTCCGCAAATGCCACCCGGGGAAGAGCCTGCAGAAGGTGGAGACGATCATCGCGGAAATGAAGGCAGGCAAACGGGACAAGGCGCAGTTCTGGATCGACCTTCCCATCGGCCCGAAACAGGAGCTGCAGAAGATTCTCATCGAGTACTACGCGTTGCGGGATAAGGACGGGAGGTTCCTCGGGGTCATGGAGTGCTCCCAGAACATCAGCCCACTGCAGAAGATCACCGGTCAAAAGCGACTGCTCGATTAAGACGCTATATATTGCCGTGTTTTTCTGGCATGCGGCACGCCGTGCTCAAAGGTGTGCGCGGTGACGTCCGCACAGGTTTTCGAGACGAACAGGACGAGGTACGCGACCGGGGCGAGCTGCTGATCCTGGATGAGGTAGAACGCGGCGATGATGATGCCGGCGAAGAGTAAGGCGACGAGCAGCGGGAGCAGGCGCAGGTACGGCTGTAGGACCGCAAGGCCGATGGTCTTTGGGGCGACTCGTTCACTCTTTTTATTATATATGTAGGAGAAGAGATGGTTCCCGAAGAAAAGCAGCGCGGTAGATAGCAGGATGGTTCTGTTGACGGCAGTGACCGGGCCGATCATCTCCCAGAGGATGAAGGTCAGGCAGCCTTGGACGACCGTGAAATGGGAAAGGAAGAAGACCCCGGAGCGCAGTCTGCCGGCGCGGCTGAACCGCAACCGCAGCCGATTCGCCCGTGTTGGCGAGAGATCTGTCAGCGAAATGGCTCGGAGGAACGCGAAGAAGCCGATGATGAGGGTCTGGCACCAGTACACCCAGATAATAGTCGAAAAGGGCCAGTGCTGTGTGTACGCAGCTGTGATGGTCACGACGTTGGTGAGGATGAGTGCCCATGTGGAAAGATCTGTCCAGATATACTGAATGAGCAGGAGTACCTTGTGCCGGATGGCGTCGAAAAAGTTTGTCACTTTGTGGGACGCTGGTCTTCTCACATAAGGGGAACGCATGCCTGGCCGACCACTGAGGTCTGAAGCTACTTTCGGTTGATAAGGATAAGCCTTTTTATAGGATTAGTGCATATCACCCTCTCGCAGCCTCGGGCCCGTAGCTTAGGTCGGTGGAGCAACCGGCTGATAACCGGTAGGTCGAGAGTTCAAATCTCTCCGGGCCCATGACCTATTATTATTTTACTCACGAAAAATTTCTTGAAATGTTATTCTCACGTAGAAACGCTAAAAAGAGAATAAAAAAAGGTAGATGGGGATTTTTTTTTATCCTCTTAGCATTTGCAGTATCGGGAAGGCATGAGGGAATCGCTCAAGGAGTCTGTCAAACAGCCGTTGTCGTGATAGATTGAGCGAAAGCGGATTTTGGATCGGAAGGGTCGCCCAGTCGCTTTCCGCGAGCTGTGTATCCCGTGCCTTGGCCTTGATGGTATAGGATCCTCGCTTCTCCCAGGTGTGATCGATCCATATTGGGCTTCCCGAGCCGTTGATGCCGGTCCATCCTGTCGTCTGGCCGTCGCCCCAGTCAATCAGGTATTGGACGAAGTTCCCATCAGGG
Source organism: Methanobacteriota archaeon (assembly GCA_903877165.1). Lineage (GTDB taxonomy): Archaea > Thermoplasmatota > E2 > DHVEG-1 > DHVEG-1 > CAIRCU01. The sequence goes on along the minus strand of CAIRCU010000019.1, from coordinate 8,035 downwards.
TCGGTTGAATTGAAATAATATCGGGTGGGGTTTCCGACTGTTGCCTTTGCGGGTCCGTCGATTGTCGGTGTTGTCGGTGGCTGTTCCAGACCATGGGTTCTGAAGCAGCAGTCGGGATGTGGATAGCCATCCGGGTTGAGAACATCCCAGGAAAATCCACCGGTGTAGGACCATTCTGCATCACCGTTTGGATAGGGGTCGTTGATTCCAAAGAGCCAGTTGTAGCAGTCGGTGCTTGATCCTCCTGTGGCGTGGAGGACGATGTAGTGTGTCCAATCCGTAGTTAGTTGGACGTTCGGGAAATCGAACTCGATCCAGTCTCCAGGGCCGTCGGGAACGATGCTTGCACTCACCGAGCTATTTGCCAGATTTTCCCCGTTGACAAGCAGACGAATGTTCATGACGAGTTGTACATCGGGTGATGGGTTTCCCGCTCTGAAAATGAAGACATCGACTTTGGTAAGAGACGGGATGCGGGGGACGAAGCCTTGTGCAAGCCAGTACTCATTATAGAAGCTGAACCCGTGTCCGCAGTCTTGTGTTTGCTGTTGGTCGATGACTTCGACGGGGTCTCCACTTGTTTGTTTAGGAGCATAATGGACGGAGGTTGTTGCTTCGACAAAACCCGCTCCGAGCAAAAGGAAAAGAATTCCCCAGTTAAAGCACTTCAGAACAACATTCCCTTTTTTCATAGGAAACCTCTTATGATGAGTTGTCTTTTAATTACTGGACAACCCCCATTGTTTAAGATGGAAGAGCACTCTTTTATTACTTTGCCTTGAATAATAAAAGACTTAGAATGCTGCAGAGAAAGAAAAAGTAACCAATGAACTAAAAAATGGAGAGTCAAGACGTATACATGAATACCAGTATTAAATTTCGTATTCCTTTATTACCAGGGTATATTAACGGTTGAGAAAAAAAGGGAAAAAAAGAGTGGTTTTCTTATGGAAAACCGGTGATGTTATAAGGTGTTTTCGCGGGGTGTAGGTCGAAGCTGAAGAGCACGAGGCCATGGACGACCTTGGGGAGCTTCTGGAACCCTGGCTTCGAGTTCTTGATTCCGATCCAGTTGCTCCAGTAGTTGGCATCCCATGTGTTCCGGAAGGACACCACGAGCGACGCCTGGCGCTTGTTGTTGATAATGTTGTTGGCGTTGACGGTGTTCTCGCTGCTCATCTGGAATAGCACGCCCTCTCGTATGCTGTCCTGGATGATGTTGCTCTTAATCTTGTTCGAACCGGCACTCTTGAATCGGATGCCTACTTGGTTACCCGAGATGTTGTTCCCCGAGATGGTGTTGTCGGTGCATTTCGCACCATCAAGGCTGATGCCTTCGTTTGCATTGTTACGAATGGAGTTGTTAACAATGGAATTATGGCTGCTGCTCAAGGAGAGGGATATTCCTTGGCCTCCGCCGTTCTCGATGGTGTTGAAGCTGATGACATCATAGGTGGATGTCTGCAGCTGGATGTTGATGAAAGCATTGTTGGTGATTACGTTGTCCGTGATCGTGGCTCTGCTGGTGGTGAGCATCAGTGAGATTCCATAGCCACCATTCTTAATCACATTGTGTGAGATCACAACGTTTTCACTCATTGATACCACTTTGATGACGATCTGATTCGTGGTCCCGATGATGGTGAACCCTGAGAGGACGACTTCGCTTGTCCCAATATTGATGACGGGGTTGGCGGCGGTCGGTCCCGTGACGTTCACGTTCAGGCTCTCAGCCGTGAGTGTGATCTTCTTCAGTTTCGTATCAAGATTCTGGTGGTAGGTCCCGTTGAAGACATAGATGGTGTCTCCATTGGTAGAGTTGTCGATCGCATCTTGGATCAACGTGTAGTTTCCTGGTCCGGTCCCGTTGCCCCCGACATACAGCGTATGCCCCTTGGGCATTGGTTGAGGGGTCGTCAGTTGTTGCACGTTGACCGCAGAGGCAGCACTTGCTGCGATGCATAACGCTATGATTCCAATAACTAGGCTTCTCCCAAACAATGATGTATTCATGTTTTGTCCTCCTTTCAAAAGATCCTCGTGTACATAGAGTAACTCCAGTAGCTGATTTAAATGTTTCCTCATATATATTTAAAAGAAGGCCGCTGTAGGGGAGTTTCGAGGGATGTACTGGCCTTCCATGACAGCAACATGATACCGGAATCTCTAATGGTGAGAAATTATAACGTTCTTGTCTTTTATTCCAGGTAATGCTAAGGTCAATAGATTTAAATACAATTATCATCTTTCTTTTAATGTTACTTCAATTGCATAATCGTAGGGATTTATGCAACTCATAGAGGTCGGAATATGGTGGGACATCGGTTAGCGAAGATGCTTTCAGTCGGTTGCATTCTGCTTTTCCTGGGATCTTGTCTCCTTCCTCCCTTGGTTCAGTCCGCGCCCCTCTTAAAGACAAACTCCTCGGACTATAATAGAGCCATTAATCTCCAAAGTCTTATACGCGTCTCGTGGGATGCGAACGCAACGGCTAAACCCATTATCCCGCGTGGAGAGCTGCGCGTCGTCCTGCTCAATGTCACGTTCTGTGCCTGCGGAGGATATTTCGCTGCCTTGTTGGCCCGATTGTTTGTAGGACGGCAAGTCACCGCAACCCTCCAGATCGTCGACAAACCGTCATGGTGTACCGCATCCATTTCCAGCAGCACCTTCGCATTTTACATCACTTCTCACTTAGGCGATATACAGACACGCACCACGACGCTCTCCATCTCGTTGTCTGACCAAGCCCCGGCCTTTGCGCTCGGTGAAATCACCCTGAAAGCAAGGGTGAAACCAGTCCACGGCTACTTCGGATTGATCAATATCATGCGGGGGACGACCGATAAATTTACACTCACGTTCGTCCCTGCCTACAAACCACTCCTCAAGCTTGATCTCCCCCAGGGTAACACCATCGAGACGCCCCCACTAGTCACCGTCGAACTGCCCATCATCATTACTAACCTTGGAAACGGGAGAACAGTAGTCTTCATCAATCAATCCGAAAACGCCAACGACTGGGATATACAAGTCCCCGCACAAGTTATCCTCGATGTCGGTGAACAGACGACCATCATGGTCCAGATCACCGCGCCAGCGAACTTCTCAGGAGACTATTACTTTCAACTTGGATTCACCCCCGCCTACTACGATGATTGTAGCCTGGTTGGTAATTGTATCTACGAAGGCTTCCTCGCATATTACCACTCCACATGATCACATCGCGGTGACGACCTGTTCAGAAAGTTTATGTGGACACAGGCCATGCACGTCAGTGAGTACCAGTGCCCACAGTTAACCGCCGCTATAAAATCATCCGAAGGCTCCTGCCTCTTATCGGCGTCGTCGTCTTGTTGTACATCCTTACTCAATTAGATCTTCCTGCGGTCGCCAGGATCTTCGCTGCGCTCAACCCCTGGTACTGCACCCTCGCCTGCTTCTCCGTCGTTCCCATCCTCCTCCTAGCGAACATCGAATGGCAGCTGCTCCTCAAACATCAGGGCATCCACGTCAGCTTCCGATTTTCCATGAAAAACATCCTCATCGGATTCTTCTACGGCTTCATCACCCCCGGCGGCGTCGGCGGCTACCTCCAAACCATCTACCTCAAGCAGGAAAGCAAGGAGCCGTTGCCGAAATGCGCCTCCAACCTCCTCACCTTGCATACCATCGATCTCATCACCCTGCTGGGACTCGCGGTCCTGGGTGGCGCGCTGCTTATCGGACGTTTCCCGCTCCTCTTTGTCATCTTCGTTGCGCTGTTCGTCTTCACCGTCGTACTGTTCTTCTTCTACCTCAGCAAAGAGGCTTCACTCCCCGTGTTTCAGCGACTGTTGAAAACGCGGGTCCTGCAGTTCGTGCAGAACCAGTTCGAAGACCCGTTAGACTCCTTCTTTGAGCAACTCCCTAGCTTCCGAGCGGTCGTGCTGCCGTTCGTCCTCTCGATCCTCGGCTGGTTCGTCAGTTTCTCCGAGCTGTACCTTATCTCTGGGCTCTTCCACATCGACGTTCCCTACCTGCCGTTCATCCTCATAATCGCGATGGCGAACGTCGTCGCCCTCCTCCCCATCTCCATCTACGGATTAGGCACCCGCGAGGTGACCCTTATTTCACTGTTCTCCCTGTTCATCGTGCCGTCAGAGCAGATCGTCAGCATGTCTTTGTTCTGGTTCGCTGTGGTCTGGCTGCTACCTAGCATCGTCGGCGCCTTCATGACCTTTCATGAGCACAAGAAACTCGGTTCCCTACGGCCGCACGAAAACAGCGATGTATAATCGTTATAAGAATCGATACGCCCGCTTAGACAGGAGACTGGCCGTCGGCATAGAATGACAGCCTTCCGCTCGCATCCAATCGGCCTTCAGCCACCAACGTCCAGCTCTGGATCACCGGGAACGGGTCGATGTTCGGGCGGGCATACACCCGTACATTCCAGGATGAATTCCCTACAGAATGGGGATTCGTCATAATCCGGATTTTCGAGTCGAGGTTGTTGTAGACCTTGAACGACATCGACGCCGGCAGGCTCTTCGTAAGGTTCGTCGATGCATTCGCCCATCCCTCAACCTGTGGATAGGCGGTTTCGTTGAACATCTCGTAATCCTCGAAGCTCTTATCGGCAGTCTCTTCCACCGCTCGGGCATCACGGTTGAATGTCGGCAGGTAGATGTGGTCCCAATCATTCTGATCATACGGCGCGCCGTTCTGACCATGGGAATAGTCGACAAGGGTACGATCGGTCCAGATGTACTTGTAGTTCATGATGCTGTGGTATTCGTCCAAGTACTTATTGTACTCATCCGCCGGCATGCTGGGCCATCGGACGCTAGCGGGTCCCTCAATATCATTCCCTGGGAATGCGAACGGAAGGAGACCGAGGGTATGGCCAACCTCGTGGAGCACCGCCTTGGCGATGCAGACTCGCTGCATCCGGGCCGTGAATGCAGCACGTTTTATGAACATCGCATTCCACCCGGTACCGATTTCAATGGAGTCATAGTGGTTGAATGTGCTTGGTGTACTCCAAGTCATTCGATTGCCCATGATGATGTAGCGGAACAGCCCGTGGCGCTCCAGAGCGAAATTATGGTTATAGAACCCGAGGATCTGCCCGCCGTTGACGTCCTCAAATGATTTGATGAACGGGAGGTACTCGCCGCCGCCGTTTGACGGGCCGTCAGCCCAGCCGTCGTCGATCCAGACGCTGATGTTGTGCCGCGCGTAAATCTCACAAATCATCTCCTGCGACTCCTTATAGAAGATATGTGGGAGGTCGAAGAAGGCATACTTCTGCATGGAGTCGACTTCGAAGTACATTTCGGGGTAGAATGGGTCAGCCTGGTAGTTGCGCAGCTGGTACTCCCCCAGGACGCTGATGCCGTCAAAATCGGGGTCGAGGGTGGAGAAATTATCGGCGACGAAGGGGTTGAATCCCCAGTACCATTCCCAGCTTGTCGGGATGCCGTCATGGTCTGGGTCAAGTTGTGAATCATCCACAGTCGGGTCGGTGTGCAGGACGTTGACTTCGGTCCAGTACGGGATGCCGTCATGGTCGTAATCGGATTGGTAGAGGTCGAACCAGATTTCGTAGTTCTGCCCAAGGTAATGGCCGTAGCCATCGGCGTCTTTGAAGGAGTCGTCCCCGGTCCAGCGGCCAGTGCGGTAGTTGTACGTGAGGTTGATGATTTCTTTTTGGACATCATTCGTACGGCGTCCAAGCAAGCCGCTGGTTTCGCGTTCCATGATGCGAATCGTAACATCGGAGGTCGGCGTCTCATCGACGACGCGGAATGGGATTCGGTTATCCAGCCCTATTGTGTCCCAAGTGACGAACAACCCTGTGGAGCCGGTGCCGACGGTCCCTAGGCTGTCAGCCTCCTTCCCATCGACATCGATGATCCAGTAGAATTGCGGGGTAGTCTTCCAGGAGTTTCCTTTCTTCAGCATGAGGTCGTAGAGCCCTCGGTTCCGGATGCGGTGCATTTCGACATCGAGCTGCTGGCCGATGTTTGGGCTGATGCGGTCGTCTATCGTCTTGGCTACTGATTGGGTAACTGATTTTTTCTCAGGGGAAAGAGAGACATATACGACCGCGCCGAGAATACCGGCAAGAACAAGGAGGAAAACAGCGATGATAGCGATTGTTTTTTTAGGAATAACGAATCACGACTCCCGGATGATACAGAGGTGTGCAACAGGGCGAGGTTTTTCCATTGTACGGTGGGTTTCATGGTATTTATAGTTATACCATTTCGGTCCCTGTTCTTGGTTTATGCAGGATGGTCAATAAGGCCTGCCCCGCCTCCCTCTGTTTTCTCAGCCAATTATAATTATTGCACTATTTATATTTTTTTATTCACCAATTGTTCATAACTCCCGAGAGTAAACAACGGTCGTGTGCCTTCAACTTGTGAGAACGCAGGAGAAGATGATTCTGAAACCCAGATCCGGTTATTTCAGATTCCTGCGTGATTCACGTTGGCGGTCAGGACTTTCAATATCGAACTCTTTGACCTCCCTAATGACGCGTCGGGGGAGACATGCGATGATAGATTCGGCACCATTAAACCTTTTAAGCTGCATGTCTATCTGCATTTGCTGCGATGAAAAAAATCAATACCTGGCTGCAGGACAGCATGTTCACCCAGCCGCTTTCACCCGCCTGCAGGATGTGTGCCAAAGGTGAGAAAATGGTGGTGCTCGTGACAGGTCGATGCACCACGGGTTGTTTCTACTGTCCATTGAGTTTCAGGAAAAAAGGATCAGACCGCGTCTTCGCTGACGAATGGGAGCTGGCCTCGGAGCGAGATACAGACACGCTCATCGCCGAAGCGACCGCGATCCAGGCGAAAGGCGCGGGGATCACGGGTGGTGACCCTCTGCTCGTCTGGCAACGGGTCTCCCGTTATATCCGGCTGTTGAAGACGACGTTTGGAGATCGCTTCCACATCCATCTCTACACCTCCGGGCTTCAGAACATCGACGCCCTGCCGATGCTCGTGGAGGAAGGCCTCGATGAAGTCCGGTTCCACCCGCTCCCAGCGACGTGGGGCAACATGGTGAAGAGCCCGCTGACCAAGGCGCTGAAGACTCTGGACGGTTACGACGTCGATTTGGCAGTTGAAGTCCCGGTTCTCCCGGGCAGCGAGCGGGACCTCCTCTCTCTTATTAGTTGGGCAGACTACCAAGGCATCCGCTGGATCAACCTCAACGAGCTAGAGTTCTCGGAGCAGAACTGCAATGCGTTCATGAAGCTTGGCTATACTGTCAAGGACGACATCTCCGCGGCGGTGAAGGGCAGCCAAAAGACCGCGCAGAAGGTTCTGACATCGGCATCGCAGCAGGATTTCGCGATCGGCGTCCACTACTGCTCAGTCTCGTTCAAAGACGGGATTCAACTGCGGAACCGCATCAAACGGCGGGCGAAGACCACCGCGCGACCCTATGACATCATCACCAATGACGGGACGTTGATGAAAGGCATCATCGAGTCCTCACAGCAGCCGTTGCGGATCATCGTGGGGCATCTGCGGCGCGCCTACAAGATTCCAGCGGAGCTCATCCATGTTGACGAGGAGAAGAACCGCATCGAGATCGCAGCCTGGCAGCTGGAGAAGATCGCCGAAGACCTCACCCAGAAAGGCTATCAATGTTTCCTCGTGGAGGAGTACCCGACCGCGGATCGCCTCGAAGTCGAACGTCTCAGCCTCCCCCCATGTTGACACCTATTTCAAAGCGACCTGAGTGAACCAAAACGTTCAATAGTGACTTTTTTATTCGGTGTCCTTGTATGCTAGTCATTGAAAAAAAAGGATTGGGGAATCATCATGACTGATTCTGAACACCCTCTGAATCAAACAGCGCCCCTTGGTAGCAAGACCGTGTATATTACGACGACCTGGACGTGCGTCCGACGTAAACTCGATGCGCAACGATTCGCTGATTACTTTGTTCAAAATGGGTACACCATCGTAAACAATCCTAATCAGGCAAGCATCATCATCTTAGTTACATGTTCAGACACAAATAGCAG
>CAIRCU010000018.1 GCA_903877165.1 Methanobacteriota archaeon | reverse complement strand
GGTTCTGCTTGCGTTAGGCCGGGTCTATGGAAATCGATTGATCAATGGAATTTGTGTGACCTACATCGAAATCATCCGTGGCACACCCCTGCTGGTGCAGCTGTTCATCATCTATTTCGGGCTTCCCTCAATCGGCATCTTGTTTTCCCCATTGCAGGCCGCGCTGCTTGGGTTGTCGATCAACAGTGCTGCGTATCAGGCTGAGTACCTCCGAGGTTCGATTCAGGCGGTGGAGGGCGGCCAGCTAGTGGCGGCGCGGTCGCTGGGCATGACGAAATGGCAGGGGATTCGCAATGTGGTGCTGCCGCAGGCGCTGCGGATCGCGATTCCAGCGTGGTCTAACGAATTCATCTACCTGCTGCAATATTCGTCGATTGCGTACTTCATCGAGGTCTCTGAATTGTCGTTTGCAGGTATATTCATCGCGGCGCATACATACCGATATCTCGAGGTCTTCGCAATCATCGCAATCATCTACATCGTACTAACGATCATATCCAGTGAAATCTTCGACCGCATTGAACGGCGGGTGAGCATCCCTGGGATCGGGGCCGCGGTGAATGCCGGAATGAGGCTGTGAATCTGATAACAATGCATCCTTATTAGATGAAGGAAAAAGACGAGCCCGCCGGTGATGTCCATGGTTTTATAATGCGACTGGGGTTCTGTTCGTGCTGCTATGAAGTTGCCACGGTCGCTGTCTGCCTCCGCGTTCTTGGTCAATGAGTCCCGTGCTCGACGCGTGGACATCAGCCAGGATCGGTTTGCGAACTTGTGGGTCACGGATGAGACGCGGACGTTATGGGATGAGTTCGCTGCTGACGTCTATCCATTTGATGCGATTGAGCTTGGTCTTCGGAACCGTTTCTTCCTTGAGACATTGCAGTCTTTCGTACGGTCGGTGGAACGTCCGGTGTGTATCAATATCGCAGCCGGGTTCACGTCGTACCCATTTTTAATTGAGGAACCTTGTCGCTGGGTCGAAGCTGATTTGGAACCGGTGGTTTCGTTAAAGGAGCAGCAAGTGAATCAGTGGATGGCGCAGGGGTTGTTACCTAAAAGGATCCTCGAGTTCGTCGCAGTCGACTTGCAAAGATCGATGAGCCGGCGGCTGCTGTTCCGGCGACTTCAGGAATTGATTGGTGATGCTCCCTCGTTCATCTTGCTGGAGGGGATCACCTATTATTTGAAGTTGAGGTCTCTTCATGCGCTGCTTTCTGGTTGTGGTAGGATTCAGCAGCCAGGGTCCCTGTTGGCCTGTGACTTCTGGGATGCCTCTCTTGCCAAGAATCGGACGTTCCAGAGGTTAACCACTTTTTTTTCCTCGCGGTTCGGATTTGATGCATCGCAGTATCTATTCCTTGACCCTGCCAGATTCCATCAGCTGGCGGAGTATGAGGTCGTTGAGATGACCGACATCCAATCCTTAGAAAAGAGGTTTCTTCACAGCGATATCTTGCGGGATTCCAATGCGATCATCCCGGAGCATTACGTAGTACTGCGGCGGCGACCCTAGATCATTCTTCGAGGAAGGGGTTTCACCAGAACTCAAGGAAGTAAAAAGCCTTGTGGATTGGGTGATCTCGGTAAGACCGGCTAGTCATCCGAAGAAGGTCGTCCTTGGCGATGCGCTCGTGCATCGGGGGTCCGTCGAGCATCCTCTTTTTTTGCCAGTCGATGATAACGACGCGTCCCCCCGACCTGAGGTGCGAGAAGCACGAGTTGAGGAACACTGCTGGATCGTCGAGTTCATGCAGCACGGTGACGAGGAGAATAACGTCCGCGGTCCAAGAGCCGAGGTCGCTGCCTTCGCAGAGGATCAGGTTGGGCCGCTGCCCCACTCGTCGTCGCAGCTCGGCAAGCATCCGGGGGGAGCAGTCGATGGCGATGACGGTTCCCGCGGGTCCGACGAGGTCGAGGGCTGGGCGGCTGAAGTACCCGATGCCTGCGCCGAAATCAAGGACCGTGTCCCCTGCTTTAATGCCCATCTCCTGCAGGATCTGCAATGCGGGAAGCTTCTTTCGTCGGGCAGGTCTGTCCAAATGTCTGGGGTCGCCATGGAACACATGTGCCATCTGAAATCACCTCCAAGGTGATTGAGTCTCTAGCTCTGATTTTTTTCCAGTCATATGGGTGATCTCCACCTTGAGTATCGCCACTTTCTCCACGTTTTCATCTGGGAAGACATAGGCTGTTCCCGGTGCGTAATGGTCGACGATGATATTGAGGGCATCCCTCTTGCGTTTCAGGTCGTCAACCAGCGTTGCCGTCCCGTACCCGATGATACTCGTGTAGCGCGAGGACCAGTTACATGGCTTCCCGGTGTTCACGACCTTGGTGTCGCAGTCGGCCTCGAAGCACACCATCGGGTTCTTCCGGATGAATTCCAGCTTTCGGCCCTCCGGGGCACAGTGAAAGTAGAGTGTATGATCTCGGTACCCGAAGTTCATCGGGACGATGTACGGTACGTTCCCGTTTGCCATGGCCAGTCTGCAGATATCCGCGGATTGAAGGATCGCCTCGAGGTCCGGAAGACTGGTGATTTCTTTTTCACTTCGCCGCATCGCGGCATGAGCCGAGTCAGTCATGACGAGTCACCGCGAGTCTTTTTGTCTATGATATCGGTCTTTCTGATCGAAGAAAATGATGCAGTGGTACCCCGCATGAACCGTGGCCGCATGCCGTCGTCCCTTGGGGATGAAGAAGCAGTCTCCTTTGGTGAAGGTCTGGGTGGCGCCATCTACGGTGAGGTCAACAGTGCCGGCGACGACGAGCTCCCACTGACTGTCATGAGCATGTTCTGGGACATTCACGGTTGATGAGAACTCCATGAACACAACTTGTTCATCGGGTCCTTGAACAAGGTATCCCGTGACGCCCGCGTAGGGGAGGTCGATTCGTGGTAGCTTCCTGATGGGCGGGGGAAAGACGTCGCTCATATCAGCTCTCACTTCGTGCAGGAACCCACCTGTGCTTTAAGCCGGTTGTGCCCTGTTGTGCCGGTTTCCGAAAATCTTAAGGGGAATACCGAGATTGATACACGGTTCCTCTCTATGCTAAAGCATGTGACGCTCGATGGGGTCCGGCTGCATCTCAAGACCGATGAGAAGAAGCTGTGGATCAACAGCAAATACCTCCTGTACCTCAACGACACCAGCTGCCATATCCTGGAGTCGATGATCGACAGCTGCTACGAAGTCCCTCGAGAGAAGGTCCCGCAGCGGACCGTGAAAAAGGTGTGTCGGAAATACAAAGTCTCGCGAAAGCAGGCACGGCAGGATTTCGATGCCCTTGTCGGGATTATTAACAGCTTCGCCCGTGATGAGCCTCCCGTGCATCTCGTCGGCATGACCCTCGTGGATCCGGCAAGTCTGCGGGCCCCCAGCCGCATGGACCTTTCCATGACATACCAATGCACCAACGCCTGCAGGCACTGCTACCTGAAGGAAAATACGGATGCGAAGGGGACATTGACGACCCAGCAGTGGAAGCAGGTCATCGACACGCTATGGCGCGTCGGCATCCCACAGATCGTGTTCACCGGCGGCGAATGCCTGCTGCGCGACGATCTCGTCGATCTCGTTGTGTATAGCAAGCAGTGCATCACCGGGATCATCACCAACGGCACCCTTCTAACAAGTGATCTGGCGCAGCAGCTTCGTGCCGCGCATCTGGACTGGATCCAGATTACCCTTGAGTCCGCGGAGGAGGCAATACATGATGAGATGCAGGGGCGGGCTGGCGCCTGGAAAGAGACCCTCGCGGGCATCGACCATGCCGTCGCCGCAGGCCTTTCCGTGAGCGTGAATGCAACACTGACGCAGAAGAACGCTGCGGGGCTGAAACGGCTCATCGACCTCGCGAAAGCCCATCATGTTCACTATGTCTCCACCAATGCGATCATCAACGCGGGTCGTGGGATGCAGGAAAAACAAGCCAATGGCATCGAGGAAAAGGAGCTCAAACCTCTCCTTACTGATGCGAAGGCCTATGCGGAATCCCAGGGGCTTGAGTTCAATTGGTTCCTGCCGACCTGCTACAAGAACCTGGATCCCATGGCGCTTGGGTTCGGGCAGCGGTGTTGTTCCGCCTGCTCCGTGAACATGATGATCGAGCCGAACGGCGACGTCATCCCGTGTCAGAGCTGGACGCAGGAGACGCTGGGGAACATCCTCAGAGATCCCTGGGATGCTATCTGGGATCATCCGGTCGCTAAGAAGATCCGGGCTCATGCCTTAGCTCCTCAGGAATGTACCGGTTGTGATTTTCTTTCAAACTGCCAAGGGGCTTGCCCGTTAGATCAGATCAACATAGGAGGCCGTCTATGAAGCGTAGGCAGCTAGCTCTTGTCTTCTGTCTTGTGTTCATGGGTCTGGTGGTTAGTGGATGGCATGGTGTTCGGGCGGATACCGGGACATATACCGTGACTACCCAGGTGGCTGAGTTGACCGTGCAGACAACGGGTGACGTCCTCATCCACTACGATATCGGGATGAGGGTCGACAGCGGGGACATTCCGTGGGTGACGGTCGGGTTACCGAGTTCTACTTTCGATGTGCAAGGATGGGCTGGCAACGTCAATGCGGTCACCGCAGCGAACAGCGGCAGTTGGTCCGGGGTCAGGGCGACTTTGGGCAGATCGTACCTGGCGGGGGAGTCGTTTCTCTTCTCTTTCGATGTCGTACAGCGGGAGTTTGTCTATAAGTACAATGATCAGCAGGCGTCTGTGAGTTTCACGCCGTGCTGGTGGGACAACGCCTATGTCGAGAACATGTCAGTCATAATCAATATCCCTGAGGGGATTTCGCAGGTGGTGACGACGTCTCAGCCGACTCGATTCAACGAATCGAGCGTCGTGTGGGAGTGGTCTCATGTGCCTCCTGGGACGCGGGAGTCGACGGGCGTGCTCATGCCGCTGTCCGCGTTCTCCCACGTAGGTGCCGGTTCAGGTTTTTCCTTCAGCCTCCCTGATTACAGTCAGATTGTCGGCTATGGGCTCCCGATCCTTATCTTTATTGTCGTGATTGTGGGTGTGGTGTTCCGTGGTCGGCGTGATCCGTACCAGGAGCCGCAGGTGAATTTTGGTGGGCTGCGGTCGCTGTTCCGGCATATCAATCTGGATTGTCCCAATGACGGGTCTCGGCTGCAGCGGCGGACCGTCTCTGGGGTTACGATTGACGTGTGTGACCAGTGTGGCGGTGGGTTCTTTGACCGCGGGGAGATCGAGTCTTTGATGGAGGCGGGGATGGATGAGTCCTCGTTTTCCAGCATGCCGACTCCCACGTCGTTTTCTGCGACGACGACGAACGTCTGTCCGCGGTGCTCTGGGTCGATACGGAAGGTGTCAAAGTCCACGGGGAGCAAGGATGTGGATATCTACGCGTGTCAGTCCTGCGGGGGTGTGTGGTTAAACAAAGGGATGTATCAGATTATTAAGGAGAAGCGTAGGGATCAGCAGCGTTTGCAGGATGACGAGCTGACAGCGCTTCAGGGGAAGTCTGAGGCGCAGAAGCAGAAGGCGGTGCATGAGCCGACCTGGTGGTGGTTCTACCCCTACATCTTGTATCCGCATATGTATCGCTCGTATTACGCGCCTCCGGTGGTGCATACGTGTGCGTGTGTGTCGTGTGCCTGTGTGAGTTCCTGTGCGTGCGCGTGCGCCTGTGCAGGAGGAGGCGCGGCAGGGTGTGCGCCGAAGACGTCGCTTCCTCAGATCTCGTTTCATAAGATGCCGTGATGCTTATGTGCGGGATGGGTCCGGTTGATATGGTTCTTACGGATGATTTTCATCGGTTCTTGCATCGTTTCCATTTGCTAGAGCAGTGGCGTGTGCTCGGGGGCTTGTAAGTGTCGTGAAACAGGGTAAAATATATACAGGAATATATCTTTTTTTCTTCCACACGGTTTTTATACTAGTTATGTATCAGGGAAGGGTAAGGCGCATGTTTTCGTTGCGTCCAGGAAATAAAAAATGTATAATGAAAAGCGTGAAATGCACACGGTCACCTGTGCAGATTGTGGGAAGGAAACGCAGGTTCCCTTCAAGCCCGATGGAAGCCGACCAGTCTACTGCCGCGACTGCTTCCAGAAGCATAAACCAAAAAGATACTAGTGAAGAGATTTACCCCAGTTCCTGTAAATTCAAATCGCAACATATCTTTTTTTCTCTTTTTTTTCTTCATTTCTAATACATCATTGATGGTAGTACAGAAGTTTTTATCTTAGTCAGAACGTGTAGTAACTGTAGTCGCTGACGGGCCGATAGCCGATCTCTTGATAGATGTGGTTCGTGGTAGGATTCTTTGTGTCGGCGAATAACGCGCAGTACCTGAACCCCTCATGGAGAGCGTTTCTGCTCACCTCTGCGACGAGGTTCGTGGCGTACCCCTTCTTTCGATGCTGCGGTGGGGTGTAGACGTAGCCGATGGACACCCCGGCGGCATGCGGTCGCTCGCGGAACGTCATGCAGACCGGCTGTTGATCGACCCAGAGGAAGGCGTTCCGGCTATGAATGACGGCATCCACGTGCGGCTCGATGGATGCCGTGGAATCGTCGATGCGCACGTCGCGTTGGAATTCGTATGCCCACGCGAGGGCGAGGTCTCGGTACTTGTCATCGACCGGGACGAGTCTCCCAGGACAGGTCGGAACAGGCTGCACGTCGGTGAGCCGGTAGAGCCTCATGTCCATTTTCACGGTGGGCGTGCACGACGTGTGTCGGCACCATTCCGCCACGAATCGATTCGCTATGGGCTGGGGGGCGTTGACCCCAGAGACCGATATGCCGTTGTGTTTGAGATGCTT
>CAIRCU010000017.1 GCA_903877165.1 Methanobacteriota archaeon | reverse complement strand
TTACATTTTTCACCGCAGCAGTAATCATTCAAACGATAACATCGTCAGCACTGGGTGCAGGTTTGGGCATTGTCACTGATTTTGACAGTGGGTTTATGGATAAAATGCGGGTAGCTCCTATCAATAAATCATCGATATTATTCGGCAGGCTATTCAGCGCTGCACTCACAACAATTTTACAAGTAATTATCATACTGATCATCGGATTTGCTTTAGGAGTCACTGTTGCCTCCGGGTTTTTAGGGATAGTCATGATTCTTATCTTGGCGGCACTTTTTGGTATCGCATGGTCAGGTATCTCTCTGCTCGTAGCGTTGACAACAAAAAATCAGGAGATAACACTCTCTGTCGGTCTCCTTACAACATTCCCGTTGTTGTTTCTCTCAGCCTCGGTCATGCCACTTGGTTTGTTACCCGATTGGGTGCAACAAGTAGCAAAGGTAAACCCTTTCACGTACATTGCCCAAGCGTTCCAGTCCCTTATCATCAATGGCCTTATATGGGAAAAAATTGAGTATGCGGTTATTGCTATTGTCATCGTTGGGGTGATGAGCTTAGGAGCAAGTATCATGGTGTTTCGAAAAAAAATCTCTTAACGTAACAAAATAGGAGGATTTTAGCTGTTTTATCCTGCCGGCTTTCATGTCATACACCGTAATCCCTCCAGCGGCTTCCTTCACTTCTTTTCTCCTCGTAGCATCTTCCTATTTTTTCATAGCCTCATGGGTGTTGAACGTCCATTTGATTTTGCCACAAGGCGACGGTCGAAATAATTGCTGGGAGAGAAAATTTGGGAGACAATTGGGAGACAATTGGGCGAGAAAGCGGAAAAATGAATATAACAACTCGACGGCATGGACTACTTTGCATGAGGTGATAAAACATGAAACACCAAAACATCATCATGGGAGGGCTGCTTGCCGCAGTCCTTCTCATCACGATCGGCGCGGCCTTCACCTCAGCACAGCTCAGCGTGACGACCGCTGTCGACACCAACACAGGACAACACTCAATGGTCACACCACCACCGGCCTGGCGCAACACCAGCGACGCCAATGCCACGGACCCCGGGAGTCTACGAATGGGATCCGGTTACGACTGGGTACCACCCGGAGTGAATCTCACGGAGGCGCAACAAGCAGAGCTGAACACGACTATCGCTCAGCTGCTTGCTCAGAACGCAAGCCACGATTCGATACGGAATGCGGTTCAAGCGCTCCTTGATTCCTACGGAGTCTACGATGCACAGTTGCAGACCGACATCAACCAGACCTCCAGACAACTGGCGATCCTGAACCGACAAAAAGACTTGCGGACACAAGGTTACAACTGGTCCGCTATCCGTACCATCATCGCCGATGAATTCGGTGAAGACGCAGCCATGGGAGTCAACACAATGGCGCCTCAACACGGCATGATGTCCACTCCACAAGGATTCGGACCCGGCCTTAACCGCGAACCACAGATGAATGGAAACGAAACGCAGTAGACCTCTGGCCATAGAAGAAGAGAGACATCCTTGGTCTTTCTACTTCCCTCTCCTCCCCTATTAGCGTAGGGCCTAAGGAAAAGAACAGGTTGTTCCCTCCCAAGCGACCTTACGCTCTTTTTTTTTAATACAAACCAGTTGAAATATCGAACTGACATTCCCGTATTTGCATGACAGTATTACTGAATCTAGGAGCGGTGGGGATGAATGATAACGGACGACGCATCAAAGAATGGCATGGCCTGGGTGAACCAAAGGAAGATCGGACTCCCGACAAGACTCATGCAGAATTAGCGTATCGGTTTCTGCTTCGCCTTTCTCTTCACCTTGGTCTTTCGCACAACAAGGATGACACCGATGGCTGCTGCGATGATCCCCACGAGAATACCAACAAGGATGTACAACGTCAGGCTGCTAGGCTGTGCCTCCGTCGCGTTCACGCTCTCGAATACCAATAGCGAACCATCGTTGACGTTAAAGAGGTGATCCGGGGCCCCGTTCCCATCGAGGTCGAGGAGATACCATCCCTGTTCGTTTCGTGTTACCTCTTTCTGGGTTCCCGAGGCGTCCTCAAAGAAATCGTACACACCGTCGTCGTTGGTATCGATGAGGTATCCGAATGAGGTGACCGCGATGGAGTCGATGAGGATCCGTTTCGCTGTCGAGGCTGCTTCTCTGCCGTTGGAGACTGTGACGGTGATGTCGAACGGATGCGCCGTCACCCAGGAATGGGAGAGGACGACTACGACGCCGCTCGACTGGTTTCCGACATTGTCTATGGTCCCATCACCCCAGTCAATAGAGTAGCGCAGGAGGGCGTTTTCTGAGTCAACTGACTCCACGGTGAAGTTGTAAGAGGTATGGATCCGTCCGGTAGACGGTCCGCTGAAGGCCGGAGGAGACGGGAAATCGGTGGATGATGCAATGACCGCGTACGTGGTGTCCGTCGCCGTCTGTCCCTCGTCATCGGTGACTCTGAGACTCACGGTGAAGTTCCCTGCCTGCATGTAGGTAAATGACGGTGTCGCCGAGAGCGTCTGCCAAGAGTCTTGGGGGGAGAACTTCCATTCGTATGTCACTATCGAGGATTGGCCTTCGTCGTTGTCATGACTGCCTTGGCCGTCGAAAGTGATCGGCATTCCCACTTCCCCGGTGTATGGGCCGTTCGCATCAGCGGTTGGCTGGGAGTACGTTTGTCCTTCGCTGCCGCCTCCACCGCCGCCCGTGTAGGCTTCGGTCGTGAAGACCCAGCGGGGTCCTGCGCTGAAGGTGCCATGGGCGTCCCAGGCAATAATCTGCCAGTAGTAGGTGGTGCTATAGGCGAACGTTCCAGGGTCGTAGGACAGCCCAGATTGATTTGTTGCCACAAGTCCCGGGGTGTTCGTCGTACTAAAATACACGTCGTACGTGACTGTATCATTGCTATCAGGGTCGCCGCCGATCCAACCTAGATTGGCATCGATTCCTATGTTCGTTGACCCATTCAAAGGACTTGGAGTCCCAGGATTGTATGGGGGTTGGTTCAGGTGAGTCGTGAAGGTCCATAGCGGACTCGCACTTGAGGCGTCATGATCATCCCAAGAGACGATGCGCCAATAGTACAGCGTATTGTAGGGGAGGGTACTTGGAGTATAGGTGATGGTGGTGATGTTGTCTGCGACCATCGGAGGGCTGTTGGTATCCCCGAAGTAGACGTCGTAGGTGACCGTGTCGCCGCTATCCGGGTCGCCTCCGATCCAGTTGAGATTCGCGGTAATCGGCATGTCAGTCGCGCCATCCATAGGTTCAGGATTACTGGGCACGTAGGGGGGCTGGTTCGGCGGAGCTGTCGTCGTAAAGGACCAGAGAGATCCCGTTGTCGATGCCCCGTGATTGTCCCAGGCGATGATTTTCCAATAATACTGCGTGCTGTGCATCAGTGTTCCCGGGTCGTAGGTCGTCGCGGAGGTGTTACTCAGAACCTCTAGAGGGTTGGTCGTAGTCCCGAAGTACACATCATAGGCTGTCGTGTCGCCGCTGTCCGGGTCGCCGCCTATCCAATTCAGGGTAAGGACGATCGGGTTGTCTGTAGTGCCGTCCGTTGGGTTCGGGGCGCTGGGGGTGTAGGGTGGTCGGTTCGATGTTTGGAAGTTCCAGAGAGGACTGGTGGTCGTGGTCATGTGGTTATCCCAGGCCACAATCTTCCAGTTGTAATCGGTGTTGTGCTCCAAAGCACCCGGGCTCCATGAATTTGTCGTGATGTTGGTTGCGACCTTCGGCGGAGTAGTCGTGGTTCCGAGGTAGACGTCATAGGTTACGGTGTCGCCGCTGTCTGGGTCGCCGCCTGTCCAGCTGAGGGTGGTGTTGACATCAACATCGGTGGATCCGTTCGTAGGATATGGGTCCTGAGGTGTGTTTGGGGACTGGTTTGGATGGGTGGTGAAGGTAAACACGGGGCTCGATACTTCCTCGTTATGGTTGTCCCAGGCAAAGACCCGCCAGTAGTACTGGGTCCCATAATTGAGTATGCCCACAGGATAGGATGTGGATGTGAGTTGTTTTTGTATGATCGGTGGGGGATTGGTAGTGCCAAATAATATGTCGTAGGTGACGGTGTCTCCGGGGTCGGGGTCGCCGCCGATCCACGCTAGGGTGACATTCACCGTCACGTTGATAGTGTTGTTATATGGGTTGAGGGCTTTTGGTTGATTGGGCGGAAGATTCATCGTAGCCAATCCATGAAGAGCGATAACCTGGGTTTTGGTCAGCGTCACTCCTGTGGTGACCAGAGCTGTTGATGCGAGCATCACGACGATGAGACTAAGTGTACGGATGATTTTTCTTGTGTTTTTAGGAGTAATGTTCATCTCTTGACCTCCTAGATAGTATTATATAAGATTGGAAATGGTTGTTTTCGAATTTATTTATACTTTTCGCCTCTGAAGAACAGCCCTCTTGGCAGTGTTCCCCTCTGGGACAGCACATATCCGTCTGGTTTGTATCTGGACGAGGCAAAAACCATATAACTAGGGACGACAATAAAAGAGAAAAGGGGGTTCGAATATGAAAATTCACCGTATCTTATGCTTCTTCATCCTCATGGGATTTCTGACGGGAGCCGTCGGAAGCGCGACAAAACCAGGAGTACCTAGGCCTACAAATCCCGAAGGTTTCAGCCTGTCCACCGACGTGAACGTCACCGTCAGCATCCAAAAAATACGGGCGCTTGATAAGAACGATGTCCAAGTCCACAGAGAATCCTACATCGAAAAAGACAGCGACCCAAGCCTCTTCGTCAAGATCTCTATCAACGCCGAGGAATTCATCAGCCCGGTCTGGACGCACACGAAATATATCTATACTCCGGATTTTTCCGCGACCGTCACCGTCCCGGTTGACCAGGAGTTCGTCACCGTGAAAATCCAACTCTGGGATCGCAGCCCCAGCGGCGACATCCTCTGCGACATCGGCAACGCCACAGACGACGCGACCATGAATTACAGCATCAACACCGGACATTGGACCGGGGACGACCATCTCGGTGACGCCAGCGGCTACGGTCGACTCAACGGCTGTGACGACGGGAATATCTACGGCGGTCGACGGGATGCCGAACTGTGGTTTGACATCACACAGTCGGACACGGCAGGCGACGGTGTCCCCTCCTGGATGAAAGAGAACGTCTACCATCTGGACCCCACGCAGAACTACTCGACGTACGATCCGAACAGCGATGGTATTCCTCTGCCTTGGGACTGGAAATGGGGCTACGACCCCTTCGCCGCCGATGGCCACAATGCACTCGATCCCGACACTGACGGCCTCAACAACCGCAAGGAGTACGAGACCTCTCAATGGGGTTCGGATCCGTTCTGCAAGGATCTCTTCGTGGAGCTTGATCAGATGATGCCGGGCCCGCACGGTGAGCAGAGCATCTTCCCGAATGACTCCAAAGAAATCCTGTACACGGCCTATGACCGCTACAACGTCGTCTACCATCTCGATGACGGATCATGGGCTGAGTCCGGCTCTGATATGATTCCCTTCCAGTCGAGCACCACCTGGGATCAACTCAATACGATCTACACCCAGTACTTCCTCCACAACGATTCGCATAACTGGCGCCGCGGCGTCTTCCATTACGGCGTCCTCATCTACAATCAGACTGATGTCTGCGGAAGCACCTATCGCTCTGATGCCTTTCAGATCTCCGCCAAAGGCATGGAGCGAGAAGCCAACAAACCGCTCCTTAACAGGACGATCGTGTATGCGAGCGCATACATGCATGAGACCGGGCATACACTTGATTTCCACCCGATCCCTGGGCACAATCAAGTCAGTGCTTTCCCTTGGCAGCTGGGCTGGTGGATTAACCGACCGTATAAGAGCTGCATGAACTACGGTTATACGTACTACACCGTGGATTACTCGGACGGTTCGCGCCCATTCAATGACTATAACGATTGGCAGCGCATGGACCTCACCTACTTCCAGCGTACCTAATAATACGTGCTGCCCGTTTCCTTTTTTCATGGATGCGTTAGATGCGATTCGGACGAGACGAAGCATCAGGCAGTTCCATCCGACACCCGTGCCGCCGGAACTCCTGCACAGTCTCCTGGAGGCCGCCTGCCTTGCTCCTTCTGCCGGAAACCAGCAGCCATGGCAATTCCTGGTTCTCGACGACCCTGCGCTTCTGCGGCAGGTTCCCTCGTTTCACCCTCACGCTAAGATGTTGTTAACGGCGCCGCTTGCGGTGCTTGTCTGCGGTGATCTCTCCAGAGAGAAGTACAAAGGCTATTGGATGATTGACTGCGCCGCGGCGACAGAGAACCTGCTTCTCGCAGCCCATGCCATGGGCCTTGGAGGCTGCTGGCTGGGGATCTATCCTCGAGAAGACCGGATGGAAGGAATACGCAAGCTCATCATGATTCCCGCGTCGATCGTACCATTTGCTCTGGTCGCCTTAGGGTATCCAGCGGAGAAGAAACCACCGGAACACCGATTCAGTGACGACCGGGTGCATCACAACGCCTGGTGACCGGTACACTGTTCCGTTATTCCCCGATGATGGTGACGAGGATGCGGCGTTTCCGGGGGCTGGTGTCGAGTTCTAAGAAAACGATTTGCTGCCAGGTCCCGTGGACGACGGCGCCTTCTCGTACGGGGACGGTGAGGCTTGGGCCGATGAGGCTTGCCCGCACATGCGAATGGCCGTTGTCGTCATGCCACGTCTCCTGGTGCGCGTACGGGATGTCGCGTGGGATGAGGCGGTCTAAGGCCGCTGGCACATCCTGCAGGAGTCCTGGTTCGTATTCGATTGTCGTCAACGCTCCCGTGGATCCTATGACGAAGAGATGGGCGATGCCGCTGTGGATCTTCGATTTCTTCACGAGATCCTGAAGGCTGTCGGTGAGGTCGACGATGGCATCCTCACCCGGGGTCGTTATGGAGAGTTCTTTGGTGACCACGTTCATAGACGTCCTCTTCAAAGGGTTTGGGAAAAGCTGATTCTACGACCTGATGCGTCGCGTTTGAAGCCCCCGAAGTCCGGGATGATTTTCAGGGTTTTCCCGTCGAAAATGGGGCCGTCCGCGCAGACCCGCAATCCGTCACCTATGCAGCACTGCCCGCAGAGTCCGATTGCGCATTTCATGTAGCGTTCCAGGGAGGCTTCAAACACCCGTTGCCTGCTGAAGGCTAGGAGGGTCTTCATCATCGGTTCCGGCCCGCAGGTGTACATCGCATCGTAGGATGCATTTTTAAGGAGGTCTTTGGCGAGGTCTGAAGCAAATCCATGGTATCCTTTCGA
>CAIRCU010000016.1 GCA_903877165.1 Methanobacteriota archaeon | reverse complement strand
GATATCGAGTCCGAGAAGCTCGACATCACGGTATATCCAAGCTGCCTCTTCTGAAATCTCGCTGTAGATTTCCTGTTTGGAAAGGCTTTTGATAATCTCCGTTGGGGTGATACCTGCCGAGGCCATAGCGGAGATGAAGTTTACCGCATACGAGAGGTTCGTATCGATTTTTTTCTTCCGTGCCTTTGCTATCGACGAGGGTCTCGAAAGGAGGATTCCATATGTGGCAGCACCAACGATAGCAGGTGAAATGGCAAAGAATATCAGCAAACCAGTTCCCAGGGTAACATGAAGAAAAGGCAGGATTACAAAGACTAACGGCAGAAGGATGCACGCAGTAACTAAAACAGCGAGAATTGTACTGAGTAACGCGTAGGATAGGTAAGCACCGGGGCGGATCTCCAAATGAGCCGCCTGCAAGCCTTTCTGGAACCGCTCACTGACATGCTCTTCACCGAATCGCCCGAGCCATTTATAGCTGGTTTTTTGATACTTTGTAAGTGCCATTATCTGCCCTTCTTCGTTGCATGTTTACTTTTCGAATCCTCCGTGCTTGATTCCTGTGAGCCTGAGGACGAAGGAGAGAGGTCCGGGATTTGCTTCGAAATTGCTTTCTGATCGTCTGTGCTTTTGCTAGAGGTTAGTTCCGGCTGATTATGGTCTTTCCGTATCTTCTCCATCAATTCGTCAGGAAGCTCCGCATAGTAGGCAACGATACGCGCGACATCCTTGAAAACCCGAATATTATGCTGTTTCAACCAGTCAAGGATCTCCACGCGACGCTTAATCTCCCCGAGCATTTCATCCTTGCTTATATCATATTGACTTCGGATACGCTCCAAAATATAGCTTTTCCCGGAAAAGAAAAATGTATCATCAACCGGATTCCACCGAAATACTTCATTTGTGAGTATTTCTTTAGTCAGCGGATCGATGTCGACAATCTCCACAATTTGCTTGCAGCGGCGGACATTCTTTTCACCAATTTGGACACTGGCTTGGAGAATCACAATATCCAGTGATTGAAGCATGACGCGAGGGATATCAATCGGTTTTCCCTCCAACCGATGGATAAGCGACTCCGTTGAATCGGCATGGACCGTGGAATACGTGGTATGACCAGTGGCCATAGCTTGGAAGAGTACGTAGGCTTCCTTGCCACGGATTTCTCCGACCAGGATGTACTCCGGCCGTTGCCTGAGGGCGGCTTTCATGAGGTCGTAGAGGTCGATTTCCCCGGCGAATTTTTCATTGACGACTTCACCAAACCCTGAACGAACTGCGCCGGGGATCCAGTTGGGGTGTGGCAGGTTGATTTCTCGAGTCTCCTCTATGGAGACAATCTTGGATTCGCGAGGGATAAACAGACAGAGGGCATTGAGGGTTGAGGTTTTTCCTGAGGCGGTCCCGCCAGCAATTAGGGCGTTAATCCCGTTCTCGACGGCAAGCCATAGGAAAGCAATCATTTCAGGGGAAAAGGTCTTGTATTTGATAAGATCCGTGGCGGTGATGGGGTCAGCACGGAATTTCCGTATGGTAAATGTGGATCCTTTTGTTGTCACCGTCTTGCTCAAGGTCATCTGAATACGAGAGCCATCTGGCATGGTAGCATCAAGCATCGGCTCTGCGAGTGAGATGTTCTTCCCGCATTTCTGAGCAAGTTTTACGACATAATTAGAAAGCTCGATTTCATCCATGAATTGTACGTTGCTTTTTAAAGAGCCGAAGTTCCGGTGGTATAGGAAGATGGGGATGGCTGATCCATCGCAGGAGATGTCCTCGATGTTAGGGTCTCTCATCAACGGGTCGATTTTCCCGTAATTCAGGAAATCTCGCTTCACATAATACAGAATCTTTGTCTTCAGAACATCATCTGCAGTCATCTCATTGTCTTCGATGACGGTGCTGATTCGTTCTTGAAGAAATTTTTCGATTTTACTTGGCTCGATTTCTTCGACCATGATGTCGATGGAATTCATGAGAATACTTTGTATTCGTTGGAGAATTGATATCTCTTGTTCGTTGAGATGGGGTTCGATGACTTTGTAGAATTTGTCTAGGGAGGTGGAGTCTTTGAGGATTTTAATATACGTGAATGGCTCGAAGACCGGGTAAAAATCGAGTTCAACGAGGTTTTTTTCATCAAGGGAGGTTTCGTGGGCAGCGAATACGACCACCCCTTGTTTTCCGCAGGAAGCGCAGATAACCTTCACTTTCATGCCTGGATTGCCTTCGCATTGGATTTTCGCATGACATGAAGGACAGGTGGCGATTTTTTTGATCATGCTTGGCCCAAGACCTTTTTCATGATATCTGTTGGGTTGTCTGAATATTGTGCGATGATGGTCGCGACTTTTTTGAATTCACGGTAATTCTCTTTATTCATCCATTCGATGAGGAGTGCACGGTTTTTGATTTCCTGAATCATTTCTTCTCTGGTGATGTCTTTTTCTGCACGGATCCGTTCAAGGATATAGCTTTTCCCGGAATAGTTGAATTTATCTTCGATGGGATCCCAGTGGAAGACTTCGTTGGTGAGGATTTCTTTGGTTGTGGGGTCGATGTCGATGATTTCGATGATTTGTTTGCAGCGACGGGCTCGTTTGTTCTTGACGCGTGAGATGATTTGGATGCAGATGAGGTCGAGTGCCTGCAACATAATGCGTGGAATTTCGATGGGTTTTCCTTCCAGTCGGTGAATGAGGGATTGTGCGGAGTCTGCATGGACCGTGGAGTACGTCGTATGGCCTGTAGCCATGGCTTGGAAGAGTACGTAGGCTTCCTTGCCACGGATTTCTCCGACTATAATGTACTCCGGCCGTTGCCTGAGGGCGGCTTTCATGAGGTCGTAGAGGTCGATTTCGCCGACGACTTTGTTGCCGACGACCTCGCCGAACCCGGAGCGAACGACGCCGGGGATCCAGTTGGGGTGTGGCAGGTTGATTTCTCGAGTTTCCTCTATGGAGACGATCTTGGCTTCGCGGGGGATGAACAGGGAGAGCGCATTGAGGGTCGAGGTTTTCCCTGCAGCAGTTCCTCCTGCGATGAGCGCGTTGATGTTGTTTTCGATGGCGAGCCACATGAAGGCGACCATCTCGGAGGACATAGTGTGGAATTCGACGAGGTCCGGGGGCGAAAAGGGGTCTTCGCTAAATTTCCGGATGGTAAATGTCGAGCCTTTTGTGGTCACCTCGGTGCTCAGCGTCATTTGAATGCGTGAACCGTCCGGCATGGTGGCGTCCAGCATCGGTTCTGCGACCGAGATATGTTTGCCGCATTTCTGGGCGAGTTTCACGACGAAGGCGGAGAGCTGTTCTTCTTCGGTGAATTGGACGTTGCTTTGAAGGCTGCCGAATCGTCGGTGATACAGGAAGATGGGGATGCTGACGCCGTCGCAGGAGATATCCTCGATGTTGGCGTCTCTCATCAGGATTTCAAGTTTTCCAAGGCCAAGGAATTCTTTTTCTAAGAAGTAGATGAGTTTTTCTTTTTCTTCGTTTGAGATGGAGATCATGTAGTCGCCGAGTATTTCGTCGACTTTTCTTGTGAGGTATTCTTTTCCTCCGATGTCTTCGATTTCGGAGGTATGGAATGGTACTGTGGAGAACGTGGTTTTCATGAAGTTGAGGAGTTGGTTTTCGTTCTCGTCAAGTTGGACTTCGACGAGCAGATAACGTTTGTCCAAGGTGTCTTGTTCCCGGATGATTTGGACATAGGCGTAGGGTTCAAGCAGTGGGTAGAAGTCGATTTCTTCGATGTTTCCTTTTATATAGCCTAGCTGGTTGAGGGTTTGGTTTTTAAGGTCTTGTGCTAGTGCTTGGTATTGGACTTCTCCGTCGGGGGCGAGGTCGCCGAAACGTCTGGCTTTTTTCGCTGGTTCGGCCGGGGATGATGTAAATTCTGTAGAGTTAGGGGATGGTTCGGGGGTGGGTTGAGGTTTTTGGTGGGGTCGCAGGTCAAGCGCTTGTGCTGTTAGTGGGGCTGGTTTTTTGGAGTCCGGGTCGATGTTCTCTTTTACTTTCTGGTCTATCCAGGAAGCTTCTTCGGGGTTAACATCAGGCAGATATTCTGGGAATCGGTGTATGGATTCGTTAAGCTCTTTTTCCTCGGATGCCCCAAGGTTGCCGGCTAGAGGAGTTTGTGATGGAGTGTCTTTTGTCGGGTGTTTTGGTTTGGGTGTGTTCGTTGTTTCTTTGGTTTTTTCTTTTTGTTTGACGAAGAAATATTTGGATGGGAGCGCTGTTTGATTGGATTGTGATGAGTCGAAGGTTGTGAATGATGGGGGTGATTTTCTGGTTTTTGAGGTTTTAAGGTTAAAGTGCTTGGTTTTGGTTTGGTGGACGATAGGTGTGACATGTTGAGGCGTCGTGAATGAAGGAGGTACTGGTGTTTTTTTGGTTCTTGGTTTTCGTTTGTAAAAAGATTTGGATTGGTGTGCAGTAGATTTGAGGGGTTTTGCCTCAGAGGCTTGGGGAGTCGTATTCGTTGGTTTTCTGTTGTGTTTGGTGAAAAAGAATTTGGTTTTGGAGCGGGAGGGTGTGAACTTGGTGGGTGGTTGCTCCGAAGGCGTCGGTTGTACATGTGCGTCTGTAGTTTTTGGTTTGTGTATGAGTGAAAAGAACTTGTGCTGGTGTCCTGGAGGCTGGGGTTGAGGTTCCAGGGGTAAGGAGGGTGGTGGTGTGTCACTTTCTTTTAGTTTGTGTATGGTTGAGAAAAATTTTGGTTTGTGGACAGTAGTGGTGGGTCGTGGGTCTTTTGAGTATGAGGGCGGTGTGGTGGGATGTTTAATTATTGGTTTATGTGATATTTGGAAGAACTTATACTGCCGTAGAGGAGATCGGGGGCGAGGTTTGGGGGGAAATGTGGTTGTGTTTCTCGTTTTTGGTTTGCGTTCGATTGAGAAGAGTTTTAGTTTGTGTGCAGAGGCCCTAGGTTGTAGGTCCTTTGAATAGGAGGGCGGTGTGGTGTGTTTAATTGTTGGTTTGTATTTGGCTAACAAGAACTTGTGTTTGTGTGCAGGAGGCGGGGATTGAGGAGAGGACAGTGTTGTGTCTTTGGTTTTTGGCTTGTGTGCGATTGAAAACAAACTAGTGTGATGCTCATAAGGGTCGGGTTGAGGTTCCTTTGGTATGGAATGCAGGGGTGTTAAGGTTTTAGTTTTTGGTTTGTGTCTTACGAAGAAGAATTTGGACTTAGGCTGTAAGGTCGAGAATCTTGGTCGTGGATGGCGGATGGCAGAGTGGCTGTGAAGGAGGGTGTCAACACGTTGTTCGATGGTAAGCCGTTTTTTGTCAATCGTTGAAGAGTGGTGGGCGGTGTCGATTTTCTGCTTACCGTCCTTTAGTTTCGTATTCTTTTTTGGCATCCCGTTATCCCGCATCCCATCTTGAGAAATTGATTACAAGGCTATGTTATCATCTCGAACGTAACCTGGCATCTCATCCTCGGGGTGATGATATTGAGAACCGCGTATTTATAGCTTTCTTCACGCGTAGCTAAATAAAGAATTACTCCCTATTTTTCCGTAGCCAGAATGCCGCTGCGAGCGCACCTAAACCGAAGGGCGTGAGCACGATATAATAAATAAGTGGGATTTGACGTAGGAGTGTGAGATAATCATTACCAAGGATATAAAAAATAATGAGTCCGACGATGGCGAATGGGACGATGATTCCGGCGATAAGGGGGAGTGCTTCCCTATTCATAGGTCATCTTCGCGACGGTCTCTGCATGATGAGAACGCGGTAGGGGCATATGAACGTACTGGCAGGGGGTTAGTCTCCTTATGCTTCTCGAGAAACTATATTAACTCTTGTAGGTTTCCCTGGTCCATCGTGATCGGCGTATGATGCGAAAAACCAATGTGCTTATCATGGGGGCGGCGGGTAGAGATTTTCATAATTTCAATGTATTTTTCCGGGGGAACCCGGCCTTCAATGTCGTCGCATTCACCGCCACCCAAATACCGGATATCGCCGGACGGAAGTACCCGGCTGCCCTTGCCGGACCCTTATACCCTGAGGGGATCCCGATTTTCCCGGAGGAACGGCTCGCTGAGTTGATTCAATCCCTTCAGGTTGATTGCGTTACGTTTTCGTATAGTGATGTCGCCTATCCCTACGTGATGGAGCGGTCCGCTATCGTCAACGCTGCGGGTGCCGATTTCTGGCTTTTAGGCCCTCATCACACGATGCTTCGGTCGAAAAAACCAGTAATTGCGGTCGTGGCTGTACGGACCGGGTGTGGAAAATCACAGGTGTCCAGAAAAATCTTCCAACTTCTCAAACAACGGGGATTACGCGTCGCCTCGATCCGACATCCGATGCCGTATAACACTGATCTGACGACCCAGGTTGTGCAACGGTTTGCGCAGTACGAAGATCTCGACAAGTACGAGTGTACGATCGAGGAGCGAGAGGAGTATGAGCCGTATATCGACGAGCACGGTGTGATCTACGCCGGGGTCGATTACGAGAAGATCCTGCATGCTGCCGAGGAGGAGGCGGATGTCATCATCTGGGATGGGGGGAACAACGATTTTCCGTTCATCGCCCCGGATCTGTTCATCACCATCGCTGATCCTCATCGCCCGGGGCATGAGACCTCCTATTATCCTGGCGAGGTGAACGTCCGCTGTGCGGATATCATTATCATTAACAAGGTGAATACGGCGGATCCCGGGAACGTCGAGCGGGTGCGACGTAATGTTCAGCGAATCAACCCGTCCGCTCAGATTATCGAGGGTGTGTCGACGGTCACGGTGCAGGAATCCGCGGCGATTGTCGGTAAGCGGGTGTTGGTGATCGAGGACGGGCCTACGGTGACCCACGGAGGTATGCCCTATGGAGCTGGGACGGTCGCGGCACGGGATAATCATGCCAAGGAAATCATCGATCCCCGACCATTCGCGGTGGGGTCCATTAAGACGACATTCGAGAAGTACGGGCATCTCACCAACGTCCTGCCTGCGATGGGCTATGGGAAGAAACAGGTCAAGGAGCTGGAGCAGACCATAAACCGCAGCGATTGTGACCTGGTGCTGAGTGGAACGCCAATCGATCTGTCCCGCATCTTGAAGGTGAGCCGGCCGGTACTGCACGTCACCTACGGCGTCGGGGAACACACCGAGAAAGAGCTCAACGGCGTCCTAGACCAGTTCATTAAGGCTCATAAGTTACTGTAAGTGTTTTCCGATGAGGACGAACTGAGCGAGAAGGGATTCGAGCTGGATGTGCTCGTTGCTGCCTTCGACGAGCCGGAATTCGACCTCCCCGGTTTTCTCCATGAGCAGGATCTTTGACTCATCCGGGATGGTGAGGTCGAAGATGCTGCGGTGGATCTGCTTGATGACGTCCTCGCCGCTGAGCCCCAGCGTGATGAGGAGGTTGTATAGCTGGGTACGCGCCGCGATGAAGTTGCCGGAGAGCGCGGTGGTAATCAATTTCTTGACGTCCTCGGGGTGTGCCGTGGCCGAGGTTTCGTAGAGGACTTCTGCCGTGATTTTTGAATCGAGGGCCGCGCCGACCTGCAGGGTGTTAATGGCTTTGCGCATGTCGCCCCGGGCGATGAAGATGAGGGCTTCGAGGCCGTCGGGGGTGATCTCCAGTTTCTCTTTGGTGGCGATCTTCCGGACGTATTTCTTGATGTCCTCGGGGTCCAGCGGCCTGAATCGGAAGACCGCGCAACGTGATTGAATCGGTTCGATGATCTTTGAGGAGTAGTTGACGGAGAGGATGAAGCGACAGATGCGGGAGTATTTCTCAATGGTGCGGCGAAGAGCCGCCTGCGCGTCGGTTGTCAGGGAGTCCGCCTCGTCCATGAAAATGATTTTGAAGTCAGCCGCGATGGGTGCGGTCCTGGCGAATTCCTTGATTTTCCCTCGGATGATGCCGATGCCGCGCTCGTCGCTTGCGTTGAGCTCGTGGAAGTTCTGGGTCCAGGTCTGCTCCCCGTAGAGTGCTCTGGCGAGGGCGAGGGCCGCGGTGGTTTTTCCCGTGCCCGCGGGTCCGGCGAAGATGAGGTGGGGCACTGTTTTCGTCCGTGCGTAGGCCTCGAGACGTTCGATAATAGATGTCTGCCCCGCAATGTCCTCTAGGTGTCGTGGCCGGTACTTTTCTACCCAGATATCCTGCATTGCTGCCGTATTGTGTTCCTCTGATTAATGTTTTTGGTATCGGGAAGGGAGTGAGAGAGGTGCTGTGATTTTCACGGCGAAGCCTTAAATACATTATATTGACAAATGCTAGCATGAGACAAGGAGAAGAGACGGAATGGCCACACCATCGACGAACACCATCCTTCGAAGCATCGGCTGCATCCTCATCCTCAGCCTGCCCTTCATCACCCTTCTCCAGAACCTCGGCCCCAACACCCTCCTGGACTCCTACCGCCATCCCACGCAGTACCGCTTCATGAAAAGCAGCACGCTGAACCTCCCCGAGCTCTCTGAACGCTACCTAATCACCGAAGAACCCACCTCAGACACCATCAGAGAAGGCGACACGATCCTCTACCAGACGCTGGACGGCCTCCACAGCGGCACGGTCAGCGCACTTAGCAACAGCCAAGGAACCCTGTTCTGCGTCGTCTCCACCGGCGTCACCGACCACGTCATCCCCTCACGCGACATCATCGGACGAATCCAAGGCAGCCTCGACGACAACCCCTGGTCCCTGCTCGCCCTCCAAATATGGGACCTGACCATTCACACCCTCAACCCCTGCGCCGTTCTTCCGTTGTAAAGAAGAAGATTTTTTAAGGCATGACGGTTACCCCCTCAGTGGGGGTCTTATGCAATTCATCCCAAATTCTTCTATCAAACAGGCGATGCTTAACGACCTTGGAGTAGCCTCCATCAACGATCTGTTCTCCGACATCCCACCGCAACTCCGCACCACCGCCCTACGCCTCCCAGCCGGCATGACCCAGCAGGCAGTCGAAGCCCACCTCCGAACCCTCGCCTGTAAAAACAAATCCTTCTACGAACTCCCAAGTTTCCTAGGAGGAGGAATCAAACCGCACTACCTCCCCGCCGCCGTCAAAGCCGTCACCGGACGATCCGAGTTCTACACCGCATACACCCCGTACCAACCAGAAGCCTCCCAGGGGTTCCTCCAGGCAATCTTCGAATACCAAAGCATGATCGCAGAACTCACCGGCATGGACATCGCCAACGCCTCATTGTACGACGGTGCGACCGCACTGGGCGAAGCAGCCCTCATGTGCAGCCGCCTCACCCATAAAAAAACCTTCCTGATCCCCGAGAACATCTCCTGGGAGAAGAAAAGCGTCCTGAAAAACTACACCCATGGGGCCGGCATCACTATCCGCGAAACCAGCTATGACCCGCAGACAGGCACATGCAACATCGACGCCCTCACCAGACTCATCACCGACCAGGTCGCCGGCATCTACGTGGAGAACCCTAATTTCTTCGGCCTCTTCGAAGACCACGTCGAAGACATTGCAGCAGCGGCCCATGCGCATCAGACGCCTTTCGTCGTCGGTGTCGACCCCCTCTCCCTCGGCATCGTCCGCAGCCCCGGTGAGTACGGAGCGGACATCGTCATCGGAGAAGGCAAAGCCCTCGGAAACCCCATGGACTTCGGCGGCTCCACGCTTGGCCTCTTCGCCTGCCGACAGGAGTACCTCCGCCAACTCCCAGGCCGCATCATCGGCATGACCAAAGACCAGGAGGGAAACCCCGCCTTTTGCATGACCATGCAGACCCGCGAACAGCACATCCGCCGTGAGAAAGCAACCAGCAACATCTGCACCAACGAAGGACTATGCATGCTCGCCGCCGCCGTCCACCTCGCCTGGTTAGGAGGCACAGGACTCACCGAGCTAGGAAAACAGAACTTCGACGCGGGACACCACCTCCTGAAAGCCATCACCGCCATCCCTGGCTACACCGCCCCCTTCAGCGGCACCCATTTCAACGAATTCGTCATCCACCATCCTCACGCATCCACACTCCACACCGAGCTCCTCCACCATGGAATCCACGGCGGACTCCTGCTGGAGCCATGGTTCCCGGCCTTAAAAGACTGCATCCTGTTTGGCGTCACCGAGCTCCATACACCTGATCAAACCAAGAAATTGCTGACGACCCTTAAGGAGGTGGACTAATGTACAGGAGCGCCCGCTACCATGAACCACTCCTCCGGGATCTCAACGAAGGTCAACCTCCCTCCCCGATGCCCAAGATCGATGTCCCAAAGACACTGCAGCGAACTCGGCCGGTTGCCCTGCCAGTCCTTGAAGAACTCCAGCTCATGCGGCACTTCCTCCACCTCAGCCACATGAACTACGGGGTCGAGACCGGCATGTACCCCCTGGGCTCCTGCACCATGAAATACAACCCGAAGCTCTGCGAAGCCATCAGTCAATGGGACTCCTTCACCCTCACGCACCCCAATCAAGACCCCTTAACGATGCAGGGCACATTACAACTCATGTACGAACTTGAACAGATGCTCTGCGAAATCACCGGGATGGATGCGATATCTCTGCAACCAGCGGCTGGCGCACAAGGAGAGTTTTCCGGACTGCTGCTCGCCAGGGCGTACCATGAACACCGCAACGACACCGCCAGAACCGAGGTCATCCTTCCAAATACCGCGCATGGGACGAACCCAGCATCCGCCAGCATGGCCGGCTACTCCGTCATCGAAATCCCCTCCACGCCCGAAGGAACTGTGGATCTTAAGGCCCTCGAAAACACCGTGTCTGAACACACCGCTTGTTTTATGTTGACCAACCCCAACACCCTAGGGATCTTTGAATCCGAGATTCTTGAGATCGCACGAATCGTCCATGCGAAAGGCGCGCTCCTCTATTACGATGGCGCTAATCTCAACGCCATCCTAGGGAAAGCCCGTCCAGGAGACATGGGGTTTGACATCGTCCATATCAACCTGCATAAGACGTTTTCAACTCCTCATGGAGGTGGCGGCCCTGGCTCTGGCCCTATCGGCGTTAAAAAACACCTGGAATCCTTCCTCCCCGTCCCGCGGATAACCAAGAAAAAAGACGTCTTTTCCTTCGCCTATGATTATCCCCAATCCATCGGTAAGATCAAGGCGTGGTACGGAAATACCTCAGCGCTGGTGAAAGCCTACACCTACATTCTGCTTATGGGCGGGGACGGCCTCACAGAGGCCGCTGAGGTCGCGGTGCTGAACGCGAACTACATGAAACAGAAGCTGGTCGACTCAGGACTCTACGATCTGCCGTATCGCGCATTGCGCAAGCATGAATTCGTCCTCAGTGCCGACCGTCTCCTCAATTTAAAGGGAGTCCGCGCGCTTGATATCGCGAAGCGCCTCCTGGATTTCGGCCTGCATCCGCCCACCGTGTACTTCCCACATATCGTAAAAGAAGCGCTGATGATTGAACCGACGGAATCAGAGTCCAAGCAGACCCTTGATGCCTACATCCAGGCTTTAATCACCATAGCAGGAGAGGATACCTCATTGAGTAAAGCAGCGCCTCATGAGACCGCGGTCCGCCGGATTGATGAAGTCGGGGCAGTGAAGACCCCGATTCTCACCTGGAAAGCATTGGAGACCGCAGTGGCAACTCCCAAAAAGGAAACATGAGTGATTTTAGAAGGCGATAACGACCTTTTTTCGGTAGACTTTGCGGATATTCTTTCCGGAAAACACAAGAAAAATCGTACTTCGTTCTATAAATTTATATAATAGCAGGAGTATCGCCTGAGACGTGGGGAACGAGCTATGCCGAAAGTAAGTAAACGCCAAAAGGAACAGGATGAGAAAAAAGTCGTGGCGGAGCTTCAGAATAATGCCAACGAAAGCATCGACAAGTTAGCGAAACGATGCGGATTTTCTCGACAGAAGGTTTGGAGGATCATCAAAAAGCTGGAGAGCAGTAAAACCATCTGGGGCTACCATGCCGTGGTGGACCATGAGAAGCTTCAGATGAAACATTATATTCTGCTGTTGAAGAAGACCAATAAGCCGGCCTCTGAGCTGGTGAATATCATCGTTTCTCGAGAGCTGGAGAAACGGGCGAGGGATATCGGGGTCATCATTGAATCAAGCGGTTACCTTTATGGATCGTTTGATTGGATAATGTCCTTTGTCACCGAGGATATTAAGCAGGCGAAACAATTCGTCGAGGTCTTCAACCAGTTGTACCACACGTACATCGCGGAAATCTTCCTGCATGAGGAGATCTTCCCGGTGAAAACCTGCGGGATTAGCAATCCCCAAATCGACCGCCTCAAAGAGTTCGTCTAACTCCGCGTTCGTATGGACCGAAGCGTCCCCGAAGTCCGCTTCGGGGTGAGGACCACGGGATGGCCATCGACACTACGCAGGGTGCGCACTGCCTCAAGGACCGCATCCCGATAGGTCTGGGAGAACCGGATGATGCCGTGCTCATAGGTATAATCGAAGAGCCGTAAGCCGATCTCTTGCGCCTGCCGACCGACCCGCTGCTCGACATGCTTCTTCAACGCCTGGAAAAACGAGGATTCTGAGGAATGAGCCGCCGTCCCCCAGTCAAGGACGAAAAGGATATAACGATACCGGCGGACGCGGATACACCAACCCCCCTCATGTTAGGCTATTCGGATTCGATGCGCGGGGCGAGAAGATACGTCACGTGCCCGTTCTTCTCAGCGATGTCAAAATCGACTCGGATAGGGTTGTCATTACCCAGGTTGATCGTGATCGGGTCTTCGCTGCGGACAGGTTTGATCATATTGCTGAAGTAGTCAATGGAAAACAGACTACGGAACTTCCCCGGGGACTGGAGCTCCAGGAGCATGTCTCTAGGCAGTTTCAGATTCACGGTATCAGTATCGCCTTCCGCGAACAGCTCGAAGGAATCCTTATCGATGTTCAAGGAGAGGTGATCGGAGACCGCCTCGGAGGCGCGGACGCCCTTGTGAAGCTCCCCTGCCTTCACCACCGCTTTGGCGGGAAGATCGAGGTGGGGAACTTTGGAGTCCGGCATGCCCGCCGTATCGATGAGTCCCATCCGCCGGACGAGGTTGCCGATTTTCACGATGAGCCGGTTCGCCTCTTCATCGTACTCCAGCGTCACCAAATCCCCTGCGGAGGCCAGTTTCATGATCCCACTGAGTTTGTCAAGGTCGATGCCGAGCTCCATGTCACTGGCTTTGTATTCCTCGAAGGCAGAATTCTTCAGTTCCAAATCGACCATAGCAACATGAGCAGGGTCAACCGCGCGCAATGACAGTCCTTTAGCGGTGATGTTGAATTTTGCTTCATTCACCAGCGGTGACGTGACCTCAATGATGCCTTTAATAATGTCAGATTTTACTTTAGCGACAAACATCCTGTATGCCTCCCCATTGCTCGTTCTATGTACCGGAAAAGAATGCAGTGTTGGCTATTTAATCGTGACGGTTTTTTTTCCTTCATTTTTCTCCTTGAACATTGGCATCTTTCAAGGACAGTGCCAACGATGATGGTTACTACGAGTTATTCTGCTGATTCTATTTGATATAATAGTATAAATGCAACATGGTCCTGCGACGCATAGATGATGACTTTCTCCGCAATAAGAGGAAACGCACAATTGAATTCCACCGGCGTGCAGGCGAGCAGTGCGGCGTCGGTGAGGTGATTCGCTATCAGGGCATTAAGAACCGTTTGATTCACTGGATCCTCAGCAGTACCGGCATGACCAGAGGTCATATTGAGCCATTGATGCAGGTTGTCACCAGACCGCCAGCTGCTATTGATGCGGGGCCATGGCCGGGATATCCACCGTTCAGTGAAGACCAGCGTCGACCCGAAGGCTCCTTGAGCTGAGACGCGGAGGGATTCTGTTGAACTGGTCAGATATAGCAGGAGGGGGCCACGTGGAATGGGGATGACGAATCGGGTGTCGTTGTACGCGGCATTTAGAGTTTCCACGTATGTGTTCAGCGTATCCGCTGTTGTCCTTAATTCTGCGGTGCGTTCCCACAGACCACCGTAGATGCCACTGAGGATGACCACAAGGAGCAGACCGCTCGCGAGAAACAGCCCAAGGTTTGTGACCGTCAGGCCAAGCACACCATGACTGTCAAGTCGTAATCGCAACATAGGGACCACCCGGTGTCATAAGCAAATGGAGGGTGACATGGTATCGTCCTGGGAGGAATGTCGCGCAGCAGGAGTCGTTCTCGCCACAAAATCTCACCTGTGCATGACCGGAGATGATTGAACCCTCATCAGTCATATAGAAATAATTGGGGCTTGTCGCCTCGTCGTGGACGACGTCATTGAGGGAGTTATTTCTTGGAAGTCCTCCGAAAACGAGCAGTTGGATTGAGGAAGGCACGTCGAGTATGAGGGAGATGTTGGCTTCCTCATCCGCATAGGTGTACATCTGTGCCGCCTCAGAGATGATTTGTTGAATCTCACGGGAACAACGTACACTATCCTGGTCAGCGAGGTTGTCTTGGACGGTGGCGTAGAAAATAACCAGGATGACACTGAAGGTCACGATGGCGACAAGAAGGTAGAAGGGCAGTCCGATGACTGCCGTCCGGTTGTTGAGAAAAATCGTGAAGCGAATGTGGTAGTACCTCCCAGATATCCATTCCCTGAATATTATATGCCAATAAGTATTTATCGGAATAATATAATACCGTACCTGGGAGGTTGAGTGTGTTTGAAGTTTGAGGTGGGTTTGCTTGATAATGAGGATGCAGTCATAGGGCTGCCGCTGCGGATCGTCGTTTCCTTAGTCATCGGGATGATTGCCCTCGCTTCTATTCTTTCGTTCATGACGTCATCAGGGGTGATCTCCCAGCCGCTAGTCGTCTCTGTGTCACCGATGCTGAGAACCATCTCCGGGAACGAATCGCAGAACGTGTCCTTCATGGTGGCGGTCATGGACCGGAACGGCCATTGTATCGATGCAGCGACAGTGATTCTGTCGGGGCTTGGCAGCGCGGGCATCGGAAGGACGAATGCCTCGGGGAGGACCTGGGTGCAGCTGCCGGTTTCCCTTCAGGAGGGCATCTGGGAAGGATATCTGGATGTGAGCGTTTCTGCGCCGCCCCATCCTCGATATAAGCAGGAGGCGATGGTGAAAATCGTGCGGGATTCCTAGGAGGAACACGACCTTTATAGAAATGTTTAAATAATGAAATAGAGGCAGAGCCCCTAGTTCATTATATATTTTTATGAAATCGAGTATGAGCAGATGAGACGGCGGTAGACCCTTTTTTTTCTTAATGAGAGACTCAAGATTTGTCGAGGTATTTCATTTTCAATACTTCACATGACGTACTACCGGTTCAAGGGTGATAGAAAAGGGGCATGAGAAAAAAAATAAAAAGAGAGAGGAGGAAAAGTCCTCTTACTTCATCTTCAAGACGAAGAATAGGAAGACAATCCCATTTGCAGTTTTTGTGTCTGCTGATCCTTCGTTACAGATGGCGTTGACGGTAATCGTTGGTTTGCCGAATCCGAAAACAATCGCTTTCATGGTTTGTTGTCCACCTGCGGCAATCGTGTCGATAGTACCAGTTTTTTCTTTTGGGAAAACGAGACCGCCGTCGAATTTGATGCTCCAGGAGACATTCGTTGCATCAGCGACACCTGTGTTTGTAATCGTTGATGTTACTCCAAATCCGCCTTTAATGATTCCGATCTGAAGTACGACCTGACTTCTGAAGACATACGCAGAACCCTTATAGCCATCATCTCCAAATGCTCCTGCGATGGCAGAGCCACCACTGATTGAGACAGAAAGGCCAAAGAAGTCTCCAGGTGTGGCGTCTGAGGCTGTCAGCTTAGCCTCCTGAGTCCAGTTGGCCCCAGTGCACGTGAAAATATATGCGGATCCATTATTGTTATCGCCGCCAGGTGATCCTGCGATAATTGAATCCCCATTGATCGAAACAGACCAACCAAACCCGCTGTTAATTTCGCTGTCTGAACCTACCAACTTTGCCTGCTGAGTCCAGTTAGTCCCGGTGCGTGTGTAGACATATGTGGCCCCAGTCGTGGTTCCAGTACTCCCAGGTGCTCCTACGATGGCAAAGCCTCCATTGATTGAAACAGACAAACCAAACTGATCTCCGGGTTCACCGTCTGAGGCTATTAGTTTTGCATCTTGTGTCCAAGAAGTCCCGGTGCGTGTGTAGACATATGCAGCCCCAGTTATATCATTCTTATTTCGTGCTCCTACAATAGCGGAGTCACCCTTTATTGACACAGAATAGCCAAAATAGTCGTTAATTTCACCATCTAAGGCGTAGAGTTTCGCCTGCTGGGTCCAGTTGGTCCCGGTGCGTGTGTAGACGTATGCAGCCCCGGTTAAGTTCTCATCCCTCCACGCTCCTGCAATGGCGGTGTTCCCATTGATTGAAACAGTATAGCCAAACCCATCGCCAGATTGGCCGTCTGAGGCTATTAGTTTCGCTTCTTGTGTCCAATTAGTCCCAGTACGTTCAAAGACATAGGCTGAACCTCTGGCATTATTATCGTTATACATTCCTACGATAGCATAATTTCCATCAATAGAAACAGAATAACCAAATTCGTCTGGTGGTGCACCGTCTGAGGCTGTCAGCTTGGCCTCCTGAGTCCAGTTGGCCCCCGTGCGTGTGTAAACGTATGCGGCTCCCTTCAAGCCCCCCTGCATCCATGCTCCTACGATAGCAGAGTTCCCATCGATTGAAACACTAAAACCGTAAAAGGCGGGTGGGGCGCCGTCTGAGGCTGTCAACTTTGCCTCTTCGAGCCAGTTTGATGGGTTTTCGATCTGTGTCGTTGAATGTGTACTCATGGTTTCTTTAACGCTAGCTACTGCGGCTGACCCTGGCATGATAAATGCGAGGGCAATGGCAATAGTTACAACTGCCATTAATATATTTTTTTGCTTCATATTTTTTTTGCCTCCCCTAAAACATAATTCTTATATAATTATCATCTTCCATCAGTATTTATATCTTATTATTGGATTTTATTTCCAACAAAAGTTACGTTTATATTGTTATGAGTTAAATGGGAGCGGGTACTCGACCATAACCAATGCTGAGATAATGCGTACAAGCCCTGTTTCCATCGTTAATTTATGGAAATGTTTTTAAGTGCAGGGGAAGAGATTTAAACCCCAGATTACCGATGAAAATATATGTTTTCTCCTGTTAGCAATTGACAGATAATGATTGGTGATGGCCTGCAACTTTAAAATATTTTGTTCTGTCACGCAAAATCATATAAACGAATAACAGATGAGTAACGATAGAGAGAAAAGGGTGAGGAAATATGGTGTGTTCACTTTATGTTGATTTTACACGATTGTGTATTAAAAAATTCCCTATGCTGGTCAAAACTGTATCTTTTGAAATCTGCGAATCAGAGCAATATGTTGGTTGTCAAATTTATAAAATATGCACGAGTGAGTTTAATTGCGAATATCTTCATGACTGTTCAAACCAATACCTCGAAAAAATGCCAAAATTCGTAGCGACTTCATTTATGGACGATGAAGGGGTTAAAGACATGACAGATATTTTGATGAAGTTCTGTTTATCACCCGAGAAGTCGAAGACATGTGCAAAATATCAACTACTTTCCAAAGGAGAAATACCACCAATAAATTTATTGCCAGATGGTCGTAAAATAAATCCATTTCATGTACTATTTAACAGGAAACGTATCATACATCCACCAGAGTAAATAACAGGGCTATGAATGCGTTGATGCGTGCATAAATTTTTTTATGACACGTGGAGTATAAAAAAGTGCAGGGGAAGGGATTTGAACCCCAGATTACCGGCATGATAACGATTGATAGAAGGGGATTTGTTTCTTTTGCGTATCAATATTTTTGTTGCTAAGGAAATATTTTTAAAAAAACCATTAGTTATAAAGTAACAGATCTTTTCACTAGTTCTACCAACCACCTACATGCTTTATTTATGGGCAAATACTATCTATTTTGGTGATGTTATGGCGAGCCAAAGCGAGTCGGCATCGGAGCTCATCACGAAAAGAATCGCCGAGCTCGGGGACTGGAGGGGAAAGACCCTGAGCCGGATGCGCAAACTCATCAAAGAGGCCGACACTGACGTCGTCGAAGAATGGAAGTGGATGGGGACCCCGATTTGGTCGCACGACGGCATCATCTGCACGGGCGAATCCTACAAGAATGTCGTGAAGCTCACTTTCTTCAAGGGCGCGTCTCTGAAGGACCCGGCCCGTCTCTTCAACTCGAGTCTCGACGGAAACGCACGCCGCGCGATTGACATCCACGAAGGCGAGGAAGTGGACGCTTCGGCGTTCAAGGATCTCATCAGGGCGGCAGTCGCCCTAAATTCGAGTGCAAAGAAGTCCTCCAAACGCGCGAAGTAGAAAGCTAAGGGATTCCGTTTCTGAAAAGGTCGGACATCGGGCTGGCCGAGATGTCGTTTCGCCCCAAGGTCCCGAGGTTGAGGATGGCCTCCACGGTGGCTAGGGGAGAAATAGTAGAAGTATTCTTATCAGACAAACGTGTAGTTGCATCAGAGGCAGAGAGCGTAATACCAAAGGGTTACAGACAGGCTACTTTAGAAGAGGTTACATTGAGATACAGACATGATGTCAGGATAAAAAAGTGCAGGGGAAGGGATT
>CAIRCU010000015.1 GCA_903877165.1 Methanobacteriota archaeon | reverse complement strand
CTTCGATGCATTGAAGACGTCGATCCTGAAGTACGTCACGGAAGGAGAATTTTCTATCACCCCGTTTCTGACGCAGAGCTTCATCGGGTACGTCGCCGTCGGCGTCCTCATCGCGTTCATCGGCGCCATCAGCTACCACTACATCAAGGAGCTGCATGAGATCGATGAATACGAGCTGGATATCGAAGAACAGACCTCCAAGGCTGCCGATCAGACGAAGTTGCCACCGTGACCTACATCTTTTTAACCCCATAGTCATTGCACGGGTGAATGACGCTGCTCGATGGGCTTCTGATTTTCCTGGCGTTGATCGTTATCTACGGCATCGCAGTGTACATTCTCCATAAGAAAGGCATCTTGAAGAAATACAATGTCTCCTTATACGGGCCTGCGTTGATGTGGCGCACCGAGCGCGGCATTAGGTTCTTGGAGCGGCGTGCGAGACGGACGCGGCTCTGGCGGGTGCTTGGGAATGCGAGCATCGTGCTATGTTTCATCACTATGATTCTCATGACCGCTCTTATTATCTGGACCGCGTGGACCGTCCTTGGGTTCACGGCGGCACAGCGGCAGGCGCTCCCCGGCCCCGAGGTCGCCTTGGTCATCCCTGGAATCAACCCGATCCTGCCTATTGAGTACATCGGATATATCCTTGTCGGGATCATCATCGCGATCGTGGTTCATGAGTTCTCACATGGGATTCTGACATTGGTCAGTAAGTTCAAGGTCAAATCCCTTGGGGTGCTCTATCTCATTGTCCCCATAGGCGCTTTCTGCGAACCGGATGAGGAAGAGGTGAAGAAAGCTCCGATTGCGCCTCGGATGCGGATCTACTCGGTCGGACCTGCGGCGAATTTCGCGGTCACCGTTCTTTGCATCTTTATCTTCTCCTGTTTGCTGATGTCCTCGGTGCAACCCGCTCACACCGGTGCCGTGGTCTTCGCGGTCGACAGTGACTCTCCCGTGACGGATATCGGGCTGACACGTGGGAGCATCATCACCAGCCTCAATGGAACAGCAATTACCAACGCTACCGAGTATTTCAAAGCCTGGAACCATACAACTGCCAATCAGACGGTCACCATTAATTATATGGTAGAGGGGCGGTCGTACTCCAGGAATATCACCCTCGGCGACAAGTACGCGGAATATGCAAAACGCAATTCCACGTACACCAACAACGTATCCTACATAGGGAAAGGATACACGGGAGTCCAGTCTATCATCCGTGATGAATTCTTCTCAGAATATATTACCGTTCTGAAAAACCCGTTCGCTGAGTTCCCCAGAGGCATCCTCACGTTCTACAGCATCCCCATCGTCGGGTATTTCGTGGGGTACAACCCGCTGGTCTCGCCCTTCACCAACTCCTTTACCATCACAGGGCCGCTTGGCGTGATTCCCCCGTCGGTGTTCTGGATGCTGGTCAACTGCATCTACTGGATCTTCTGG
The DNA here is from genome assembly GCA_903877165.1 of Methanobacteriota archaeon. Classification (GTDB taxonomy): domain Archaea; phylum Thermoplasmatota; class E2; order DHVEG-1; family DHVEG-1; genus CAIRCU01. The sequence goes on along the minus strand of CAIRCU010000015.1, from coordinate 105,750 downwards.
CTGAACCTCGCTTTCCTGTTGTTCAATGTGCTGCCGATGGTGCCGCTCGACGGTGGATTCCTGTTCACCGACGGCGTCCGTGCCGCGGTCCAACGGATCAAACGCGGCATCACTGAAGAAAAACGAGAGGCCATCGTGAAGAACGTCAGCCTCGCGATATCGCTGGTCATCCTTGTTTTACTAGTCCTCCCCTTCTTCGTGAAATACTTCTAGAAAACAGAAGAAAGGGAAGGGAAAAGAGAGGAAGAATCCTGTTTAGTTGATGAGGTCGGCGCCCTTCTCTAAACGAATCGTGCACGGCGTCGACAGCTTCATGCCCGCTTTGCGTAAGGCTGCTTTGGCAGGAAGGTAGAACTGCTGGGTCGTCTCGACGATCATGATGGTTTGGTCGGCCTCCACGCGAGCCGCAGTGCCCACGGGTTTGCCGAAGGACCGGCGCATCCCCATGGACACACGGTCCGCTCCTGCCCCGGTCGCCTGTTTGTTCTCCCGGATGACGTTGTGGGGGTACACCCGGATCTGCATCCGGTAGTTCGTGATGCCGATGTTTTTTTCCAGTGCCTTGTTCGCGGAGATACGAGCGGCTTCAAGGGAATTATGTCGCAGTTGGCACTTCTCATTCGCGGTCAAGGTAAGCTGAACAGGGAACTCCGCGGTCTTATTCCCGACAATGAACTGGGTAATCCGAGAGGCGGGGACACCACCCATGTACTCACGACGGGTGTTCGCCATACTTTTAACGTACCGGTACATCCTCGCTGGTTTACGGGTCATAGAGGTCACCACTGTGTAGAGTAGTCTTCTCGGCTCATCGAAATAAACAGGCCATTAATAAACGTTCCCCTGATGATTTCCGGCTTTAGTAGCATGATTGTCTGCTATGAATACTCCCAGCGTTTACACGATCTCTCTCTTTAATACTCTCTTGCGTTGGAGACTGTATTGGAAAACGTCGGGGAATCAGAGGAGATGGAGTCGTGATGGGGTCACTGGTTGGCTCTCTGGAAAATAATAGGTGTTGTGATGATGGTCTGCACCATAACCTTTAAAACATCGCGGACTTTGCCTTATACGAATCCAGAAGAAGGTTGAATCAGAATGAGTGATAAGTTAGTGATGCCTGGCGAGCAGCTCTCCACTGTGGAAGAACTGCTTCCCGGCGAGGGTACCTTTGAAGAGAACGGAGTCATCCGGGCTGCGCGCCTCGGCTTTTATATCATAGACCAGAAACGCCGATGTGCCCAAGTCCAGCCCATAACCAGTATTCCTGTCATCATCAACAAAGGGGACACAGTCCTCGCTCGTGTCGCCATGGCCAAGTCCTCCATGATCATCGCGGACGTCATCCACGTGATCGGCAAAGACCGCTCGGTCTCCGGTGAGACCGACTCTACGATCCATGCCAAAGAAATCGCGCAAGGTTACATCAAGGACGCCAGCACTGAGTATAAAGTCGAGGATATCGTGCGGGCCAAGGTCATCCAGACGACCCCCAGCGTCCAGCTGACCACCAAAGACAAGCACCTCGGCAGCATTATAGCGTTGTGCAGCAAATGCCGTCATACCCTCGTAAAGAAAGGGAATCAGCTCGAATGCGAGAACTGCGGGAACCGCGAGCATCGGCGGATCGCGGATGATTACGGTGAGGTTGACGTCACGAAACTGTAGAGGAGGACTCGTCCTATGGAGTTAACGATTCTGCGGAAAACTAAAACGGAGCTTGAACTTCAGGTCACGGGTGAAGACGAAACGATCCTTCATCCCATCACGCATATGCTGCTGCTGAACAACGACGTCGAGTACGCCGCTATCACAGCTGAAAACCCACTGGCGCCGGTGAAGACGCTGATCATCCGGGTCAAGAAGGGCTCCCCGGAAGACTACTTGAAAAAAGCGGTCAAGCAACTCGAAGACGAGATCAAGGCCTTTGGTAAACACATCCCATAACCCAATGACCGCACCGGTCTTCGAACACGGCCTCGGGATTATCACTTTTTTTACCCATCAGCCGGGCATCGGCGGGCATCTCCGTGAATCCCCGGAGGACTTCCAGGTCGCCGAACTGTACCAACTGCCTCCTTCGTCCGATTCCGGTCGGTACACCATCGCGGAGGTCACCAGCAGGAACTGGGAGACCCATACCCTCGTTCAAGCGCTCGCTGTGCGGCTCAATATCCATCCGCGGCGGATCGCGTTCGCCGGGACCAAAGACCGACGCGCGGTCAGCACCCAGCTCATGTCGTTCGAGATAGTCGACCCAAGCAATCTGGCTGCGCTCACGCTTCATGACGTTACCATACATCCTGTTCTGAAAAGCGAGGCACCCCTTCATCTCGGACAGCTCATAGGAAACCGATTCACGATCACCATTCATGGCTGCACGGCCAATCAAGAAACGCTCCAAGCGACTCTCTCTCCGCTTGAGGCCATCGGCGGCTTCCCGAATTTCTTCGGTGTGCAGCGGTTCGGCGGTATGCGACCGATCACCCATCTGGTGGGCCGGAGCCTCACAAGAGGTGACTTTGAGGCCGCGGTCATGACGTATATCGCTCATCCTCTCCCAACAGACAGCGAAGAAGGCTTCCGGCTGCGTTCGGCGCTTGAACGTACTCGTGATTTCGCCGAAGCCTACCGGACGTATCCGCAGTCGCTGAATTTCGAACGTCTCATCCTTCAGCGTCTCATCCATGACCCCATGGATTTCATAGGTGCGATTCAGGCGCTGCCTAAGAACCTGCTGCTGATGTTTGTCAACGCCTATCAATCCTACCTGTTCAACCGGATGCTGAGTGAACGGATCGCACAGTCTCTGCCATTGGATCAGGCGATACCGGGTGACGTCGTCGTCCCGCTCAAGGACGCCCATATGCAAGACCACTATATCCCCGTCTCCGCCATGAACTGTGAGAAGGTTAACCAGCAGATTCAACGGCAGAAGGCCGCGGTCACCGGATTGCTGTTCGGCAGCGACTCTACCCTCGGCACGGGTGCCATGGGGGATATCGAACAGCGGATCCTAAGAGAAGAAGAACTTGATGCGAGGGCCTTCATCATCCCTGAGGTCCCGTTCCTGTCGTCCTCTGGAACACGCCGCAGGATTCTTGCTCCTATCCATGATCTCACCTGGACGGTTAAGACTGACGACCAGCATTCCAAGTCCACAGTAGTTCAACTGACTTTTGAGTTGTTAAAAGGCTGTTATGCGACTGCGTTTCTCCGCGAGGTGATGAAAGCTGCGCAGGCCCAAGACTACTGAACATAGCCATGGCTGCTGAGGTACGTATAGATTTGCAGCAAGTCGAAGACGTTGCCGCTGCTGTAGCAGATCCATGTTTTTCCGAGGAAAGGGGTCAGGAAGATCACGACGCCGTTGAGTCCATGTGTGAACGTTATATAGGAGATGGATTGGCCATATTCCGAATAAGATCCGGAATATTTCGATTGTGGGCTATAATCCCGCTCCTGCATCAGCAAGCTATATTGATCCTCTACAGACGATAGGGAGTCGTTGGAGTAAAATATCTGCAGTGATACTTTATCGATTCCCGGGATGTTTGCCGTCTGGTTCATAAGGAGGAGGAACAAGTTTGGTATTCCTTTGTTCGTTGAGTTTTGTTTCGCGTAATCTTTGAGGAACTGCTGGCTTACTGGGACGAACCCTTTCCCAGGGACAATCGATTTATCCGTCAAGAGAAACCCGGTTTGCCACAGGACTGCAAGAATAATGCAGACGACTGCGGCAACTGCAATAGTGACGATGGCAAGCGTCTTTCGTGATATCATGGTTCTCGCTAGACGTCAATCTCTTCACTCTATTTACCGTTTTCTTCCCTACGATACGGAATAATCGAGGTCGGAGCTCTTTTACCCTGCCGCGGCTTTTTTCCAGCTTCGTTTAGGTAAATTATCCGTTACATTCTTCTGATCGGGGAATGTTTTAACCGAGATTTTCGACTACCCCGCCATCCCAACAGACGTTTTTCAAGGAGAAAAACAGGTTTCTATGGATATGTTTTTAAAGAAGAAATTGTTTTTGAATAAAGGAGGACGATGATATGAGTAAAGATTTAGCTCCGAGTAAAAAATCTAAACCTTTAACAAAGAAGGAAAGAAAGGAACAGAGGAAAAAGAGAAAAGAAAAACATACTTCCTATACATGAATGCACATACTGTCCCTATCAACTATACTTCGACAATCCATGTTTTCAACACATCTTCATTCAAAAGAGCCTTCAATGAAATCTTGATTTTTTTAGGAGAAAAACAGGGGTTGGAGCGCAGTCCACCCAATAAACAGTCTAGGCGTCGTTTGTACCATTAAAAAAAAGAAGGAAAATGCCCGGAATTCAATGTGATTCCTGTTTTGTGGTAATCGATGTAAAAAAGAAAAAAAGATATTAAAAATACGATTGATGAAATCTAGATGATTTCAAAAATTATATCTAATATCTCTTTGGCCTATGCTTCTGATAGCAATCCCTGCAGTAAACAGGTTTTGATCCATCTGGTTTGAATGGAACTTCACATTCTTTCCCACAATCTGCACAGGTCGCCTTATGCATTTCTCGTGGTGCGCCTCCAAAACGACCGCCACTACTATTGTCTCTGTACATCTTATACATCTCTTTTTTTGTTTTAAGTTTGAATATACATCCAATATATAAAACTACCACCGAGAAAAATTTCATGAATTTCGGCATCATGAACGATGTGCGCAGCTGCGAGAGCGATTACTACCTTCGTCCACGGGATGATTAATCCAGAGGAGCTATAAATACCTACACCAGGACTATGTGCTTGGGGTGAAATGCCCTGCATTAAAACAAATAAAATCCCACCTTATGTTGTTAATAAACCTCTTTCCTGCCAACATATCTAATTTCTGCAGAGACCGGGAAGATTATACGTGGACGATGAAATGATTTGTACTAGCATAAAACATGAGTCTTCCAACCGTGTCACTGCTTGACCATCCAGGGGAACGGACCTAGGGCGCCTCCCATACAGATGACTTTATAAAGATATGAAAAATATCCAAATTGGCGATTGAATTTTGACAAAAGAAAAAGATAAATTTGATGAACGATCTCATAATAAATATCGTCAAATAGCTAAGGATTTTATTGCAGTTTGCCCAAAATGTGAAAGTAGTAAAATTTATATTAGAAAAAGAAAGATACCAAAATATGTATGTATGAAATGTGGCAACGAATTTGATGACCCTAAAGCTAAGATTGTTGATAAAACACAAAAACAAAAAGATGACTACGGTAAACAATACTCTAATCCTGATGCATAGATAATCATTTGTTTTTTTTATTCCCAAATACCGCAGCCAACCACGAGCCCAATACCATGTCAATGCTTGACCGCCAAGGGAAACGGGCCTAGGACGCATTATCCTCTGCTAGGTGATGGGGTTCTGAAGATATGTTTTTAAAGAAGGAATAATTACAAAACTTCAGAGCGGAGGCAAAGGTTATGCGAAAAATAATAGCAATATTGATCGTTTTTATGGTTATTGGAATAGGAATTTTAAGTGGTTGTACAACTCCTAATGAGGCGAAAGATACAGATGGAGATGGTTATCCAGATAATATAGATGTTTTTCCTAACGACGCAACTCAATGGGCGGATAAGGATTACGATGGTTATGGAGATAATCCAAATGGTACTAATCCCGATGCTTTTTCAGATAATCCAGAAGAATGGAAAGACAGCGATAGTGATGGGATAGGTGATAATAGTGATATATATCCTTACGATTTTAATAATGGTGATATCAGCAAATGTTCAATTGACCAAAGCTTTTTCTCTCGAAGTGTTGCAGTGAAAGGCGAGCGCTATGAATCTCTGGTACCAGATACTCTGGATCTCCAGGAGCGAGCCGAATTGGCAATAAACGCACTCACCCGTTGCACCAATCCAGAGAATAACTACTCTGTTTATTTCTATGGGGATATTCACCGGAATCCACCTGTATTGTTCAGGCAAGAATCGCTCTACGGTAAGTTCATGGAAGGGTTGGTGCTAATGCGGATTATCACTGGGAGCCAGCTGAACAAACATGTAGACCAACGATGGCGGGAGATGTTCCTAAGGTGGTTGATAGAATCTAAGCCGGTTCTCTACGGCCCAGATGGAGGAAGGCAATTAGCATGGATGGCAATCAATTACCGACTGGAAAAAGACCCATGTTGGGGAGAGCTAGCGGAACAAGCGTTGGATAGCATTTTGAGCGCGGTGGTAAATAAAAGCGATTACTGTTACTTACCCGACGATCAAGGAGCAATGCCGACTGGTTGGAATGCTACATATCACGCGTGGACCCTTCAAGGTGTGACCCAATTGTATTTGTTAACCGGCTCTTCCACTGCGAAGGAACTTGCAACAAAACTGGCGCGCTACCTGAAAGATTACGGACAGGTATTTGATGGCAACGGGCACTTCCTGGCTCGCCATCCATCAGAGATGGGACCTGCCCTCCACTTCCACCACAATGCCAACGCCCTACTTGCAATCTCAGAGTATGCTCTAGCGACTGGCGATGACGAGTTTGCAGCTTTCGCAAAGAAAGGGTACGAATACGCCCGTTCCACTGGTTCTCCGTTGGTCGGATTCTTCCCCGAGTATATAGATGACTGGCCGGACAACCGCACGATGGTAGACTGCGAAACATGCTGCGTGGCAGACATGATCCAACTGGCGTTAACGCTAACTGATGCAGGGCAAGGCGACTATTGGGACGATGTTGATCGCTATGTACGCAATCAGTTCGCTGAAAACCAAATGAGGCGGGGCGACTGGATTGACCAGTTAGCTACAACATTACCGCCCACCCCAGTAGGGCCGAACGAAACCGGAGACAATATTTCCGAGCGAGCTATAGGATCCTTTGCTGGTTGGGCTATTGCTAATGACTTCCACAACGGTGGTTCAATTGCCATTTCTGCCTGTTGCACCGGCAATGGCGCACGAGCTCTCTACTACGTTTGGGAGAAAATAGTGAGGTTCAAGAACGGGACACTCAGCGTAAATCTCCTGCTCAACCGTGCATCGCCTTGGGCAGATGTGGATAGTTATATACCGTATGAAGGCCGAGTAGATGTGAGGATGAAGCAGATCTGCAACCTGGAAATACGCATCCCCGAGTGGGCGAGACCGGAGGAGACATCCTGTACCGTGGATGGGCAGTCCAGAGAACTCACTTTCCAAGGACGCTACGCGCAAGTGGGTCGTGTGGAAAACGGGAGCCTAATCGTCCTTACTTTTCCCATCTCTGAACGCACTGTGGAGGCAACCATTGGTGGCATTCCTTACACGCTTATTATCAAGGGCAACGATGTAGTCTCCATTGACCCGCCAGGCGAGCTGTACCCTCTCTATCAACGGGCTCACTACCGAGATAATCATGTGCACTGGGTTAAGCGGGAGCGCTTCATACTTACCGATTTTGCTTTGTAAACAATAAAATAAAAAATGATTAAGTTAAAGAGAAAGAATGAAATTGTAGTGTTTGAAGAAAAAAAATATGGTTGAAGCAGAATTTAGAAATAACACTCCAAAGAAGAGATATTTAATAACTAAGGGAGAACTGCCAGAAAGTGCAGGAGGTGGAAAATCAACCACTAAGGAAAAAATAATTTTTGTAATTATAGGTGCTGTATTGATTATTGTAATTCTTGTGTTACTTAAGTTTTTTAATATAATATAGGATGATGTATAGCTTAGGTAAAAAAATGAAAAAACAACTTGTAATAGTCGGGATAGCTGTTCTGCTTATCTGTGTCGGATTTAGTGGTTGTTTAGAAACTAATCTAGATGAAACTAGCGATGAAGAACCACAATCTGAAGCAGGATTTGAATGGTTTCAGATGGGAAACACACAGTCTATAACCCAAACACAACCCAAGCAATCAAGAGAACTTATGGATAATCGCATTGGGGCATTATGGCATAACCTATGGCCTGCACAGGACTTTAGTGGTTGGACCAACATGGAGATCTTAGATCTGGGTCTAAAGCGTGGTAGATTAGCTATTAACGAGCTTGATTGGGATATGGTGAATTGGAGCGAGTCCGAGTTTTACGTAGATCCAGCACACGATGCCCACATCAATGACCTAGTGGCCAGTGGCATAACCATCACATACGTTCTCAGTTTTTGGGACAAAGCAAACCATCCTCAAGGATGGGGGGAAATTTCCTCAAGGTTCAAGACGGAGGAAGAGATTCAACGTTATCTTGAGTTTGTGCAATTCATCGTTCACCATTTCAAGGACCGCATCCGTTATTTTGAGATATGGAATGAGCCCGACAACAACGCCTTTCCAGTACAATATATCGAGGTGGCTGATTACATAAACCTTGTTAAGCGAACCGTCCCTGTTATTCGCCAGGAATATCCACAGGCGAAAATCGTGGTGGGTAGTATCTCCTATATACGCCAAACACAGCAATACTCATATTTATTTAATATTCTCAGGTCAGAAATTATGTCGTTGGTGGATGTTGTTGCCTGGCATCCCATGTACGGAACCTCACCGGCATACGATGAAGAAAAACAGTATTTTTATGAATATCCATCTATCGTGCAGCAGATTAAGAATGTGTCTTCCTCATATGGATTTAGGGGGGAATACAGAGGTGATGAGCTGACTTGGTGGAGCCCTGAATGCTTCTGGGTTTCTCCCAATGAACCTTATATATATAACGATACTATATGCGCGAAATACTATGCCCGAGGCATCATAATGCACTTGGGCATGAATGTTACGGTAGGGATCGGCGGATGGTCCAGCTTGCGTCCGGTATCCTTCCCCACGGTCCGAAATCTATGCACTATTATGGCTGGAGCCAATACTATCAATTTACCGATAGAGATACACAGCGAGGCAACGAATATAAAGAATTATAGTTTCTCTCTGCCCAACAACGACACTCTCATTGCGTTTTGGACAGATGGTATTGCTGTTGAAAATGACACGGGTGTTAATGCCACAATCATCATTAAAGGAGTTGAATCTAGTAAGGTGATTGCAATTGATACCCTAAAAGGATATGAACAACAGTTGTTATCAATTAATGATAATGATAATTTAACTCTTCCAAATCTATTGGTTAGAGATTATCCGTTAATACTCCAAATCACCAATTAGCTAATAGTGAGAAATAAAAGAACGAACTAATTCGGTGACACAAGCATGAGTTAAAATCCGTGTCACTGCTTGACCGCTACTTATTTATAAACCTGTCCTTGTACAGCCTCAACCAAGAGAACCACTATTTAAAACCTTAATTATCTTAGCGGCTTTCACGGAGAAACCAAATGATAGCGGCCTCCTCACAGAAATACTCCCCCAAAGACGTGGAGCAGCGCATCCTTCGCTACTGGAAGGACCATGATACCTTCCAGCAGTCCATGAGCCAACGCAAGGGGCAGCCGCGATACGTGTTTCTCGAAGGACCACCGACCGCCAACGGCATGCCTCACCCAGGGCATATCCTCACCAGGGTCATGAAAGACCTCGTCCTGCGGTACCAGACTATGACCGGCCATTACATCCTTCGGAAAGCCGGATGGGATACCCACGGGCTCCCTGTGGAAATCGAAGTCGAAAAGAAACTCGGGTTGAAAAACAAACAGGACATCGAACAGTACGGGATTGCGAAGTTCAATGACGAATGCCGAAAGAGCGTCTTCAAGTACGAGCACGCTTGGGTCGAGATGTCAGAGCGCATCGGCTTCTGGCTGGACATGGATCACCCCTATGTCACCTTGAAAAACGAGTATATCGAGTGCGTCTGGTGGTCCCTGAAGCAGGCCTTCGACAAGGGACTGCTCTACAAGGGCTATAAGGTCGTCCCCTACTGTCCTCGCTGCGGCACCGCGCTCTCCGCCCACGAGATATCCCAGGGGTACAAAACCATCGAAGAGCCATCCATCTTCATCAAATTCAAAATCAAAGGTGAGGACGCCTACTTCCTCGCCTGGACGACGACGCCCTGGACGCTGATCTCCAACGTGGCTCTCGCGGTCAACCCCAAAGCGCAGTACCTTAAAATCCGGTACCATGGTCAGACCATGATTTTCGCTGAGGAACGCGTCGGTGTGCTGCTGAAAGGCCAGGAGTACGAAATCGTGGATCGGTTCCTTGGAAAAGTCCTGGAATTCAAGGAGTACGAACCGCTGTTCAATTACTCAAAACCCGACCGGAAAGCCTGGTACGTGGTCCTCGCAGACTTCGTCACCATGGAGGACGGCACCGGCATCGTCCACATCGCCCCCGCCTTCGGCGAAGACGACTACGCTGTCGGCCGCACCTACAACCTGCCGGTCGTCCAGCTGGTGAACCTCGACGGCACCTTCCCACCCGAGGTGACACCATGGAGCGGCCAGTTCGTCAAAACCGCGGACCCCCAGATCATCGCATACCTCGAGAAACAAGGCGTCCTGGAAGGCAGCAAGCTCTACAGCCATGAGTACCCCTTCTGCTGGCGCTGCGACTCCCCGTTGCTCTACTACGCGATGGACTCCTGGTTCATCGCTATGTCCAAAGTCCAGGAATCCCTCACCAGGAACAACAACAAGATAGCCTGGTACCCCTCGCACCTGCAGCAAGGCCGGTTCGGCGATTTCATCAAAGAAGTCAAGGACTGGGCGCTCTCACGGGACCGCTACTGGGGGACTCCGCTGCCCATCTGGATCTGCGAGAACAAATCCTGCCGCCACTCAATCTGCGTCGGCAGCGTCGATGAGCTACGGCAGCTCAGCAAAGATTTCCCGGAGCACTACGACCTCCATAAGCCGTTCGTCGACGACCTCGTCATCCGCTGTCCCCGATGCCAGGGACGCATGCGCCGCGAGCCTGACGTCATCGACTGCTGGTATGACTCCGGATCCGCGTTCTTCGCCCAATGGCACTACCCCTTCGAGAACAAGACCGAGTTCGCGGCCAACTACCCCGTCGATTTCATCAGCGAAGCACTCGACCAGACACGCGGTTGGTTCTACTCGCTGCTCGCCATCTCCACTTTCCTCTTCGACGACGCCCCGTATAAGTCAGTCCTCACGCTCGGGCTCGTCTTGGACAAGGACAACCAGAAGATGAGCAAGAGCAAGAAGAACTACGTAGACCCCACCATCATCCTGGACCATGAGGGAGCGGACGCGCTCCGCTGGTACCTCATGACCGCCAACGCGCCCTGGATGTCCACGCGGTTCTACGAGGACGCGGTCAAAGAGACCCTCGGTAAGTTCATCCTCACCCTCTGGAACTCGTATAGCTTCTTCACCACCTACGCAGCCTTGGACAAGTTCGACCCTGCGGCACCCGCACCAACACCAAAGGACCGCGAGCTCCTCGACCGCTGGATCCTCTCACGACTCCATGGCCTCATCGCAGACGTCCATACCAGCATGGCGACCTTCGAGACCCACAAGGCCGCACGCGCCATCGAAGCCTTCCTCATCGACGACTACAGCAACTGGTACCTCCGCCGCAGCCGCAAACGCCTCTGGACCGAAGAAGACACCGCGGACAAACGCTCCGCGTACCACACCCTCTACGACGTCACCCTGGAGCTGACGAAGCTGCTGGCACCCTTCATCCCCTTCATAACCGAGGAGATGTACCAGAACCTCAAGACCAGCAAGATGCCGGACAGCGTCCATCTCTGCGACTACCCGACCAGCGACCCAGCCCTCATCGACCATCCCCTGGAAGAAGGCATGACGTGGATCCGCGCGCTCGTCGAAGCCGGCCGCGCCCTGCGCTCAAAAATCCAAATTAAAGGCCGACAGCCCCTCCCCGAGGCCGTCATCGTCACCAAGCCCCACATCCAAAACTCACTCAAGCCCCTCATCAGCCTGCTCCAGGAAGAGCTCAACGTGAAAACCGTCCGGTTCGCCGCCGACACCAAAGAGCTCACCATCCAGACCGTCACACCCAAGAACGCCGCCCTCGGTCCCCGCTTCAAAGGTAAAGCAAAGGACATCATCCACGTCCTCGAAGCGATGCCGAACCCCGACCTCACAGCGCAGCTCCTCACCCACCACCAAGTCACCATCACCGTCGGCTCAGAACGCATCACCTTGCGTGACACGGACTTCGACGTCCATGAACACGAAAAACCGCAGTACGCCAGGACCCAGACTCCTGACGCCCTCCTTTTCATCGACATGACGGTCACAGCGGAGCTCGAAGCCGAAGGCCTCGCCCGGGAGATCATCCGCAGGATCCAGTCCATGCGCAAAGACCTCGACCTCTCCGTCAACGACCACATCACCGTCGACCTCGCGCTCCCCGGCCAAAGCGAAAAGACCCTTCACAACTGGCTGGGTCACATCAAGGAAGAGACGCGAGCCACGACCCTCACTCACACCTCTACGCCCAAAGGTAAACTCGTGAAAACCTGGGGTATTGACGAAATTACGGTCACCATCGGCATTCACACAACTAAATAATTTATTTAAGTGCGTTATTAATCATTCTTTTCTCCTATTGAAATCCTTCTGATAACATTTAAATGAATCCATAGGATAACAACCGCCAAGGAGGAATCGGTTTTCATGCAAACAAGTTGGGTGACAAAGGGTTTAGCTTGTGGAATCATTCTGTTGTTTGTTGGGACGAGCATGATGCCTCTGGCTAATAGCGCATCTACACAACAAAGTTTTTCGACAGATTCCTCAAAGGGAACATCAATAAAGAACAATTACTTTGAGAGACAAGGAGAATTAAAAATACCGATTAATGGTTTGGCACCGCAAACGAAAAGATCATCCGCACAAACGATTGCACGAGATGCTCAACCTGCGTTACATGAAATCGTCCCTCCTTTTTTTGCATATAACGCGTTCGACCCGAACGGGATGGCAAATGGCCCGGTCACCTTCAACCTTGATGCCGTAGTGAATCTAATTCAAGGCACTGGGATAAATTTCATCTCAGGTTCGGACTTTGATCGCATCGACAACTGGTACATGGTGGGTTTCTATGGGGGTCTCTACCAATGTGATCTAAATACAGGAAACATGACGTTCATCGCCAATACAATCCCCTGTGATAGTCTTGCATACGACTCTATAACACGAATGTGGTATGTCGCAAGTGATAATAGTCTATATACCATCGATATTAAGACAGGTGAGACCATGCTCGTTGGATTCTTTGGAATCGCCACCTACATGATCAGTGTGATGATAGATCGTAGCGGTACCATGTACGGCTACGATGCGGTGGACTCTGGATACAGTTCACTCTACACCATAAACAAAACCACTAGTGTGGCCACCATCGTTGGCAGCATGAACCATACTTTTTATTACGCACAAGAAGGGAAATTTGACCGAGACGATAACACCCTGTATCTCGCAGCGTATGATATTGGTATGGGCGAGAGTTATTTAGCCACCTGTGACCCCGCAACTGCAGCAGTCATCATCATTAACCAATTTTCCCCCTTGGGGATAGAAATCGATGGGTTAGCTATCCCATGGGCTATGGATTATGATCCGAGGCCCTCCTTCACTTGGACGCCATCTAATCCGCTCCCTGGAGAGACGATCCTCTTTAACGCTTCAGCGAGTTTCGATCCCTCCGGGAACATCACCTTGTACGAGTGGGATTGGAACAATGACGGAATATACGAGGAAAATCATACCACCCCGCTAGCAACACACTCATGGACGAATCCTGGGAATTATGGCGTCTGGTTAAAAGTGACCGATGACCTTGGTTTAACTGGAAGAGCATTTCGGGTCGTCACGGTCGTGAATCAAGCTCCAGAAACACCGACTATAAATGGTTCACATTATGGAAAAATAAACGTTGATTATTCGTTTTCCATCGGCGCAATTACAGATCCCGCGGGCGACCAAATCTACTGCGAATGGGATTGGGGTGATGGAAACACAAGTGGGTGGCTCGGTCCATATAATTCAGGAGAAACCGTGAGTGCATCACATGCATGGAGTGAGCCAGGAACCTATGCCATTAAAGTGAAACTCAAGGATAGCTATGGGGTAGAAAGTGAATGGTCAGCACCATTCACTATAGTAATCGTCCAACTGAAAAAAGCGTTCTTCCTTGGTACCTTTGAAAGCCTCAACCAGACAGACGATCTTGTGATTTTAGGAGCACGTTTCTTCATGGTGATTCCTTCGCAGCAGATATTTTACCATGGATGGACCATCGTTCTCTCCAAAGATGCACATGACTACCTCGGGACAACATGGATTGTTGGTGTCGGAGGCATCGCAATCCCCTAAAACTCATTCTCTCCTTTTTTCTCTGTTCATCCCAAGACAACATTTAAATACCGCACACTGGTTTTCTTCTCCTGTTGGGATGCCGAGCACCACACGTTAGGAAACTTCAATGAACCATACGAGAAACGCTGTCTCCATGCGTCGCATTTTCACGATACCCTTGTTATTCCTGCTCGGTTGTTTCCTTGCAGTTAGCCTCATCACGCCCTCACTCCAAAGCCAAAGCGCAGACATCGTCCCCTACGCCCCGGCGCCTCCCAGCGGTCCGACAAGCGGCTACACCAACATCTCTTATAACTACACGATCTACTCCACGGACCACACAGCACAATGGATGTTTTCCTGGGGAGATGGCACCCAGAGCGTTTGGATTACCGTCACCGCAGGCGCAGACCGCATCACCCTGCCGCATCAGTGGACCACCTCGGGAACCTACGTCCTCCAAGTCCAGTTCAAAGACCAAAACACCACAGGCGTCTGGTCAACCCCCCTGCACATCACCATCGCACAGCAGACCACCGCAGAATATCCCCACAGCCCACGACTCATCAGCGGTGCGATCCAAGGCTACACCAACACCAGCTATACCTATTGGATCACCGCCACCGATCCCAACCAAAACCCCCTTCAGTACCGCATCCACTGGGATAACGACACCATCTCCGCCTGGACGACGTTCACCGCATCAGGAACCCCGCTCTCCATTGCCGCCTCATGGCAGAATGCTGGGACGCAGACCATGCTCATCCAGGCGAGAAACACCCTTGGCTTGGCCACCGCCTGGTCCCCTATTGCCTCCATCACCATGAGCCCAGCAGGACGTCCCCTCACACACATCTATCGGCTTTCCGTGAACGGGACAGACTACGCACTCGAACTCCCCTCAGACACCACCGCACGGCTCCGCAACACGAATTCCACTGCCGTCACATCAGTCCGCGAGATCGAACCAGGCACCTACCTCCTAGACATCAACGGAGACGGAACCTGGGAGTACACCTACATCCCAGATACCGGGGTCCTTACCGCATACAACCCCACTCACACTGAATCGTTCACCATCCCTACCATCCCCCTTCTCATCCTGCTGATAGTAATAGGCATCATCCTTGTTGTTGTTATCCTCTTCAAACTCGGAATCCTCTACGTCGAAGAAGTCCCAGTCAACAAAAAATAACGGGTCGACAGCACCCCCCAAACCTATTTTACCCCCGTCCCAATTCCACGAACCAATGATATGCCTAGGAATCGAGGGAACCGCGCACACCATCGGCGCTGGATGCGTCCGCGACACCCATGGGCACTGTGAGGTGCTCTCAAACTGCATGAACACCTACTCTCCAGCCCATGGAGGCATCCATCCTCGTGAAGCAGCCAACCACCATGCAACCCACCTTGCCGAGCTCATTCATCAGGCAGTCCAAAAAGCGGACATCCCCTACACCGACATTGACCTCGTCGCCTTCTCACAAGGCCCGGGCCTCGGCCCCTGCCTGCGGACCGCGGCGACCGCGGCCCGCGCACTCTCCCTTTCCCTGAGCGTCCCGCTCATCGGCGTGAACCACTGTGTCGCCCACCTTGAAATCGGCCGTGGCACTATTCCTGTCTGCACCGATCCTGTCCTCCTCTATGTCTCCGGCGCCAATACCCAAGTCATCGCCTTCGCCGAAGGCAAATACCGCGTCTTCGGAGAGACCCTTGACATCGGCATCGGCAACTGTCTGGATAAATTCGGACGGATGCTGGACCTCGGATTCCCCTGCGGCCCGAAAATCGAATCCTTCGCTAAACAAGGAGACCGATACCTCCCACTCCCCTATTCCATCAAAGGCATGGATATGGCGTTCTCCGGTCTTTTAACCGCGGCGGAAGCCTACTATCGGAAAAAGGAATCCCTCGCCAATATCTGTTATTCACTCCAAGAAACCACGTTCGCGATGCTCACGGAAGTCACCGAGCGCGCCATGGCCCACACCGAAAAAACCCAGGTCCTCCTCGGCGGCGGCGTCGCAAGCAACACCCGGCTACGGGACATGGTCAGTACCATGGCGAAGGCCCGAGGCGCCTCACTCTTCGTCCCCACAAAAGACCTCTGTGTGGACAACGGCGCGATGATCGCCTGGCTTGGCCTCATTATGCATGCAAGCGGCACACGCATGCCTCTTGAACAAAGCTCCATTAATCAACGATTCCGCACCGACATGGTGGAGGTCACCTGGCGATGACGACCACAGTGCTATACAGAGGTGCGGAGGCGGAAATCTGCGTCTCCACCCACCTTGGGATGGAAGTCGTCCAGAAACGCCGCCTCCCCAAGCTGTACCGCCTCCCTGAGATCGACCAGGCGCTCATCGCATACCGCACCAGAGAGGAATCCAAGCTCATCAGAGAGGCACGAGTCGCTGGCGTCAGCGTCCCTCTGCTCTACGACGTCGATTTACCCGGTGGAGTCATCACCATGGAATATGTCAAAGGCAAACGTGTCAAGGACATCCTGAACGCTCTTCCGGAATCTGAGCGTAAACACCTCTGCGGGATCGTCGGGCAGAGCATCGCCTTGCTGCACAATCATAATATCATTCATGGAGATATCACCACCTCGAACATGATTCTGGCGAACGGAAGGGTGACCTTCATCGATTTTGGATTAGGCATGAAGAGCATCGAGCTTGAGGCGAAAGGCGTCGACCTTCATGTCCTCATGGAGGCTTTCGAGTCCACGCATTCCCAACGGCCGACGTGTTTCCAGGACACCTTCGAAGGATATCGGCAGGTGTTCACCGGCGATGCAGACGCGGTGTTAGGGAAAATCGAGGAGATCGTTCAGCGAGGGAGGTATCGATGAAACAGCTTGTGTTCATTACCAGCAACAAAGGCAAGTTCGCTGAGGCAGCAGTGCGATTGGCTCCCATTGGGTATACCGTGGTGCAGCAAGACCTGGGGTACCCGGAGGTGCAAGCGGATTCCTTGCAGGAGGTCGCACAGTTCGGCGTTGAAAGTGTCCAAAAACGCGTGCAATCCGCGTTTTTCTTGGAGGACTCCGGGCTGTTCGTTTCTTCGCTTGCAGGATTCCCAGGGGTGTATTCTAAGTATGTGTTTCTTACGATTGGGTTGCGTGGCGTTCTGCAGCTCATGAAGGTGAAGACGGACCGAACCGCGGTCTTCCGCTCCGTGGTCGCGTACAGCCAACCCGGGGAGGAAACTGAGTTTTTCGTCGGCGAGTGTCCTGGGACACTGACCTACGAGCCGCAGGGTATGGGCGGCTTTGGGTACGACCCCATCTTCATTCCTAAAGGCGGGGATCGGACGTTCGCTGACATGACGACGCAAGAGAAAACCAGGCTATCTCATCGAGGGAAATCCTTGGATATGCTAGCTCGCAGGCTTGCTCCTGCCTAATGCTGGGCCATCGATGCTTATATAATCCTTATTCGATTCCCTCTCCCTGTTTTCATGAATGCCATTGACGTTCAACACCTCTCGAAAATCTATCGAGGGGATATCAAGGCCATCAGCGACCTTTCTTTTACGGTTGGGGCGGGCAGCGTGTTCGGGTTCCTTGGGCCGAATGGCGCAGGGAAATCCACGGCCATTAAAATCCTGGTCACCCTCATGAATCCGACGGCTGGCGACGCCCGTATTTTTGACATCGATGTCTCTCAGAAGCCTAAGGAGATCCGGCGTATCATAGGGTACGTGCCCCAGGAGCTATCCGCGGACGGCTCCCTGACTGGCTATGAGAACCTGTTGCTTTCCGCGAAGCTGTATGAGATTCCGCCGAAGGAACGTGAGCAGCGGATTGCTGATATCCTTGAGATGATGGAGCTAGCGTCGCGAGCGGACAGTCTGATTGATACGTACTCCGGTGGGATGGTCCGTCGTTTGGAGATTGGGCAGGCGATGCTGCATCATCCACGCGTATTGTTCCTTGATGAGCCTACCATCGGCTTGGATCCTGCGGGCCGCGCGTTGGTCTGGCGGCAGATCCGCAAACTCAACCACGATGAAGGAATGACGATATTCCTCACCACGCATTACATGGAGGAGGCGGAGGCGCTCTGCACCCAGATTGGGATTATCGATCGTGGGCAGCTGTCCGCCGTGGGCTCCCCGACGCAGCTGAAGGAGACGATCGGGGTTGGCACCATCCGCATCGTCCTCTCGTCGTCACAGTTCTCTCAATCCACTCTCCTTGATATGATTACGTCAATCCCTGGAGCCTCAGCGCTGTTCCAGGATCCACAGATCCTAGAAATCAAGGTTCCGAATCCCGCTGAGCACATCACCGAGATTCTTCAGCTCATTAAAACCAATGGGATTTCAGTCAATGACTTGGAACTTCGGGGACCGACCCTTGAGGATGTCTTCCTGAAATACACCGGCTCGCATCTCGAGGTCGCGGGGCCGAAGGAATGGAAATCGATTAAGCAGCGACGTCGAAGCGTACGGCGGGCGTCATAAGTGACACTGTGGCAGAGCATCAAAAAAACGTCGACAATCTTTGAGTTTGAGGTGCGGAAGCTCCGTCACGACCCGTTCGAGGTCTTTGTCCGGTTGATCCAGCCGACCCTCTGGCTGGTGATCTTCGGTACCGTCTTCACGAGATACCGAGTAATTGATACAGGGAATATTTCGTATCTCGCGTTCCTCACTCCTGGTGTCATGGCGCAGTCGCTGATGTTCACCGCTATCTTCTACGGGATCGCGATTACATGGGATAAGGATTCAGGGATTCTAGCAAAACTCATGGTCACACCCACGGGCCGGGGGTCGATTGTTCTGGGGAAAGGCATGTCCGCGGGTGTACGTGGTCTGCTGCAGGCCGTTGTCATTATCCTGCTTGCCCTTGCGCTCGGTGTTTCCTTCGTCTTCAGCCCGCTCAACATCCTACTCGTCATCTTCGTGATCGTCTTAGCAGCGACGTGTTTCGCCTGCCTTTCCATCGTGTTCGCATCGCTCCTGCGGCGTCGGGAACGGTTCATGGGCGTCATCCAGTTGATCACCATGCCTTTGTTCTTCGCGAGCAACGCCTTATACCCCGTCAGTGTCATGCCTGTTCCGCTGCAGTATGTGACGCTCGTCAACCCGTTGTACTATGTCGTGGACTGCCTGCGTTCCCTGCTGATTACCAATGATCTCAGCAACATCCCCCTGCACCTCGGCATCCTGCTGGTGTTCACGATCCTTTTTGTTTTTGCTGGTATGTACGGCCTGAAACGCCTCATGCAGTAAAAAGAAAAGGGAGAAGAAAGGACTTGTGTCCTTCCTTATTGTCCGAGGATCTGGCGGAGCAGGGGAAATATGTTGGGGAAGAGCTGGAAGAACCATTCCCAAAACGTTGTCGTATGGTCGAAGCTGAGCGGCATGGTGACTTTCAGCGTCGCAAAAGGGCTTTCTGCCCCCTGCCTGTCTTTTGCTTTCCCGTTGATGGTGTAAGAGCCTCTCTTTTGCCAGGTGTGTGTTTTTATGACTTCCTCCCCGGAAGAGACCGGGCCGAACCATCCGGTGTTTGTTCCATCACCCCAGTTGATGAAGTAAGAGACGTTGTCACCATCGGGGTCTACCGCAGCGATGGTGAAGTTATACGGTGTGCGTGCCTTCCCGCTGTCCGTGCCTGTGAGATTTGGTGTGTTGGGGGGATGGTTTGATGGGAGAGCTGGTGTGCCGACGCAGGCGACGGCTTCGGGGACGAGGTTCGTGTGGCTGGAGATGCCTATCGCCGTGCGAAGGCCGGCTGGATCCGCTATCTCAAAGGCGATGTTCGCGGTAAGGTCCAGTGTCCCTGCCTCGAGAAGGACGTTATGCATAATGGCGCCTGATTCGTAGTACCACCAGGCCATGTACTGGCTGCTGCCATGGTTGGTGTCGAGGAATGCAAGGATGATCCAGGGTGCGGTCGCGATAGAGAGATTGGTGGAGCCGATGGCGATGTCGATCTCGGTGCGATGATCGCCGTCAAGGATTGTCGTCAGGGAGTGTGCGGTGGGATTGTATTGGTACACGCCCGTTTCGTTGGCAGCATAGATGATGTAGGGGTAGACGTCGATGGCGCTGGGGAGTGTGCGGTGGCGTTTGTGGTTGACGTTATCATAGAGGTACGAGGTGCCGTAGGATGCCCAGATGAGCTGGGATTCCTCGAGGAGTGAGAGTGGAGTGGTGCCCCAGGCGGTGGCAAGCCTCCGGTTGGCGATGGCTTCCGCGAGGGACATGGTGTTATTCTGGACGGTGGGGAGGTTGGCGGGTGGGAGAGGGTTGTAGTCGAAGTTGTAGGCTGGGCTGGGATGGCCGAGGTGCATGATGATTTCTGGTTTTTCGTTGGATGGGAGACCGAGGTCGTAGAGATCGTTGACGCTCGTGCCGGTGGTGATGGTGGCGAGGTCGAGGGCGTTGGCGTCGAAGTAGACGTTTTGGGCGGTCATGCCGATTTCGGCCATGGCGTCCTTTTCATGGGGGATGATGTTTTGGTCCCAGACGAGGCCGAATTTGATGGGGGCTCCTGTGTTTTGGCCGATGTAGAGGTAGTTGCCGGTTTTCCAGAGGCTGAGGGTGTGGTTCTCGGGGATGTATTTGTAGGTGGCGTCGCTGCGGATGACGTAGATGACGGTCGAGTAGCTGTGGCTGGGGTGGTAGATGGTTCGGTTGCCGTTGTCGAGGTAGCCGTAGGCGGCCCAGAGGATGGTGGAGAGTTCGTCGTCGGTGACGGCTTGAGTGGTGTAGGTTCGGTAGCTGACGCGTCGGCAGATGGATTGTTCCATGATCATGTCGATGGGGATGGGTGGTGGCAGTACAATGTCAGTGGGGGTTTGTGATGTCTGCGGCGTGGCCTGGTCATGTGGGAGGCCGGCGATGGGTGTGAGCAGCATGAGGGTGATGGTGCTAATAAGGATCAGGTGGTGTTTAGCAGTCATGGTTTTTTTCCTCCTTTTTCGCGGTTTAATATCTTAGTATGTTATTAAAAAGTTGCTCTGTAAGGCTGGTTCTTGGGTATGATTGGAAAGAAGCTGAGGGTAGGAGGTCTTTTCTCTAAGGATTCTCTTGTTTTCTTATCTTCAGATGATAGTGTTTGGTCCTGGCTGTGTCGTCGAGGATTCCGTGGAGGACTCGTGCTTTTTCCTTGAGATTGAGTCCAGTAGTCTTTTTTCTTGCTGTGTGTGTCGCCTGTTGTAGTTCTTCGATGGTGAGGAGGGATGCGGCGATGCAGTAGTAGCTTTTTGAGCGTCCCTCGTTGAACTCCTGCAGCATCTCAGTCAGGAGCTCCTCTCTTTTTTTCTGGTCGCGATCAAATGCCGCAATTCCTTGTTGTTGGATGAAAGTGATGTCCTTTTCAAGGGTTTGATAGCATTTGAAGGAATCCATCCTTTTCCCGTAGTCTCGATGTTTGCGCCAGCGTTCGCATTCTGTATTGTCAGGGCAGTCCCAGCAGAACTCGACACCTTTTTTCTTGAGTGCGCAGCTGAGGAACGGGCAGCCGACGGCCATTCTTTTTTCACGTTTGCAGCCATTACACCAGCTTTTAGCACCGGCATGGTTTGCAGGACAGAGCCGACATGACAGACCGCAGATGCCGATTTCAGGATAGTCAATGGTCGTCATTTTCCTTTCCTTAGTGTTGCTTATTTTTAGGTTAAAAGAAGAAGTGCAGGGGAAGGGATTTGAACCCTCGGACCTCTACAGGACAAGACTCTGAATCTTGCGCCGTTGACCAAGCTTGGCTACCCCTGCATTGGCGGTATCCGCAAATCACTCATCCCTATTTTAGGTTGTCGCGCACAACCACGCGTTCTCCCTGGAGGATTTCGCAGATGATTCTCTGAGGTTAAGTATAAGTATTTCCTTTATTATGTGGCAGTCACTTTGCATGGCCCGAGTAGTGTAGCTTGGTAACATATAGGACTGTGGATCCTCTGTGCCGGGTTCAAATCCCGGCTCGGGCCCGTCACTTTTCTCACAGGCGCGTCTTTCCTTAAAAGAACTTCCGCACTGTTAGCTCTTTAATCGTAGAGTTCCCCGCATTGTTGTACGCAATAACCTTTATTGCATGGTTCCAGTGGAATGGTGTCCATCCCGTCCAGTTCCACTCGTACGGGGCTGCGGTATCGTTTGCCGCTAATTGAGCGTCAATGTAGAATTCGACTCGATTCATCCCGGACTGGTTATCTGTAGCATTGACTTCGATATCGATGCCTCCGATGATGAGCGGCGTACGAAGTGGCATCACTTTCTTGTTGTGGACATACAATGCGCACTCCGGTTTTAGGAGGTGAACATTCGGCGAAGAATATTCAAGGGACCCAAGACAATAGACGCCTCCCCAAACCAGGCTGTTCTTCGTCTCCGTCGTGCATACCACAATTTTCCCGTCGGCGATGCCCGGAGAATTGTACGCGTAGTTGTCTTTCCCATTACCCAATGTATAGGACCAGAGCGGTTCACCTGAGGCAGCATTATAACAATGCACGGTGACGATTCTGTCGAAATCCGGGGGATAATCATACATATAGGAGGAGAGGACGATCAGTTTCCCATCCGCGACCGCGGGTATGTACCCGACTCCGCCCTTCTCTTCCAGATTGCGCGACCATTGTTGCGCGCCGGTCTCAGCATTTAGGCAGAGGATGATATCCGGTGTACTAATACTTGGAGCATATAAGCCCGTGTACACCCGTCCATAGGCGAACGTTGGTGGGTTCGTGATGATATAATTCGAGGTGGCTTGGTACTGCCAATGGATGCTTCCATTTTCTACACAGCAGATCCTTCCATCCTGTGTACCGACAAAGACCGACGCATTCAGCACCGAAGGATGCGTTGACAGCACGACTCCGGAACACGTCCATAGCAAGTCGCCATTCACGGCATCAAAACAGGATAACTGATTGTTGAGTCCAGCGGCATAGACTTTTCCATCTACGACCGCTGGGGAATAATCGTGATTATTGCCTGGGCTAATATGCCAGATGATGCCTCCGTCATCCGCATTCACACAAAAGATGCTGCCATTGTACGAGCCGTCGTCCTTATAACTGCAGATGAAGATTTTTCCATCGACTATTGCGGGAGAGGATTTCTCGAACAGGAGATGAGACCCCAGTTTTTCACTCCATATTTCCTCTCCAGTTAAGACATTGAGACAATAGAAATGTCCATTCAATGAGCAGGCGAAAACCCGATCATTAACTACCGTCGGGGACGAGAAGAATTCATCGTGGCCATCATACACCCATAAACGGGAACCTGTTTTCATATCAAAACAATAAATATAACCTCCCCAGTTGGCAAAATCCGCCGTGGTTACAAAGACCTTCCCATCGACGATGCTCGGTGATGATTCGATGAAGCCGACGGTTGTGTTATTCCACGGCATCATCACGTTATCCGGGATGGTTGACGTCGAATAACCAGAATGCGCCGGATCATGGCAGATCATCGGCCACCAATCGACTAACGAGTGTTGTTCTACGGCCCCTCGAGGTTCACTATTGATCGCCTGGATGCTTGGTAGGATGATGATCATCGCAGCACATACGAATAAAAATGGAAATCCACGTTGTCTCCCGCTCATGAAGTAATATATAATAAATTAATATTTAAATGATTTCCCTCAATTTGTTCTCTTTAATCCAAAGTTACTTTCCCAACGGAAAAAGAACAATGGAAAAAAGTAGCACGAACCATGGCTTTGTACATAAAGTATGTGGGGTTTATGTGCAAAAATCTATTCTGCATATAAACTCATTTCTCAATAATCTACAATTTCATACCAAGGGGATGGTTCCAACCACCAACCTTTCCTTTTCATTGATATGCTCTTTAAAGTTTTAATCGGGTCTACGGGAGGTAGAGCCAATGGAGTTGAAAGGAATGCCAAAGCCAAAGATGGTTCCGAGATATTAGCGCACTGTCTCTCGAATCGGTCGTGAGTCTGTCTTGTCTGAATTTTAAAGCACGAGTTTACCCAAAGCGATAATATGCTTTGCATCCACTATGCCATGATATTCCTTGGATATAGTAATTTGTTCACCTGACATATACGTATTGAAGCTAAATGGGCTGAAAACAAGCACCCTCGTTTTGACGGCATTGAACGTAATGTACTCGCCCAGGGTGGAGAGGTTTGTGATTCTGCCGAACAAGAATGCTGTTCGGAAAACAGGGATCCTCACGAGAGTGACGTTCCGTGTGGTTTCATCGGTCTTCCAGCCGTCGTCGGTGACGGTCAGCGTGACGTGGTAGGTGCCGTAGGCGGTGTAGGCATGGGTGGCGATCTTCCCAGTCCCCTGAGTTCCGTCCCCGAAGTTCCAGTGCCAGAACGTGATGTTTCCATCGGGGTCGTAGGATGCTGATCCGTCGAAGGTGACCGAGAGGCCGTTAATGGTGTAGATGAAGTACGCAACTGGAGGCCTATTTGGGTTCGTCCAGTTCAAGTGGATAGTTACCAAGGCATCGTCGTCCTGGGACAGTCCAAAGAGCGTGGCATCGTTACCGTTCCTATCAAACTCCAACTCATGCTCTATTTTCATATAATATGGTGAACCGGCATAGCCGAAATGGAACATGTACGTCGGTTTACTCTCGATATCCGTGGCATTCCAAACGTTGATGCCGACTTTCTTGTTCGTATTATTTTGGTTCGCCTGCCCTATGAAGATATATCCATTTTTAATGGCGATTCCACCTTCCGAAAAATTGTCATTGCTTCCGTCAGCACCCAATGTATCCTTAGCCCACATGAACGCCGGGTTATTCGGATCTGAAGACACATTCCAACATTCGATATATCCACGGTAATAGGTGTCGTCGACAACATATCGTGAGACATAGATGAAATAATCGAAACCGTGATACGAGTAGACTGGGCAGCCAAGATTTGTTTTTAAGGTGGCATTGAGAGTTCGTATATATTGCGGTGATGTCTTGTCTGTAATATCGTAGACGAATTCACCGTATCCATTTGTATTCCCGATTCCGTAGTTCGATACATAGACTGTGTTCATGTAGGGCGTCGCCAACCAAATTTGGCGGGTGCTTCCCATCCCGGTGTGGAACGTGGACATCACATTCATTTGATGATTCGCTTTATTGGTGATATTGACGGTGCGTACCTCCGTTTGGGTGCACACGTAGAGGTAGTTGTTTGCGGTGTCCATGATGCATGACATTCCGGTTTCACCATTGAACACGGTTTGGTTCACCCGGATCGGCGACTCTTTATTTGTGACGTCCCACATGCTCAAATGAGAATCTGCCTCGTACGTGAGTATAAAACAATATTTACTATCGTTTGTAACCGCTACATCCCTTGGTTCATAGAGATAGGTTCCGTCTTGAGTGTGTGATATCTCTGTTAAATGGGTTGGGTTTGTGGCGTTCACAATCTCTAACGCATTGCTATATAACGTTACGGCGTACACGATCCCGTCGATGACGATGCATTGATTCGGGTAGTCCATGTAGTAACTATCGATGCCGTTGACGAATGTATCATCGAGGGAAATGTTCTTTAAACATTTATTTGCTGAAGATGGTTCAAGTAAATAATCGAGGTTAACATTGGTGTGGTCGCTTGAGAGATAACCGTTTCCATACTGAGGCAGCCTTAAAGCGGCAGAAGTGAAGTGTTTCTCACCAATATCATTTTTTAATTCCTGCCCTTTTGCTTTTTGGGCAAAGAAGATTGTTTGAGGAAGTATCGACGAAACAATAAATAAAAAGACTATCCAGATAGCTAATCGTTTCTTCTGCAAAGCATTTCCCCCTTTCTACAATTTTATAATACTATTCTCCTATAAAAATGTTATTAATTCAACGGATGCCAAGGAACTCCAACTACTTTATTAATTATCGTTGATTTTTTTATAGGCGGCTAATAGAACTTCTACACAACAATGCTTGTTTGTACACTTTTTCCTGAGGTATCGTGGGCGGTTACAGTAATAGTGTCCTTAAAATATATTGGTGAGTTCCCTATCCAAGACTACGGAGCCTCGGTGTCAGTAGAATAGTGGTTAATGTTTCCTCTTTTTCCCCTACGTTGTTCTATATTATTTGGTTAAAATCAGGAACCTTTGGAAGATGATGATCCCGCTTTTTTCAAGATGCTGATATAGTCCTTCGTCATCTTTTAGTCCAATCACCGTCGCTGATAGCACGACTCCCTGGTCCGCAAACTTCCGGGGCGCGACCTCAAACGACCAGGACTGCCTTACTTCGGCGGTCAGCGTCCAATTCATTGAGACATTCATGGAAGTCAGCAGTACCGCACCAGTCCTTCGATTCAAGACTTCAATGGTGATGGAGAGGTTCGCTGAATCCTGCAGATGTCCTGCGTTCTCCACAACAATCGAGAACATCGTGGATTTCGCATGCAACGATCCCCAACAGTGTATCGTGATTTCATCTGAGGACAGATGTCGATTCATTCCAGCTATCGAGGCGACCGTCCCCGCCGCGTCACGGCACACGTTCGTCAAGTAGCTGAGGTTCATATGGCCTATGGTATCGTCGCTGGTGTGATAGAAGGGATCTAATGTCTCTTCGCGGAAGCATTCCGCCGCGTACCCTTCGGTGAGGAACGACTGATGGTCGCTGTCCGGTTGGTTCTCGCCATACGCGACCGCAATGGGGATGAGATCTGGGTACGCTGCGGCGACCGCCTGCGAATGCTGTACTATCCAGCGTGCGCTCGCGTCAGCGTTGTTGTAGATCTTATGTGCCGTGCTGTTCTGGTCACTATGTCCCACGCCGTCCAAGGCGATGACTCCGATGATGTTCTCATGGTTTCGTCGGGCTTCCCAGGCGTAGACGCTGCTGCCGAGCAGTCCTTGCTCCTCCCCGGAGAAGAACACGAATCGCACCGTGCAGTTGAACCGGTAATGACTGAGTACCTGGGCGATGGCCAGGACCGCGGCCGTCCCTGACCCGTCGTCGTCCGCGCCTGGCGAAATCCGAACAGAATCGTAGTGCGCGCAGAGGATGAGGATGTTGCCAGCGGAGCCGGTCCCTGGAAGGGTCGCCTCGATGTTGACGCCATGGTAAAGCTTTTCCCACCAGGGTTTCTGCTGGATCGTCAAGCCTGTGATGGAGAGCTGTGAGACGAGATACTGTTGGACCTGGCTGATGGTGGGAGATCCAGTCGGATGGGGGCCGAAGCCTTGAATGGCCTGCACGAAGTTGGTCAAGGTCGTTGTATTGATCTGTTGGATGATCGCCCCGATGTCTGGACTCATAAGAATAGATGGGGCGCTGGATGGAGAGTGAATGGAGGCAATAGATGCCCCTGTAAATGTTGAAGCACACAGGAGGATGGAAACGAAGGCAGTGCATTCTAGGCTTCTGCTCAGTGATCTCGGCATATATCAAAAATATCATGATATGGATATATAAATGTAGGCAGTCATGGGATTGTTCCGAGGAGCCCAGGAGTTCGGCACCTTTATTAAGCGCTCGAAGTTTTTCGCGCTAGTTGTTGGTGGTACTATAGAAATCCTGCCAGGTGTCCACTGGATTCCAAGAATCAACGGGAACTGTTATCTTCTCGTCGACCATGAGCTGACCTTGATTGACACTGGACTTCCGCATCATGCCAAGAAGATCCTTGACTATGTCACTGATGTCCTTCATCGGAAGCCAAGCGATGTGACTACGATCCTTCTGACGCATTATCACATCGACCATATCGCGAATGCCGAGGAGCTGCGACGGCTCACCGGCGCGAAGATCGCTGCGCACCAGGATGATGTAGACTACATCGAGGGGAAACAACCCATGCCGCGCCCGAAAAACCTCCTGTTCGGTCTCGCAACCTCCGTCATGCATGTCCGTCCGTTCCCTGTCGATATCCATCTGCAAGATGCCGCTGTCGTCGCTGGGTGCACCGTCATTCATCTGCCCGGTCATACGCCTGGCAGCATCGGGCTTCTCGCACCACGACAGTCGGTCCTGTTCTGTGGCGACACACTTCGCTCACCCAAAGGAAACCTTGAGGCGCCCTCCCAGCAGTTCTCGTTTGATTACGAAAAAGCGATGCAATCAATCCAGAGGATAAAGACGCTTGAATTTGATGTTCTCCTCAGCGGGCATGGAGAGCCGGTTCGCCCACAGGCCTCAGCCAAGGTCCGGTCAGCATTCCCCTCATAGAACCGTATCCTCTTGCTGCGTTAACAACAATAATTCAGTGTCGACGGCGCGTATCCAAGATATTTAAATATCGATGCGCATACACCACATACTCCTAAAACCGTTGTTTCAATCAGTTCATCATCTACGGGAGGTGAAAGCATTCGCGATGTAGGAAAAGATGGTCAAGAACCCATTGTATTATACGCCTTAAGCACCTGTATTTGGTGTCGGAAGACAAAGCAGTTACTCAATAAACTCGGGGTCAAGTATCTCATCATCGATGTGGATTTACTCGAAGGGGATGCACGTGATCATGCTGAAGACGAAGTCCGTAAACATAATCCTTCGAGCACATTCCCAACCTTGGTCATCGGATCAGAGCGATGCATCACAGGGTTTAACGAGGAAGAAATACGGAAGGTCTTTGCCAAATGAGCACGATCCCCCCATCTCAAGAGCAGGTTGCTGCTGCTTATCAGCGATGCAAGAAGGAGGCTGAGGCGGGCGGTTACCATCTTAACCCTGATGTGGAGTTCTCGACTGCGCTGGTTGCTAGCTTGCTTGTGAATCAGCAGCGATACGGATACCCCGCCTGTCCGTGCCGGCTTGCCACGGGGATGAAGCAGGAGGATGTCGACATCATCTGCCCTTGTGATTATCGGGATGCCGACCTTACGTCGCATGGGGCATGTTACTGTGGGTTGTACGTGTCTCAGGCGGTGAAAAGCGGGGAGGCGTCGCTTCACCCTATCCCTGAGCGACGGCCCTCGAAACGGGAAGACCGCCCTCAGTTCCAGCAACCGGCGTCTCAGTTTCGTCTGGGCAAACCGGTCTGGCGCTGTCGGGTCTGTGGCTACCTGTGCGCCCGAGACGATCCCCCGGATGTCTGCCCGATTTGCAAGGCGAAAAAGGATCGCTTTGAGCTGTTCATTGAGGCCAAGAGTCCCATATAACTATCACGTCTCGGGATGTGCTGATGGTCGGATCTGTCTTTTTAATTCCGGGTTTTATTAATGCATGACTTATAACTTATTAACTATCGTTAAACGATAAGAATTATAAAGAGTCACGGGTTATCGTGTACAGAGGAGAAATCATGGCCGTTGAAAAACAGATCCTTGAAATCGAGGGACAGCGGGGGATCCTGCAGATCCTTTTAGTCCTCCATGAAAACGGGGACATGCTGTACGGGAACCTCTACAACAACCCTGCTCTCATCAACATCAGCAACAACTCCACCGCCAAGCGCGCGCTGGACATCCTCCTCAAACACGAGCTTATCCGCCAGCGCAAAGAGAAAGGCACACGAGCCACTTACTACTGCCTCACCGAGAAAGGCAAGCGATTCACCCGTCAGGTCTGCGTCATGCGCAAGATCCTCACCGAGTAGACACCATGGAGTTCTCCAGCGGCGCCGTCATCCGCCACCACGAGACGTTCCTAATCCTCCAATACGGCCTTGGACACTGGGGGTTCGTCAAAGGTCACATCGAGCCTGGCGAAACCGCCATCGACGCCTTTTACCGAGAAGCAGCAGAAGAAACAGGCCTCACCACCACAGACCTACTTCTCATTGACGGATTCCACGAAATAATTCACTATATCTATAAAAAAAACGGACATAATGTGTACAAAGAAGTCCAGTACTACCTCGCAGACTCGCAGACCACAACGGTCCGCCTCTCCTCCGAACACAAAACCTACCGCTGGCTCCCCTACGACGAGGCGCTGAAGCAAATCACCTTCCCTGGAGACCAAGAGGTTTTCAAGAAAGCCCACCGTTTCCTCCAGACAAGAAGCCGTCAATGACTTCCTCTGCTCTCCTCAAAGACACGAGAGTATCATTTATTTTCACTTAATATGATATCAGATTGGGGATAGCACAATCTATTTTATAGCAGTCGAGTTCTCCGTGTCACGTAATGACTCTATCCCCTAACACCGAGAGGATTGCGCTGCAAGTCATCGCGAAGTACCTCCGGAAAGGAAACATGGCACGTTGCCTACGCGACATCCTCCCTTCGGCGCACCTTCCCCGGGAGGATCGACGCCAAATCGCGGACCTCATGCATGAGATCGTCCGCTGGAAAAAATTGTACGGCTTTCTTATGGAAGAACAAGGGATACCTCTGTCTCCCGAGAGATATTACATCACAGCCATGTCAAGAGCACAGGAGCAGGCAGCCGTACTTCCTCCAGAGTATCGATATTCGTGTTCACCATACGTCGCTAAGCTGTTTGAACAGCAACATGAACGGGCAGCATACCTGAACTCAAATCCTCCGACAACCATCTGTGTCAACCAAAACATCACAACCCGTGACCATGTGCTCACGAGACTACAAGATGAGCAGATCCCCATCGAAAAGGGGCACCTGAGCACCGCGGTCCTCTCGCAGTCTTCAGACTTGAAGAATTCCCCTGTTGTCCTAGAGAAACTTGCGCACGTGCAGGATGAAAACAGTCAGCTTGTAGCGCAGATTGCCGCCGAACTAGGCGAACATATCCTTGATTTCTGCGCGGGCAACGGCGGGAAAACCTTAGCGCTCGCGTCTCTAAGCAAGAATACAAAAGACCTTGTTGCCTATGAGACCGACGAACGCCGACTCGAGACGCTGCAGAGACGGTGCCAGGAGTACCACGCGAAAGCGACCATCGGTCCGCTCCCCGCCGAATCCTCCTGCGATGTCGTCCTTGTTGACGCCCCATGCACTGGGCTTGGCGCCGCGCGGCGTAACCCCGAGGCGAAGTATATAGAGGATACGGATGACTATCCACAGATACAGCTCTCGATTCTTCACCACGCAGCGAAATTCATCAAACCCGAGGGCTTCCTGCTCTATGTCGTCTGCACCATCACACCGGAGGAGACGTCCGACGTGATCTCCACGTTCACCTCGAAAGCTCCTTTCGACACTATATCCGTCTCCACCCCAAGCGCTTCGTTCCTCGAAAGAACGCCACAGGGTTTTTTCACAGCGATACCGCAAGGAGACCTCTTCTTCCTCAGCGTATTGCAGAGAAAAGCGAACTAACGAGAACATGGGAGGAGGGAAGGGGGGAAAATATGAAGAAGCAAAAGGGGCGGATGTTCTTCGTTTCCCTTCCTCACCAATAATTCTTTTTCTCGCTCAAGGTATTTAAAGATTCATCGCCATTTCGCCAAAGCGACCTTTTCAAGGGAAAAAAATGGGGGGAGGGCTACATCTTATACATGACGAGCCCGGACAGCATCTTCGGCAGGAAATAGGTGGACTTCTGCGGCATGACTTCGTGCGCATCCGCGATCGCCTTAAGCTGGTCGATCTTCGTGGCATTCATCAGGAGGGAGAAGTCGTATTTCCCTTCCTCGACGAGCTGGATTGCTTCTGCGTCAACTCGGGTGTATTTCACGTGGTCCTCTATGTTCTTTTCCGTAATCCCCAGGAGTTCTTCCAGGATGAGTTTATGAAGGATGGAGACGTCCAGGGTTCGCCAGGTTTTCGAGTGGTCCGCTGCGACGGCATCCATGGCATGTTCGTCCTTTAGCGTCAAGACCCAGAAGGCGTCCTTCGTATAGAGCCCAAAGGTGTGCTTGGTCGTAGTCTCGATCATGCCCATGACTTGTTTACCACGGGAGGCGTACTCTTTCTCCGAGCCGGAGAGTGTTTTTTTCTCAACGGAGAAGTAGCGCTCGAGGCGTGTGCCAAGTGTGGTGAAGTCGACGTTGGGCATGGTGATCAGCCGATGGGTAGGCAGGATAGAAAGACCAGGGTCGAACATGTTGCAGAGGACGACCATGATATAGTTGAAGGGTGCACGAGGATCCGTGTTCTTGGTCTGCTCGCGTTGCTCAGCCGCATAATTGATGGAGGTCTGGTAGCGATGGTGTCCATCGGCGATGAACAGGATTTTATCGTTCAGAGCGCCTACGATAGAGGCGACTGCCGCTGGGTCATCTAGCTTCCAGAGGCTGTGGGTGAAGCCGTCATAGCCTTTGACTCGAATCTGTGGTTTCCCCAGTCCTTTCTCCATGGTTTTTCGGATCTGGTCTGCATGGTCCATGTACATGAGTTGGATGGGCTCCAGGTTCGCATGGCAAGCGCGCAAGAGGTTGAGGCGGTCCGCCTTTGGTTTCGATAGGGTTTTCTCATGGGCTTTCACGGTCGTATAGTCTGGGTCGAGGCGCAGGAGCACGAAAAAACCGTGCATCTGTTTTTTTTCGCCTTTCACGGTATAGTCGACTTGGTAGGGGTACAGGGCTGGTGTGGTTGAGGAGGTGAGGATGTTGTCTTTTTGCCAGGCGTCGAATTGTTGTTTGGCGCGGGTGTAGCGGTTGTTCTGGTCGGTGTCGGTGGGCAGGATTTTTCCCAGGATAAGGCGGACGAAGTTATACGCGTCTTTCTCGTACAGTTCCTGCTGCATTTTCTCTGAGATGATGTCGTACGGTGGCGACATGACGGCGTCGAGGGATGCAACCTTTTCCTTGTTGTATTGAATGCCTTTGAATTGTGCGATCTGAACCATAGGAAACCCTTCGGCTCTCCCGTAACTTCTGCCGTGTTAAAAAGCTTATGAATGATTTCCCCCCCTGGACCTGTTCAATATTCTGATGCACGAAAAAGGGCAGGAAACATTTTAACAGGAAGCATCATGTCCAATGCAGGATCTATGGACGATTTCCAGCAGACACTGCAACGCTATGACCTCTGTGAGGCATGCCTCCAAAGGCTAACCAAAGGGACAGCGGAGGCCTTCACCCAGAAACCCGTCTCAGCGCAGGCGTGTTGGCTCTGCCACGGCCTCTTTGAAGAAGTCCCGCATTTCGCCGATCTCATTGCAGCTACTCTCGTAGGATATGAGTACGGCTCGTTTCTCATCGGTTCAAAGATCGATGATGACCTCATCGCACGGGAGGCCATCCTCTGGCAGCACCTCGGCATCCAGGGGGAGCCGATGAAAATGGAGTTGAACCGAAGGATCGGCAAGATCCTGGAGCCGCGTCTGCACAAAATAGTGGATTTCGAGCACCCGGATATCGTCGCGATGATTGATACCAGCTTTGACGTCGTCTCCCTTCAGATCAGCTCGCTGTACGTGTATGGTCGATATCGGAAGTACTCTCGCGAAATCCCGCAGACGAAATGGCCCTGCCGCATCTGTCGAGGCAAGGGATGCCGCTTCTGTGGATACAAAGGAAAAATGTACGATACGAGCGTCGAAGAGCTCATCGCGGTCCCGCTCCTCTCCGCGGCACAAGGAACGGATCATGCATTCCACGGTTGCGGCCGCGAAGACATCGATGCCCGCATGCTCGGCTCCGGCCGGCCCTTCGTCGTAGAACTGAAAAATCCCAAGATACGCAATGTGAACCTTGGGCAGCTTGCCAAAGTCATCAACGACGGAGCTGCGAAGCAGGCCGAAGCCTTACAGCTGAGGTTCGCAGACAAACAGGATATCGAACGGCTGAAACATGCGGACTATCGGAAAGTCTATCATGTTCTCCTCGAAATGAGCACGCCAATTCCGAAAGAAAGGTTTATAAAGACGATACAGGGATTACGGGGCGCAACCATTCAACAATTTACACCGACACGAGTCGCCCATCGGCGAGCGAACAAGACTAGAGCACGAACGGTATACAATTGCAATGTTGAATCGGTAGCGGATACCAGAGCCAATCTGACGATTGAAACGGAATCTGGCACCTATATCAAAGAACTCGTCTCGGGCGACGGCGGGAAAACCCAGCCGAACCTCAGTGACATGCTCGGCACGCCATGCGTGGTCCGAGAACTTGACGTCATAGACGTCAAGGGGGGAATAACCACATGGTCATACGATCGAAAGGAACGCGAAACAAAAGTCGGTATATCATGCGCAAAAAGCCGCGCGCACGCGGCGTCTCATCCATTACGCGCGCGCTACAGACTTTCCAAATCGGCGACAGCGTCAGCGTCACCATAGACTCAGCCATCCATAAAGGAATGCCCCATCACCGTTTCCAAGGCTTCACTGGGAAAGTCGAGGGCATGCAGGGGGAAGCCTACCTTGTCGGCGTCGTCGTCGGCAACAAGCATAAGATTCTTATCGTTCGTCCGGAGCATCTGGGGAGAGTCACATAAAATGGCCGAAGAACACGCCAAACTGGTGTCGCTTGCCGAAGTGAAAAACGTTCTGCGAAAAATCAGCAAAGAACGCAAAGAACTCATCTACGAACAGCGCATCGCCCTGGAGCATGCAGAGCGCTTCTCCACGTTGAGCGCGAAACAAACAAAGGATCTCATCGCCGAGCTGTTGAAACAGGAGCATATCGAGGAGTTCCATGCCTATAAAATCGCTGACATCCTGCCAAGGACTTTGGATGATGTCAAGGCGATCTTTGCGAAAGAACGGATTTCTCCGAATGAGAAGGAGATTAAGACCATCATCGAGTTGGTAAACAAGTACTCGGTGGAGTAGACAGAGTCGGAAGGTGAGAGAGTGGAGGACTACGTCTATGTTCTGGATTTTTTACCGAAAGGAAGAGGGGACCTTCCACCGTTCAAGAGAACTCCTGTCGTCTATGGGATCGGAGAAAATCAGTTCACGTTTCTTGAGCTCATCCCGAAGCGCGACGCGACCTTCACCATAGGTGAGCGCGTCTACGTCGGCAAGGACGGCATGCAGCGCGTGAAAATCGAGAAGATCAAAGGCCGGGTGAACTTTGAGGACCTCACCGCCACCGCGCACGGGGAGCTGCCGTACGTCATCAACGACATCGTCAAGAACCAGGAGCCCCAGTTCGTGAAGTTCTTCAACGAAGCATCCGCCATCTCCACACGGTTCCATGTCCTGGAGCTTCTCCCGGGCCTTGGGAAGAAGATGATGCACCAGATCCTCGATGAGCGCAAGAAACAGCCGTTCACGACTTTTAAGGAGATGCAGGACCGCATTGACTTCCTGCGTTGTCCAGATAAGCTTATCTCCAAGCGCATCGAGCTGGAGCTGACGGATCCGAACCAGAAGTACAGGATCTTCACGCGTCCGCCCATCTCGCATGAATCATCGTCGCAATACTGACCTGCATGGCGCAGCACCTCGGCCAGCATTTCTTACTCGATTCTTCTATTGCTTCACGTGAGGTCCAGTACGCATCATTAACGAAACACGACGTCGTCCTGGAAATCGGCCCTGGCAAAGGTGCATTAACTCGTTTGTTAGCTACCTCAGCTCGGCAGGTTATCGCCATTGAAATCGACCCTCGACTCGCACGCCAGCTTTCCATGGATCTCCCGTCTAACGTGCAAGTCATCCAAGGGGACGCGGTCGCATATGATTTTACAAGTCTGCCACGGTTCACCAAGGTGGTCGCAAACCTACCATTCTGGATCTCCTCAGCCATCACTAGCAAGCTTCTGGATTGTTCCTTTGAAAAAGCGGTGCTTATCTACCAATGGGAGTTCGCGCAGCGACTCATCGCAGGCCCGGGGACGAAGCACTACTCCCGCCTCTCGGTATTTGTATCCTATAAGGCGACGTGTCGCCTCCTGGAGCGTGTTCCTCGCGAAAGTTTCTCCCCTCCGCCTGAAGTCGATGCCGCAATTGTCGAACTCATCCCCCGTGGACACCCTGCGTTCACTGTCCGCGATGAGACGTTTTTCTTCGAGGTGGTCCGTCGGTTGTTTTCCCAACGGCGGAAAAAGATTAAGACGACGCTTCGATCTCTATGTTCAGATCTGGATGGTCTGCCGTTCCTTGACGAACGCGTTGAGCAGTTATCCCCAGCGCAAATCGGGTCTCTCAGCGACCTCTTACTCGAGAGGATATCGTGACGTTTTGTCAAAACGTAAATTTTCTCGGGAACCCATATAAGTCATTACTGTAAAAGTATAACATGTGACGGGTAGAACTATGGAAAAGAGAATCATGATCGTGGATGACGACCCGGATTTGCTGGTGATTCTTCGTGCCCTCTTTGAGAAGGAGCACTTCGAGGTGCTCACCGTGGACACCGGGTACGACTGCCTTAAGGAGCTGCAGCGGGGTTTTTCTGGGGTCATTCTCATGGACCTCATGATGCCATTCATGGACGGCTACACGACTATCCACGAAATCGTCAAACAAGGATACGCAAAACTAGTCAAAATTGTCATCATCACCGCCAGCTCGAAAAAAGACCAGGACAAATACAACGAACTCGAGCCCTACATCTACGACTACATCCAAAAGCCGTTCAATATCGACTGGCTCCTTACCAACGTCAAACTCGCCTGCATCGACTAATCACGTTGGTTGCATCTTAAGAAAGGAACTCTTTTTTTTACCCCAAGCCTGAGAGATGAGCCTGAAGCCAGGTGAACACACCGAGCGTCTCCAGCACCAGCAGTAGAAGGATGACGAGGACGATATACAGGAAATACCGAACCGCGACTTTCACGACCAGCCAGAGGAGGAGAAACACGATGATAGCTAAGGACAAAAAAACCCACAGCGGGACCGTATACGAAAAAATCTGTACGGACACACAAATCCTCATATCGACTGATGATATAAATATTTGGAATAAGATGACCCGCATCGCCCCTGTCCCAAATCTCTAAAAACTCCCGGTCCATCTCCCTTTCTGTGTTCATCCACCATGAGTGCATCCAGCCAAATGCCCTCGAAGCCCGTGAATACCAACAGCATATCGCCGCAGCCGCCGAGAACGCAAGCACCCTCGTCGTCCTCCCCACCGGCATGGGGAAAACCATCATCGCCCTCCTCCTCCTCGTCCAGCACCTCAAAGACCCCGCAAACAAGATCCTATTCCTCGCACCCACAAAACCCCTCGTCAACCAACACACCACATTCCTGAAGAAATTCCTACGCGACCCCAGCATCGTCACGATGTTCACCGGGGAAGTCACCCCAGAAAAACGCCTGGAACTCTGGCAACAGCACCGCATCATCGTCTCCACGCCACAAGTCATCGAAAACGACCTCATCGCCAAACGACTCGACCTCGCCTCTATCTCCCTTATCATCTTCGACGAAACCCACCGTGCCATCGGCAACTACTCGTACGTCTTCATCGCCGACATCTACCGACGACAACGCGACCAACGGCTCTGCCTCGGCATGACCGCATCCCCAGGTAACGACCTCCCCAAAATCCTCGACGTCTGTAAAAACTTGGAGATACGAAACATCGAAATACGAACCACCACAGACCCTGACGTCCGCCCCTACGTCCACAACCTGGACATCCAATGGAAAGAAATCCCGCTCCCCAAAGAATTCACAGCTGTCCTCCAGCTTCTCAGAAAAGCACTCGCAGACCGCCTCAGATTCATCAACGACCTCAAACTCAGCGAACCCCTTACCACCGCAACCGTGAACCGCAAAAAACTCCTCGAACTCCAGGAACACATCCAACAACGCCTCAGGAGCACTCCTAACCCGCCTAGACAGTTGTTCACCGCGGCCTCAACCCAGAACGCGGCATTAAAGATCTATCACGCCATCGAACTCCTCCAGACCCAAGGTGTCAGCGCCTTACGCAACTACCTCCAGCGCATCCTCGAAGAAGCCGCTTCCAAAGGTGGCAGCAAAGCCTCCCGGGACCTTGTCAAAGACCCCAACATCCTCGAAGCCATCGCCACCAGCAAAGGCATGACCATAGACCATCCGAAGATCCCAGAAATCGCTGCCATCGTCCGCACCCAATTCCAGCAGAAACCCTCCTCAAAAATCATCGTGTTCACCCACTACCGAGATACCGCGAACGTCATGGTCCACCATCTCTCTACCCTCCCGGCTGTCAAACCAGTACGGTTCGTCGGACAAGCAGGAAAAGGAGCCGATAAAGGCCTCACCCAACGGGAACAAATCGAGATCATCAAGAAATTCGAAGCCGGAGACTACAACGTCCTCATCGCAACCTCTGTCGCCGAAGAAGGACTCGACATCCCCTCCACCGACCTCGTCATCTTCTACGAACCCGTGCCATCCGAGATACGAACCATCCAGCGCCGCGGCCGCACCGCCAGAAAAATGCCAGGAAAAGCCATCATCCTCATCGCCAAAGACACCCCGGACGAAGCCTACTACTGGACCTCACGCCACAAAGAAAAACAAATGCACACAGAACTCGAAGCCCTGAGAACATCCCTCAGACGCCACTTCGGGTCGACCCCCCAGAATCCTTTACCCACGACGATAGAAGAACGCCAGACGAAGCTCTCCGAGTACCAACCCAAAGAACAGATCACCATTATTGTAGACTACCGTGAATCCCGCAGCCCAGTCGTCCGACACCTTGCCAGCAGCGGCATCAACGTCCAAGTCCAAGACCTCGACATCGGCGACTACATCGTCTCCCAACGCATCGGCATCGAACGAAAAACCACCGACGACTTCCTCAGCTCCCTCCTTGAAGGAAAACTCTTCCAGCAAATAAAGAACATCAGACAAACCTTTTCCAGGCCCATCCTCATCATCGAAGGAGAAGGCCTCCTCACCAAACGAAACATCACTCATGCCTCCCTCTTCGGCAGCCTCGCTTCCATCCTCATAGACTTCGGCGTCGCCATCCTCTGCACCACCTCACCACAGGAAACCGGCGACCTGCTCATCGCCATCGCCCGCCGCGAGCAACGAGATTCTACAAAGCCGGTCCCCATCCGTGGGGAAAAATGGGCGGCAAAGCCTTCCGAACAACAACAATTCGTCATCGAAGGCCTCCCCAGCATCTCCGTCGTCCTCGCCAAACGACTGCTGGAACATTTCGGTAGTATCCGCGCCATTATCAACGCCACCGTCGAAGAACTCAGCGAAGTCCACGGCATCGGCAGACAAACCGCGGAGGAACTCCACGCACTTTTTTCTCAAGAATACATCTCTTCGTAGCCTCCATAATATATTTATCCACCCTTCCCCTTACCCTCCCCTCATACCAGGGTGATGCTAATGCAGGCAGTGGATAAAAGACTCGACCAGATTTGCGACGGCTTAAACATGATTAGCGAGGACAGCGCGATCCCGAGAAACATCCGAAGAGGCGCCGAGGAAATCAAACAACTGCTCCTGAAACTTGACGACCCCATTGATTTACGCATCTCATCAGCCACATCGAAACTCGACGAACTCGCCAACGACCCGAACATCCCACTCCATGGCCGGACTCTCATCTGGAATATCATGAGCCGATTAGAGGAATTGGCGTAACACCTCATCTCTTTGGTTCAACCTAGGTTCGCTACCAGCATCCCCTACCCGGGAGGTAAAATGATACGGATTGGCCAAGCCGGAATCCCCTTATCCTGTAAAGGCCGGACAAACAAAGACGGTATTGTATACACCCACAAGAACCTGGATTTGAACGCGATTGAAATCCAGTTCGTCCGCGGCCTGTACGTGATGCCTGAGGAAGAAGCAGATTTCATCAAAGACTATGCGAAGAAGAACGACATCGAAATCCACGTCCACGCACCCTATTACCTGAACCTCGCTGGAGACAGAGAAGAAGTCGAGATGAGTTATGAAAAAATCCTGAAATCTGCAGAAATGGCAAACGATATCGGCGCAAAAGACCTTGTCATTCATCCTGGATTCTATGGGGAAAACGGTGAACGACGCACCCTTAATCTCATCGTGAAAAACACTACGAAAATCGCCGGACTCCTGAAAAAGCAAAAAATCAAGACGAAGCTTGCACTTGAAACCATGGGAAAACAGAAGGTCTTCGGCAGTATCGAAGAGATCGTCAGCGTATGCACGCATGTCAAAGACATCGTCCCAGCCA
Organism: Methanobacteriota archaeon; assembly: GCA_903877165.1. Taxonomy (GTDB): domain Archaea; phylum Thermoplasmatota; class E2; order DHVEG-1; family DHVEG-1; genus CAIRCU01. The sequence continues at coordinate 65,614 of CAIRCU010000015.1, read as the reverse complement.
TCGATCTTGGGCATATCCACGCCCGGGGTAACGGCTGTCTGAAGGAACGAGAGGATTTCGACGCCCTCTTCGAAAAGCTCAAACCGCTCCATCTCCGACACTACCTCATCCACATCACCGGCGTTCTCTATGAAAAGGGAAACGAATACTATCATTTGCCTATTAAAAAAGGAGACATGCCCCTCGCTCCACTCATCGACCTGATTCTCGATAAGAAACTCAATGTCACCCTCATCTCCGAATCGCCACTCCTGGAGCACGATGCCGTCTACATCAAACTCCAAGTCGAAAAGGCCATCATGAAACGGACCGGGAAAGAGGTGGCATACTACAAGGATCTTTCTGAGGTCTCATGACGAAGACGTTCCATGCATCACAAAAATTCATCGAAACCCAAATCCGTAAGATACTTGTGAGTGTAAGCGACAAGGAAGTCAGCAACCTCGTCTCCTCATTTTTCAAAGCGAAGCGTATTTTCGTCTACGGTGCAGGGCGTTCCGGGCTCGTCGCACGTGCCTTCGCGATACGTCTGGTGCATCTCGGCTTCCAGACCTTCGTCATCGGGGAAACCATCGGCGCCCCGGTCCAAAAAAACGACCTGGTCTTCCTCATCTCAGGATCCGGAGAAACCATCCCTGCGGTCATGACTGCGGACATCGCCCACCGCATTGGTGCGCGGGTCGTCGTGGTCACGGGGGAAAAACACGCGAAAATCACGACCAATGCTGACATCATGCTTGTTCTCTCTCCACCTGGTGAAAGCAAGGAGCGAAAATCCTTTGCTCCCCTAGGCACGCTGTTTGAAGCAAGCACGTGGATTCTCTTGGACTGCATCATCGCTGAGTTGATGGATCAGAAGAAGGAGACCGAAGAATCGATGCGATCGCGACATGCGACCCTTGAGCTTCCATGATTCCCGCTTCTCCATGAGATATCTTTTTATAAGGAGTCTTCTTCTACCGGTCGTTGGAGCCGAAAGGTGATGGTATGGCGGTACGGCAGCCGATTGTTAGTGTTCTTGGTCATGTCGACCATGGGAAAACCTCGTTCCTAGACTATATCAGAGGGTCCACGGTTGCTGCACGGGAATCCGGGGCCATCACCCAGCATATCGGCGCCACCGAGGTGCCTATCGAGGCTATTTACGCTCTCTGCGGAAATCTTCTTGGTGGCAAGAAATTCTCCCTTCCCGGTCTTCTGTTCATCGATACCCCGGGGCATCATGCGTTTACGACCTTGCGGTCTCGCGGTGGTTCTCTGGCGGATATCGCCGTGCTCGTTATCGATGTCCAAGAGACCTTTATGCCTCAGACTCATGAGTCCGTGAACATCCTGAAGCAGTACAAGACCCCGTTCGTCATCGCTGCCAATAAGATCGATGCGATCTCCGGCTGGCAGAAAACCGAGGGAGTCGGTCAGGCCAGAATTGACAGTCAGCGTCCGCAGGTGAAACAGATTTTCGAAGAAAAAATCTATGACATAATAGGGACGTTGTACGATAAAGGATTCGATGCGGACCTCTACTATAATATCTCGGATTTCACCAAGGCGATCCCCATCGTCCCAGTCTCTGCGAAAACTGGTGAAGGCATCCCGGAGATCCTGATGGTCCTCGTCGGGCTTGCTCAGCGGTTCCTTGAAGGCAGGCTCGTGGTCGAGAGTGGCCCTGGAAAAGGAACGGTCCTTGAAGTCAAGGAAGACGTTGGGCTCGGCACCACGATTGATGCGATTATCTATGCGGGAACGATCCACAAAGAGGACGAGATCGTCATTGGCACTCATGGGGAGCCGCTGGTGACCCGGATCAAGGCGCTGCTGAAACCGAAGCCTCTTGATGAAATCAGGGATCCCCGGGAGCGGTTCGACAGCGTCAAGGAAGTCTCAGCCGCAGCTGGGATTAAAATCTCGGCGCCTAACCTTGGAAACGTCGTTCCTGGTGCGCCTCTTCGTGTTGTCGTGGGTAATCCACAGGCTATTGTTGACGAAATCCGCGCTCAATCGAGAGTCGACATCCAGCTTGACAAGGAAGGTATCTTCATCAAGGCGGATACGATAGGATCCCTTGAGGCGCTAGTGAAAGAAGCCCGGGAGCAGAAAGGAATCAAAATACGCCATGTGGACATCGGTAATGTGTCCAAACGGGACATCGTCGATACCGCAGCGCTCACCAATCCATTGGAGCGTGTCATCTTTGCATTCAACGTCAAGATTCTGCCGGAAGCGAAAGAAGAATTGGTCGCAAGTCCTGTCACGGTCTTCAATGAAGACGTCATCTACACCATTATGGAGAACTACGATGAGTGGTATGAGCGAGCGAAGACCGAGATGGAACGCAAGCGTCGTGAAGACTACATCCACCCGGGGATGGTCAAATTCCTTCCGCAGTACGTGTTCCGTGCGAATAACCCAGCGATTATTGGCATCCGGGTACTGGCTGGGCGCATCAAGGTCGATATGCGTCTAATGAAAGATGATGGGAAGGTCCTCGGCACCATCCGAGGCATTCAATCCCAGAATAAACCGGTGGAAGAGGCCCTGCAAGGTGATGAGGTCGCCATCTCCATTGACGGCCCGACAGTTGGCCGACAGTTCAAAGGCGACGATATCTTATTCACGGTCATCCCCGAAGGTGACGCAAAGAAACTTCTTGAGTTGGATGTTCTCAATTCTGATGAAAAAGACGTCCTGACGAAGATAATCGAGATTAACAGGAAGCAAAATAAATTCTGGGGAATGTAGCAAAGAATTTCTTTTAAAAAAAGGGAAAAAGAAAGGACGTGTGTTTACACGTCTTTTCCGATGTCGTAGATTGCCTTAATCGCCAGGATACCGGCGGCCGGGGCAATGAAGATCGACAAGGTCAGTGAGACGCCCGCGAACAAGGGTCCAAGCCAGTAACCAACCGTATGAACGAGGTTCTGGAAGACGCCGTACATGACTAAGAGGGCGATGCTTGCTGTCAGGAATGCAGGGACTTCTTCTTTGGTAATGGTCCCTTTTCCAAGGAAAGCCAGGAGTCCCACAATCGCGCCAATCACCGCTAGCAGCCATGCGACCGCTGAGCCCGTGCTCGTTGTTATGAAGTTGTCCCCGTTTTGGAGGGTGTATGCTTGGTACAACCCCACGAGAAGGGCGATGATGGTCCCTAAGATGAATGCCCATATGGCTATCTTGCCTATAATTTTGTTTTCCATAGATTCAACTCTCCTCTTATTATTCTTAGAGTTAAACGGGCTAATATTAAAAACTTCTATTTAAGAGTTCCTTTTTTTTCAGCCCAGGAGAAGTTCTCCTAATGCATTGACGAGCTAGCGCTCCTCTGTCAGCCACTGCTCGTCAATCCGGGTGTAGGTGATAAGTTCGTCGTCGGAGAACCACAACGCAATCTCTTTCTGAGCGTTCTCAAGGCTGTCTGACCCGTGGACGATGTTGCGGCCGATGAATTGCCCGTAGTCGCCTCGGATAGTGCCCATCTCAGCCTTCTGCGGATCCGTCTTACCCATCATCCCGCGCACCATCTCCACTGCGTTGAAGCCTTCCAGCACCATGGCGACAACAGGGGAAGACGTGATGTAGGAGACGGTCGGCTCGAAGAACGGTTTGCCGCGATGCACGCCGTAGTGCTGCTCGGCTAAGACTCGGTCCACCGCAACGAGTTTCATAGCAATAATCTTGATTCCTTTCTTTTCAAAACGGCTGATGATGTCTCCAATGAATCCTCGTTGAACCCCATCGGGTTTAATCATGACAAAGGTACGTTCCGTTTGCATCGATTGAACACCTGAGGGTAGGGATGGAACCTCGGTTTATGAAACTACCGCTAGACGCCGATGGATTTCCCCAGGAGGAACAAAGAGATACTTGTGACGTTGACGAGGATATGCGCAAGCATGGATGCATAAAGGTTCTTCGTCCGCACCACCACGATGCCGAACAGGACGCCCAGTCCGGTCGCCATCACCACGGTATACAGCATCCCGTAGGAGAGATGGGCGACTCCAAACAAGACCGCGGACCCGATGATGCCGGTAGTCGGACCGGCGAACGCTGAGAGTTTCTCCAGGATGAATCCTCGGAAGAAGATTTCTTCGGCGATTGGCTGCACCGTGATCAGAACAAGAAGTGCGGGGAGCGGGAACAACTGCTGCAGCTGTGGGATGTTGCTTAGATTCGAGGTATCCACCCCGAATCGCAGAATGATTACATCCAAGACGACGGACAGCATCAAGGCAGCAATCGCCGTGACGATCCCCCAGTAGAGGGCCGGGCCGAGACGTTCGCGACTCAGACGAAGCCGCTGGAGGATTTCAGAGAACCGGAGCCGATTCACCAGCACATACCACAGCATGGGTATGATGACCATGAGGATGACGACGAAGATGAGAGAGAATGCGACGAGGTAGATCTCAAAGAGAAGTTGTGTAACGCCGGTATAACTTCCGATTCCACTGGTCTCAGGGATTGGTTCAAAATAGGAGACTACGGCGTATACGATAAGGAGGAGAAAGGAGATTGAAAGGAGTACGAAGGCAAGAACATGGCGTGGCTGGCGAAAATCGAAGTCCATCGGGCCCTAAAATCAGCAAAACCTACATAAACGTTGTTACCTGCTTGTGTCGTCAGAGATGTCCAGGGAAGAGATAGGCTCTTCTCTCTGCGGAATTCGGATTCTCGATTCTCTCAAATTTTTTATTTTTTCATAAATTATAAATATACATTTATTTATTTTGTGTTTGGTGAGAATGTGATGGGAAAAGGAGTGCTATCGTACATCGTGATTTTCGGGCTGGTCTCTTCGTCTTTTCCCCTGGTGATGGGAAAGACGTTCTCTCCCCAATCCAACTCTGCAACGACCGGTTTTCAGCTCCGTCAAGTAACCAGCATATGGACCAGGCTTTCTCGATTGTTGGGGCGTTTCACCGAGGTCGTCGTTGATGGCGGGAAAGGGTACGTTGGAGGCTCCCCAGCAGCCCCTGACGTCTGGGCGGCAGCAAAGAGCGACATGACGATTCATATCGGGCGAACAGGAACTTTAGTGGTTATTAAGATTAACTACACGATCAGCTGCCCCGGTTCTGCGGATGATGGATACGTGTACCTCGAATTCACCGATCATTCACAGAAGAATCAAACGCACAGCGGAGATGTTTCCCAAGGGTACTTGCAGATAGATAAATTCTTTTATCCTCGGGAATCGCTAGGCTGGAAGATTACTGTCGAGTATTGGGATTGGTGGCATGGCCGTCTCTTAGCATCGGATTCCGATACCGCTCTAGGGCGCACGTCCCCATCAACGAATATTCTCCAGGAATTTTTCGACGCACTTTGTTCGTATTCGCTCAGCAAGAAATCCGTCGTTGCAGAAGGAAATCTCACGGTCGACTCTTGAAAAGAGATAGAGTTTGCCTTAGACGTTCAAGTAATAATTCTTAAATATCCCATGGTGGTTCACCATCTCACTCCTGGGCCTGTAGGGTAGCTTGGTCCATCCTTTTAGCTTTGGGAGCTAGAGACTCCAGTTCAAATCTGGACAGGCCCATCAACAACTTCGCGGAGAGATTTCAGCCAATACGGTGGACTATTCTCCTTTGTCGATTGTATATCTCGCTTATACACCAGGAAGGATTCCGTCTACCGCTGAGTCTCATAGGTTAAATCAAAATAGAAAAAAAGTGGGAGAAGGGAGGTGGGACTCCCTAGTTCTTTACCAGTGAGAGGAAGAGGATTTGGGTTCCTTTCGCGGTCTGAACTTCGTTAGCGATGGTCGCAGAGATTGTGATGGCACCAAACCCAAACAACATCCCTGTCTTCAGGGTTTTTGATCCTGCTGCGGGGATGTCGACGGTGCCGTTCGCGTTTTTATCGATGCGTCCGAGAAGTCCCCCTTTCACCGTGATTGTCCATGGTTCATTGATAGCGTCCTGTACCCCAGTGTTTTCGACCATGACCGTGATACCGACACCGAGCCCGGGCTTGATTGTGATGTTAAAGGTGTTGGGTGGATAACTTACGGTCAGGTTCTTCGCGATGCTATCATTCGCGCCATCGTTATCTGTCACGGTCAAACGGACTGCGTATGTCCCCGGCACATTGTATTGATGTGTTGGCTGCTGAAGATAGCTACCGTGCCCGTCACCGAAGTCCCACGACCAATTCACGATATTACCAACGGGGTCATGCGACAGATCAATGAACTGGACGATGCTTTGCGTCGTCGGGTTCAATGGCGACCAGCTGAAATCAGCGACTGGAGGTTGATTGATAACAACACCAAGGGTACCGTCCGGCTGGATGTTCTGCGCATAGATATCCCCAGCGTCATTTCGTTGGTCCTCCCAGACAGCAACCCATTGTCCATCGTAATAGTTGGACATCACATTATGCAATTTCGGGCTTGAGACGGTGCTGAGGTCAACGAATTGACTCGGCCATACATAGTTTCCTTGGTCATCGAGCATGACGGCCTGCATCTTCGCATTCTGGTTACCGAATACCATCGCTTGATAGATACAGATTGCCGTGTTGTCTCGTCCTGATGCCATGAACAGCTCGTAATCGTTGTTGCCTAGCGGGATTAGCACCTTCCCTTGATCAGTCCAAAGCCGATTGCCCTGGAGGTCGAACTCTTGGGCGTACATACCACGGGTGATCTGGTTTAAATCCTGTTCACTGAAATACACGATAATCGTCTGGGTCTGAGGCAGGAAGGCCGGCGCTGGATACATGTGGTCGCGGTCCAAGGAAGTGGAGGCGAGCACGCCGTCAGCAGGCATCGTGATAGTCCCATCCGCATCCATGTGCTGCACATAGCTGCAGAAGTGGGTGGAATCTACAGAACGGTACCATGCGAACACAATGCCACCGGCATTATCCCTGCACATCTGAAGATACACCACTGGGCCTGACACAACCGGCGCATAGACTTGGGCATCAGAGGCCCACATGAAATTCCCATCAGCATCGAGTTTTTGGACATAGCACCCACGGTTCGGAGCGTAATACGGGCCGGTCTCCTTATGCCAAATCAAGTACACGGAGTCGTTCTCCGCGGGAAGGAGATACGGGACGGTATATTCAACACCAGATTCCGAAAGAACAATCCCATCACCCCATAAGAGTTGTCCCTCAGGAGAGATTTTTTGGAGTCGGACCTGATAGTCACCGGTAGTCGGGACACTCTCCCATGCGAAAATGCTATTTCCCACAGTGGTCACGCAGACTTTTGGGCTCGGGTCAAAATTATCGTCGTTTGCCAGCAGGATGCCGTTTGAACCCCACATCTCGTCACCATCAGGGGAAATTCGGTATGCTACTGGATTACTTTGACCGGTGCGGATATCCGTAAACGTGATGACCGCATAGCCCGATGGATCAACAGCAAGGTCATAATCCGTTATCCAAGAATCTTGCGGCTGGAAACTCACCAAGATACCGTTATCAGGCCATAGCGTGTTTCCTTCGCGATCAAGGCGCTGTAGCCGCACATGGTAGTTCCCCTGTTCGCTTGAAAACCAGGAAATGTACGAAAAACCATGGTTGTCAACAGCGATTTTTGGAAGCGCCTGCTCCCCGATCATTGTGGTAATCGCCGTGTTCTCTAAGGGGTTGGAAGTCCATTCGGCACAAATGATTGGTATACAGCCTATCACGACTAAATCAGCTATTAAAAATACGGTTATTTTTCTCATTTTATTTCCGCCTCCCTACTCTGCTGGATAGATATGCTTAACCAACAAGTTCCTTATTTATATATTTTCTCTCTGATTTAGATTAAAACAAGAAGAAAGTAAGCTAATTCTTCCGGGGTTCTACGAAATACCTACCCAGAACAAGAGGATAACGCCGGCAGCGTTCTTTGAGATCTCCGAGACGCCGTCGGCCTTCGCCGTGATCGTGATAGTCACTTTCCCAAGGCCAATCAGCGGCATGTTCTTGATCGGCTGACTTACTCCGACATCAAGGGATCCAATCGTTCCAGAAGCGGTTCGCTTCGTGAGGACGAAGCCGCCTTGCACCGAGACATTCCACGTGATGTTCGTCGCGGGAGTATCCCCTATGCTGAAGACCTCAGAGGACACACCAAGCAACCCACCGACAACCGGACCGAGGGTCAGATTAGGCCGAAGCCGGATAATCGTCACAGTCAGAGGTGGGGACCATGGGCTTTGCAGACCGACTGCGTCCTTAGCTTTCACTCTCACAGCGTACGTGCCTGCAGTCACCCAGGTGCAGGAGGCCTCAACAGTCGTCCCTGACGTGTAGGGACCGTACCAGTCGCTGAAGGTCCCGCCGAACTGCCACTGGTACCAAACTTGATTGCCAGTATCAGGGTCAGTCGTGCTGCTTGAAAACGTATACTCGTGGTCGGTAAAGCCGTTCGTCGGCCCAGAGGGCATAGCTGGCGTCTCTGGAGAAGTATCGTTGACAAGGATGGCATTCGCGACATTCTCCGAGGGTAGATAGTTATGTTTCGTCACGGTGACAGACATCGGCCCAGGGGTTGTCGGCGACGGCGTTAATTCCACCATGCCGTCGGCGTTCGTCGTCCCGACAAGGTAGACTTCAGAGCCTTTCCACAGGCATACTACCGCGTAGTCCACGGGATTGTCGCCATCGGTCACGGTTACAGGAAACGAGGTGGTACCAACGGGTAGATTGGTGGGGTAGTTCACGGTCAAGGTCCCTGGGTCGTCCGTCCAAATCGGAACCTCCGGGTCGCCAAGGAGCGTGATCTCCGTGTAGCAGTACTTGACGATGTCAGCGTTCTGGAAGGCTCGGTTCTTATGGTCTAAGACCGCTGTGCCCAATTGGTAGACACCTTGGCTGAAGATGGATTTAAAAAAGTACTGGTCGAACCTCATCGAGAGCGTGTTATAGTACCCTGGGTTGTACCACCCGTACCGGGAGTTGCCGATGAACGCGAGGCCGCCTCCGTTGCTGTTGCGGACGAAATGCTCTGCGATGCAAGCGGAATTGTCATAGGCGCAGGGGTCGCAGCCCATGGAGTACAGGATTCCCTGCTTCTCCCCGTTTGTCAATGCATCCATCGTGCCATCGTCAATCCCCCACCCATGGTCGATGTATCCCGTACCCATATAGTCCGGGGCGGAATGGTCCGCATGGTTCAGCAGGTTCTGGCCTTGGTTCATGGCCGCGATAACGTTCGACTCGTGATTCCCGCTGTCACTATCGTAGACGTTGGTCATGGTCCAGTTATCTGGAATATAATGGGTATCAATGGAAATCTTGCATTGCTCCGCATGTGTCGCGGAGTCGAGGTCGAAGCCGAAAAAGGCCGCCTTCTTCGCGTAGTCGGTCAAGGGCGGGTTCTTCTCGTAGGTCAACACTTTGTTGATGAAGTTGCCGATCTGACCGGTACCTGTGCCAGGACCGGTGACGGATGCGCGCCCGACGCTGACTTCGCAGATCCAATCCCCATCGAAATCCGAGTAGTAGGTATCATTTGGTACAGGATCAGAATCCACCGTAGGAAACGTCCGATAGTCACAGGGGACAGTTCCGGTATCGCCGCCCAGGAGGAAAAACGTGGCGCCCCATGTGGAATAGGCATCATTGATGAATGCCCTGATCTTATCGACGTTTGAGCCGTTGTATCCACCTTGGTTGTAGATCCAGTCCGTCGTGACGATTGTCGCCGGTACGCCTTTCTTAGTCTTCCAATCGGCGAGCGGCTGGAAGTCACTGACCCATGAGCTTGAGGTAATGATCACGTAGTCGTAGTCACCAGTAGGGACCCCGAGGGAGTGAGGCTTGGGGTCGGTCTGCAGTATGACCGTGTCAGGATTCGCGACCAGGCTTTTCACGTAGGTTGTGAGGCTGATGCTATCGGCCTGCTTGAGCCGGGTGGGAAGGTAATCGCCGCAGACGTAACCGGGTGTTCCCTCAATGGTGAAGGTCAGCGAAGTGAGGAGCTGTACTTGCCGGGAGGCACCGATATAGTGCAATGGGTACACCGTTATTTCGGCCATGGCCTGTCCGGCGAGGTCAGATTCACCGGTTAATGACACATAGCTCGTGGGGTAGGAGGCTGTTGACCGGTATATCGCGGCATTAGGTGGGACGAAGGAGTTGTCTTCCGCGGCATTCATACTCTGCGGAGGCTGGGCGGGATACAATGTGTACGTCCCGGAGAGGGCCTGCTCATGGACTGCATCGACCTGTACGGCCGTGGCCGTCATCCCCGCGGGGAGGGCGACCCTGATACCCGCGGTGGGAAGCATGGGTTCTCCGACGGCGGTCAGAAGGCTTCCGTCCTGAAGCACGACGCGGTCGTAGCCGCTCACCGTATCAAAGGTGAAGTCGGATTGCTGGAAATTGACCGTTACCGTGACGGTCGTATCCATCTGGGCCGCACGTACGATGCCCCGATTTGAGAACGTTTGTAATGATACCGAGGAGAACACCAGGCTGCAAATGACCATAATGAGAACGAATGTTTTTGATATATTGGTACGAATAGGAGTACCCCCTTACACTATCTTATACTATTTATTGCTATTTATATTTATCTCGAGCATCCCGAAACCAGGAGGCGACACCGTTATTTCTTCTGTTCCACCCTGATGTTCTCCTTGATGTCCGCCAGCCGTTTCGCAAGGTCCATGAGATGCTCAAAGTCAGTCGAGGCGTTGATCACCAGTTTCGCCCCGTCCGGGGACCCGCCGCCATGCATACAGCCAGGAACCCCGCTGCCGATCGTCAACCATTCGATCAGCCGGGCGATCTTCGCCCGCGTCTCCCCCGAGCAGTTCGCAGCCAGGTATTTTTTCAGCAAATCCCCATACTTGGGGTCGTCAAGGTCTTTACAGGAGGGCAGGCAGCCTGTTTCCGCGATCCCACCGGCGATCTCCTGTGCGAGACGCTTGGTCTCATATGGAAGCGTCGCCACGTGTACTTTGTTGATGTTCGAAATCAGTTGGCTGGGGATCCACACCCCAGAGGGATGCGCTGATCCTAGTACTCCAGCAGCCACGCCCATCCCAAACGTCGTCTCGTTGTTCATTACCATCTGGGTGAGTTTCTCGCGGAAGACCTTTTCCGACAGCCCGTTGGCCCGTGCCATGAGGGCAGCTGCGCCGACCATGACGTCCCCTTGGCCAGCGACGCAACCGCCGATAGCCGCTCTATAGGGGGCGATGAAGTTCATGACAGCCTGGGTAGTGAAATCGTACTCACCGCAGAGGAACACCCGATCACGGGGGACGAACACGTCATCGAAAAGCAAATACGCCTGGGTGATTCCTCCTATAGTCACCGGGTTGTCGAACCCGTCTTCAAGTTCCCGGGTATCGCTGGGATGGCGCGCCTCGATGACCGTGAGACCGTCGATATCACGGGGAATGGCAAACGACACCGCGTACGCCTTGTCGAGTTCTTTGTAGCCAGATCCCGGCATGATGAACAGCTCGTTTGCGGCGGCGACGCCGCAAATCATGACTTTCGCGCCCCGTACGACGATTCCTTTCTCCGACTCCTTGACGATATGGAGGCTGAGGTCAGGGTCTGCCTGTTGGCTTGGGGATTTGGACCGGTCGCCTTTCGCATCCGTCAGCGCCCCAGAAAGGGTAATATCCTGAGTCTGCGCGTCTTTCAACCAGGCACGCAGCCGCTGATGATAGTCGGTCTTCTTCGCATGGTCTATGTCGTAGGTCGCCGCCCACATGGCGTTCAGAGCATTGAACCCAGCGCAACGGCCTCCTGTGCATGTCCCCGTGAGGTTGAACATGAGGCGTTTCATCTGCAGGTTCGCGATCATGTCCTGGGGGCTTTGGATAATGGAGAGGTACCGTGATACCCGAGTATTGGTCAGGGGTGACGTGGTCGTGAGAATGTCTTGGTACTTTGGGTCCAGTGAAGCTTCGAAGATCTGTGCATGGCCTTCCACGGTTCGTTTCGTTGCAGGATGCGTCGTTACATCGGTGATGAGTTCGCCGAACTTGTAGATATTCGGCCGCATACGTCGGAGGCTTTCCTTGTATTGCTGTGCTGTTCTCATACGGTGGTCTCCTTGAATGTTAACTCCCATTCGCACCAGAGGTCCTGCGGGTGGCGGTCAGGTGGGCATCGCACACAGGTCACCTGCAGTCGAGGGTCGAGCTCTTTAACGAAGGCGCGCAAGAACCCGAGGCGCACGGGTTTGCAGCCGAACTCCGCAAGGCCTTTAGATAGCCGCGTGGTCTGCACACGGCAATGACGGTTACGGATGATGGCGCGGTCCTTGAGAACCTCGATTTCTTTGTCCTCCAGGTCCATCGCCCAGCCGGTGTAGCTGAGCAGCCGCATCGCGGTCGATAAATCTATCGTAGTGATCTGGAAGAACTCCTTGAGTTTCCGCGCCTCGATCTTCCCCATGACGCTCCAGACCTTTGCATCGACTTCAGTCGCGACCTCTGTCCCGTACCGCTCTTCGATGCCGAGGAAATACAGGCCGTCCACCGCCCAGAGGTTACGCAGATGCATGAAAAGGAACTCCGCCTGCCGTTCTTTGGGCAGGGCGGTAAACAAAGCGATATCACGGTCTCGAGTCATGACGGACCCTCAGGGGAAGTAAGAAACAATCAGCCTTAAGGGTTTGCTCATGCGGCATGTTCCTTCAGCGCGGTCACAAGCTTCGGCAGGACCTGGTACAAGTCCCCAACGATGCCGTAGTCCGCGGATTTAAAGATGAGCGCATCCGGATCCTTGTTGATAGCGACGACGACCCCTGAATCCCGCATGCCGGCGATGTGCTGGATCTGCCCGGAGATCCCACAGGCCACGTACAGCTTCGGTTTGACCTTATGGCCGGACAGCCCGATCCAGTGGTCCTCCGACAGCCATTTCAGGTCCGCGGCGATAGGACGGGAACACCCGATGGTTTTCCCCTTCAACGCCGCTGCGAGGTCGCTGACCAGCTGGATGTCCGTCTTGTTCTTCAGCCCGCGGCCGCAGGAGACGATGATCTCCGCGTCCTCCACATGGACGCCTTCGGATTTCGCCTCGTGCACGGACAGGATCTTCGACGGGTACTCCTTGAGTGTCACCTGTTTCTTCATGACGTCCGCATGGTGATGCTCGTCCTTAGGGAGCGGTTCAGCCGCCCTGGGAGGAATCGAGACGATCGCCGGAGTCGTGGTGAACTGCTCCACGGCGATACCCGTACCGCTGTACACCACCCGCTCTGCAGTGATGGTCTTGCCTTGGGCAGTGACCGAGGTTGCATCCATGACGCACCCGGTGTTCAGGATGCCAGCGAGGCGCGCTGCCAGCTCTTTTCCGTTCTTATCCGACCCGATGAGCACCAGGTCCGGCTTATGCTCCAGGATAAGGTCTTTGAGCAGGTTCGCATACTCCTCCGCCTTGAACTGCGGGATGTTCGTCGTCATCTCATGGACGCCGTCGACCCCATGGGCGACGAGCTCCTTGATGACAGCCTCAGGCTGGTTGATCGTGACTGCGTAGACCTTCCCGCCGAGGCTAGGCGCGAGGTTCTTCCCCAGCGCGATGAGCTCGAGTGCAAGCCTCTTGTTATCAGAGTAGACCATGACCATTGTCGTTCACCTCAGGACTCCTTCTTTGGCGAGTTCGCCGACGAGTTTGTGGATTGATGCATCGAGATCATCCTGGTACACGATGTTCTTGCGGCTCATCGGCACCCCCTTTATGTCCAGGGTTTTGATCTTTGGTGTGAGAGGGCCGCCTGCCAGCTCCTCCGCCTTCCACTCCCTGATCGGCTTGCTGGAGGACGAGAGGATCTGCATGAGACTGGGTAGTCGCGGGGTGTTGATCTCCTTGGTGACGGAGATGAGAACGGGATACGGCGACGTCATCGTCGCGGCATGATCCCCGAGGTTACGCTCCACGGTCACATGGTCTTTCTCAGCAGTCAGTTTGGTCGTGTAGGTCAACTGTGGAATATCCAGTACTCCGGCGAGACGCGGTCCCAGCTGTCCGGAGAACAGATCGATGGAGGCCTCCCCGCACAGAACAGCGTCAACCTGACCAAGTTTCTTCACCGCCGCAGCCAGCAGCGTGGCGACGACGGAGTACTCACTGTCCACGGGAGCGACGATCACGACGCCTTCATCCGCACCCATCGCCAGCAGCTCCTTAACCCGCTCCTTTGCATCCGCAGAGCCGACCGTTAGAACCGTGATTTTGCCGCCCACCTTCTCCTTCATCCGTATGGCTTCTTCCACGGCGTTCTTATCGATGTCGCTGATCTTCTTCGCAATCCCAGAAAGCACGGGTCGCTTCGTCGACGGATCCACCTTGATCTCGGAGACATCAACGACCTGTTTCGCACACACCACGATGTTCATGGCACACCCCCTTTCTTCTCCTGCTCCCGCTCACGCAGCTCCTTGCGTTTGATTTTGCCGCTCTGGGTCTTCGGCAGCTCCGTGACGAACTCAACCTCCCTAGGGTACTTATACGGCGCAGCAACCCGCTTCGCATGCTCCTGAATCTCGATGACCAGCGCAGGAGACGCCTTCGAATGATCCTTCAGCACCACAAACGATTTAATGATCGTCCCGCGCATCGGATCCGGGCTGGCGACGACCGCGCACTCCAACACCAGCGGATGCGAGATAATCGCGGATTCCACCTCGAACGGCGAGATCCGGTACCCGCTCGCCTTGATGAGGTCGTCGTTGCGCCCGCTGAACCAGTAATACCCCTGCTCATCTTGGTAGAGGACGTCACCGCTTAAGAACCACTCGCCACGGAAGCATTCCTTGGTCTTCTCCGGCTTATTCCAATACTCTCTAAATAAACCAGGGTCTTTTTTATCAATGGCCAGCACACCATTCTCTCCCACGGGGACCGGCACACCCTCCTCGGTGACTAGAGCGCAGCGGTGACCCGGCTGCGGCTGTCCACACGACCCAGGCTTGATCGCAAACAACGGCTGGTTCGATACGTAGACCATGACCTCGGTCATCCCGATTCCATCATAGATCTCCAGGCCGAACCGCTCACGCCACTGCCGCAGCACCTCCGGGTTCAACGGCTCACCCGCCGAGATACAATGGCGAAGCGCAGACAAATCATACCGACGCTGCGCGTCCTTTACCGTCAGGAACATCCGGTACGCGGTCGGCACCGACGCAAGGTTCGTCACCTTATATTTCTCCATGAGCGCGAACCATGCCTCCGGATCGAACTTCCCCGCGTACACCAGGGTCGAAAGCCCCCAGCGCCAGACGTACAAGAACCCGTTGCCCAGCGGATAAATCCAGTTCAAATCGCCGGTGTGGGCGATGATGTCGGTCTCTTTTCCATCCTGCCAGAACAGGACGCTTGGGTCGTTGCCCGGTACCCAGCGATGGAGATGCACCGCGCCTTTGGGATTCCCGGTCGTCCCCGACGTGTAGCAGAAGAATGCGATATCCGTACTCGTCGTCGGCTCGACCTCAAGGTTCCGAGATGCTTCCCTTACGAGCTGATGAAACGACAGCTCATCGCCCTTCGGGTCGTCCGTGACGATGATGTGTTTGAGGGACGGGCATTTCGATGCGACCTTGTGCACCTCAGCAGCATGCTGAGCGGTGGTAATCACGGCTTTCGCAGAACTATCGTTAATCCGATATTCAATCTCATGCTCGCGGAACATGACGCTGGATGGAATCGGCACGGCACCGACCTTCGCGCCACCACAAAAACTGATTTGAAACGGCGGGATGTTCGGCAATCGGATGAGAAACCGGTCGCCTTTCCCCAGGCCCAGTCCGCGAAGCGCGTTGCCGCACTGGTCCGTGAGAACCTTCAAATCCCCGAATGTGTACTGTTCGGTCGCGCCCGCAGCGTTCTCCCAGAACAACGCGACCTTGTTGCGGTTCTTCGACGCCGCATGCTTGTCTATTACGTCGACGCCGAGATTGTATTTCTTCGGGATGTTCCACTTCCAGCTCTTGCAGGCCTGACTGTACGTGTCCTCCCCCATAAGATTCCTCTTGTACCGAACGGATGTGAGGTACTCGCAACTAACCGAGGAGACTTGAGGCGATCACCATGCGTTGGACTTCCGAGGTCCCCTCATAGATTTCCGTGATTTTGGCATCGCGGAAAAGCCGCTCTACGGTGTACTCCTTGGTGTACCCGTAGCCGCCGTGGATCTGCAGGGCGTCGATGACCGCGTCCATGGCGGTCTCCGAGGCGAACAGTTTCGCCATCGCCGCATGCTTGCTGATCCGCTCTCCCTTGTCTTTGGCGTACGCCGCGTTGTAGACGAGGAGCCGGGCCGCCTCGATTCGGGTGGCCATGTTCGCAATCATCCATTGAATCGCCTGAAACTTCGCTATGGGCTGGCCGAACTGCTCCCGCTGCTTCGCATATGAGATGCTTTCATCGAGCGCCGCCTGTGCGATGCCGACGGCCTGACATGCTATCCCGATGCGGCCTCCGTCCAGCGTGCTGAGCGCAATCTTGAATCCGTCGCCTTCTTTTCCGAGGAGGTTGTCCTTGGGGACTTCCATGTTCTCAAAGATCAGTTCCGAGGTCTGTGAGGCGCGGATGCCGAGTTTCTCGAAGATGCTGCCGACCTTGTAGCCTTTGAAGGTGTTCTCCACGATGAAGGCGCTGAGGCCTTTAGTCCCCGCTGCCTTGTTCGTGACGGCGAAGACGATGACGATGCCGGCTTTCGGCCCGCTCGTGATGAACGTCTTACTTCCGTTCATGATGTAGTGGTTCCCCTTGAGTTCCGCGGTGGTCTTCATCGCGGCGAGGTCGGATCCTGCGTTCGGCTCGGTGCCCGCGAACGCCCCAATCCGCTCACCCTTTGCTAGCAGGGGGAGGTACTTCTTCTTCTGCGCATCTGTTCCGTACTTGATGATCGGCCAGGCGGCTAGCGAATTATGCACTGAGGTGATGACCCCTGTCGAGGCGCATTTGCGCGAGATCTCCTCAATGACGGTCGCATAGGCGACGGTATCCAGCCCAGCGCCTCCGTACTCCGTCGGAATAATGATGCCTAGAAGTCCGAGTGCCGCCATCTTCTCCAGCGTCTTGGTCGGGTACTCCTCCTTTTTATCAAGCTCAGCGGCGATGGGTGCAATCTCTTTTTCAGCGAACTCGCGAACCATGTTGCGAATCATTTTCTGCTGCTCAGTCAGTTCCAGTTGCATGACTGAGGTGAATTCGGTGAACAGACATAAATCTTCCGGTGAATTCCAGGGGAAAAGACACGATAAACGAACCAAAATACACTGAGAATATCCGGATAGAACGGCAGGAAAAATCCACTTATATCATCCACGGAGACAGTATACAATGAAGGAACGCGTATCGAAGGTTCGCGAGGAAAGAAGTTTAATAGCATGAACCGTTTTCAGAACGGACCATGACGGGAGAACGCGGACTTATCCATATCTACACCGGCAACGGCAAAGGCAAGACCACCGCTGCCATCGGCCAAGGCATCCGCGCCATAGGCAACGGGCTCTCCGTCTACATGATTCAGTTCATGAAAGGACGGCGGTACAGCGAAATCGACGCCCTCGAACGCATCCCCGGATTCACCGTCAAGCAATTCGGCCGCGACGAATTCGTCAACAAAAACAAGCCAGAGCAAATCGACATCGACCTCGCGCATCAAGGCCTTCAACACGCCAAGACCATCATCGAAGAAGAGAAGCACGACGTCGTCATCCTCGACGAAATCAACGTCGCCCTTGACTACCGCCTCATCTCACTCCATGACGTCCTCGAAATCCTTAACCACAAACCACACGCCATGGACATCATCCTGACGGGACGCTACGCGCCTCCGGAGATCGTCAAACGCGCGGACCTCGTCAGCGAGATCCTTGAAATCAAACACCCCTATCAACACGGGGAGAAATGCCGCAAAGGAATCGACTGGTAAGCAGGAAACCACCATGACAGCAGAAAACGAGCCACGACCAACCCAGCATCAGACCAAACCACACAAAAAGCGCTTTCGAACCCTCTCCAATATCGACATAGCATCCATCTACACCCCAGAGCAACTCACAGACGACGCTGCACGCTATCGAGACAGCCTCCCCGGACAGTACCCCTTCCTGCGCGGCGTCCACGAGGACATGTACCGCGGCCGCCTCTGGACCATGCGGCAGTTCGCAGGCTTCGGCAGCGCAGAAGAAACCAACCGACGCTACAAATACCTCCTCGAGCACGGCGAGACCGGGCTGTCCGTCGCCTTCGACTACCCCACACTCTACGGCTACGACACGGACCAACCCCTCGCCCGCGGCGAGTTCGGCAAATGCGGCGTCGCCATCTCGTCCCTCGAAGACATGGAGATTCTCTTCCATGACATCCCTCTCAAGGACATCACGACCTCGATGACAATCAATGGTCCAGCGGCCATCGTCTGGGCGATGTACATCGCCAACGCGGAGAACCAAGGCATCCCCAAGCACCTCCTCGGCGGCACCATTCAAAACGACATCCTTAAGGAATACATCGCGCAGAAATCCTACATCTTCCCACCTGAGCCGTCCATGCGGCTCATCGTCGACACCTTCGAATACGGCTTCAAGCAAGTCCCCAGCTGGAACACGATCAGCATCAGCGGCTACCACATCCGCGAAGCAGGGTCGACCGCGGTCCAGGAGCTCGCTTTCACCCTCGCGGACGGACTGGAGTATGTCAAGGCAGCGATGGCCCGCGGGCTAGCGATCGACGACTTCGCCCCCCGCCTTAGCTTCTTCTTCAATGCTCACAACGACTTCTTCGAGGAAATCGCGAAGTACCGCGCCGCACGACGCATCTGGGCCAAAGAAATCAAGAATCTAGGAGCGAAACACCCGCGTTCACAGTGGCTTCGATTCCATACTCAGACCGCCGGCTGCACTCTGACCGCGCAACAACCGGAGATCAACATCACCCGCGTCACCCTCCAAGCGCTCGCCGCGGTGCTTGGCGGCACCCAGTCCCTGCATACGAACTCAATGGACGAGGCGCTCGCCCTTCCTTCGGAGAAAGCCGTGAAGATCGCGCTGCGCACCCAGCAGATCATCGCCGAGGAAAGCGGCGTCATCAACACCGCGGACCCCCTTGGTGGCTCGTACTATGTCGAATGGCTCACCGATACCATGGAGGACGAGACGTACAAATACTTCGACCGCATCACTAAGCTTGGCGGCGTCATCCCCGCTATCGAGAAAGGATTCTTCCAACGCGAGATCGCGGAAAGCGCGTACCGCTACCAAAAAGAAATCGATGAGAAACAGCGCGTCATCGTCGGTGTGAACAGATACCAATCCAACGAAGCACCATCCATCCCGCTACTCCGCATCGATGAAAAAGGAGAGGAGCGGCAAATCCAGCGCCTCCAACATCTTCGGAAAACCAGGGATCAAGCGAAAACCGATGCAACGCTTGCAACCCTGCGGAAGGCTGCCGAAGGCACCGAGAACCTCATGCCCTCCCTGCTCGCCTGCATCCACAGCTACGCGACCCTCGGGGAGACCTGCGGCGTCCTGCGCGACGTCTTCGGCGAATACCGAGAACCAGCTATCTATTAACACGAGGAAGCCTCATGGCAAAGAAAATCCGTGTCTTAATCGCGAAACCCGGCCTCGACGGCCACGACCGCGGCGCTAAAGTCGTCGCCCGCGCCCTCCGAGACGCCGGCATGGAGGTCATCTACACCGGCCTACACCAAACCGCGGAACAAATCGTCGCTTCGGCCATCCAAGAGGACGTCGACGTCATCGGCCTAAGTCTCCTCTCTGGGGCGCACATGACTTTATTTATAGACGTAGCAAAACTCATGAAAACTCAAGAACTCACCGACGTTCTCCTCATCGGCGGCGGCATCATCCCTCAAGAGGACATCCCCGCGTTGAAGAAGGCAGGCATCAACGAGATCTTCGGTCCAGGCACACCCGTCGACGACATCGTCTGCTACATCCAGAAGAACGTGAAACGATGACCGACCTCACGACCAAGGTACTCACTGGCGATAC
Source organism: Methanobacteriota archaeon (assembly GCA_903877165.1). Taxonomy (GTDB): domain Archaea; phylum Thermoplasmatota; class E2; order DHVEG-1; family DHVEG-1; genus CAIRCU01. Next base: position 45,659 of record CAIRCU010000015.1, on the reverse strand, counting down.
CCGGTCCATCGCCCGACTTATATCATTGGTAGAGAATGCCGATCCAGAAGCTATCTCCTCCATGAAAACCCTCTACAGCCACACAGGCAACGCCCATGTGGTCGGCGTCACAGGCGTCATGGGCAGCGGTAAGAGCAGCCTGCTTTTCGAACTCACCAAAACATATCGTCATCTCGGTAAAAAAGTCGGAATCATCGCTATCGACCCCACCAGCCCGTTCAGCGGCGGCGCCCTGCTCGGCGATCGCATCCGAATGACCGAGCTGTCCACCGACGCCGGCGTGTTCATCCGCAGCATGGGCACCCGTGGAGCACTCGGTGGCCTGACCAACGCGGTGTTCGACGTCGTCGACATCCTAGATGCTTCTGGCATGGACATCATCCTTATCGAGACAGTCGGTGTTGGACAAGATGAAGTCGAGATCGTCAAAGTCGCTGATACCATCATCGTGGTCACCGTCCCCGGCCTTGGCGACGCTGTCCAGACTATCAAAGCAGGCCTCATGGAGATCGCGGACATCTTCGTGGTCAACAAAGCAGACAAACCCGGCGTCGAACAAACTATAGCGGAGCTGCAATCCATGGTGGACCTCGCCATTGACCGTGACTGGAAAATCCCTATCATCGCCACCTCAGCGAAAGAACGAAAAGGCGTGAGCACCCTCATCGAGAATATCGCAGCCCACACCAGCTATATGCATGAGACCCACGTGTTCGAGAATCGACGCCGCATCCGATACGAAGCCGAACTCCTCGAACTCATCCGAAAACGCGTCATCAGCTACGTTCTTGACGACGAAAAACTCAAATCCCAAGTCGAATGCTGCCTTCAGAGAATTAGCGTCCGGGAACTCGACCCATATACCGCTGCAGACGAAATCCTCAATGCTCTTTTAAAATAAAAAAAGAAAGGGAAGGGAGATTAGTATCCCCCAATCATCAGGCTGGGGTCTCCCAGCATAGCCCATTCCTGAACCGTCTTACAATCGTAGATATCATGCATCCCGGGGTAGGTATTCAGGTATTGGGTGATTGCTGCTCCCCAGGCTTCGCCGAGGACATGGACGCCTTCCACCCCGTAGGCCTTGAAGAACTGGCCTTCGAGATACCCGCCGAGGGCCTCACAGCAATCCGGGTCGTTGATACCGTCGCCATCAAGGTCGCTGACGTTGCCGACCGCGCCGTACCCAAGACCGGTATTGCCGAACGTGGCGATCGCGCCACCCCGTGGATTGCGGACGAACAACCAGCTGAAGCACTCCGGCACCGGACTGTAAACCCAGGGTGCACCATGGAGGAATCCGGTCGCGGTCACATTGTACTCACTGTTGTGGCAGCCGCCGATGACAACGACAGGCAGTTTTTCACCGTTGTGCAGGAACGGAAGATTGTAGTACCACAGGCCGCGGGCGCGTTTCTCATTAAATGCTTCCGGCCAGTACGTGTTCCAGCGTTCCGGGCTGCCGTGTCCGGAGAACGCTACGAACCCGGCGCCCTTGGAGATGGTCTTCACGATGTCGAGTGGTACGGGGATGAGTCCGCCGGTGTCCTTGTTCGAACCCCAGATCTTCACCCCGGTGAAATTCGTCATGTATGAAAGCGATTTTGTGGTCTCAGCTTCGCCTTCGTAGATATTGGTGCTCGTGGTGTCGTTGAAGGTGTCGCTCCCGATGACCACCATGGTGGAGAACCAGGATTTCGCGGAGCTTGGAGTGGACTCGTACGTATCAATCTTGTCGACGACGGTTTTGACCTCCTGGAGGTTTTCGCAGGCGAGCCGGCCGACGTACACATCGGGGTACAAATCGAGGATATCCTTTGAGGTTCCGTGCCATTCTGCGAAGATGCCGTTCCCGTTGCTGTCCCAACTGGAGAAGGACCCGTTTTGATTATAGAGGTCAGCATAGTACAAGTCGCTGAGGTATCCGGGATCTACATATTCGCCGCCGCCCTCATACAGGTTCGTGTACCGCGCTGGCAGATACCAGTCCGCTGTCCCCTGATTCGCATCATCCCGAGGAGTCCCAAAGATTATGGTTTTCATTCCACCGACGAGCAGCACATAGCGGATACCGAGCGTCTCCCGTAGATCCTTAATCGCGTACTTGATTTTCTCCGGGGCATCCCGACCGGTGTACGTCGCGAGGATGTCCTCCACGGTCTTCAGCACCGTACGTACGCCCATGGTCTCCTTATGCGTGACCAGGGGCTGGAGGGCGCTGGCGAACTTCTCGGGCGCGATGATCAACAGGTCTTTTTCATCACCGAACTGTTTTGGAGACAACGGTGGAACATACGTCACGGTCACAGTCACTTGGGAGCTGACCGAGAAGACCTGCCGATCAGGATAGTATCGACAGGGGTAGCAGGTGACCGTCAAGAACGTTGCTTCACTCTGACCGTTTAACCCTGCACCGCTCGCTACGAGGTACGGCGCATCAGGGTAGCACGCAGAAAGCGCCACGGGCGTGACATCTTGGGCAACGGCCTTGGTGCCCAGCGGTACAGGCGCCTGAGCCAATACTAGTGGTTGTGACAGCGGTAATTCCGTAGACTGTCCATACACAACGGAAACTGACTGAATCGTTGCCTCAAATGGCAGGAGGAAATGGAATTGTGATGCCGGTATCAACGGACACCCTGGGTCGTTAACCCATGCGTTCGTTCCCGATACCTGGACCGATGTTGCTCCATTGGTGCTGCTGAAGACTGGCTGTGAAAACACAGCGGTCTGCCGGTCTATGATGCTCGCGTTGTGGTTTGCGGGAAGAGCCGAGGCAATTCCACTGACGACCACGATGCCGATTACGAGAAAAATGCTGATGCGCTTCATAGGAATATCCCCGAAGCTTCTATGGACCTCGTTCTATATAATAATATCGACTTGTGAGGGAAAAAAGAGGGGGGTCATCGCCCCGTGAACTTCGCCGGTCGCTTTTCCAGGAACGCGGCCATGCCTTCCTGCTGATCATGCGAGGTAAAACTAGCGGCAAACGAGGCGACTTCCAAGTCACAGGCGGCCGCAAGCTCGACTTCCAGGCCGACGTTGACCAGGGCTTTGATGTAGGCGAGCTGCAGCGGGGATTTACTCGCCAGCTGCGCCGCAAGCGTGGTAGCCTCTTCCATGAGTTTCTCTCCAGGAAAGACTTTGTTGATCAATCCGATCCGGCAGGCCTCATCCGCAGGAATTGGTGTACCGGTCATGAGCAGTTCTTTGGCTTTGGAGGCGCCGACGAGCCGCGGGAGGCGCTGAGTCCCCCCAAACCCTGGGTGGATGCCGAGGTTGATTTCCGGCTGACCGATTTTCGCGGTGGACGCCGCAAGAGTGAGGTCGCAGGCCATGAGGACTTCACAGCCGCCGCCTAGCGCGAACCCGTTGACGGCCGCGATGACGACGAGACGGGACTGTTCCAGATGACGGAGCACGCGGTGACCAAGCATAGCGAACTCCCGCGCCTGCACCGGGGTCATGGTCTTCATCTGACTGATGTCCGCCCCAGCGATGAACGCCTTCCCCTCGCCTGTCAACACAAGCACGGAAATAGCCTGGTCTTGCTCCAGAAACGTGATCGCCTGATCAAGCTCCCACAGCGTATCAGTGTTCAAGGCGTTAAGCACTGCCGGACGATGAAACGTAATCGTCGCGACATGGTCCTTCTTCGCAATCAGGAGGTTGTTGGAATCCATACGTCATTCACCCTTTTTTACTGTAATCGTAGAATCCTTTTCCGCTCTTGCGTCCGAGGTATCCCGCCTGCACCATTTTTTGTAGGAGAGGGCAGGGGCGGTACTTGGAGTCGTTGAAGCCGTGGTACAGCACATTCATGATGCTGAGGCTGGTGTCCAGTCCGATGAGGTCCGCAAGCTCCAGCGGCCCCATGGGGTGGTTCATCCCCAGCTTCATGATATTGTCTATCGCCTCGACGCTTGCGGTGCCGTCCTGGACGCAGAAGATCGCCTCATTAATCATCATGAAGAGTACGCGGTTGGAGACGAACCCGGGGCCATCGTTGACCTCGACCGGCGTCTTCTCCAGTCGAAGAGCGAGCTCGGTGATGGTCTGTGTGGTGGCTGGTGAAGTGCGCAGACCGCGAATGATTTCGACGAGCTTCATGAGCGGCACCGGGTTCATGAAATGCATGCCGATGAACTGCTCCGGTCGTTTCGTCGCGGACGCGAGATCCGTGATCGGGATCGTGGAGGTGTTCGATGCGAGGATCGCGTCTTTCTTGCAGAGGCGGTCGAGTTTGCCGAACAGCTCTTTTTTTACTGTAGGGTTCTCGACGACGGCTTCGATGACCAGGTCGCAGTCCGCAAACCGATCGAGGCTCGTGGTCGTCTCGATGTGCCCAAGCAGCGTTGTTTTCTGCTCTCCGGTCATCTTGCCTTTTTCCACGCTCTTGTCGCAGAACCGCTCGATCGCTGCGCGTCCTTTTTTCACAAGATCCTCGGTGAGGTCTTGAAGGACGACGGTGAAGCCTTGTTTCGCGGCGACTAGGGCGATGCCATGGCCCATGGTGCCAGCGCCGACAATACCTATCTTCTGAATCGTCATAATCATCGCTCCACGACAAGAGAGACCGCATGGCCTCCGCCAAGACAGATGGTTGCCAGACCCCGATGCTTGTTGTGCCGCTTCATCGTATGCAGCAGGGTCACGAGAATCCGGGATCCACTACTGCCAATCGGATGGCCGATGGCGATCGCGCCGCCGTTGACGTTGAACACCTCGCGTGGGATGCCCAGTTCTTTGATCAACGCCACGGACGCGGAGGAGAACGCCTCGTTGTGTTCCACGAAATCGAAATCAGTGATCTTCAGATGCATCTTTCCAAGGAGCGCGCGGACGCCGGGGATGGGTGCCTCCATGACCAGCTCGGGCCGGACGCCGTACGTCCCGTAGCCTGCGATGCGCGCGAGCGGGTCGAGCCCGAGGCTCTCCGCCTTCTTCTTGTTCATCACCACGACCGCTGAAGCGCCGTCGGTGATCTGGGATGCGTTCCCCGCGGTGATGACGCCGCCTTCTTTGAAGAACGGCTTGAGTCTGCCGAGGCTTTCGACCGTAGCGTCCTTGCGGATGCCTTCGTCTTTTGAAAAGACAATGGGATCAGCCTTCTTCTGGGGAATCGTGATGGGGACGATTTCGTCTTTGAAGGCGCCGGACTCCGTGGCCTTCGCTGCCTTCTGATGGCTTTCCGCGGAGATCTGGTCGCATTCAAGTCTGGAGATGTGGTACTTCTCGGCGACGATTTCTCCGGTCATCCCCATGTGGAAGTTGTTGTAGACGTCCCAGAGACCGTCGTGGACCATGGCGTCGACGACCTTGCCGTCGAAGATTCGGTACCCGAAGCGTGCTTTATCCAGGATGTAGGGGGCGTTGGTCATGCTCTCCATGCCACCGGCGACGACGCAGTCCGCGTCCCCGCACTTGATCGCCTGTGTGGCGAGAATAACGGCTTTTAGTGAGGACCCGCAGACTTTGTCGACATGCAGGCATCCGACCTCGTATGGCATCTGTGCGGCGATCGCCGCCTGGCGGGCGACGTTCTGCCCGAGGCCTGCGGAGACGACGTTGCCCATGATGATTTCGTTGACGTCTGCGGGGGCTATTGTGGCTTTGTGAATGGCTTCCTTGATGGCAATCCCACCCAGCTGGGGAGCGGAGAATTCCTTGAGTGTCCCATCGAATTTCCCTTGTGCCGTTCGGACTGCCGCGACTATGACTACCTCGTTCATTGCTGGTTCTGCCTCCTCCATTTGCCAAAGGCAGGCTGACTATCGCGATGGAATTTAAATCCCTTTCCGAAAATCCAAGAAGTCCATAGCGGCGTGGCTAAGGAAATGAAGGAAGGAAGGGCGTGTTTTTTGTAAGGGGGATAATATGAAGATCAAAAAGACAATCCCTTCCTCCTCTCCTCAGGGACTATTAATCACTTCATACTGATGCCGCCCGGGCTTTATTAATTGCTATCTGTTATCATGAATATGAGTATCATTATTTAAATTTTTTCTTTTTTCAAATTTTTTCTAAAAAGTGAGGGTTCTCCTCATCGATGAAATTTTATATATACGTGTAGGCCCCGACAGGCGTGGATCAGCTATAAAAGTGGGCAATTGGTTTTATTATAGTTCCTGTTGTTCAGCGAGGTAGTGCTGGATTTCAGCCGAGAGTCTGAGTTTCTTCCGTCCGGTTTTGTTGTGTTGAGTGAGGATGTTGGTCGCCATTAGTTCCGTGATGATGCGATACTTTGTCATGTGACTGAGCGTTGGATGTTGCCCGAGGCGTTCGGCGAGGGCATCGGTGCTGCGAATCACGCTTTCAATGCTGCGACTGATCGATGTTTTATGCTTCAAGAACACGAGACTGACGAGACTGGCGTAGGTGTAGGATTTCATCGGCTCCCTCAACAGCCGCATATCAAGTATGATATAAGATGATTTCTCTACCAATCTCTTTGTCGGCCTGATATTAAATTCAAGAAACTGCTTGGAGGCGATTCATGTGCTGCTTTAAATTCCCAATGAATTTCCTCAAGAAAAATGTTTAAACACTGGCTCTCCTTGCTAGAGAACGCATGAACATCGATCCACATTGCGTCCCGTGCCTGCTGAAACGCGTCCTGTTCGAGACAGACCTTACCGCCGTTTCAGAGCAAAAAAAGACCCAGGCTGTCCAAGCGGCATGCACCGTGCTCGCAGCCAGATACGATCCCCATCGCAACAGCGCCACTATCGCAACCCAGGTCCATCAAGCAGTCTATGACGCCCTCGGGGACCATGATCCCTACCAGGACCTCAAACAGCGCAGCACCCGGGAGGCGTTGGCATTAGTGAAGACGGTCGAGCGCCTCCTCGATGGCTCCAAAGACCGCCTGAAAACAAGTCTTCTGTGCTCGGTCATCGCAAACATGCTTGATTTCGGCATCGAAGGCGCGGGGACGACGCCAGAGATGCTTGCGAGCGTGTTTGACCGTTTGTATCACGAAGGGTTCGGACATGATGACTACCCCGCCCTCACACGGCTCCTCCATTCGACCCGCCGGCTCCTGTTTTTCACGGATAACTGCGGGGAACACGTCTTCGATAAGATCCTCTGCCGCGAACTTCGCTCCGCGTACCCCAATGTATCAATCACCCTCGTCGTGAAAGGCACCCCAATCCTCAGCGACGCCACCATGGACGATGCCAAAGCCGTGCATTTCTCCGAGGTCGTTGATGCGATACTCACGACGGAGTCATTCGCCGTCGGAGTCCCCATCGACCCACTTCCATCGACGCTTTCGACCGCGCTTGATGACACGGACCTGGTCCTCTCCAAAGGCATGGCGAACTACGAGTCGCTGTCCGAGCTACCGATCCATCCGATTGCCTACGTACTGCGCACCAAATGCAGGCCCATCGCCGCCTCTCTGCACCTCCCAGTCGATATAAGCGCCTTAAAAGTCTTTGAGTGATTCGGCCGTCCAAGGCCTGAAAACCCCCCCCTCCTTATTAAAAGATATCAAAAATGATAATAATATTTATATATTTAGAAAGACTATAATAATTATGGAGGGGGAATTCCCTTGAATGCCAAAGACCTCGAGAGTCTCTACCGCGATGCACTGTCCAATCGCTTAAAGAACATGGGATTCTCAGATTATATCGCAGATTTCGAGGCCTCCCGCATCCTCAAACGATGGACTAAGGAACAATAACGAAATCCACCCTGTTTTTTTCCGTGTATCATAATAATGGTTGAGAATGGGAGAAGGATCTGGAGGGGTAGGGGTTAGGAGAGATGGAAGGAAAAGGAATGGGAAGATCCAGATCCTCATGTTATACTTTGGTATTCATCCTACTTAAATATACCGAAAAAGAATATCACAAACGATAAAATCACACCGTGTTCTTGCACCAGGAGAACGCCTGATCCACTGCCTCCTGTGCGGTCTCTGCCACAGAATACCGAGTCCCACACAAGGCAAGCGTCTGACTTTCCACCACATCATCCACGCAGCCACCTGAGCCTCGGACGAGAACCAATGGCTTCCCAAAAATCTGCGCAAACGAAATCTCATTGAGCGTCCCCCACCGCCCATTCAACGCAATCACCACATCAGCAGCGTTGACAACCACCATATTGCGCCGAATGCCAAGCCCGGTTGCCACAGGAACATCCACCCATTCGTTCGCCTCATCCTTTGTATCAGGTAGAATCCCCACCGTCAACCCCCCTTCCGCCTTCGCCCCTTTACACGCCGCACGCATGATTCCACCTCGCCCTCCGCATACCAGGATGCCCCCGCGCAGGGCAATCAACCGGCCGATCTCCTCAGCCAGCATGATAGACGAAGTTTTAAGGGTCTCGCAGTCATCGCTCCCGCAAATCGCTATCATTACGGACATACACTCAACGGCAACCTGGCAGGAGCTTATTATGATTTCCGACCAAAAAAAATCTACGGAAATCGAAGCACCACCGTGCCAATATCCTCACCACCTCGTGCTGCAAGTGACTGACGGCGAAAGCATGCTTCGTTCTTGCCGTCCATCCACCAGGAGTTTTCACGAGTGCATTGACACGGCGGATCGATTTCCCCTGATGTCACCTTGTGGGCTGTGCTTGTGCGCAGTGGAACTGAATAGGATCGCACCAGACATCAGGCAAAAATAAGAATCCCGTCGGCTTTTAAACGACTTATGGAATAAAATTTTGACCAAAGAAACCCTTTCTCAGATCTCGTCAGGAGCGGGGCTGCCTACGGACGGCTCAGGGGCCGATTCAGGGGGATAGCAACGCGTCTTTCGACCCTTACGTAGCACCCGGATAATGCCGGCTTGCTCCAAGACCTTGATGTTGTAGTTCACCGTCTGCGGCTTCTGTCCGAGACGTTTGGAGATTTCTTTCTGAGTGTTCCCGGGATGATCCGTGATTTCCTTGATGATGCGGACCTGCAGTTCGGTTAAACGGAACCGTTCTTCCTTGGGGAACATCATGTCCGTCGGATAGAACGCGCGGTACTTCAGACCTTCACGCCGTGATTTAATCAACTGCGTCTTCTCGAGGACACCGAGGTGATATGACAGCGTCCCGTTCTTCACTCCGATTTCCCGGAGGATTTGGTTATAGTGCACCCCTGGATTCGTTTTGATATACCCATAGATTTGTCCGCGGACGAACTGATCGAGGACATCCTCCTTTTGGATCCGGGTGTACATCGGGAAGAACAACGTGAGGAACATCAAGAGTCTGTACTTGCCGTTCTCCGTGAACGCTACCGCGCTTATCATCAGGAATCCTAACCCCGTCCCAAGCAGGGTTGCCACCGGACCTTCGTTCTTCTTCGCCCAGAGATATGAATGAGCCAGGTCGCCCTCGTATTTCACCGCGTAGACCTGAACGGTGGAGTAGGTGACATCGAGACTGTCCGTCGCATGGATCTTCATGTAGTATACGCCGCTGCTGCGATAGGCATGCCGTGCGGTCGTCTGGTTGCCGGCATATGAGTCCTGCGTGCCATCGCCCCATTCGATGGAATATTGGCTGATGACGGCCTGGGAGTCCCGTTGCATCGCAATCGGGAAGACCGCAATCACGTGGTACTGGTCCAGGTCATGGATATCTTGGTACAGTAACGCGGTGCTCGTGAAATTCTCAAGGGGAGACTGGATGATGTTGGAGACTGTAAGGGCCGCCTTCTGATCCGGCACCTGGATGCAGGGTTTCCCGTGATACTGGGTGACCATGCTCCCATTCGGCAGCAGGCTGATTGTCCCCTCATCGTACTTCACTGCGATGCGGTTCCCAGGCAGTATCACGCCGATGCTCTCCGGGGGTAACTGAATCAGCTCGGTTCGTTCCCCATTCATTGTCACCATGCTCGACTCCACAGCCGGATCATGGGACACTTGCGAGTAGAACGTTGTGAGACTGCTGTTGTCTGAGGAGGCATTCCCAATCTGCAGGGAATGCAAGATAGGCACTGCGGCGTTCTCCCGCTCAGCAGCTGCGGCTGACCCGCTCGGAAGACAGCAAAGGAGAAGTCCTCCAACCAAAAAGGAAAAGATCAAGGTTTTGCAATGGTTTCCAGGATGCATGTAGTACGGACTCCTGATGTCATTAAGCGACCACAGCTTATATATAAATTATGTGACGAAGTTTTGATTCACAGCGCGTGTCGCCTTGGAGGCATCGATAAAGGCTGAGACCTCTTAAACATTCGTGCGACCCGAGACGGTGGCTTCTTCAACATTGAATCACGAGACAAACCTGTTTTTGCGCCCTGCCCACAACGTTTATAAACAAGACTTTCTTTTCCTACCCACCATCTACGGGAGAACACCCTATGGCAAATCCGGCACCAAAGACTAATCCTCATCTTGTCACCTTGATTCAGGATTTAAAGAAGATTTCCAATGAACAGCAGGCGCCCATCTGGAAGGATGTCGCGGAGCGCCTGGAGAAACCGTTGCGTAACTGGCCTGAGGTCAACCTCTCACGCATCGAGAAGAACCTCGGCGCGAACGAGACCGCGCTCATCCCTGGGAAAGTCCTCTCCCCCGGGTCGCTTACTAAGAAGGCGAGCATCGCGGCCTGGTCGTTCACCGAGAACGCTCGAGAGAAGATCAAAAAGGCCGGCGGCAAAGCACTGACGATTGATGAGCTCATGAAACACAACCCGAAAGGGAAAAACATCCGGATTCTGGGGTGACGATATATGGTAACGATTATCGACGCGGACGGTGCTGTGCTCGGACGACTCTGCACCGTGGTTGCGAAACGACTCCTCAACGGCGAGGAGATCGCGGTGGTAAACTCCGAGAAGGCAATCGTGACAGGAAAAAAGACGATGATTAAAGCCCATTACCAGCATGAACGCGAGGTCGGTACCTATCGGAAGGGACCGTTCTACCCACGCATGCCTGACCGGCTCGTGAAGCGTACAGTCCGCGGAATGATCCCGTATCAAACTCCTCATGGCCGCGCCGCCTATCGCCGGCTGAAGTGCTACATTGGGGTTCCACTCGCGTTCAGGAACCAACCTGTGGAAAAAGTGCCGTCGGCGCAGAAGAAAGTCGCGAATTACATGACCGTGCAAGAGATTGTTCGGTTCCTAGGGGCGAAATGCTGATGACCAAGAAAGTCGTGAATACCTCGGGGAAGCGCAAGACCGCGATCGCGAAGGCCACCGTGATGAAGGGGAAGGGTCGCGTCCGCATCAACAACAAGCCTGTCGAGCTCTACGAGCCGATGATTGCGCGCTTTAAGATAATGGAGCCGCTGACGATTGCAGCCAACCGTGTCGACGATGTCGACATCAATGTCACGGTCTCTGGCGGCGGGTTCATGAGTCAAGCGAACGCCTGCCGGACCGCGATTGCCAAGGGCCTGCTTGAGTACACTGCGGATCCGATGTTGAAAGTCTCGTTCCTTGAGTTCGACCGCAGCCTTTTAGTGAGTGATTCACGGTTCAAAGAGCCGAAGAAACCGCTAGGCCGTGGTGCTCGGAAGAAGCGGCAGAAATCCTATAGGTGATCCACGTATGATTATCCCAGTCCGTTGTTTCACATGCGGTACAGTGATTGCACCGTTGTATGATGCGTACCGGAAGCGCTGTGACGAGTATGCCAAGGCCGTGGCTGCTGGGGAGAAGCCGAAAGAGACGCCTCAGCAGATCCTCAATGACCTTGGTGTCGAGCGGTACTGCTGCCGGCGCATGATTATCTCCCATATCGATTTACTCAAAGAAGCCGCGCCGTACGAATAAAAAAAACACAGAAGGCGTTCTTTTTCCCTTTTCTTACTCTTGGTGAAGGATTTTAAAAAGGTATTTGTACAATGAGATGACGGTCATTGCAAGTAACCCCGCCATAAATCCTACTAAGATGTAGAGATTGGCCGGCATAATCACCGGCGCCCCCCTGTTTTTCTGCTGTGTGTTGCGTTGGTGTCACGAATACACATCACCTCTTGCTACTTCATAACATGATAGTATGTGTCACTATGAGTATTTATATGTTTCCTGAAAAAAAACCAGAAAGGAATGATGGGCTCCATCTTTTTTATCGCAGCGTAAAGCATATAATCCGACCGTGCATATCTCTGCTTGGGTGATGCGGATGCAAAAAACCTTACTCGATTTCTTCGACCTCGAGAGTGAGCCAAAGAAGCGACCCTCGGCGAAATAAACGACAATTCAGGGGAGACATTTAGACTTTCACGGTCTTATTTACCTTGTACCGCCATACTGCCACACAGCAGACAACAAAGAAGACGGCGAAGCAGACGACCGCGCCGTACAGGAACAAGGGATCCTGGAAGAACATTGGAGCGCCACTATAGGCTGCTGGTGCCGTCGCCTGCGTGCCTTGCAGGCCACCGTCAGAGGAAATGTAATTCTTCAGCGTATCTTCTGCTTGGCTAATGGTAGGCTGCACCAAAGTGCCCTTGATGTACGACACGACGTTGAGAATGCAGACCGCAAGCGCAACGAATGTGGCCGTGAACAGCACGACGATCCGGGTGTTCTCCGGATGCAGCAGGCTTTCGCCCTTCCACGTCAACCGGTAGTACACCCACTTGTGGCCCTCACGCTCGGTGCGTTTAATCAGCCCCGCCTCATTGAGCTTCGTGAGATGCTCGTGCAGGGTCGCCTTGTTGAGATTGGTGAGTTTCGCGATATCATTGAGACCCATAGGCCGTCCATCGAGATTCTTGAGAATGTCGAGCCGAGTATCTGAAGCAAGCGCTTTAAAGGTCTCACGGTCAAGCGTAATCTTTGTCATTCGGTCTCCAGTGGACCTATTTATCTCTTAGAACCTTAAAAAGTATTGGTTTACGTTTGGTCTTTCCCAAACACCCGCCTACTTTTATCGGAAAAGTCTAATACACAGGATTCGATACAGCATTCCGTATGACTAAAGAGCAGCTCATACAAGGGCTCAAAGACTGCGGTGCCATCAAGTTCGGTCGTTTTGTGCTGACCAGCGGGGCCATTAGCGACTACTACATCGACATCAAGAAAGCGAGCACGGATCCTCGGATCCTTAAGATAATCGCCCAGGAGATGAGCGTCTATGTGAAGGGCTATGACATGCTTGCAGGCATGGAGCTTGGGGCGGTTCCACTCGTCGTTGCTCTGGCGTTAGAGACCGGGCTTCCCTACGTGATTATCCGAAAGGAGAAACGGGAGCATGGCACCGGCAAGCAGATCGAAGGCCCGGATGTGAACGGACGGAGCATCTTGCTTATCGAAGACGTCACAACCAGCGGCGGCTCAGTCATCAAGTCCATTCAGATACTGCGTGCGGGCAACGCGGACGTCCAGAAGGTCCTCACGGTCGTCGACCGGGAGGCGGGTGCGCGCGAACAGATGCAGAAACTGGAAGTCACTTTCACCCCGTTACTATCAGTCAGTGAGATTCTTCAGAAGAAGAAATGAGAGGCGTTGAGGAAGGGGAGAACCACATGAACGTCCTAGTCGTCGGTGGTGGGGCCAGGGAGCATGCGTTATGCGCAGCAGTCGCGCGATCGAAAAACGCAACCTTGTTTTCCGTCATGAGCAACCTGAACCCCGGCATTGAACAGCTCGCTAAAGAATTCCTAGTGACTAAGGAGACGAATGTCGACGTGGTCACGCAGTTCGCAGTCAGCCGCAAAGCCGATCTCGTTTTGGTGGGTCCGGAGGCTCCCTTGGAAGCCGGCATCGTCGACTCCTTGCGGAAGGCAGGGATTGCGTCCTGTGCTCCCTCCAAGGCTGCGGCCCGCATCGAAACGAACAAGGAATGGATGCGGAATCTGCTGCAGCGATATCAGATTCCCGGGCAGCTGGCGTTTGAGGTCGTGACGAACGCGCAAGATGCGAAGGCGTTCATCGAACGGCTCCACGGCGAAGTCGCCATCAAACCAATCGGCTTGACCGGTGGGAAAGGCGTGCGGGTCGCCGGGGACCATTTTAATGGAACCCAAGAGGCTCTCGCGTATATCACCGAGGTCATTGAGAAGAAGATCGGTGGGGCCGCCAAGGTCTTGCTGGAGGAGAAAGCGGTCGGCGAGGAGTTCACACTGCAGGCGTTCTCCGACGGGGAGCATCTCGCACCTCTACCCGCTGTCCAGGATCACAAGCGCCTCCTGCCGGATGACCAAGGGCCGAACACGGGCGGGATGGGGTCATACTCCTGCGTGGACGGGCTACTGCCGTTCCTACGGGAAGGCGAGTACAAGGAAGGCTTGCATATCCTTGAATTGATTGTCCTGGCGTTGAAGAAGGAAGGGCATCCGTACATCGGGCCGATCTACGGGCAGTTCATGCTGACCCACTCGGACGTCAAGCTCATCGAGGTGAACGCGCGGTTCGGCGACCCGGAGGCGATGAATGTACTACCCTTGCTGCAGACGGATTTCCTTGAGGTCTGCTCCGCGATGCTGTCACAGACCCTAGAGAAGACGCCTTTGTCGCTGGCGAAGAAATCCACGGTGTGCAAGTACGTCGTCCCGGAAGGCTACGGCGTGAAAAGCATGAGCGGCTACCCGATTACCGTCGATGAGCAGGCGATCCAATCCCTGGGCGACTTAGTCTTTTATGCGTCCGTGAATAAGAAAAACCATGACATCGTGACGGGCACGAGCCGGGCGGTCGCGGTCGTCGGCATTGCGGACACCATTGATTCCGCGGAGAAGCAGTGCGAAGCAGGCCTCTCCTATATCCACGGAGAACATCTGTTCGTGCGTCATGACATCGGCACCCGGCCGCTACTTGAGCGGCGCAGCACCCACATGCAGAAGATCCGAGGCAAGCCATGAGTGCCGTGGAGCCCGTCTTCGTCTATTTCATCGGTACCGCGGGATCAGGCAAGTCGACGCTTGCTGCGAGCTTCAAGAAATGGATGAGCCTGCGCAGCCTGGATGCGATCACCGTGAACCTGGACCCGGGCGCGGAGCACCTCCCCTATGAGCCGGACGTGGACATCCGGGATTGGATCTCCCTTGAGGAAGTCATGGAGATGAATGAGCTAGGACCAAACGGTGCCCAGGTCGTCTGCGCGGACATGATCGCGCTGAACACCGGTGAGGTCCAGGAGAGCATCGGGACGTTCAAGCCGGACTACATCCTCATGGATACACCCGGGCAGCTGGAGCTGTTCGTCTTCCGCGAGGCGGGAAAGTACACGATCCAGTTCCTCAGCCCCAGTAACGCCGCGATCTGCTACCTGCTTGACCCGCTCTTGGCTCGGACGGCCTCCGGATTCGTCTCCCAACTGCTCCTGTCGCTCACCACCCATTTCCGGTTGAACCAGCCGCAGATTAACGTATTGAGCAAAGCCGATGTGTTAGCCCAAAAGGAACTTCGTCTTGTCCAGACGTGGTCTGATGACCCTGATGAGTTGGAGACGGCGTTGATGGCTGAGCAAGCGTCGGTGTACCGCGAGATGAGCGAAGGCATCTTGAAACTGCTCAAAGACGTCGGCGGGTACACCAAATTGATTCCGTCGTCCAAAGACAAATTACAAGGCATTGAGGACATCTATGCCCATATCCAATTACAATTCCATGGTGGGGAGGATATAACTAAAGACTAAGTCGTTTTACCTACAACATTTCGGTTTGTTTAAAAATTAATGTCGAAGGAACAAAACATCGAAATATAATAGTTTAATCTACTACCCAGCAGCGAAGCGTTAGCACGTTTTTTTAACCTGCATTGGCGGCATACTTCGCTTTTTCTCCGTCCTTCAACCGAAAATTATTCTTACTTAGGTTCCTTCCCCAGCCATGACAGCTTTTCGTCAGCACTATGACAATCTGAAATATATTCATGGTAATGAGTAATCTTCTGGCGTCGATAAAAACAAAATAACACTATCGGGGGTTATTCTAGGAACACTTCCTCTCCAGGTATAAGAAGAAATATCCTTTCCTCTTTGATTTTTTATGCATAGCGATTATTCGTGATAGAACTAATTGTAACCCCCAAAATATTTTACAGCAACAAATGTTAAAGCTGACTATTTAGGTTACTACGACCATCAAGCC
The DNA here is from genome assembly GCA_903877165.1 of Methanobacteriota archaeon. GTDB lineage: Archaea > Thermoplasmatota > E2 > DHVEG-1 > DHVEG-1 > CAIRCU01. Next base: position 29,645 of record CAIRCU010000015.1, on the reverse strand, counting down.
CCTCGACCAACGTGATATGGCTCCCCATCTGTCCCGAGCCGCCACTTTGACTACGTATGTTCCAGCGGTATTCCATGCATGCCATTTAGAAACAGTTTGTCCTGAAGGATATAGAACCGTCCAATTGCTGATGTCGTGCGTACCAGCTGCATTCCAATCAAAGCGGTATTGCACCTGGTCTCCATCTGGGTCGGTCGTGGACGCATTGTATCTCCCAGGAGTCACATGGAGCAGTGTCGTTGGACCTGTTGGAACAATTGGTCGATTTGGTGGGTGATTGACGTGGGTGACGGTAAGTAAAACCGTAGCAGTGGCTGTTCCTCCCCTTCCGTCGTTAATCGTATACGAAAAGAAATCTGTTCCGTAAAACATTGGATATGGTGAATAGGAGCAGTATGTTCCGTTTGTCGATGACGTACCATTGCTTGGCTGGGTCACGGAAAGAATCGTTAAAGGATCTCCGTCGATATCTGAGTCGTTCGCAAGGACATTGATTTGATTATTTGTTGATCCCTGAAGAACTGATTTTGAGTCATTCTGTGCCATAGGTGGGTGATTTACCGGGGGGAGTCCGAGAGTCTTACCAACAATCGAGACATTTGTAGCACTATACTGTGACAACCCACCTTTGTATGTGAAACTCCATAATCGGTAGTAATAGGTAGTTCCCGATGTCAACCCTGAATTATTACATGTCGTTGTTGTACCGTTGAAGACAAGTGTTCCAGCGCCTTCCATCCAAGTTAAAACTGTATTCCTTTCAATGTAGGTAGTATTGGCTCCGAGTCCTTTCATCCAACTTAATTTAATGGCATTAGTATAATTTGTCCGTGACGGGTCATATGGTGCATTCGGTTTCGTGAGGAACACATTTTTCGCACCACAACTAGTATCCTTGCTGTTCTTGGCGACTGCTTGGCTGAAATACAGGGTTCCTGGTGTCAACCCGTAGAGTTTCTGGCTCCAGGTGCAATTCGCCTTCCCTGTGACAAGTTTCCTGTTCAGCTCTGGGACGTATAATCCTGTGTTCAGTTTGTTCTCACCGTAGAATGGTGTGTCTCCTCTTGCCCGTAGTACTGGTGCGTATGCCTGTGTGTCGAAACAGGTGATAGTACAATATGTTGATTGTGTTCTGTATCCGATGATCTCATTGTATCCATCACCGTCAACATCCCAGACCATGCAGTTCAGAAAGACGCCTGAGACATTTGTTTTCCAGACGTATGTGGTATTGAAGACACTGATGTATCCAGCTCTCCAACTGTCGCATATCAGCATCTCCAAGGCATCATCACCAAGGACGTTTGCATACATCGGTGGTTCAGATACCCCGTGAGACAATGGATACGTCCAGTCCACTCGTCTTGTCATCAGATCCCATATCTTCGGAAGACCAACACTATGTGAGGTCGCCATCTCGAAGTTACCATCATTATTGAAATCAGTGATACCAGGGTTATGATGTCCACCCATCCCTGTCGAGGCGTTACTGTATATCAAAGCACCAGTTGTTGCATTGATGACCCAGACAGTGCAACTGCTTGATGCTGAATACGTCATCGCAATAACAAGGAAACCATTATGATAATAATCAAAAAGAGCGGGAGCCATCGAACTTGATGAAAGACTGTAACTCCAATATTTATGAGTAAGGTTCTGGTCCCACATCTGAAGATTTTGAGAAGTGAATATCCGTATCGTCCCGTTATGACTCGGGTCACCTGCACTCACTCCACCGTCACTAACACCAACTGTCGTCCCTGTGGTATAAGAACGAATCGTACCGTTCCTTCCATACAGCATCCACATATAATACGAAGCAGGCGTTCCTGAGATGTAACCATCCACATAGACGTATGGATGTCCATTGTTATCGACATCGTAGACAAGCGGCTGATGGTAGCCACTATAGACAGCTACATCCAACATGGTCGTTCCGTCATTACACCAGAGACACATCGTATGCGTATTGAACGGGAACACCATCTCGTACCTTCCATCATCAAGGAAGTCAGCAATGCAGATAGGGAGATGACTGTCGACGTATCCGCCTGCGCAGGAGATGTTCCTTGACCAGATGATTGCTCCTGAGGAACCATTCAAAGAGCAGATGTTTGCAACTGTGTTTCCTGAACCTGGTATTGCACCTGCGAAGAACAACTCCATGATTCCGTCCCCGTTGATGTCCTTCGCTGCGCTCATCGCTGCGGTTCCACTATAGATATTTCTAGTCCATTTCGATGAAATAGTAGTCCCTGTCCCTGATGTCATCGCAGGATGATATTCGGTGCAGTTGAACCACAGTGTGTTCTGTGCTCCCCCATCGTTCTGAAGGCACATGTTCAACGTAGCGTTAGTGTTCCCGATGTTTGTAGTCTGATTCGTGACAACAGTAGGCGCTGTAATACTCGAAGATCGTGTGGTAAAAGAATAGGTTGCATTGGTATATTTGCCGTAACTATCTTGGAGGACGTCCTTCCTGGGTGATTTCGTCGTGTTTGCGGATGCCCCCGATGTGTGGATGTCACGGACAGCCGTTCCGGGAGCCATCGTGTTGTTCTGTTGTGCTTTCTCCCATGAACTAGCATTATTATTCCATAAACCAACCATCAACGTCTGGTCTGTCCAAGGAGGAGGCGAGTTCTGCAATGCAGGATTAGGAAGTGTTGAAATAATATTGGTAACAGGAGGTATATCCGTCGTTAGGGTTCTATAGGACCAGGCTATGGTTGGAACGATACTTGTACTAAGAAAAAGCACTATGATTACTACAACTATTCCTTTTTTTAATAATGTAAAACTCATATTTTTTGCCTCTGCTCCAAGAGAATGTAATAATTACATTATTATAAATATGTGGTATGGGGAAGTTATCCTGGTAACTTTATTATTATAGCTTTCTTCCAGTCCGCAAGAAAGGATCTATAAGTAAAGTCATAATCGTATTTTTTGGGCAAAGTGAAACTTAAGCGGTTTGCTTAGGTCGTTTTAATCGTTCCTAGGACTGGTTCGAAAATAAACCCTTTATCCATCAGCGCAGTCAACGCTTCTTCGACTGCGCTCTCTGACAACCCCTGGTTTTTACATTCGTCAATGATTGCATCCCATGGGGCGCCCTCGTCACTTTCCAGGTTCTTGATGATGTTGAGCACGATGGTTTCCGCATCCTTCGGTTCCTCTTTTTTGCTTGTCGCCGGTTTTTGCTTTGTCTTTTTCGCTGCAGGTTTCGTCTGTTCTTTCGCCTCGACCGTCTCCTGGGCTCTCGCCTCCTCAAAGGTTTCTTTCGTCGTCGGTGCGATATATTGCAATGACTCCCGGATAAGCGTGATGTACTTTGTCGTGTCCAATGCACCGTACTGCTTCAACGCGGTGACCACACCTTCTGACAAATCCTTACTGTACCCTACTTTGTGCAAATCGTAAACGTTCGGCTGCACCATCTTCATTGCCTCAGTAATCGCCTGGATCCGCTGTTTGGTCTGCTGGCAGGTCTCAATGATCCATCGGTCCCGTGCCTCCGCACTGACCTCATGGACAACTTCCGGGCGCACGGACAAAAACAACGTCCCAGGTTCAGGTTCATAGGTGCGGACTTTGCCGATGACTGCAACGAAGGCAGGCACCTCAATCTGCTGCAGGTATGTGGTCGCCTCCTGTTGATATTGACCGGAATAGATGGTGAACACACCGGTCGGGTCAGAGACATGGGCGCGGAGATAGTCGCCGCCTTCCGTGACATTCTCCACATCGGTCAACACCCCCGTGATGTACACCCGGTTGATCTTCCCACCTAAGGGTGTGACGATATAGGACGGTGTTTTCTCACCGGTGCCTTTGATTTCAATGGTTGCGTCATTGTATTCGGCGGCAAACACCCGCCAGGCTGGTTCCCGTTTCATCGCAACTCCTCCAATTCTTCAGTGATATGTTCCGCTTCTTTTGTGATGTCGAAATCATGGAGGGTGGCATCATGGGCGATGAGGGTGATACCATAATCGTCACTCAGCGCGTTACCTGAGACCAGCAAGCGATGGCCGAACAACGTTTTACCCATGGTCGTAATCAGGGTTTCGGATTGTCCTTGCAGGTCGGGAAGGGATTTCCCAAGGAGTTTCTCTGCCAGGGGACGGCTGAGAATCGTTCCAATGGAGCCGGTACCGTCGTCTAACGTCAGTTTCAGGCGAACGTCTGGAACGCCTTCGACCTCCCCGTGCGTCATGCATTTCCCATTTTGTAACACGCGGTTGCATTGAGGGCAGCGTGAGACGACTCCGGAGCCTGGGCGAATTTCAATGACGGTGCCTTCGACTTCGATGTCTAAAGCCCCGTTGCGGTCCACGAGCTCACTGAGTGAAATATGCTGGGTCTTGACCCCGTCCTTCGGGATCAGGGTTGCGTCGACCGTTTCGACGGTCGCTTTCTCGTCAAAGGAGAACTGCGGGATGCCTTTCCAGGCTTTGACGTAGCCGCCGGTAACCTTGATGACCATGTCTTCCTTAAGGCCGAAGTCGTGCCAGGCTGTGAACTGCGCCTTGCCGGTCTCATCGCCGAGTAATCCGGAGTATACGGTCTTTTTCTGCCCGCTTGCCTCAACTTCGCGTTCCTGGATCTCCAGGATTCGAGCGGTGAGTTCAACGGTAGAGAGCCCGCCTCGCAGGTCCTTGATTTTGAAGGACCGCGGCTCGGCGTTGACCTCCGGGATGCGGGCATCATCGGTCTTCGTGAGGCGGGTTCGGTCGCCGAAGTTGAGTTTCACCACACCCTGCCACTCCTTGGTATATGCGTTGGTAATCTCAAAAACGTCTCCTTTGTTGACCTCGAAGTCCTTCCAAGCGGTGAACGATACGGTCCCGGATTCGTCGCCGAGGATTCCGTAGTAGATCGTCCGCTTCTCTCCTTTCACCGTGATTTCACGGGGGTTGATGGAGACGATGCGGGCGAGAACGTGGACACTAGGCTCGTTGGGCTTGAGATCGACGATGAGGATGCGTTCCGCGGACGGCCGCGGCCGTTCCGTCGTGTATTTCTTGACGAGCGTCTGTTTCGCGTGGTCCGGGGGTACGCCGTATTCGAGGAACCGACGTAGTTCCTTTTCTAGTTCTTCACGACTGACCTCTTTGCCCGCGTTCTCTCGAAGCTCTTCAAGGATGTCGTCGATGTACTGCGCGAGTTCGTCGTCGGTCATAATCTCTCAATCCTCTCCCAAATACTCATGTGGAAATAGATACACGCTATATAAAAGTCGCTATCCCTTTTTTCTCCAAGAAAACATTCGCTTCTTTTAGAGTCCTTTAATGTTGCCTTTACCATCGAGGGTGATCTTGGCGGAGTGCGGGGTGGGCGGGAGCCCCGGCATTGTCGTTATCTTCCCGGTCATGGGGACGAGGAAGCCGGCGCCCGCGGAGAACTTGATCTCCCGTATAGTGATCTTGAAGCCGGTGGGTCTGCCGAGTAGCGCGGGGTCGTCTGAGAGGGAGTACGGGGTCTTGGCAATGCAGATTGGTAGGCGGTCGAGGCCGAGGTCTTCGGCGAGTTTGATGTCGCTTTCGCCTGCGACGGTATAGATGACGCGGTCCGCGCCGTACATCTTTGTGGCGATGATGTCGATCTTCTCCTTGATGGATAGGCTGGTGTTGTAGAGCATGCGGAAGTGTGAGGGTGTGTTGTAGATGAGGCTGATGAGTTTTCCGGCGAGTTCGACGCCGCCTTCGCCGCCTTTGTCCCAGACTTCAACGGGAGCGACTGGGATGCCTTTGCTTTTGCAGTAGGTTTCGACGACGTCGATTTCTTCGTCGGTGTCGTCGAGGAATCTGTTGATGGCGACGATGACGGGGACGCGGAAGCACGCGATGTTCTCCAAATGCTTTTCAAGGTTGACGAGGCCGGCTTTTACGGCATTAATTCCGGTGCCGCCGCCGTGGTGTTTAAGGCAGCGGATGCTGGCGACGAGGACGACCGCGTCTGGCCTGAGTTTTCCTATGCGGCAGACGATGTCGAAGAACTTCTCGGCGCCGAGCTCCGAGCCGAACCCGGCTTCGGTGACGAAATAGTCGGAGAGCTTCAGTCCGATCGTGGTCGCGAGCAGGCTGTTGGTGCCGTGGGCGATGTTGGCGAAGGGTCCTCCGTGGACGAAGGCGGGCACGCCCTCGATGGTCTGGACGAGGTTGGGCATGATCGCGTCTTTGAGCAGTACGGACATGGCACCAACGGCGCTCAGTTCTGCGGCGGTAATCGGGGTGTTGGTGTAAGTGTAGGCGACGATGATGCGTCCGAGACGTTGTTTGAGGTCTCGCAGGTCCTTGGCGAGGCAGAGGATCGCCATGACCTCGGATGCCGGCGTGATGGCGAATTCGACTTCATGCGGCACGCCGTCCGAGGGTCCGCCCAAACCTATCACAGTGTTGCGCAGCGCCCGGTCGCTGATGTCCATGACTCGAGGCCAGACGATGTAGCGGGGGTCGATGTGGAAGCTGTTGCCGTAGTGGATGTGGTTGTCGACGAGGCTGGCGAGGAGGTTGTGTGCGCTGGTGATCGCGTGCATGTCGCCGGTGAAGTGGAGGTTGATGTCTTCCATGGGGAGGACTTGGGCGTAGCCGCCGCCGGTGGCGCCGCCTTTCTTGCCCATGATGGGGCCGAGGCTGGGTTCGCGGATGGCAAGCATGGTTTTTTTGCCGAGGTGCTGGAGGGCTTGTGCTAGGCCTATAGTGACCGTGGTTTTTCCTTCGCCGGCTGGGGTGGGGTTCATGGTGGTGACAAGGATGAGCTTGCCGGGTTTCTTGGTGGCTAGCTTTGGGAGGATGGTGAGGCGGACTTTGGCTTTGTGTTCGCCCCAGCCGATGTAGTCGTCTGGTGTGAGGCCGGCTTTTGCTGCGATGTCTTCGATGGGGAGGATGGTGCTGGTGCGGGCGATCTCGAGGTCTGATTTCATAAGGGTGAGTCTTAGAAGGATTCGTGGGTATTTAAAAAACGCGGGTGTGAGATGTCTTGATGATGGTCGTATCTATGGTTGGGGGAAGTTGTAGGGTTTGAAGGCAGGACGCCAGTCAACGTTGAATATAGGATTACGCAAGTTGTGGTTCCATAGGACCATAGGAAGAAACAGCGACAAAATCCTGTAATTAACTTCTTTTGGAGGATACGGTCCCCAATATCTGAATGCACCTTCGTAGTAGTTTCTTTGCCAGTACGCCTTTACGTTGCACACAATCTCCGGATAGATATTATTGTGTATGATTTTATTTCCGGTCCCAGCATTGAAATTGACAACTATCGAACGAGTATCCCCAGGATGGATGGGCCATGGGAAATTGTTATTTTGAACTAGGTTGTTACGAGAGCCGTCACTAATAACAAGGTCTACACTAAAATGATTGACTATGATAAGATTATCTTGGAATATATTTCCGTCGCTTGCTGATAAGACAACTGCGCCAGTGTAGCATCCCTCGATATAATCAAAGTAGTTATGGAAAATCGATGAATTTTTTACATTTTTAAACAAGATGCTATTGCCGTCATTCCAAAAATGGCAATGAGTGATGTTAACAAAGGATGAGTTTTCTACGTTAATACCTAAATTTCCGTCAACATCGAGTTTAATTCCATTAATTCTAACAGAATCGCGCACGATTCGAATTATATAAATGCTCCAGTTTCTTGTGTCAATAGATACATTCTGATTTTCTCCAATCAATGAAATTGATTTATTAATCATGATATTTTCACGATAACATGGTGTTTTTTCGTAGATGAAAATCGTGTTTCCATCAACGGAGGCATTGATCGCATCCTGGATTGTAGTGTAGTTACCCGGACCGCTACCACCGACATATAGTGTAGTGCCAGACTGTAATGATAAAGGAGCAACTGAAGAAGCAAGCAAGCCTTGCATCGACGCAAGACAACAAAGAAGACCGACCACTGCAATCGCCAGGGTTTTTTGCATCAAAGACTCTTCCTCCGATGCATTAATGGTATTTTTCGTATATAAAATTTAGTACATCAGAAAAGGGAACACAATCCTTGTTTTAACAGGAGAAATGTTCACTGCGATGACGGCTGTTTGCGCATCGTCCAGAGGCGGTCTGGCAGGCTCGTATAAATCGTCTTTCCTCTCTGATGAGATGCCATTATACCATGTATCAGCGGTTTCACTTCATCGACGATGGTCAGCCGCTGGAGTTGCCACGAATGGATCCGCCACGTCCGCCCGTCATACAGTACGAACTCCTCCCGCTGCGATTTGACCAGACCTTTCTCCTCGAGAAGATAAAACAGCCGCCGGTCGTTATTATCAAGTAAATTATCGAGCACGAAGTCGTCGAACCCAAACAGATCCAGGACCATATCCGCGTACCGCCGAGCCTCCATGGTGGTGATTGCGAGCTTCTGCTCAATGGCCTTCGTTAAAATGTGTACGGTGATTAACGGCATGGTGTGATTAGTGCCCCCCGAAACTCTAATATATGTTTTTATTTCAAAGTATATATAATTTTCCTTGTTTTTCCAGAGACCATATAAAGCCCCTGAGGTGAACAAACCCTTAAATCGCACCCACCGATACCAGGGCACATGGCTCCCTTCACCGTTGCCTTAGCCAGCGTCCAACCCCATATCGCTGACAAAAAAGCTAACCTTGCTATCATGCAGCGCACCCTGAAGAAGACCAAGGCAGACCTCTACATCTTCGGGGAGTTCTTCCTTTCCGGCGACCGCTGCAAGGACGAATACCGGGACCTCGCCGAGCCGCTCACCGGACCGACGCTCGCCACGGTACAGGAGCTTGCCCGGAAACACAAATGCTACATCATCGCCGGCATGCCCGTCAAAGACGACAAGGTCAAAGGCCTCATCTACAACGGCGCCGTGCTTGCGCATCCCTCCGGGACTTTGGATGTCTACCATAAATGGTTCCTACCGAACTTCGGGCCGTTCGAGGAGAAAATCTTTTTCGACCAAGGCGAGGACCTCAGAGTCTTCCCGACCGCGTTCGGCAAGATCGGCATCCTCGTCTGCTACGACGTTTTCTTCCCGGAACTCGCCAAAGCCCTCGCGCTGCAAGGCGCAGACTTCATCGTGTACATCTCAGCCGCACCGTCCGTCAACCGCCCGTTCTTCGAAACCATCCTGCCTGCACGGGCCATTGAGAACACGGTCTTCGTCGCCTACGTGAACCTGACAGGGACCCAGGAGGACCTCGTCCACTGGGGCGGAAGCCAGCTCTACGACCCCCTCGGCAAACTGCTCGTCAAAGCACCCTACTTCAAAGAAAGCGTCGTCACCTGCACCATCGACCTCGCGGATGTCGAAATCGCCCGCGCTCGACGACCGGTCCTACGCGACATCAGACCCGAGATCTACCACGACCTCTACACGTTCGCCCGAGCCCACAAGAAAACCTAGTCACACCCACAAAGTCAACTCTCGCCTGCTTTGTTTCTCTCACGCTTCGATTCCAAAAAATAATAAACAGCCAGCCGATACTGCACCATCGGTTTTCACAGAAATAAGGGCGGGGCATCTCCAGTGGCAAAACAGCAGGCGTTTCTCAAAGAACTCGACCTCATTGCTGTCAAGATACGCACTCATATCATCGAGATGCTGTACCGCGCCAAATCCGGCCATCCCGGAGGCAGCCTCTCCGCGGTCGAAGCCATGGTCGCCCTCTACTTCCACCACATGCACATCAACCCCAAGAACCCTAAGGACCCGGACCGCGACCGCTTCATCCTCAGCAAGGGCCACGCCGCCCCCACCCTCTACGCAATACTAGCAGAACTAGGCTACTTCCACACCGACGAACTCCTCTACCTGCGCCAGATCAACCACATGCTCCAAGGCCACCCCGTCTGCACCCACATCCCCGGCGTCGAAGCCTCCACAGGCTCTCTTGGCCACGGGCTCTCGTTCGGCAACGGCGTCGCACTCGCCGGCAACCTCGACAAGAAAACCTACCGCGTCTACGTCCTCCTCGGAGACGGAGAAACAGACGAAGGCCAGATCTGGGAAGCCGCAGCCGCAGCCTCACACTACAAACTCGACAACCTCTGCGCGCTCCTCGACCGCAACTACCTCCAAATCGACGGCAACACCGAAGACGTCATGAAACTTGAGTCCATCAGACGACGCTGGGAGGCCTTCGGCTGGAACGTCATCGAAGTCAATGGCCACAACATCGGCGAGATCATCGACGCGCTGCTTCTCGCAAGCGACCACAAGCACCAGCCGACGATCATCATTCTGAATACCGTGAAAGGCAAAGGCGTCTCCTTCATGGAGAACAACATCGACTTCCACGGCGTCGCCCCCAACGAAATGGAATACAAACTCGCCATGAAGGAACTCGCAGAGCAACAACGCGCCCTGGAGGCAGCCGAATGAACAAAGCCATGGCCAACCCCCGGGACGCCTACGGCGAGACCCTCGCCGAGATCGGCGACAAATACCCAAATATCGTTGTCTTAGACGCCGACCTCTCCAAATCAACAAAAACCATCCTGTTCGCCAAGAAATACCCGCAGCGGTTCTTCGAGATGGGCATCGCCGAGGCCAACATGATCTCCACCGCCGCCGGCCTCGCCTCCACCGGCAAAATCGCGTTCGCAAGCACGTTCGCGGTCTTCGCCACCGGCCGGGTCTACGACCAGATCCGCATGGACGTCGCCTACTCCCAAGCCAACGTCAAGGTCTTCGCGACCCACGGCGGTATCAGCGTCGGCAAAGACGGCGCCAGTCATCAGATGATTGAAGACATCGCGCTCATGCGCGTCCTGCCGAACATGACCGTGATTACTCCCAGCGACGCCCCGCAGACCAAACGCCTCGTCGAACTCATGGCGCAGACGCCCGGGCCCATGTACGCCAGGGTCGGGCGCGCCAACGCACCCATTATCTATACCAAGGAGGACCTCGCCAGCCTCCAACTCGGCAAAGGACTCGTCCCTAGGGAAGGCGACGACGTCACTATCATCGCCTGCGGCACCATGGTCGACCAGGCCCTGGACGCGTACACCAGACTCAAGGATAAAGGCATCACCGCCCGTATCGTCGACATGCATACCATCAAACCTCTCGACACCGCTTTGATCCTCGACTGCGTCAAACACACCAACGCAATCCTCACCGCTGAAGAACACTCCATCATCGGCGGGCTCGGAAGCGCGGTCAGCGAAGTCCTCGCCGAGCACGCCAGCAGCATCCCCTTCTACCGCATCGGCGTGCGCGACATGTTCTGCGAATCCGGCGAACCAGAAGAACTCTTGGACAAATACGAGCTGAGTGCACCCCACATCGTCACCGCAGCCCAACACCTCCTCAAACACTGACTACAAAAAGATTTCTTTGATAGTTTACAAGCGGGTATAACAATAACACCAACAGGAGGGAACGAGCGGGTAAACAAATGGTCCTTATAGAAGGGATAGAAATCCATTCGGAAGAGAACTCTTTAGGGTTCTGGTGGAAGATGAGTCCAAAGGCAATTCAATTTATAACATAGAGTTATCATCCAATCGTAAGGTAAGCTAAGGTGACCTACATAAAGTATCAACATAACAAGAATAAAACAAATAACAGGATGAAACCATTGAAAAGTATTTTGGTTATTACAATTACAATTCAATAGAGAAAGTTGATTAATTTCATCTGTAAGTTTTGAATCGTTCTTAATAACTGCATCAATCTTCGGTTGATTCCCCGATGTCAAGGTCTGATGTTGTTTTATCAATGAAAACATCTCGGTTTTACTCATTGATTTTGATAGGAGTAGGCCAAGATGGTATGCAAACTCCAATTGCCTTTTTGTCAGAACAGGGATATTGATTGATAGTGTCTTCATACCAGGCGTGAAGTACCCTGAGTTCAGTTGGGAAGTGAGAATAACCTTCTGGATGTCCTTGTTGTTCGTTAGGTCACAGATAGTCTGGAAGAGGAATTCCTTCTGGTTGATTCTCTCTTTGAGTAGGTTCTGTTGTGAGGCTTGAACGGTCTGATACCCCACTACATTAGTTTGTGAGCCAAGAATGAGAAGACCAACAGCGAGAAGACTTACCCCTGCAAGTACCACCTTCTTCATGGCTTTCCTCCTTCCTTTATGGTCGAGATATTGTAGGGTTCTTTCGCAGGATGCCAGTCAATGTTGACAATTGGGAGTAATTTGTCGGGAAGAATGATCTTTGGGAGGCGGTGGATGAGTTGGTGTCCGTAGTAGTTTTCCTTCCAGGTTGCGTGTCTATTACTCCAGACCGAGCAATAGAAGTTGTTTTTGGTAATCGTGTTTCCAGTACCGCAATCTATCTGGAGTCCGTGGATGCCGACGGGGATGCCTTTGATTGTGTTAGCGGTGATAATGTTATTGTTGGAGTGGTTCATGAGGAGGATGCCGCCTGCTTTTTTTCCGAAAGTGATGAGGTTGCGCTGAATGATATTCCTGTTGCTATGGTAGAAGTCGATGGCAGACATGCTGGTTCCAAAAGTGTTATTTTCGATAAGGGAGTCGTTGACGTTAAAGAAAGAGATACCGATGACTAAGCTAAAATTGCAGGAAGAAATGGTGATATGGGAAGCATTTATTGCACCGATTAAAAAAAAACATGGAGCGGTAAAGGTAAAGGTAAAAGTTGAGATGGTGACTGAGTCATGGAAGATGTCCAAGTTGTGGAATGGTGGGGGGCGAGGCGCGGCGAGTGTCGTGTTCTTATTTTCCCCTAGAAGCGTAAGAGCCTTTTCGATTTTTATATGTTCCCGGTAAGGGGTATTATGAGCGTAGACGAAAACGGTATCGCCATCGCTCGCATTGTCAATGGCTTCCTGTATTCTCGAATAATTTCCTGGTCCATTCCCACCAACATACAGCCAATTTCCACTTGATGAATGGTTGTTAGCCTTCTCGTTTGAATAGGCTAGAACAGGAATGCTTGAACCAAGAAACAGCAGGACAACCCCAAAGGTGATCAACTTCTTCATAGGACTCCTCCCTCCCAACGAAGGACCAAAGTACAATATCAAACTATCGATGAGGTATATAAGCCAGATCGGGTTTGTTTGCTTCAATTGTATGAAAACATCCCAATCACTCGCAACGCCTCATACGATGTGAGAAAACAAAAAATCTATTCTTTCCTGAGGCTCTCTTTAACAAGTGTTACCCATTTCAAGAATCAATCCTAGGGTTTTAGGAAGGAACCGTTCAACAACGCTTTTATAGTCAAAGACGAATAATTCTTACACCAGTTGGCCTCCCTATGGACCGTGAGAACTTCCCCTCCTATATCCCTGCAGATAAAGATATGCCGGAGCTCACCGTCCGCGCGATCCTCATCGGCATGTTCCTCGCCGTCGTCCTCGGGGCAGCCAACGCGTACCTCGGACTCTACGCGGGCATGACCGTCTCCGCCATCATCCCCGGAGCCGTCATCGCCCTCGGCATCCTCCGACCATTTAAACCCACGATCCTGGAAGTCAACATCGCCACCATGGGCGCCTCCGCCGGCGAATGCATCGCAGCCGGCGTCATCTTCACCATCCCCGCTTTATTGCTCCTTGGCACCTGGTCCGAGATCAACTACCTCCAAACAACGATCATCTCCCTCATCGGCGGGATGCTCGGCGTCTTCTGGATGGTCCCCTTACGACGTGCACTAGTCGTCAAGACCGACCTGCCCTTCCCCGAAGGCATCGCGGTCGCCGCGGTCCTCACCACCACGGTCGGCGGCAGAAAAACCACCAAGAAAGGCAGGCTCAGCGGCTCCTGGCTCCTCCTCGGCGTCTCCATCGCCGCGCTCTTCAAATTCGCCCAACTCACCCTCAACCTCTTTCGCGAAACCGTCGACGGCATCATCAGCATCGGCAAATACGACATCGTCGGCAAAACCAGAGAAGGATGGCTCTACGGCGGCACCACGACGTCCCCGGCGCTGGCCGCGGTCGGCTGGATCATCGGCCCTCAGATCTCCTCGTACGTCCTGGTCGGCGGCCTCATCGGCTGGGTCATCATCGCCCCCCTCATGATCCTCAGCAACGGGCTTCCGGCGCCCCTCCCCGAATACGCCGGGCTTGGGTCGCTCATCGGTGGGTTCTACACCGTCTGGGGGAACCAAGTCCGTTACATCGGCGTCGGCGCCATGCTCATAGGCGGCCTCTGGGCGGTGTACTCCATCCGCAGTAACCTCGTCGAAAGCGTCCGCGAAGCCGTTGTCGGTATCCGCAGCGGCGGCGGCCCCGCCAAGAAACGCACCGAGCAAGACCTCAGCTACAAGCTCGTCTTCGTCGTTATCGGGCTACTCACTATCCCCACGTTTTTCCTCTACCAATGGCTCTCGGGCCTCACCCTGGTCTCCCTGATCATGGCAATCCTCACCATATTCCTCGCGTTCATCGCCAGCGCGCTCGCCGGCTATCTCACCGGGCTGGTCGGCTCCTCCAACTGCCCGATCTCCGGCGTCACCGTCACCGTGCTGCTCATCGTCAGCCTCCTCCTGTTCGCCCTCGGCGTGCGAGGCGGCAACGGCATCGCGATCGCAATCTTCATCTGCGCGGTCGTCAGCATCGGCGCCTCCATCTCCGGCGACCTGCTGCAGACCATGGCCTCAGGGCAGATGATCGGTGCGACACCGCGCCGCCTGCAGATCTCCATGATGTTCGGGGTCGTCACGGTCTCCATGATTATCGGCGTCGTCGTCGGCGTCTTGAACCAGGCGTTCACCATCGGCAGCCAGAAGCTGCCAGCGCCGCAGGCGTTCCTCATGAAAGGCATCGTGCAGCAGATTTTCGGCACCTCCGGCGGCTCGCTATTACCGTTCTTCATCGTCGGCGCGGTGCTCGCCTTCGTCCTCATCCTCATCAACCTACCGGTGCTCCCGGTCGCCATCGGCATCTACCTCCCGTTCACATTGTCAGTCCCTATCTTCATCGGTGGTGCGACTCGTTACTTCCTCGACCGCAGTCTGACGAAACGCTACGGGAGCGCAGGAGAAGAAGAGCTGACGGCATGGGAAGCCGCAATCCAAGATACAGGCATCTCGGAGAAACAGAAGGCGATCCGCACCGGGCTTCTGTTCACCGCCGGCTTGGTAGCAGGTGAGGCGCTCATGGGCGTCGTCGCCGCGGTGCTCATCGTCGTAGGATTGAACCTCGCCGTGTTCTCTGAGGCCCCCGCCTGGCCAGGTCTACTGCTCTTCGGATACGTCTGCCTGATGATCTTCTATGTGCCCTATCGCGTCCTGAAGAAAAAGAAAAAATAAACGACAAAAGGGGGTCACGGTTTCTTTTCAGTAAGCTCGTAAAGGTTCCCTGCGGGATCCCTGACGAAATACAGGAGTTTCTCCCCACGCGGTACCGTGAAGCACTCCACCCCATGCCGCCTGCATGTATCAAAGACGTTGGAGAGATTCACGACCTCCAGGCCGATATGGGTGTAACCCGACGTCGCTGCATGCGGGGTCACGAACGCCTCAATTCGAACTCTGTCGTTGTCGTACATCAGGACGTCAACCTCACCGGGCAGCCGGAAAATCGAAGAGGAAACCTCAGATGATACGGTAAACGACCGCGTCCGCGGCATCCCAAGGATCGTTGTGAAGAACACATCAGCCTCCTGTCTGCTGCGGCACGGGACACCGAGATGCGTAAGTAAAGCCATGACCAGCGTATCGCCTTAAGGATAATAAACATCACGAACAACGAAAGAAAAATATCGGCGAGAGAAAAAAAGGGGATGGCAGGTCCTCTGAATCAGGTGATGAACCGAAGAACTCCCATCCATCTGTAAATGTCGCTGAGAACCTCTTTATTGTTTAGTACCGCTTTGGCGGCCGATGATTCTGGTAACAATCCCTGCAGTAGACCGGGCGTGTGCCATCGGGCTTGAACGGAACTTGAGTCTGCTTCCCGCATTCAGCACACGTGACGTCGTGCATCTCTTGAGGCGCACCAAAATTCCGACCCCTGTCGGATCTGCGTTGTCCTTCCATAGACTTTTCTTCCCTATATTTTTTCTTCCAAGCCCCAGTCTTGGGGCTCGTACCGCTGCGAATATCCAGGCAGTATTTAAGCGTATCCCTCCTGAGAAACCCGTTGGAAGCACAATATTTTTATAACATCACAGTCTTTGTTCATGTATATAGAAAAGGGGATAATCGAAATGAAGAACCATCTTGGCAGCTGTCTTGTTATCGGGCTACTGATTCTCAGCGGGGCCACCAGCCTCGCCTCACCAGCACCAACACAAACTATGCTGCGGCTCGACTCCGCGGCCTTCCCAGCACCCACCGCTGCGGTCATCAACGGAGAAACCACACTCGCTATTCAAGGCTGCGACCAGACCACGGGCATCCCTGGCGAGCCGCTCCTGCCGGTCCAGCGGCGCACCTACGAATTCCCACTCGGCACCACCATCACCACAATCCAGGTGACCCCTGAAGCGACCTTCACCGCCGCACTGCCAGCACCAGTCACCATGACGCCCCGACCACAAATCGACACCCTCACCACCACCCCCAGCATCGCACCAAGCCCGGTCTACACCCAAGACCAGCCCTACCCCATGGCATGGTATTCATCCCAGCTCACGGGCGGCCTGAACAGCCAGGACCAACCCACCGCCTTCCTGACCCTCGAGCTGCACCCCGTCCGCTATAACCCCGTGCAGCAGACCCTGCTGTACGCCACATCGTTTTCCATAGACATCCACTACACCCCATCATCCTCACCCAGGACTCTGGCGAACGAAACCCGCTTCGTCATCATCACCACAGATAGCTATAAAAATCTCCTCACCCCGCTCATGGACCATAAAATGGCTCACGGCATCAGTACGAAAATCGTCACCATCAGTGACATCACCAAAGGAACATATTTCCCTGCGACGGGCCGAGACACAGCCGAGAAGATGAAGTATTTCATCAAAGCGGCACACGAGCAATGGGGCACGCTCTACGTCATGCTCGTCGGCAACTACAAGCAGGTACCCACCCGGGATGTATGGATAGAGACTGATGTCGGCCTCGAGTACCAAGAGCTGAACTTCGCCTGCGACCTCTACTTCGCCGACCTCTACAACGGTACAGGCGGATTCTCCAGCTGGGATACCAACAACAACGGCGTCTATGGGGAGTGGCTGTATCCCGAAGGCCATGCCGCGGTCGACGCCATGGATTTCGTCCCGGACGTCCACCTCGCCAGGCTCGCCTGTATGACCAAGGCAGAGGTCCGCACCCAAGTCAATAAAATCATCACCTATGAGACCACGGCGAAGAACGCCAGCTGGTTCTCCCGCATAGTCGTCGCTGGCGGCGACACCTTCCCCAACGAAGGCGGAACCGATTACAACGAAGGCGAAGTCACGACCCAATACGCCCTGAATATGATGCCACAGTTCACCGCGATTAAGCTGTGGGTATCCCTCGGTAACATCAGCACCGAGAACATCACCGCGCAGCTCGACCAAGGTGCCGGTTTCGCATACCTCTGCGGCCATGGGAATCCCAAGAACTGGGGAACCCATTTCCATGATGACACCAACTGGACGGCCGGTTTCAACAACAAAGACATCAAACAACTGTCGAATACGAATAAATGCCCAGTGCTCATGGTGGGCGGTTGCCACAACAGCGAAATCGACGTCACCCCCATGAATTTCATCACAGGGCTCCTGAAAGAAGGACTGAATTACTTCAAGGTGAACAAGACCTGGCTTGGTGAGTACTTCCTCTATGACTACGTCCCGGAGTGCTGGAGCTGGGTGTTCGTGAGAGGCTCAGGCGGCGCAATCGCCTCCATGGGTAGCTGCGGCTTCGGCTGCGACGGAGACGGTGACTATAACCATGATGGGATCCCGGATTGTGCGCAAGAGTATGACGGATGGTTCGAAATAAACTTCTTCCGACTGTACGGACAGGACAACGTCTCCATCCTTGGGCATACGTACGACCAGGACGTTACTCAGTACTGCCAGAACTTCCCGGTGCTGACCAGTAGGTACGACGCCAAGGACATGGCGACGCACATTATCATTGGCGATCCCACCCTGCAAATCGGCGGGTACTAAAGAAAAAGAAAAAAAATAGAGGTCTTTCTTACGTATTCGAGGAGTGCACGAGCCATGCACTCCGCGGGATTTTTTCGTAGATCGCGTACGGCTCTTCCACGATGAGTTTGCGTTTGGCGCCATCGCGGATGCCGTCGATGTTGAACGACCAGTAGAACTTCCGAACATTCTTCCCGTTCTCCTTGACCTCTTCGCGGCGAAGGCTCAGGAAGTTCATTTGATGGAGTTCATAGAACAGGGACCGGACGTGTTTGTCGAGTCGCATATCCTCGATTTCCTTTCTGCCGTGGAACGCTTTGTTGATGGTCTTCACCAGCGCATCGGCATCTTCATTGGTCATGTCAAAGCCGTTCTTCAACGCCCGTTTAAAGAGAGTGTTCATTTCCTCATCACCACACACTCCCTTTTGTCCCTTGGTTTATTAACGGCTTATGGGACGGTCCTTACCCAGGCGCTGTACGGCTGTTACCTGATGGAAGAAAAGAGATGCCGGCTACTCGCGTTTCAGGATGCCGGCCAAGGCAATGAAAAACGAGACGATTTCGATGATTGTTAAGGGGAAGAGGATGTCGCTGATCTGCTTCGCACTCAGATTCACGCCACCTAGTGATGAGGAAAAAATGAAGCGAAGCAGCAGCATGATGCCCCAGATGCCAACGCCTAACGCAATGAGTGTTTTGTTCATGCTCTCATCCCATATTGCTCCTTGCGCAATCCCTTACAGGTCAATATTCGCCATGACGTTATAAGGCCTTCGGCAGAGGCAAGCCTATAAAAAATCTGGTGACTTACTCGTTACGCATGCATCAGTATGTCATCCAGGGCTCCACACAGCGCTTAACAGTCGGGAAGATCATTGGTCTCGCCCGTACATATAAGGCGCACGCGGAGGAGATGCATGCTACAGTCACAGAGGAGCCTCTGCTTTTCCTGAAACCAGAGAGTGCGGTGATTTACTCCGGTGGGAGCATCATCATCCCGAGGAATTCACACTGCCTGCACCATGAGGTCGAACTCGGCGTGGTCATCAGCAAAGACGGTTCCCATATCCCCGAGGCGAACGCCAGAGATTACGTGCTAGGGTACCTGGTTGCACTCGACATCACCGCCCGAGATTTGCAGGCTGAGGCAAAGAAACAAGGTTGGCCGTGGGCGATCGCTAAAGGATTCGACACCTTCGCCCCCATCAGCGATGTGGTGCTCGCACGGAAGGTCCCTGACCCGATGAATCTGGAGCTTTCTTTACAAGTGAATGGGCAGTTACGTCAGCGGGCCAACACGAGCCTGCTCCTCTACTCACTGGACCACATCGTGTCCTTTGTCTCGGAAATAATGACGCTGCGAAAGGGGGACTTGATCATGACCGGGACGCCTCAAGGTGTGGACGAGGTGAAAGAAGGGGACGTCCTGGATGCCCACCTGGAAGGGTATTGCACACTTCACGTCGATGTCCGCAGGGAATCTTAGGTGGACTCAAGCCGCTGGATGAGCAGGCAGGTTTTACAGTACTGCTGCGAGGTCGGCTCGTGACATCGCCGGCAGTGATTCAACCGCATTGACGGGTATTGTTCCAGGAGCATTTCTCGAAGATCGTCGTAGCTTTTCAGGATGCTGTGACGGGTCCCCGGAGTGACATCTTCAAGGGTGGCGAGGACGTCTCGGAACGTCCCGCGGGCGGCGCGGACCGCATAGGGGCATTCGGCGTTGTGGAACTCGAAGCCGTGCAGGATAGCGTAGAGCATGACCTCCTGTTCCGGGATCGTCCGTAGTGGGAGGCTGCGGGGGACGAACCCGGGCTGCACCTTGGTGTGCGGGCCGAGCCTCGCGAGCTTCGCTAAGTCTGCGTTCGTGAAGTTCATGAGGATGGACTGCGCCATGTCGTCGAGGTTGTGGCCGGTGATGAGCCGGTCGACGCCGAGGCCCTGGCTTTTTTGGTTGAGGCAGCGGCGGCGGAAGACGCCACAGTAGCTGCATTCCCCGATGTCGTCGTGGCGTGCTGCGATCTCGTCCATGGTGTGGCCGACGACATCTTTGAAGGAGACGATGTGGTGTTCGATGCCGAGGGCTTGACAGTTGCGTTTCGCGATAGGGAGGCTATGGTCCCGGTAGCCGCGGATGCCTTCATCGACGGTGATCGCGTGCAGGGTGATGTTCCGTCGTTTCGAGAATATGAGGTGGGTGAGGTGGAGGACGGTGGTGCTGTCCTTTCCCCCTGAGAGGGCGACGGCTATGATCTCGGTGCCCGTGGTTTTCCATTGTTTTTTCAGGTCTTTTTTGACGCGGCGTTCCACGTAATCAAAGAAATGCTCGGCGCAGAGGTGAGTGCCGTTGTAGCGGATGTAGGTTATTGCAGGGGCGTGGCATTTGGAGCAGGCGGTCATAATGTCTAGTAATGGTCTCCTTTGGGATGCTTGATTCTCTGGGTATATTAGAAGTTTGCTGTCAAGAGTTCGTCAACGGTTCGAAGAGAGAAGTATATTCCCTTGTGTACTGCTGTTCTCTCATTCTTGAATGGAAGTCTTTTGGTTTTTCCCAAGGTTTTATATTGAATAAATGTATATCTACTGAGAACAGATACACTCTAACACTAGGTTGAGTAGGTTGAGGAGAGTGCTATGCCAAGTAAGAGAGAAGTCTGTAGCACTGGGATTGAAGAACTTGATTTGAAGATGGAGGGTGGCATCCCCTTAGGCAGCACCGTGCTGGTAACGGGGTGCAGCGGGTCAGGGAAGACCACGCTGTGCATGCAGTTCCTCTTCAACGGGGCGCGGAAAGGTGAGCGCGGCGTGTTCTTCACGATCACAGAGCCGCTGTTTAAGCTCACCAAGAACCTCGAAGGATTCGGTTTCTACGACAAGAAGCTCATCGAGTCCGGCATGGTCAACATCATCGACCTGCGGATCATCAGCGAGCGCCTGGGTCTGGACGCGGAGAAGTACACAGTCGAGGACGCGGGCGCGCTGCTGGACATCCTTAAGGACATCGCGGACGAGCTGGACGTCAAACGCCTTGTCATGGACTCGATCACCGCACTATGCTATAGGCTGCAGACGCGGGAGATGATCCGGGATTTCATCTTCAAGCTCGGCACGTCACTGGCAGTGATGAACTGCACGACGATGCTGACGTCGGAAGTCCCTCCGCAGACCTTCAAGTTCTCCCAGTATGAGATCGAGGAGTTCATCTCTGATGGTATCTTCTTCCTTGGGGATATGGAGCGGAAAGGCGACCTCATCCGGACCCTGCAGGTCATCAAGATGCGAGGCACGCCGCACTCCCGTACGAAGTTCTCCATGAACATCTCCAGCCAGCGGGGCATCGAGCTGATGCCGCTGCTGAAATCCAGCGAATTTGAATCGTTCTTGAAGAGGTAGCGCTATGACGGATGCAGTCATCGAAGGCATACGGGAGCGAGTTACAGCCGCGATCCGAGTCAACCTCTCCGTCGGCATCCAAGTCCCGGAGAACCGACATGCGGACCTGCTGGAGGCGATCTTCGCATCCATGTGCAAGAACACCCATGACGTCTGGTCATTTGTATCCGTCAGTAAAAGCTACGATTACCTCAAGAAATCCTACAAGGAAATCGATCAGTTCCAAAACATCCATTTCATCGATTGTATCTCCCGAGCCGCTGGCATCGGCACCAAGCACCACAACTGCATCTACATCGAAAGCCCAGGGATGCTGGAGTTCATCATCCTTGAACTCCTCAACAGCTTCCGCGGTTTGAAAGGCGATACCGAGAAGTTCATCATCATCGACTCACTGAGCGCCTTGATGATCTACAACGACCCGGCGATTATCCGCGAGTTCATCACCTTGCTCATGAACCGTGCGCGTTCCGATAACATCCATGTCATCTCCATTCTTGTCGAAGAGGAGATGGATTCCAACAAGATCATCCAGATGAACGACAAGATCATCGTGCTCCGTGATTCCTTCATCGACTAGAGGTGAAAATGATGGAGGAGCCAGTTACCACGATGAAACGGCCGCTCCCTGAATGGGAGTCGACCGTCGACGCCTCAGACCATCTGCTCACCTGGCGCGATTCAGCCTTCGCTGCAGCTATGGAGAAATTCCATTCCTGCCATGAGAACATCGAGACGGTTCTGCAGACCGGCGAGGCGTTCGGCCGCGCTATTTTCCATACCTATCTGGAGAAGACCCGGGAGTGGGATTTGGACCAATGGTGCACGGAAGTCACCCAGCTCCTCTTACCGCTCGGCGATGCGTTCGAGATCACCGGCGGTCAGCACGACATGGTCGCAACGTTCCTACGACGACACCCGCTCTCCCGTCTGCCACAGGAGAAACCGCTGGAGTCCCTATTCACGTACGGGACGATGCGGGGACTGTTCCTCAGCGCCTTCCCCCATGGCGAACTGGTCGTCTCCCCTCAACCGTTGGAAGAGGAACACCCAAGCGCCTTGATCTTCAAGCTTCATCCCTCAAGCCTTGATCGCCTCACCCGGGAGCGGGTGAAAGACGCGTATTCTGTGATGAAACGTCATGAACAGCCCTAAGACAATGGTTCGAGAATCATTCGGTGACCCGCCTTCCTCTTTAAAAAAGGACGGGTTCGTCAGCACGGGAATCGATAAACTCGACCGTCTCTTAGAAGGAGGGCTGCCGAGTGGGTTCACCACACTTATGCTCGGCGCCCCGGGCAGCAGCACCGAGATTCTCGTCAAGCAGATCGCCTCCACGGGATACAGCACGTACATCACTACGGAGGAGACCAAGGATGAGATCCTGGATACGATGAAGCGGTTCAAATGGCAGACCCCGAACATCGAGTTCGTCGACATCTCAGAGAAGTACTACTCGAACGTGCTGAAGGGCGAGCAGAAGCGGGTGAGCATCTACGAACAGCGCTCCAAGCTGAAGCTTAAGGAGCTCATTGAGCTGGGGTCGACGGCGATGCCGAGCACGGTCACGAGTGATGAGGATTTCCTCGCGGTGCTCTCCAATAAAGCCAAGAGCATCAAACCGCAGCAGAAGATTATCATCAACTCCTTGGATTTCTTCCTCAGCCAGTATAACCAGGAGGAAGTCTTGCGTACGGTGTACGCGTCCAAGGTGAACAACCTGAAGAACAAAGGCGCGTTAATCATCGTCATGACCAAGGGCATCCACGGAGAGCTCTTCGAACGGAAGATGGAGGGCCTGGCGGACTGTGTGCTGGAACTGAACGTCATCCAGAAGGGCTCTTCGTTCGAGCGATATCTCTCTGTCAAGAAGATGCGCAACTTCGCCAAGAAAATCGGGATTGCACGCTACGTCATCGACGACAGTGGCTTTGTTCTCGAGATGATTGAACGCATTATGTAGCTGTCTTTTTTCGTAAAAAGAGTTAGTATCCACCCATGATTTGTAGAAAAAAAAGAAAAGAAAGAAAGTGGTGGGTGTTTAAACCACAGTCACTTTCGACAGGAATATCTTTGCGTTGATTGAGGCTGTACCGGTTTTTCCCTCGGTGCAGGTCGCGGTGGCCGAAATGACAGGGACTGGCTTCTTGATGATGCCGAGGCCGATGCCCATGACGGTGAATGTCTGCGACTGGAAGGTCTGCTTCGCGAGTGGGCCAATGGTGCCGCTGAAGGAGCGCTGTTTCATGAACAGGCCGCCTGTGATAGTAGCGGTGAATGCGACTCCGGTCGCGTCGCCATCGCCGACATTCGAGACCTTGACCGTAAAGCCCGTGCCGCCAGTGATGCTGACGGTTAAGGTTGGCTCAGGGTTCGTCTGTGCGAGGTGCTTCCAGATGCCGCCGGTGACGTCATCGGTGTTGAATGCGCCAGCCCATCCGAGCTTGTTGGCGACGAATCCCATGTTCATCATCTGTACGCCGGCCTGGTCTGCGAAATCAGTCCAGGTGTGGCCGCCATCGTCGCTGTAGGAAGCTCCTGATCCGGACCCCGTTGAGGCTGCTCCCGTGCTGTAGTAGGTGTTTGTGGTGCCGGGGATGTAGCAGAGGTCGTTGTCGTAGCAGGTGCCAGACATGGTGACGGCTGCCCAGTTTGCGCCTCCGTCAGAGGTCTCAGAGAGCTCTGCTGTGGCTGCCGAGTTCAGGTCAATCGCCAGTCCGTTAAGCGCGTCCTTGAAGACGGGTTTCGTGTAGGCGCCCAGGGTAGTCTGTGCGGCGGTCCAGGTGTAACCGCGGTCTGCGGAGTGGTAGACGCGGCCTAGTTCGGTGCCGAACCAGATGTTGTCGCCAATGGCGCTGTAGTACCCGACGACGCCCCACTCACCAGAGAGGGGAGCTGCGATGTCGGAAGAGGGCACGCGGTTCCAGGTGGTGCCACCGTCTGTGGTGGTGTAAATCTCAAAGTAGCCGCTTGTGGGGTCTCCCATGCACCAGCCGTTGTTTGCATCAAAGAAGTGGATGCAGTCAGGGAAGGCGCCTAAGTTGGAGTCGAAGACCGCGGTGGTCTGGCGAGCCCAAGTGGCTCCGCCGTTGGTGGTCTTGTAGATGCCTTGGGTGCCGCCGTCGACGTAGTACATACAGTCCCAAGCGGTGTTGGCGTCAAGAGCGAAAATCATCGCGGACGACAGACCCGTCGCACCGGTGACAGCTCCAGGAGTCCAAGTGGTTCCGCCGTTTGTTGTCATCGTGTAATCGTTGCATGCGGCAGTAGGAGCTGTTCCGTCGTAGGCTGCTGCCCAGACGACGTTTTCGTCAACCGCGCTGACGTAGTTAATCCCGCGACTCGGGGTGGAAAATCCAGTTGCTTGTTCAATCCATTCGGGATCTAAGGCATGAATTCCTTGGGGTGCCTTGGCGACTGGAGCCTTTGGTGCCATTGCAGCGGCTGGCAACATGAATGCCAGAGCAACTGCAAAGACTATGCTATACTTGAGTAATGCTTTTCCTGTTGTATTCATAACAATCCCTTAGCTCTCATTATTCCTGTGTTTTTATTTAAATCTTTCGGTTCAGGAGGAGAGTTCTTCGTCCTATCGTTCTTCTGGGAGCTTATAAGCGAATATTTTCAGTCGTCGAGCACATGTTTATAAACGCGGTGTTCTTACTCTCTTGCTTGGGAGTGTTCATGGGAAAAGACAAGTCTACAGCGCCTACGATAAGCGATTTACCAGGCGTCGGCCCCGCCATCTCGGACAAGCTCATCGAAGCCGGGTATTCTGACATGATGACCATCGCGGTCTCCTCGCCAAAGGAACTGGCTGAGGTCGCAGAAATCGGGGAAGCCACGGCCACGAAGATCATCCAAGCGGCCCGCAAACAAGCGGACATCGGCGGCTTCGAGACCGGGGTGGCGCTCTTGGAGCGTCGAGCACGCATCGGGGCCATTACCACCGGGTCGAAATCCTTCAATGAGCTGATGGGTGGCAAAGGGTTTGAAACCCAGTCGATCACCGAGCTGTTCGGCGAGTTCGGCTCAGGGAAGACGCAGATAGCGCTCCAAATGTGTCTCAACGTACAGCTCCCTGTGGAGAAAGGGGGCTTGGACAGCCATGTCTTCTTCATTGATACGGAGAACACGTTCCGTCCGGACCGGATCACCCAGATGGCGGAGGGCCTGGAGATGGACCCCGCGGAGGCCCTGCAGCGGATCCACGTGGCCCGCGCGTATAATTCGAGTCATCAGATGCTACTGGTGGAGAAGGTCATGGAGTTGTCCAAGGAGTTCCCCACGCGGCTCCTCATCGTCGACTCGCTCACCTCGCTGTTCCGTGCGGAGTACGTGGGGCGCGGGGCGCTAGCGGACCGTCAGCAGAAGCTCAACAGGCACATGCACGATCTCCTCAGATGGGGGGACATCAACAACGGCGCGGTCGTCGTCACCAACCAGGTCGCGGCGAAACCGGACGCGTTCTTCGGGGACCCGACGCGGCCTATCGGCGGCCATATCGTGGGGCATACCGCGACGTTCCGGCTGTACCTGCGGAAGAGCAAGGGTAACAAGCGGATCGCGCGGCTCATCGACTCCCCGCATCTCCCCGAGGGCGAGGCCGTGTTCTCCGTGAATCAGAGCGGGATCGGCGATTAGATAAATTAAGAATAGTACTTCGGCCTTTCTTGGGTCACATGATTTCAATTCCTTATCCAGCAGGGGAAGAAAACGCCCAAAGGCGTTTTATAGCACGGTTACGGGCGATTCATCCCAATGCTAAAGCGAGGGGAATTATCACTTAAAAACTTTAAAAATACCGCGGAAAACAGTGACTAAATGGTAAGGAAAGAGATTAATCGAATTACTTATGTTGAGCAATTAAAGAAAGATTTAGCAGTTGCCCAAACTCTAATTCAACTTATGGAAAACCTATTCAACAAGGCTCGATCAAGATTAGATAAAGAAGAGATAGAACGATATGAAAAATTCATGGATGGATTAAAGAAAGAAGAATCTCTTCTAATAGATGCTATATTTAGAGCTGGAGGAAAGCTCCAATGAAGGTCGTAAACCAATGATAACATCGCTAAAATCTTCTTTTTGTAGTCTATTTCCTAAGGATTCCCCATCTACAGATGAGCTGGCAAAGGACCCCATCAAATTAGCTCAGAAATAAGACTTACGGCCTACACCCAACAATATTATGTATATATCTTGGAGAGACCATAAGACTTATTCTGTCCTCCTCTAAATCACTCCTAAGGACATTAAGCCAGCCTTGAAATAAAAGCATCTCCCAGATATTGCTTAGTTATCTATCCATATTATAGACCAGAAATTTGGGTTTGCCTACCAAACATCACTATTGTCTAAGTTGATCTGGTGCCAATCGTTATGTTCGTCATGGTCAAGAAGAATAAGATTGGAGGGATGATTATCTAATTTATTCTCATTCAAATGATGTACTTCCTCGTCTGGTCTTAATCTTCGTCCTAGCATTCTCTGCATTATCCACCGATGGACATATATTCCAGAATTTTTAAATCTATAATACCCGGTCTTTGGATCAATATAACATTTTTCTCTATACAATTTTTCTAATATTTTCCTTCCAGTCATTTTATAGATATCATTCTCCATCTCTATTCGACCTTGTTAAATAATATCATGCTAAAAAGTGTCATTATAAGTATAAAAAAATATCGTAGTAAACTAGCAGAATTAGAAATCTAACCAATTCCCTTATAATTTCTTATAATAGCCTAAAAGTGACCTAAACCACGCACAAGAAAGAAA
Organism: Methanobacteriota archaeon; assembly: GCA_903877165.1. Taxonomy (GTDB): domain Archaea; phylum Thermoplasmatota; class E2; order DHVEG-1; family DHVEG-1; genus CAIRCU01. The sequence continues at coordinate 2,444 of CAIRCU010000015.1, read as the reverse complement.
GTACCCAGAAGATGCAAGATTCCCATAGAAAACAGCTATTTCTTGCTATGATTCTTTCGCTTACCAATGTTCTGTATTTCATTCCCCCAATTATCCCAACCCGGCCATTCATACCTGGCAAATAATTCTAGATACGGTGGATATGATATTGCTTCTATCTTCTGATACTGTTCATCTGGTTTCTGGCTATGTAATCTCCTCTTTGCATGAATCACGGTTGTTTGGGTCTTGTCTTTGTAAGGTAGAACACCTTTCACTCCAAATAAGAGAAGTTCATGCTTGCCTCGGTAGTATTGTCCTAATCCAAACCTATCCTTTACCCAAACTAGATTAGGAATATAACGGAATCCAAGAGCCTCCAATGTCTCTAAACCATCGGGGGGATGATTATTTGTCACCCAGAGATAACAGTGGCAGTTCTCTTCTAATCTATCTTTGAGGACTTCTTGGCATAGTGAGATTATTTCAGGAGTTTTTATTAGGTTATAATGCCTATCTGCTCCTCTATGAATTCTTCCTCCACCAATTTCATTCCAAGGAGGATCAATCAAAACAGTATGATACTTCATTCTTTATTTTTCTCATAAAAACCACATTGAAACATACAGAGAAACAGTTGGATTCTACATCAATACACAGTACACTACCGTAAATGATATAAAGTCGTATTAGATGTAGGTTAAACGTAGATGACTTAGCATGGAGGAATAGAAAAATGCGCACAGAATGGGGGAAGCCAAGGGCCGTGGTGAGTAGAAATGAATGCAAACGAAATAGAATTAGCCATAGAGTTGGCGAGACAATTAGGGCTGGTAGTCGTTGAATGCCTAAAGCGAAAACAAAAGCGGAAACCCAAGAAGAGGTCAAAGAGAAAGCATACCAAATCCTCGGTCAAGCGATAGAGGTCATTGGAAACAAGAATCGTGCTGAAATCACTCAGTACATTAAAGACCACAAAGAAGCAACCTTTGAAGTACTGCGTAAGGAACTTGGGTTGAATGCTAGTGTTTTAAGTTTTCACCTAAAGAAGTTAAAGAAAGCCTACATAGTATCCCAACCTGTAGAAAGAGGATCATACAAGTTGGGTGAGCTTGGAGAGGTAATGCTTCTAGCTCGGGAAGGTTTGGAGCAAGAAGCCCATAATATTTTACGTAAACTTGGTTCTAAATTGAATTAGAATTTACCATAGTTTTTGGAAAATAATAAAGTTTAAGATGGATTCATAGATATTCTAGCTAATATGGTAAAAGTCGTTAAACATTTGACCAAACCCATTATTTGGGTAATAGCATTTGTCATTTTTTTTATTCTTCATTAGCATTGTATTTTATAGTTATATCTATTGTGATAGATTATCTATCCAATTTGCTTTAATTTTAATTGGTTCAATTGCTGTTATAATATTTTTATTTCTAAGAGAAATAGGAATACCAAAGATAACAAATACTAGAGCTCCAATTTTCTTGGAAAATGGAGTGAATATATTGATAGGGTGTGGGAATAATGTTTTCTATATTAGGCGGTTCGTTATATGCATCAGTAGAAACTCATACTTTTGAATTAACTGGAACAGCATTGACCAATTATTCAACTGCAACGAAAGCATACCAAGAAAATTTAACAAGACAAGGTTTTTCATTATTAACATTCCTCATACTAATAACTGTCTCAATTACTTTCACTTTCTTACTTGCTTGCGTCAAGGAAATTTAATTGATGTTCCCAAGGTATAGATATCCAAAGAAATAGTAATTAAAATCTGTATATAGAAATTGGATTATTTATGTTTATTCTCCCATAGTTCAATATATTTATCAATTTCCATACAATATTTCTTATCGCATTTTGCACATTTGTTATGAGCTAGTCTACTACAATCAGAAAAACATGATTTAGGAATCTGAACATATTTCCATGAAGGGTCATCTAAATGTTTATTCGGACAAAACTTATCAACTTTATCAACGGGGAAGAAATAGACCTCGTTGATTACTGTTTTTTCTGTATATGGCGTGACAGCGAACCAAACTTTTAAAGAAGTTTCATTTTGAAGATTTTTAAACTTCTTAAGTTCCTCGAGATCGATCCTAAATGCAGCGGGTGGCTGTTTCTTAAGTTGTTTAAAAGCATCTTCAAAGAAAAGTTTTTCACTTCTCGCCTTTACATCAACAAACACTGAACCGATACTTTGTAAACTTAAAAGATAATCAGGTCTTTTAGTAAGGTCTTTCCACATTTTTGAAGAAAAGGTCATCTGGCTCTGTTCGATATACATGTAGGTGTAGTCATTATCATTACATTTTTCTCTGAACAATGCTTCTGATTGTTCTTTCAATTCCATTTTAATATCATAGTCCTCTGTCATTCTATCACTTCCCGTTCATACTTTCTTCAATAACAGCAATTTCTTCATTGTTTAAACCATAGAGTTTGTAAACGATTTG